>CAYGRT010000040.1:0-26364 GCA_964352355.1 uncultured Pseudohongiella sp. | reverse complement strand
CACAGGAAGTGAGTCAGGTTCTTGGTCAGTTGACCGGGCGCAATAAACTGATTGTGCAGCTTATGTATGGCACTATAAGGCTCTGCTAATCACCATTTTCTGAACTTCGTTAGTGCCTTCGTAGATTTGGCAAACTTTTGCATCACGATAATAACGCTCTACCGGAAAGTCTTTCAAATAACCATAGCCACCATGTAAGTGAATTGCCTCGCTACAAACCCGTTCAGCAATTGTGGAAGCAAATAGTTTGGCCATGCTTGCCTCTTTTAAACAAGGCCTACCATGGTCTTTCAGTTGCGCCGCGCTGTGCACCAGTTGCCGCGCAGCTTCAATCTGAGTTGCCATATCAGCAAGAGTAAAGGCAACGCTTTGATGCGCAAAAAGGTCGTGGCCAAACGCTTTACGCTCTTTGCAATAACTTGTCGCTGCGTCAAGCGCAGCCCTCGCGATTCCGACACACTGAGCTGCGATACCAATTCGACCCCCCTCAAGATTTGCCAGGGCAATTTTGTATCCTTGCCCTTCTTCCCCTAACAAATTGCTAGCGGGTAGTTCTAAATCTTCAAATCGAATTTGACAAGTATCTGATGCGTGTTGGCCAAGTTTCTCTTCAACACTTGCCACGATATAGCCTTTCGTAGTGGTAGGCACTATGAACGCACTTATGCCTTTCTTTCCGGCTGTGCTATCAGTCGCGGCAAAAACGATTGCTATGTCCGCATTTTTTCCTGACGTTATAAATTGTTTAGTGCCATTCAAAACGTAATGGTCGCCTTGTCTGGCAGCCCTCGTTTGAATGTTTGACGCATCGCTACCAGCTTGAGGCTCGGTTAAGCAAAACGCAGCGAGAGATCGACCAGTAGCAAGAGGTTTGAGATAGGTCTCTTTTTGATCATCGTTTCCAAACTGAAGAATTGGCATGCACCCAACTGAATTGGTCACACTGACAATGGTGGAGCAGGCGGCATCTCCAGCTGCGATTTCCTCTAATACCAACGCGGCTGCGGTATATCCTATGTCGCATCCGCCCCATTGTTCTGGAACAAGCATGCCGTAAAAGCCAAGTTTCGCCAGGCCGCTTAACGCGTCTATTGGAAAGGTTCCCTTTTTATCCCATGAGGACGCAAAAGGTGTGATATGTTTGCTTACATATTGCCTGGCCGTTGATTGAATAAGCTGTTGGGCTTCATTAAGTATCATTGGTTTCGCCTTCGAATGATCGAGAGTTTCAAAACAGCTCAATGGCCAGTGCAGTGGCTTCGCCGCCACCTATGCAAAGCGACGCCACGCCTCTTTTCTTTTGCTGTTGACTCAATGCAGCGATAAGGGTCACCACGATACGTGTGCCCGAACAGCCTATGGGATGACCAAGGGCGCAGGCACCGCCATTCACATTAACCTTGGCATGATCGAGTCCGTGTTCGCGAATTGCTGCCATAGGCACAACGGCGAAGGCTTCGTTGATCTCAAATAAATCAACGGAATCTTTGTCCCAGCCGGTCTTTTCAAAAAGCGTCTGCATCGCGCCGATTGGGGCTAGGGTGAATTCACTAGGAAGCTGCGAGTGTGAGGCATGGGCCACAATCTTAGCCAATGGAGTTAACCCTCTAGCTTTAGCTTCCGAGAGTCGCATCAAAACAACGGCGGCTGCGCCATCGGAAATGGAACTGGCGTTAGCCGCGGTGACGGTGCCGTCCTTTTTAAATGCAGGACGAAGCTCGGGGATTTTGTCGAATCGCGCCTTCATGGGCTGTTCGTCTGTGGTGACTTCGATTTCTTTGCCTCGATGAGAATAACTTACCGGGGTAATCTCCGCCGAAAAAACCCCGGAATTAATGGCAGATTGTGCTCTTTTCAACGAACTGATTGCATACTCATCTTGTTGTTCACGGGTGAAGTGAAATTTCTCCGCACAGCTTTCTGCATAAACACCCATGGCCGAGCCTTCATAAGCATCTTCAAGACCGTCAAATGCCATATGATCAATAATTTTGCCATGGCCGAAACGATAGCCGCTGCGTGCATTGGGTAATAGGTGAGGAGCATTACTCATGCTTTCCATACCCCCTGCAACCATAACCTTGTTTGTACCAGCTAGAAGAAGGTCATTTGCAAGCATGATGGCTTTCATTCCAGAGCCGCACACTTTGTTTACAGTAGTACAGCTCACGGTGTTAGGTAATCCGGCTCGCAGCGCGGCCTGACGTGCCGGTGCCTGCCCTAATCCTGCAGGCAATACGCAGCCCATGATGACTTCATCAATAGCCTCTGCGCCGAGCCCTGCTCTTGCAATGGCCGCAGTAATCGCGGTTGAACCGAGTGAAGTTGCGCTAATTGAAGACAATTCACCAAGAAATCCTCCCATGGGAGTGCGGGCTTGGCCAACGATGACTACTGGATCATCACTATTACTCATGTCATATCTCTCTTTGTCTAATTCATGAAAGAAGCCGGATTATACGCCACAAAGGAAATACATCTAGCGCAGATGAGTTGGCGGCAGCTTGGTGTCCGCTTAACAGCAGAAAAAGCGCAAAAAGCCGTCTGTCTGTTTAATAGAGTTGTTAGAGTCGCGGGTTTGCAGTTAAGCTGATGTTTTAAACTTGTTGCAGTGGAATGATCGATGGACTGGAGAATATTTGGGCTGGTATTTGCATCAGTGTTTGTTGCTGAACTGGGAGATAAAACTCAGCTCGCTACCATGCTGTTTGCGGCGGACAAAGAAATTAGCAAACTGACTATTTTCTTTGCTGCATCGGCAGCGCTCGTAGTTGCATCAGGCTTAGGTGTGCTGGCAGGAAGCTTTTTGGCAGAGTATATAAGTGAAAAATATTTGCAGTACATTGCAGGTATTGGCTTTATCGCAATCGGAACTATTACCCTTATCCGTGCTTGACGTTGTGAGCAGTCAGCAAAGCAGCATCAATTGGAAGGTCAAGTTTACAGGGTCAGCTTAGGCCTGCGCCGCCGACAAAAGAATTGGAGAATTAATGATGGCTAAGAAATTAAACAAGATCACTCTATTGCCCTGTAATCTATTTCTGTTGGCGATGCTTGGTTGTAGTCCAGAGCCGCCCGCGGCCACAGTGACGGCTGGTGAGACTATTCAGCCGGAAAAACTCCCCGCTGCCAATGAGGTATCGATTCGTTGGACCAGCTATGGGGTACCTCATGTCAAAGCCAACAGTTGGGAAGGTCTTGGTTATGGCTTCGCCCATGCCGTAGCGACCAATACAGTGTGTGTTTTGGCAAAAGAAATGATTGTCGTAAGAGGCGAGCAGGCAAAGTACTTTGGCAGTAGCGAGCGCAATATCGATAGCGATGTGTTCTATAAAGCACTGCTTAACGATGAAAAAATCGACGATTATCTCGTTTACGGATCAAGTGACAATCGTGAAATGGATCGCGGCTATGCCGCAGGCTACAACCATTTTATTCAAACCAAAGCAGACAAGCTGCCTGCGTCCTGCCGCGGTGAAGATTGGGTTAAGCCCATTGATATTCGCGACCTTGCCAAACTATCACTGGGGGTTGGTATCCGCTACGGCTTAGGTCGGGTGACCTCTCAAATAGCAAATGCCAGACCGAACGTGGAGCTAGCTACCACCGACGTGATGGATTTATTTGTGGATCCACAAATGGTGGGTAGTAATGCCTTGGCGTTTGGCAGTGAGCTCACTGATTCTGGTAAAGGTATTTTATTGGGTAACCCCCATTATCCTTGGCATGGCGCATCTAGATTTCATATGGCGCACCTAACACTGCCGGGAGAGGTTGATGTAATGGGGGCGGGTCTGATTAGTTCGCCTCGCATTGCTATCGGTTTCACTGACAAAATAGCGTGGACCCACACCGTTTCTACTGCCCTTCGCTTTACTTTTTTCAGGCTCGATTTAGTCGATGGGAATCCGATGGCCTACCGCGTCGGTGACGAAGTTTTGCCAATCCAAGCGGTGAACGTGAAGGTGGAGACAGAATCTGGTGAAGTGGAAAAAACGGTCTACCTGACCCATTTGGGGCCCGTAGTCGCTAGCGAGAGTACGCCTTGGTCCAGTGAGTATGCCTATGTGATGCGCGATGTTAATTATGAAAATTATCGTTCGGGCGATCAGTATAAAGCAATTGCAAAATCTCAAGATGTAAGCGAGCTAAAATCAGCGTTGGCAAATTATCAAGCGGCAGCCTTTGTTAACACTATTGCGGCTGACAGTTCTGGAGGGACACTTTATGCAGATATGTCAGCTATTCCAAATGTCTCTGCAGAACTCTTAGCTCGGTGCAGCGTACCTCAAGAAGGGAGCGGGGGTGGGCGTGCCATTACTCTCAATGGCTCAGAGCCGAGCTGCGACTGGCAGGTGGATGCAGGCGCTGCCAATCCCGGCTTAATGCCGCCATCGGATCAGCCGAGTTTGATTACTAAAAGCTATGTCAGCAACATGAATGACTCTTACTGGCTATCCAATCCAGAACAGCGCCTAGAAGGCTACTCACCGATTATCGGTAACGAGAAAGCCCGCAGGTCGCTGCGAACTCGCGCAGGTTTAACTTTAGTCGCCGAGGCATTGGCATCTCATCAGCCTATTAGCTCGGCAAAAGTAGAGGACATGTTGTTTAGTCATCGCCATTACGGAGCGGAGCTATTTCTTGATGAAATTCTTCAGGTTTGTGTGGATGAGCCTACATTGGTAGAAGCGTGTAACATTCTCTCAAATTGGGATCGTAAACAAGATGTGGATAGTGTTGGCGCCGCCATTTTTAGTGAATTTTTTACCGCGGCCAGGCAGCTAGACGATCATTTTGCTGTACCTTTTGATGTAAATGATCCTGTGAACACGCCTCGCAGTTTGACCATCGATAAAAGTGATACTCGGGTTTATATCGTCGAATCTCTAAAAACCGCAGTAGCCGCGCTTTCTGCGCTAAATATCCCACTGGATGCTAAATGGGGCGACGTACAATTTGCCCTTCGTAATGGCGAGAAAATCGGTATTCCGGGAGGCTCCGGTGGCGCGGGCATGTTCAGTGTAATTACTTCAAGTCTAAATCCAAGCAGCGGTGGCTACTCGCCCATAACCCACGGTAATAGCTATATCCAAACGGTGACTTGGAATGCTGATGGCAGCCCGAATGCTAGGGCGGTACTTACCTATTCTCAGTCGCCTGAACCGGACTCTCCCCATTATTCCGACTTAACTAAACTCTATTCAAACAGTGAGTGGGTCAATCTTCCTTTTAGCGATGCTGAAATTGAGAGTGATTTAGTAAGGGAAGAAACCTTGAACTTCTAGGTTGGGTTATGAAGCGTCAAGCACCCTTAACTGGTATTACAGTACTTGCCATGGAGCATGCAATTGCCGCCCCTCTGTGTACGCGGCAACTGGCCGATCTTGGCGCTCGAGTAATCAAAATTGAGCGCCCGGGCGAAGGTGATTTTGCCAGAAGCTATGATGATCGTGTTAAGGGGCTGTCCTCACACTTTGTTTGGACTAACCGTTCTAAGCAAAGTATTACATTGGACCTGAAGCATCCTCGCGCAAACGAAATTACCGAGCCGCTACTTTCAAAAGCGGATGTTCTTGTACAGAACTTGGCGCCTAACGCGGCAGCTAGGATGGGATTTAACTTCGATCAATTGCATCAAGCCCATCCCAAGCTGATCCTGTGTAATATTTCCGGCTACGGTAAAGCGGGTCCTTATAGTGATAAGAAAGCTTACGATTTATTGGTGCAAGCTGAAGCGGGATTTCTCTCTGTAACGGGCACAAATGAACAACAAGTGAAAAGTGGAATATCCATTGCCGATATTGCCGCGGGGACTCAGGCTCATGCAGCCATACTAGCTGCTCTAATACAGCGAGCTAACACTGGCATTGGCAGCGAAATCGAAATATCCATGCTAGAAGCCATGACTGAATGGATGGGCTATCCTCTTTATTATGCTTACGAAAATAGTCAGCCGCCCCAGAGAACAGGAAGCGATCATGCCAGCATTTATCCTTATGGCGTGTTTAAAACTGGGGACAACAACGAAATCCTAATCGGGATTCAGAACGAGAGAGAATGGGCGAATTTCTGCATTCAGGTTTTAGCTGACAGCAGCATTAGTACCGATAGTAGATTTAGCAGCAACATTGATCGAAGCGCCAATAGAGAAGCGCTTAAACAGATTATTGAAACCCAGTTTGCCAATCAGACTTACCAACAAGTCATAGAACTGCTTGAGATTGCTGACATAGCTTATGCAAAAGTAAATACCATGGAAGAACTTTGGCGGCATCCTCAGCTTGATGCATTAAACCGCAAAGTAGATATCAACACACCCAGCGGGATAGTAAAAAGTTTTCTGCCACCGGGCAATAACAGTGATTTCGATCCAGTGCTGAACGCCGTCCCCGCACTGGGGGAACATACGGATGAGATTCTAAACGATCTCGGTTTTGATGATGCGGCGATAAAGGGATTTCGGAAAGCCGGAGTCATTTAAGTAGCAGTCTTTAGGTTTTTGGAGAGTAACTGTTTGATATGCCGCCATCCAATTACCACAGCCGTTAGTGAAAAGCCAAACCCAAGAGTGTTTAGAAAGATGACTACTATGTCCCACAAGGGTCTGCGCTGAATAAGAAACTGAAAATCCAAACTGTGCAGGGAATTGTAAAGCCATCGTTCCCGTCTGCTAGCATTATCTACTCGGTTGAGCACTTGACCATTAGTACCATCGATATGAAACCATGAATTATCTAAATCATCGAATTTGGCGCGGTAGACAGGTAGCGGACGATAGCGGTTGTGGCGGGAGTAATAATAGTCGTCTTCGTTTGTTAATAATTCTACACTGATTAGCTTGGATTCTGGCAGTAGCTGCGGAATTGCGTTTCGGATTTCAAAATCTAGTCTATCTTTATCACTACTTTGTTCTATCTCAAAAAATGCGCGCCTTGAGTCGCTACTCTCGATAATGCTGAAATATGTTTTGCCAAGAATCTGGTGCCATTGGATCTCTTTGATATTTGCTGTTGTGATGTCCGAGCTTGGGACTGACAGAGTGGATAGGCGCAGAATATCGTTACCTGCATAGCGACTCACTTGCTCGCTTAACGTGGTATTCGAGTCAAACACACCCCAAGGCCCCATGGACATTAGCCCGCTGAAGATATAAGTGGAGACAAACACCAGAGTAAATAATCCTCCTACATGATGCCATTTCATCCAGCCCTGGTATGGAGTCATTCTGTTGTTCCTAAAACGCTTCCTAACTCCTAGGCGCATGAACCCGATAATTGCTCCAGTTATTACTGAAACAATTCCTACCAGTGAAAGGTAAACGATTACATCATTCCAAAGCGCGGCGTTTTTTCTTAGGATAGTGGGATAGATCCAATGAATAGTTGATCCCAATAAATTCCAAAAGCGTTCAGCCCCGTTGGTATCTCGAACTACCTGCGCGGTTACAGACGAAACATAAAGTACTGTGTTTGCCTCATCCTGTAAGGCGATTTTATGCAGAGGCCTATGCCGATCTAAGCTGGCAGTGAGAGTCCATTGATCTACCTCTTTTAGACCCTCATGACGAGGCGATGCCCTTTGAGTTGTGAAGCCAGACCCCCGTGCAGCAGATAGAGCTATTGCTTCGTTGATCTCTGATAAGGGTTCGCCTGAATCTGCAAAGATGATTTGGGTGTATCTATTTAGACTACGAAACTCATAGGCGGGCCTGTCTAGCACAGTTGTTAACTTAACTTGCTCCACTGAATTCGCGAATTCAGTCGCTTTGCTCGCTTCCCAAGGCGAGATAGAAACCTTCGATAGGTCTAAGCTGGGAAGATTCTCAAGTCGCTCTTTCTCTGTGAGCTCTGGATATTCCACGTACATCATGACTATGCCGCTGGCAAACCACAGTGCGAATAGCAGGCACATGCCAATGCCGAGCCACCTGTGTAAGGTAAAAAGGAGGACTTTCGGTTTCACGACCCTAGCTCGTAAAAGCCGCTGAGAGTAAGAGTGATACTTATGTCTTGATTAGTTTCATTAGAGAAGTACCAGCCGTGAATACCGTCAAAGGGTGCTACTAGGTAACCGTCTGACGTGTCACCTCGGCTTATTTTGTAGAACATCACATCACCCGGCGCGTCATCCACGGGTTCGGTGTGGCCATGGAATTCAATTAGAAGCTTTTCTGAGTCTACCAAGTTAGCCGCTTGCCAATGATAGGCAACTGCTTGGCCTTGTTTCATTGTCAATTTGTACTCTAACGCTTTGGAAGCGAAAATCGGAATTTCGATAGAGTCAGTTCTAAACAGAGGCTGCTCATCATAGTAAACGTTGTCAGCCAGTGGAATCTCAATCCAATCAACCTCCTCTCCAGAACATCCCAGCAAAAGTGAGCTAGAAAAGACAATACTTTGTTTGAGTCGAGCGGATAATAATGACATCTAACCCTCAGCGGCTGAATTATTAGGGAATTACGTTTTTAGCAATCGAAGAATAGCAAAAAGTCTTTGCATTTAACGCCGTTTTTTAGCTTCCTTAACGTTAAAAAACCTACCTTAACTACTTTTTGTCCTTCTTATTCGGATACGATCCGTCTCCTAAATGGCTAAGTGCTGAGCAGGGCATCTAGCAGCTTCGATTTAATGAGACTTTGGTCTGTAATTCTTAAATGTGGTGAGGTGTTTTGCACAATGATCAAAATTTGTTCAGTAGTTCCCTTCAATCGAAATGTGCTCGTTGTGGCTTTGGCCGCCAGCCAATTACTAGCTATCAGTCATTTGGCGGTTGCCGCAGACAGCATTGAAGAGATTGTTGTGCGAGGCCAAGGTGGTGTTGGCAGTATTCGTTTGGGTGTACGCAACGACGCGGGTAGTCGACTTGGGCTATCCAGCATGGATTTGCCAGCGAGTGTCGGGATTATTACTAGAGAGGAAATTGCAACTAAAGGAGATTACGGCGCATTGGACGCAGTAACTCGCAGCGCGGGAGTTTCTGCGAGCGCGAGTCCTGGCAATGGAGGTACGTCCATTTCCTCTCGCGGATTCAATGGCCATGGATCCACTGTATATACTTACGACGGCACTCGGCTCTATATAACTGCTGGCACCGTGACGTTCCCAGCAGACACTTGGACTCTCGATAGGGTAGAGGTGCTTCGCGGCGCTGGATCTGTCATCAATGGCGTTGGTGCATTGGGCAGCACCATTAACTATGTGCCCAAAAAGCCTAGTTTTGGCGAAAGTGACTTTCAGGCAATGGTAGCTGGCGGTAGTTTCGGAATGAACAGGATTGCGGTAGGTGGTGGTGCTCAGTTAGCCGACAACTGGGCCTTTAGGTTAGACGCTTCCCGCCAAGAAGAAGATGGGTTTGTTGACAGGGCGGATGAAAAGCGTGAGGTTCTGGCAGGCTCACTGCTTTATCAGCCTAGTGAAGACCTGCGGGTTAGGTTTAGTGTCGACTATGCTGGTATTGATGCTTCACCCTATTGGGGAACCCCTTTAATAAACGGCGAAGCTAGCACTTCCCAGCGCCGTAATAACTTTAATTTTGCCGACGGTAAGGTGAATTATGAAGACACATGGTCGCGAGTAAATATCGAGTATGCGCTAGCTGACAACATCACTTTTAGAAATGATACCTACTTGCTAGACGCCACTCGAGAATGGCAGAACTTAGAGGAGTATTCTTTCAACGATAGCACCGGCCTAATCGATCGCGCTTTCTATCTTGGGATTATTCATGACCAGCAGCAACTTGGCACACGCTCAGACTTTCTGATCTCGTCTTCTATAGGTGACATGGAAAACAAATTAAGTGTAGGTGCTGAAATTAACACCATCGATCTTAAATACCTTAACAACTTTAGCACCGGTGGATTCTCTGTGAGTGATAGTGTGCCGGTATTTGGATTTAACCCTGGGCTTCGTCCAGAGGCCACTAGTCCCACAATCTTGGATTATCAGACTGATACTCAACAGTTTGCCATTTTCGTCGACGATACTTTACAGATATCGGAAACGGTTAGCGTTGTATTAGGTGCGCGTTTTGACGATATCGATTTTGATCGCTTCGACCTGGCGATTGGCGGCAATCCAGCGTCTCGTTTTGATGCAAACTTTTCTGAATTTACTTGGCGTGCTGGGGTAGTGTATCAGCCTAATGATGAAGTTAGCCTGTATGCCCAAGCCAGCACTGCTGCTGACCCAGTTACTTCGCCTATCTCCATCAGTGCTGCTAATGCTGACTTCGATCTCGCCACGGGTCGGCAATACGAAATTGGCGTTAAACAGCAGTTTCTTTCAGGCAACGGTGAGTACACCTTGGCCTATTTTGATATTCAAAAAGAAGATATTTTGACGCGATTACCCGCTTCCACAGTCAATGAACAAATAGGGCAGCAAAGCTCTAATGGAGTAGAGTTCACATTGACGGTGAATCCTACTGACACTCTGAGTATCGATTTCAACGCGACGCAAATCAATGCCGAGTATGATGAGTTTTTCTCGGGTGGAATCTCACTGGAAGGCAATACTCCGCGTAACGTACCTGAGCAAACAGCAAACCTATGGCTTAACTGGTCAGTGCTTCCTTCTGTTCAAATAGGCGGTGGTTTTAGATATGTTGATGCTCGCTTTGCTAATGACCAAAACAGCGAAGAGCTTCCCTCTTACACGGTATTCGATGCGAGCCTAAACTGGTTATTGTCGGATCAGATCGTGGTCTCGGCGCGGGCGAGAAATCTAAGCAATGAGAAAGACTATGTATTGGCGCCCTATGTGCCTAATCAGTGGATTTTTGGTGATCCAAGAGCCTACGAGCTTAGCATCCGCTACGAGCTTTAATGCTTTAGGCTGCGTGACCCGGCGGCGTGAGAATAGTAGCAAGAGTAGACAGTGCTAATCTGAAACTGATTCAAGCAAAGAATTTATTTCGCTGACAATAAGATCGCGGTGGCTGCTTCGAAGTACGTGGCCGCCGCCCTCTATGCGGATAATCTTCGCTGGAATGTGAGACAGTTTCGCTTCGATAAAATCCGCATTGTCTGGATGTACAAGGCCATCTTCTTCACCTTGGATTACAGTGATTGGCACACTGATGGTATGCCAGTCATCCTGAATCAACTTGAGCTCAGACTCCACTCGCATCATTTCGTTGTTAGATCTTTTAAGTTCCTTACTGCTTAGACTAACAAGCCAAGAAACGGGTGTGTAATGGGTGAGAATGTTGTACCAACGGGGAGGTGCCAGAGCGGGGTCGGCGGCGCCAGCAAGAAGTAAAGCGCCAGATATACACTCGGGGTACTCAATAATAAGTTTCGGCGTGAGAGTTGCACCATAGGAATGTGCAGCAATAAATAGTTTATTCTCAATAGAGCCGGTCTTGATTTGGCATAACCAGTTCCCTAGTGCTTTAGCTTGATAGCTCAATGTGGGCTCAAACTGCTCGGTTATTTTTGACTGACCCCAACCTGGTCTATCTATGGCAATGGTGCGAAAGTGTTGCAGTTTGGGATCGGTTAGATAGCTTTTGAAAAACCCCAAGCTGCCGGGTGTGCCATGGATGAACACCAGCGGGATGCCAATTGGATTACCTGCTTCGATAAAGTGCAGAGTACCAGCATCGATATCGGTCCAATTTTCAATGACAAGCGATTCGTTGGCAGAGCCAAAGTCTGTTGATTGCACCTCAAGAGGAGCGCAGCCATTTAGCAGCAAGATAGATGTTGCCGCAAAACTCAGTTTCAGGATCGATGAAAGATAATTAATGAGCGTTAATCCTCGTTGCTGTTAGCCGCTAGTCTTTCGGGGCATCACAGCGTGCAAAGGTGCCGAAATCCCTAAAGACCTTAACCTCGGGGTCTATTTGAATTCTCGCACTGCCGGCTATGGGAACTTCATTGCCATTTGTTGGTATAAGTAATTCAGTGGGCTGGCTGCCTGAAAAAACATGCACAGGGATATCTAACACAAGATCAGGATTATTACTAAACACCAGGCTCAAGCCGCTGCTTGTCCGGGTTTGTTCAAGCAGAGGCATTTCAGCGGAAAATAGTGTGGCTGCAAAATAAGTGGATAAGTCAGCGCCATACTCCTCGCTTGCTATGTGTATAAAATCTTCTGTGCTTCGAAACCTAGGTGTTATTGGATACTCTAGCGACCAAGGGTCAGGTGTATCATAAATAAGCCTGCGTACGGCGCGCCAAAACTTTTCTTCTCCCATCATCCAGCGCAGCGTGTGGAGGGTCCAGCTGCCTTTAAAATAGGGATCGTTAGAGTCGAAGTAATCCATGTCCACTGCGTCGGACGGAACAACGGGTTTACAATTCTGAGTGGCATTGTAATTGCGCCACATTTTGCTCCAGAAAGCAGCATCACCGATAACCTCTTGTGCATACACCGGCTGCATATAGTTAGCAAAACCCTCATGCAGCCAAAAATCTCTGCTGGCCTCTTGAGTCATTAAGTTGCCAAACCATTCGTGGGCGAATTCGTGTTGCATAAGCCAATCAAACCCCTCCGGGTCCAATCGATACTCGTTGCCATAACCATTCATGGTTTGGTGCTCCATGCCCAAATAGGGTATTTCAACAAGCCCAATTTTTTCATTACCCCACGGATAGGGGCCAAGTGTGCGCTCGTAGAATTCGAGCTGTTTGAGAAAGTCGTCTCGTATTAATTTTTCTATCTTCTCTAGATCATCAGTTACATGATAATAAACCACAGGTATCGACAGGCCGTTGCCCAGGATACTGTCATAAGAAAGTTCATATTTCTGAAAGGGCCCTACATTGATGGCGAGATGATAGGCAGAAATCGGATTAGTGGTGCGCCAATGAAAAGTAGTATTGTCTCCAATTACATCTGTAGCAATTAGTAACCCATTCATCACTGCAGTTAGGCCAGTTGGGACAGTAATTCGCATGTCAGCACCACGTTCTGGCTTGTCAGAAATATGGTCTTTGCAAGGCCAGTAAAGATCGCAGCCACGACCCTGAACAGCAGTTGCGATCCAAGGTGCGCCGCTGTCGGTTTCCCGCCAAACAAAGCCGCCATCCCAAGGGGGATTCTCAGCCTCGTAAGGACGCCCTGAGTACACTACTCGCGTTGTAAAAATTGCACCTGCGGGAATCGAACCCGCTTCAAGAAATAATTTGCCGCCACTGGAGCGATGGTTTACAGAGCGCTCGTTGACATAGGCGGCACTGATAGAGAATCGCGGGTCAAAATCCAAGTCAATAGTCTCTAGATTGATGACAGCCATTGCCGTCATTTTCACATCACCATCGAGAGATCGCTGCTCAGGATACAACTGAATGCCCAAGTCATAGTGTGCAACATCGTATCCAGCTTGAAGGTCAGACAGCGCGCCGCTTGACGTTGCAGTAAATGGGTGCAGGGGAGGGTTTGTACTGATACAACTAGCCAAAAGCACAGCCAGTAAGAGTGAAAAATGTCGTTTCATGAGGAGTCCGTAGGGTGGCGGTAATTCTTATGGGTCAGCATAAGCCGGTTAAACCTAACATGGCAACGCTTCGCGGTGAGAGTTTCGCGCTTCGGGATTGCAGCACAATTTTTAATTGTTAATGATAATGATTCGTATTTACATTTAAGTTAGGATTATGTTAAGTTCTCGCCCAATACACCAGCGATGAAGTTTGTTTATTCATCCTGATAATTAACTTGGCTATTGAGGCTTACCATGACCCACCAACTAAAACGTACTTATATATTGTTTTCACTTGCTACAGCGACTCTGATTTCGGCCAATCAGGGCTACACTCAATCTGTAAACTCTAAGTCAATTGAAGAGCTCGTCGTCACAAGCCGTTCAGGTAAGTCACTCAGTGCTATCGCAAACACCGTGACCTTGATTGACGAACAAGATCTGTCAGAACAAATAATGATCAATAATGACCTTTCCACAATCCTAGGTAACCTGGTTCCAAGTTTTTCTCCAAGTCGACAAAAGATGACCAGTTTTGGCGAGAGTCTTCGAGGTCGGAATCCACTTTACTTGGTAGATGGCGTACCTCAATCTAATCCGCTACGGGATGGCTCAAGGGATGGACACACTATTGATCCTTTGATGTTAGAGCGAGTAGAAGTCATACATGGAGCCAACGCTATACATGGTTTAGGGGCTGCTGGTGGGATCATCAACCTAATAACGCGAAAGCCGTCACAGGAGTGGCAGCAGAGCTTTCGAGTTGACGCGGTTGGGCAACCGCAAGATTCAAGCGACACTTTTGGAACAGGCTTCAATTATACAGTCTCTGGCGGCAGCGCTGGTTTCGACGTGTTAGCCAATGTCAGTTATCAAGAGTCTGGTATAAGTTACGATGCCGATGGGCAAATTATTGGTTTCGATAACGCCCAGGGCGACACCATGGATTCAGACCAGCTTAATGTGTTTTTGAAGACGGGCTACAGCTGGAATGATCAAAGAGTAGAACTATCAATAAACAGTTTTGATCTAAGTGGTAATAATGAATGGTCGGCAGTAAATGGAAGCATTGCTAATAGGATAGCCACGACTGCTGTGAGGGCGAACGTGCAAGGAGAGCCAGTCAGTAATGAAGTCACCATGTTTAACTTAACCTATAGCAACCAAGAGATTCTGGGCCATAGTTTAAACCTGCAAGTTTTCGATCAGCAGTTTGCAGGCACTTACGGCGGAGGTAGTTTTGGCGTGTTTCAAGACCCAGCATTTGGCCCAAACCTATTTGATCAGTCTCAGAACAACTCTATCAAGCAAGGCTTAAAACTTACCTTGGTGAATGATGAAGTGGGCAATTTGCCAGTGAATTTAACCTATGGTATCGATTACTTAGAAGACGAGACTTTCCAAGAGCTCATTCTAACGGGACGTAACTGGGTGCCAGAAACTAACTTCGCGAACTTGTCCCTATTCGCCCAAACCGAATATACAGGCATTGAAAATTTGAGTGTTACGGCCGGGCTGCGTTACGAGCAAGCCGAACTTGAAGTGAATAGCTTCACCACTTTGGCTGCCTACAACGGTGGGCAATTTGTTGCTGGAGGAGCGCCAGATTTTACGGAAAATTTACTAAATCTAGGTGCCACCTATGAGCTCACTCCGCAGTGGCGAGTTTTCGCAAGCTATGCGGAGGGATTCGCCATGCCCGATGTTGGCAGAGTCCTTCGTGGTATTTCTCAACCCGATCAAAATGTCGCTACGTTTCTTAACCTTGAGCCGATTATCACGGACAACCTAGAAGCGGGAGTTGAGTTTCAACGAGACAATTTTCGAGCACAGCTAAGTGTATATCAATCGGACTCGGATCTTGGCCAACGGCTCCAAGCCAATGCCGATGGAATTTTTAGTGTACAGCGTGAGCAGACAGAAATTGCAGGGCTTGAGTTCGTTGCAGATTGGGAAGTTACCGACCTCGACTCCCTAGGGATACGCTACGCGAACACAGAGGGAGAGTTCGACTCGAACAACGATGGTAAAGTAGACACCGACCTCGATGGCGCGAATATCGCCCCCAACAGAGTAAACCTTAGTTGGAATAGAGAGTGGGGAAATAGTTTAAGTACGCGACTGCAACTAAACGCAGTTTTAGATAGGGATTTTGATGACTCTGTAGGGCAGCGGGTAGCCAGATTCGATGGATACACTACGGTTGATTTCTCTGGTCAATACACTACTGATATAGGCCTTTTTAGACTGGGAATACAAAATCTAACAAACACTGACTATTTCACTTATTTTTCTCAAACGACCGGATCTGATGCCAGAAATTTCACCGGTATTGGAAGAAGTTTAACGGCTTCTTACTATATACAGTTTTAAACGGGCAGTGCTAATACCTAATGCGTAGTTTGTTAGTAAGCCTTCATAAGTACACTGGCATCATTTTGGGTCTAGCTTTATCTGTAACCGGTATAACAGGTAGCGCTATTGTTTTTGATCGTGAGTTAGACGAACTGGTCGAGCCTGCAATCGCGTCGTTTCAACCAGCGACTGCTTACGCGTCATTAGACCTCGCCTTGAGTAACGCCGCCGCTGCGGTGGGGGGTGTTTCCGAGCCCACTCGAATCGCACTGGGTCGACATGAGAGCGCCCCCCATATCGTGAGGTTCCCAACAGAAGTCGGCAACGTAGGCCCCACAGAGGTCACTGTGGACCCAGGTACTGGTAACGTAACTTCAGTAAGGGTTTGGGGGGAATATCCTGTCACTTGGCTTTACCGATTGCACTATTCTTTTATGGCTGGTGAGTCGGGGGAACTCGTTGTGGGTGTATTGGGTATAGCCTTGCTGTTTTTTTGTATTAGTGGCGTAATTATTTGGCTGCCACGGCAAGGATTTAGATCACTGCGCCATGCTGGCCACGCGTTTTCTGTGCGGCTTGCAGCGGGTGCGAGAGTGTTGAATTACGATCTGCACAAGCTGATTGGAATCTTGTCATTTCCCATGCTGGTGGTAATCGCGTTTACTGGCATTGAAATGGTATGGCACGAGCCTGTTGAAAAACTGGTGGCTGCGCTTTTGCCTTTAAAAGAAGAGCCAAACCCAGAATCTCGAGAGGGTGAAAGCCGGATTAGTGTCGATCAGGTTCAAGACGTAGCGCTCGCAAGTTTACCCAATGCTCGTGTGTATCGAATCTATCTGCCTAGGAACAAAACAGATCCGTTTCAAGTTGGCTTAATTCAAGCGGGGGAGCGCTGGCGTGAATACGGCGCTTCAACACTGTGGATTGATCAATACTCTGGCGCGGTGTTGGAAGTCTGGGATTCACAAAACCTTCCTTCTGGCAACACGTTCTTAAACTGGATGTTTCCACTTCATAATGGAGATGCCTTAGGGCTTGCTGGTCGAGTTACCGTATTTATTTGCGGGCTATTACCTAGTTTTTTCTTCATCACCGGGCTCTATCTTTGGCTGCGACGGAGGGCCGATGAGCGTCGCCAACTTCGCTCTCTGTGATATAAAAAACATAAGCAGCTTATAAGATTTCTGCGCACTGTTATTTCAGTTTGGCGATTGCTAGCCCAATTGCATCAAGGTCCTTAAGAGGTAAATTGTCGAATATTGAATGTGCTGCAAGTTTAAAACTGGCGGTCGCGTCTTCGAGAATTTGCTCCCCTGTCGCCGTGAGTTTAACCAAACTTACGCGCGCGTCTCGAGCATTGGCTTGTTTGGTAACCAGATTGTTCCTCTCCATTGGTGCGATTAAGCGAGTTATGCCCGAGGCCGTCAGCCCAATTTGCTGAGCGAGGTCAATTCTTCGCAGCGTGCTTTCAGGCGCCAGGCTGAGGGTTCGCAATACGGTGAATTCGGTAAAACTAATACCGTGCAAGAAAAGCTGCTGATCGACTCTCTTTTGCAGTCGGGTCTGTGCGGCAACTAAATCCAAGGTCAGTTGCATTGATTTATCAAACTTAGTCATTTGAATTCCTAATTCCGGAGTATTTATAGTTGATTAATACTTGACCTGTGAAGTATTAATCAATTAATTGTCTTTTGCAAGAACTTCTTTAGCTCAAGATCCATACGTCGCAGGTCGAGGCGAGTTCAAACTCGTTAGAAAACAGGTAGACTTCAAGATTAGATGATTTACTGCTTGCATGGGATCTTTGCTGGCCCATGGGCTGGCTCGAATTTATTGGTTTAAGCATATTGGAGGATGGATGACTGATTCGACAAACTACACGCCACCAAAGGTGTGGAAATGGAGCTCGGAAAACGGCGGTGCGTTTGCAAATATCAACAGACCTATAGCTGGGCCTACCCACGAAAAAGTATTGCCCGTGGGCAAACATCCTTTGCAACTTTATTCACTGGCCACACCGAACGGGGTCAAAGTGACGGTCATGCTAGAGGAGCTGCTGCAGCTAGGCTACAGCGACGCTGAATATGACGCTCACATAATTAAAATTACCGAGGGAGATCAGTTTGGCAGTGGCTTCGTTGATATCAATCCAAACTCTAAGATTCCAGCGTTACTTGATAAAAGCGGTGATCAAGATATCCGGGTGTTTGAATCAGGGGCTATTTTACTTTATCTGGCAGAAAAATTTGCAGCCTTTATCCCCCAGCAGCCAGGTTTACGGGCTGAGTGTCTTTCATGGCTATTCTGGCAGATGGGCAGTGCACCTTATCTGGGAGGTGGTTTTGGGCATTTTTACGCCTATGCGCCGATAAAAATCGAGTACTGCATTGACCGATTTACAATGGAAGTAAAACGCCAGCTCGACGTATTGGATAAGCATCTGGCAGTTAATGAGTATATGTGCGGCGGTGATTACACTATTGCAGATATCGCTATTTGGCCTTGGTACGGCGCAGTCTACACAGGTGCGGTGTATGATGCGGCCGAGTTTTTAGATACCAAGCGCTATACCCACTTGGGCCGATGGGCACAGCTCATCAGCGAGAGGCCTGCGGTGCAGCGAGGACGGATTGTCAATCGAAGTTGGGGGCCGCTAGAGCGGCAGCTGCATGAACGTCACGATGCCTCAGATTTTGATCTGCGTACACAAGACAAACTTAACGCCGCTACGGTGCCCCATGACTGACTGAACAGCTAAGGGCAATAGCCTCTTTATGTCTATCCACGAAGTGGGTACTATCGCTGCAGATGATTAAGCATTGAAACGGAAAAATCGACATAGGCACTAATATGAGTGCCGTGCTTTTAACAAACTAGTGAGAACGAAATGGCAATACCAAAAGTTATGCAAGGTAGATTATCAATCCCAGTAGTCGGCGCCCCTCTATTTATAATATCAGGCCCTGAACTGGTTATTGCTCAGTGCAAAGCAGGGGTAGTTGGCTCATTCCCTGCGCTAAATGCGCGTCCGGCAGAGATGCTAGACAAATGGCTTACTCAAATAACGGAGGAGCTTGATGCTTATAACCAAGCTAATCCAGATAACCCCGCAGCGCCATTCGCAGTAAATCAAATCGTACATAATTCTAACGACCGATTGATGCACGATGTTGAGGCCTGTGTGAAGCATAAGGTGCCAATTGTCATTACTTCTTTAGGCGCACGCCCAGAAGTGTTTGATGCTATCCATTCCTATGGAGGTATTTGTCTTCATGACATTATCAACAACAAATTTGCCAAAAAAGCCATTGAGAAAGGTGCCGATGGTCTTATTTGCGTTGCAGCAGGAGCAGGTGGACATGCTGGTGTGTTATCACCTATGGCGCTTATTCAAGAAGTACGGGAGTGGTTCGACGGGCCCGTGCTTTTATCAGGCTCTATATCAACAGGTGATAGCGTGCTCGCCGCACAGGCTATGGGAGCCGATCTTGCCTACATTGGTTCTGCGTTTATTGCTACAACCGAGGCCAATGCAGATCCTGCTTATAAACAAGCTTTGGTAGACTATGCATCAAACGATATCGTTTACACCAATTTATTTACCGGTGTGCATGGCAATTATTTAAAACCATCGATCGCGGCAGCGGGCCTGGATCCTGACAATCTACCTGAAAGTGATCCCAGCAAGATGAGCTTTGGTTCAGGAGGCAGCAGCAAGTCTAAAGCATGGAAAGACATATGGGGATGTGGTCAGGGCATCAACGCCATTAAGCAGGTCCAGTCAACCGCTGATTTAGTTGCTCGACTAAAAACTGAATACGCCGCTGCTAGAAAAAGGCTATTAGCCGCGGAATAATGTTGCTTAAAGATCCAGCCCAATAGTAAAACCGCGAAAAAAAAGCCGGCTAGTCTTAAAGTAAGATGTCGCCGGCTGACAAGTTTAGTCGTTAGACTAAGGGAGAGCTGGTGCTTAATCTGAAGCCGCGGTTAAGTTCGTGAGCTGACTTAACTGGCTGTAGTTAGTGTTAGCATTTCTGTCTTTTGCGTTGAGCTTTAAGGCTAATTCTATGTCTTTGCTTGCTTCAAGCCCTAGGCCAGCAAGGGCTTTGGCAACGCCCATGTTTGAATAAATCGATGCTTTTACCGTATCAATATCGCTGATATTAATGTCGAAAGCTTTTTCTGCTTTCGCTACCGCAGTGTTACAGCTTTCAATAGCAGCTGAAAAATCTTTCAACAAGATTTGCGCTACACATAGATTGTTTGCTTCTGAATAATCAAGATCGCTTACGGATTTATTGCTAAAAGTTGATTGTATTGCCTTCAAGTCAGCAGTAATAAGCTCCGCATACCCCATGGTGTGACCAAATGCAGTTACTCGATACTCAGCGAGCGCTGTATTAGCGGCTAGTAAAGTAGCTAGAGCAAAACCACCAACAGTTGCGAGAGATGAAATTGATCGAGTCGCGCGTTTCATAATATTTCCTTGAGTTAAATTAAAGTTTAGTGACTTAAATAACCGCTAGTTCAAATAACAACTAGCTTGGAAACAATACTAGTGGCACAAGTTGCGATGTACAAAGTATGTTTCAGATGGTAACAGATGAATATTTCTCATCCATGCCTTGAAACAGTTCACTCACCCAATTCCATAGCAATTGACTCGATTTTCTTTCTACAGAGCCTTCCTTTAACACCATCCAGTAAAAATCTTTCGTAACCAAGTGAGTGCTGTGCAGAGAAACAAGTGCGCCAGAGTCGAACCAAGATCGGCTCACCGGCATGGGCACAAGTGCTACCCCCACGCCCTTCTCAGTGGCTCTTGCCAAGGCATACATGGTATCTACAAAAATAATCTGTTTGCTTTTTAGTTCAGATAAACCCGCAAGCTTTGCCCATTGCCGCCATGCATTAGGTCTTGCCTTGTGCAGCAGGACTGTTGAACTTCGTATACCCTCGGCAGCCGTGATTCCGTTTCTCGCCCACGAATCAAATTGGCGCCTGCTGCATGCTGGTATATAAGAAATAGGGAAAAGTTGCTTCACGTGGTTGCCCGAGGGGCGTTTTCTGGACAGCAGAATATTAACGTCTGCAGCCGGGTTGATGGAGTCGCTGCTATCCATGCTTTCGATACGAAGATCAATGTCTGCATATTTTTCTGAAAAATCACTAATTCGAGGGATTAGCAGTTCGCTAGCAAAAAACTCGGGCATTTGAATAAGTAACTGCTCTTTTCTCGAATTATTTTTTACAGTAGCTAGCGCGTGATCAATGGCTGCCAAACAAGGGTTTATTTCTTCAAATAGGTGCGAGCCAGCATTGGTAAGGCTGATGGAACGAGTGAGACGTTGAAACAGTTTTGTTCCTAGCTGCGACTCCAGATCGTTAATTTGATGGCTGACAGCGCTGGGCGTGATGCACAACTCATCCGCTGCTTTTTTAAAACTAAGGTGCTCGGCGGCCGTACAGAATGTTCGTAGGCCGCGATGTTGCATTTGCATAGTGGACAATCCTAGACAGTATTTCCGCTGAGGCAATTCCAGTGGGGATTGACTTACAGCGCAGCGGATCAAAGACAGTGATGTAAGCCTGAGCTATGCCAAAACTGTGCCAGCCGTCGGCTAAGGCAAAAATAGAGGAATTTAGAGCTGGTTCGGCCAAGAATCAGTTCACAGCGCACCAAATTGGGGCTGATGCAGGGCTAGTCGCGCTTTGATAGTGACTTGCCAATTTCTAAAGTGGCTAGACAGCTTGCCATTTTGGTGATTATTTTGCGGTGCCGATATCACCGTCTACGTAGTACCACTGGCCATTAATGCGTTCAAAGCGGGATATCTCGTGATGGTTGGCACAGTTCCCATTTGAATCTTGGTAGCTAGCCGTGAATTCTACCGATGCCGTATCTGCATCCTGAGAGGCATCATTAATCGTTAAACCTAACCATTCGCCCGATGCGATGGAGAGCTCTGCAGAATCTAGCTCTGCCTGTTTGCGTGGATGCCAGGTCTGGACTAAGTAAGCCCCTAACCCCCCTAAAGCATAGGCACTATAGCGGGAGCGCATTAGTTGGCGCGCGGTGCGGGGCTTACTGTCGCCCCTGTGATACGGCCCGCAGCATCGGGTGTAGGTCTTAACCGAGCCGCAAGGGCACAATCTGGATACCATTGGTCTTATTCCATTAGCATTTATCTAGAGTGATGGTATTTTCTGCCTTGTGATATTCTAGTCCTTTACCAATAAGCGCGATCAAATACCATGACTACACTAGCTTCTATCTACCGAAGTCACTTAATCATTAGAGTTTTGAGCATTTGCTGCCTGTTTTCGACGGGTTACGCTGTGGGGCAAACCGTAGCCGTGTCCCAATGTGATGGCCAGTGCCCAACTTATAAATCAAGCTCAACCAATCGCAACTCCAGTATTGTTATACACCACGTCTATGCTGCCTCTCTCAATGGTCAGACTGGTTTAGCAGACTGGGTGGCTTATCGTTTAACGAAAGAGGCGATCGGCGTGGCTTCATTGCTACCCCGTCAGTGGCAACCAGACCGGCTAATGTCTTTGCCAAATGAGTTAGAAATCATAGAATCCAGCGCCGCCGAGATATCTCTTGCTAGCATTCGGGTAAACGAAAACCCCTATGCAGGTATGGAAACGCAGTTGCCCGATAAGGAAGATCGAGCACGGCTCGCTCCCATCACTAGCTTTGCGAATACTCCTTATTGGTCTGACTTGAATAATTTGAGCAATATGGTGCCAATGCCGGCAGCGCTGCGATTGGGGCCGTGGCTTCGGCTGGAGCAGGCCCTGAACGGCCTGGCGAGCCGGCGTGGCGAGCTTTACGTTATAAGCGGCCCGCTATTTTTGATAACGACCCCACTAAGTAGCAATAGCGCAGCAGCAGCGATGAATCCTGCCGCCTACTATAAGGTTGTTGCCTCAAATGATGAATTAGCAGTGTTTGTATTTCCCAATGATTTGAGCCAAGCTGAATCCTACTGCGCCTACACAGGCAGTTTAGATGAGCTAGAAACTATGAGCGGCTTAAATCTCTTGCCCAACAAAAAGCTTAAAAACTCAAACGCGTTGTTGGCTGAAATAGGTTGCTCGTAACAGTCTTCGCGGCTACTACGGCCGAACAAAAATAATAATAAAAAGGAATCACTATGCGCACAGTCTTCAGTTTATTCACGGTGCTTTTGTTTTCATGCCCCATCTACGCGCAGCTAGACCTCGCCGAAAACAACCCAGTCATATATGGGCATCATCACATTAACGCCAGTGACATTGCTGCACAAACGCGATTCTGGGTTGAGGGACTTGGTGGGTCGGTGAAGCATGTGGGCAGTGCTAATCGCGAAGTGATTTCTTTTCCCAACGTGATTGTATTTCTAACAGCTAAGGAGCCTACCGGTGGGACTCGGGGCACTGTAGTGAATCATGTTGGATTTGAGACTACAGACATTAGAACAGCAGTGGCTCATCTTACACAAATGGGCTATCCAATGATCACTCAAAGCGAGCTTCCTTCAAGCTACAAAGTAGTTGATGGCATAGGGAAACGTGATGGTGGCAATACTATTGCCTATGTTCAGGGGCCGGATGATATTAAAGTCGAGCTAATCGAAAACACGGCGATACCAAATGAGATTCAGTTGCATCATATACACTGGGCTTCCAATAATGGTGAGGCGATGCGTGATTGGTACGTTGAGCACTTTGAAGGAACCGCCGGTTCTAGAATTGGACAGCCTGCGGTAGACCTTCCTGGTGTTAACCTTACGTTTGCGCCTGACAGCAACGAGCTTATTCCGACTCGCGGCCGGGTTCTGGATCATATTGGTTTCGAAGTCGAAGGTCTTGAAGCCTTCTGCGAACGATTAGAAGCAAAAGGTATTGTCTTTGACGTACCTTACCGCGAAGTTCCAACGTTGGGTATTGCTATCGCATTTTTCACCGACCCTTGGGGCACCTATATCGAGCTCACTGAAGGATTGGATAAGGTTAGATAAGCCGGTACTCAAAATTATGTTTAGACGACTGAAAGATTGCCACAATGTGGAAGACCTGCGCCTTCTCGCTAAGCAAAGACTGCCGGGGCCGATTTTCCATTACATCGATGGCGCTGCGGATGACGAAGTCACTTATCGACGCAATACCTCAGCGTTTGATGATTGTGATCTGGTGCCGAACGTTCTCGCTGGAGTGCAAGACATCGATATGTCAGTGACTGTGATGGGACAGAAATTGGACATGCCGATTTTCTGCTCGCCCACTGCGCTGCAGCGACTGTTTCATCATGATGGTGAACGAGCCGTTGCGTTGGCTGCACAAAAATATGGAACCATGTTTGGGGTCTCAGCGCTGGGCACCGTTAAACTTGCTGAGATTGGCAAGCTAATTTCTACGCCAAAGCTATTTCAGTTTTATTATCATAAAGACCGCGGCATCAATAATGCGATGGTTGAAAAAGCTCAAGCAGCGGGGTTTAACACCCTTGCGCTTACTGTGGACACCATCACTGGAGGTAATCGAGAGCGGGATCTTTATACCGGATTTACCTCCCCCCCAAGGCTTACCTTGAAAAGTCTATTTTCATTTGCGACTCATCCGGCTTGGGCACTTAATTATTTTTTTCGCGAGCCGTTTGAACTCGCAGAGCTTAAAGACCATGTTAAACAAGGGTCGAATATCGCAATCTCTATCGGCGATTATTTTCAATCTATGCTTGATCAGTCTATGACCTGGTCCGATGCTGAAGAGCTTCGCGACAAATGGGGTGGGCCATTTTGCCTAAAGGGTATCATGAGTGTTGCTGACGCGAAGAAAGCAGTAGACATTGGTGCTAGTGCAATTATGATCTCTAACCATGGTGGCAGACAGCTCGATGGTTCTCGTTCTCCTTTTGATCAAGTGTCTGAGATTAGTGATGCTGTCGGCGGGAAAATTGATATTATTCTTGACGGTGGTATTCGCCGAGGCACTCATGTGCTGAAAGCGCTTGCGGCAGGGGCAACTGCCTGTTCTGGCGGCCGTATGTATTTATATGCGCTGGCCGCTGCAGGTCAAGCTGGGGTGGAACGTGCCTTGGGAAACTTAAAATCTGAAATCGAAAGGGATATGAAATTGGTAGGGGTCACCAATGTTTCGCAGCTTAACCGAGACATGCTTCGCTATCGCTAAAATTCCGAAGTTTAGCCGTTGAGTAAGCATTAGATAGACCGATTAGATAATGAAAATAATAAAAGAGGTTACATGGTAATGAGTAAACCCGACAAAATTCTTCAAGCACTGGCACTGGTGTTTTCCTTTTCAACGACAGCGATAACCATGGCTGCGGATAGCTACACGGCACCGAGAACAGAATGGGGCCAGCCCGATTTGCAAGGAGTTTGGAATTTCTCCTCCGATACACCGATGCAACGACCTGCTCAATACGGAGATCGTCAATTCCTCACGCGGGAGGAGATTGATGAAATACGTGCCCGTCAAGCCGCCGCAGATGCCAGCACCGATGGCGCCCTTGCTATTGAAGGCGTTGACGAGTCCTATAACGATTTTTGGGTAGAAAACGCGGGCATTGGTGATGAAGTGCGGACCTCTCACATCGTATATCCAACCAACGGACGCCTTCCGTCATTGCAGGAAGGGGCAATAGCTGGGCAAGGTGTCTACGGTGGCGATACTACCGGAGAGTCTCGACCGGTGCGAATCGCGGCTGGTGGTATTGGGACAGATGGTCCAGAAGATAGGGGTTTATCAGAGCGCTGCATTATTGGGTTTAATGCAGGCCCACCTTTCGTGCCTAGCCTTTACAATAATAATGTGCAGATAGTACAGTCGAAAGATCACGCGGTCATCTTGACAGAAATGATTCACGACGCCCGTGTGGTGCAGCTTGTGGATTCCGCTGACGAGCTTGAACACATTGCCGACGACATAAAGCTTTGGACTGGGGATTCAAAGGGATATTGGGAAGGCGAAAGTTTAGTGGTGGTGACTAAAAACTTTAATGGTCTAGCTGCAAGTTTTGGCTCAACAGGCACATCTCTTGAAAAAACGCTAACGGAGCGATTCACTCGGGTAAGTGACGTCACGGTCAATTATGAGTTCACTATTGATGATCCTGCGACCTATACCGACACTTTTACGGCTATTGTACCTATGACAAAGGTTGCGGGTCAGGTATATGAGTACGCTTGTCACGAAGGCAACTACGGCATGGTGAATATTTTGCGTGGTGCCAGGGTTCAGGAAGCGCTGGACGAAGATAACTAGTGAGGCTTTCCAGGGTGAATTAGCTCAGTTTTAGCTGAGTATTCAGATTGTTGCGCGGGTTTTGAATGGGTAACGTAGGAGATCATTATCTGAGCAAAGATAATGGTAAATAGAATTAGTACTCGTCTGTTGAGCTTATCCAACGTTGGGATTCGCTTGGCGTCGCTGCATCATTACATCTAGCCCCACTGTCGATCTGAAACTCGCTGTTATCTTAGGTCCATCATACTTACCATGGTGCGGGATTAACAATTGTTTTTGTTTGATCGAAGCGCGCTGCTTACATCAGCGACCCGCCGT
>CAYGRT010000039.1:1967-27089 GCA_964352355.1 uncultured Pseudohongiella sp. | reverse complement strand
AGCTAGCACCTACCTTAAGACGCACTTGCAGGAAAGTAGTCGGTTCGTCAACCGACTGCTTGCAGGAATTCTTTTGTTTATAGGTATAACACAGGGTTGGGCTGCAATTACATCACTGATCGCAGCCTCTGCGTAGCTCGCGTTAAGTTAGTAGGAAAGATTATGGTCAGTAATAATAAGGATTCAGACAGGCTCATTAACCCTACGCGGAAAAGTGAGCGCAAGCACTTGCCAGTTTTAAAAAAGATATTGGCTTCGCGAACCAGAATGTTGGTGAGCTTTGCCACTTTGCCTGTCTACATGATTGGAGTTTGGGTGCTGTTGAGTAACGGTAAAGCCATCGATGGATTTCTCATGTTTTACTGCGCCGTATGGGGCGGCTTCGCTGTCGACATGATGCTCCGAAAATGCCCGGCATGTGGCGAACAATTTTTTGTCAAAGAAATCTTGATGAGTTTCCGCAGTAAAAAATGCGTGCACTGCGGCCTCGATATGGAAGCAATTGAGGCAGGCAATAGACGGGAGTTCTGATCAGAATAAGGGGCTCGGAGCCAATTAGTTTTATCGCCTATTTATAACGGCACAGTTTCCCAAACTAATTGTTGCCAACCTCTCTAATCTTTTATTTCGTGAATAAGCGTAGCAATTCCATTAGCCGCGGCGGCTGGCCAGTCCGCAGGACACCGTGCTTGAAAATCTTTCCAGAGAGCCATAGCACTAGGGCAATACTTGCTAACAAAACTAGCGTGGTTCCAATAACGTCTACCAAAGGCGGGTTGGCTGCTGCCCTGTTCATCATGACGTAAGGCGTAAACAATGGGAACCAAGACATCAGGCGTACTACCGTGTTATTAGGGTCCAAAACGATAAAGAACATAGTCGCTAACGGAACTACTTGAATCATTATCATTGGAGTCATCATTGCCTGAGCTTCTTTCAGTGTGTTGCATAAACTGCCAATGGCAAGAAAGACCCCTGAGTAAAGCGCGTATCCAGCAAAGTAGTAAAACACAAACCAAGGAATTAAATCCGAACTCAAAATCACTTCAAGAATTTGTGCGATAAGCTCTGTTTGTGAACTATCGTAGACGGAGATAAAAAGAAAGAAAGACAGCAGCCATACTGCCACGGTGGTTAGCCCAGAAAGACCAATGCCCAGCAGTTTCCCCATCATAAGCTCGCTTGCAGTGACAGAGGCAAGTAGCACTTCAATAATTCGATTGGACTTCTCTTCCACCGTATTTGATAACAGGTACTGCACATTTTGCATTAGTGAGATGAACATTAGATAGACAAAACCAATGGGTGCAAATTGCCTGAATGTGTCCGCCACGCTGACAGCTTCTTCGCCTTTGCCGGCAGACGGGTCCAACTGGACTAATGGCATTCTGGTGCGCTGAGCATTTCGAACAAGCTCAGTGTTTATTCCTAGCTTTTGAAATTCTAGCTCCCTAATTTCTGAATTAACGCTGTTGGCAATCGCATCCGGAAGGCGAGAATCAGTAAGGTTGCTGGCCCAATACTGAATACCGGCAAGTTGGTTTGGAGCTTGGGGCTGGACACCAGGCCTTGAAATATAATCGTTTACATTTTCTGGAATAAGAATAAGCGCGAACAGAGGGCCGGTTTGACCATTACCGGTCACGGCTGACCGTCCGGTAAGATAAGGTTTAAGCGTTTCTACGATAGTCTCGGGGCTTGCTGAAGCATCAACGCCTATAGGTAAATCCGCAAGCACAAATTGCTTTTTTGGCTGCTCAAAGGGCGGCGCGTCCGGGTTTAAATAAGGTGCTGCCATGGCAAGTGCAAAGTCCAAGCCGCCGCTGTTTAGCCAATCATCAAGCGCAGCAACTTCATTCGCATCGACATCGTCTATAAATTGATCAGCAGCGCTGCTGGCATTAGCCGCAGTGAGTTCAAGATTTGTCTCTGTTCGATTTTCCAATAAGTACTCTACAAAAGCCTGTAGAATCCGCCGTTGATGTTCTCTTTCGATAGCAATATCAACCGCATTTTCATACTGGCCTGATTGATCGATTAACAGATAGAACCGCGTTGGCGTAGAGTTTGATAAAACTGACTGTAAGAAGTAAATACCGATAAAGACCACCGGGAAAATGAGTATCGTGAGCCAAAACCCTTTGGTCTTCACATTCTCCAAATACTCGTGAGCTGCAATCAAGCGGATCATCTTCATCTGTGCACATGCTCCCGAGCTTCTTCGCCGACGAGATTCACAAACACATCGTGCAGGCTGGACTCACTAAACTCGAAACCACGGATTGCCACGTTGTTATCAGCACAGAATTGCAATATCTGCTGTGGATTAATAGATTCAGCGATATCGATGCGCCATTGGTTATCGCCACTGGAGATTATGTCCTTTACTCCCATGAGCTGATTGAGGCTTGATACATCACTGTCACTAGTGATGAGCAATCGTCGAGGAACCGTGGCCCTAGCCTCGTCGATTGTGCCATCGAAAATCTTCTTACCTTTGCTAATTAGCAAGATTCGATCGCAAAGTCTTTCAGCGTGTTGCATCACATGGGTTGAAAAAATCACTGTTTGGCCATTACTCGCCATATCGGTGATTAGCGTTTCAAGCACAGTCTGATTCACGGGATCTAGCCCTGAGAAAGGTTCGTCAAGTATAACGAACTCAGGATCGTGAGCCACCGCAGAAAGAACTTGCACTTTTTGCCCCATGCCTTTTGATAGCGATTCCACTTTAGCCTCCGCAAAATCACTGAGGCCATATCTCTCCAAAAGAGCGAATGCTTTGCGTTTTGCGGCTTTCTTCTCTAAGCCTTTGAGTCGGGCAAAATACTGAATAATTGCCCACACCTTCATTTTTTTATAGAGACCTTTTTCCTCGGGTAAGTAACCGATACGGTTGCGTACATCTAATGCACTGCTGTGGCCTAACAGCTTGATTTGACCGCTGGTGGGTTTGACGATGTCCAAAATCATGCGAATGGTAGTTGTTTTGCCCGCACCATTCGGGCCGAGAAACCCGTAAATTGATCCTTTGGGGATATCCAGACTGATGCCGTTAACGGCAGTGAAATCACCGTAGGTTTTTACAACATTATCGAGCTTAAGCACAGATTCTGTCATAAGGTGCGATTACCTGAGGAGAGTATTAGTGGGTCTTGGACTCAATCCATTGTTACTGTGGCGCTTCTTGAAAATGGCTGCTACCGAATAGAGTAAACATAGACTTAATCAAAAACTTACGCGCAGTATGTCAGAAAGCTCTAGCGCTGTGAAAGCGCTAAGAGCTATTTTATGTCTGGATGGGGGTGAGCTCTAAATTATTATGACAATAAAAAGGATGAAATCTCATCAGCGACCAATCTGCCTTCATCGATTGCTCGCACAACCAATGACTGCCCTCGCCGACAATCGCCAGCCGCGAAAACTTTAGCGTGAGAAGTGCGGAAATTTTTGTACTCCGCCTTGTAGTTTGATCGCCCATCAAGTTCTAGCTCCAGCGCTTCACTCACGTAATGCTCTGGGCCCAAAAAGCCCATGGATAAAAGGATTAGATCGGCTTCCCAGAATTTCACGGTGCCAGGAATTTCTTTAAAATTCTCATCGACCTCAACTGTGTTGATGCCAAGCAGTTTACCATTTTTGTCTCTGACGAATTCTTTTCCAGAAATTGAGTAGACCCGTGGATCTTGACCGTATTTCTTGGCCGCTTCTTCATGGCCATAGTCAACGCGATAGATTTTAGGCCAGAGTGGCCAAGGATTATTGTCAGCACGATCTACCGGTGGCCTCGGCATAATTTCAAAGTTCACCAAGGATTCACAGCCGTGACGAAGAGAGGTTCCAATGCAGTCAGTTCCTGTATCGCCGCCGCCGATAACAATGACTTTTTTGCCTTTTGCTGAAATGTATTCACCATCACCAAGACTAGAATCCAGCAAACTTTTAGTGTTGCGCCAAAGGAAATCCATCGCAAAGTGTATACCATCGCCTTCACGGTTAGGAATATTAAGGTTTCTGGGTGTAGTGGCACCTGTTGCAAGCAATAGGGCATCGTTTTCTTCTAACAGTTTGCTAACCGGCACGGCGCCGTCACCGGAGCCACCAACGTCAGCATTCACAACAAACTTAACCCCTTCTTCACGTAGCAGGTTCACGCGTCTGTCGACAACGTCTTTTTCCAACTTCATGTTGGGAATGCCATACATTAATAGACCACCAATTCGGTCGTCGCGCTCATACACTGTAACGTCATGGCCAGCCAAATTTAGCTGTGCGGCAGCAGCAAGCCCAGCTGGGCCAGAACCTACTACAGCAACTTTTTTCCCGGTGCGCTCTGTCGGTGGGTTTGCGACGACCCATCCCTCTTCAAAGCCCTTATCAATGATGGCGCATTCGATGTTTTTTATGGTGACTGCAGGTTCATTAACACCGAGCACGCAGGCACCTTCGCATGGTGCAGGACACACTCGGCCAGTGAACTCTGGAAAATTGTTGGTTTTATGAAGGCGATCAAGCGCTTCTTTCCAACGGTTGTTATAAACCAAGTCATTCCATTCAGGGATGAGATTATAAACAGGGCAGCCATCATCAGACTGACAGAAGGGCACGCCACAATCCATGCATCGAGCACCTTGTGTGGTGAGGTGCTCTTCATTGTGTTCGGTGTAAATTTCTTTAAAGTCTAAAAGTCTCTCCGTCGCATCGCGATAAGGTTCGGTTGCGCGTTTAAACTCCTTAAATCCTGTAGGCTTTCCCATGGAATTTCCTAATACCTATTATTTTTAATCTTATCCCTAAATCTACGCTGCTGTGACCGCCGCGGCTTGGGCTTCAAGTACACGTTTATAATCCGTTGGCATAACTTTGACGAACTCGCCAATGGAATTTTCCCAGTTCTCGAGAATGGCCTTGGCCACTGGAGAATCGGTGTAATCAGCATGATTCTGGATCAACTGCTTTAGCTCGATAATGTCGGCAGCCGCACTCACTGATTCCAGTTCGTAGGTTTCCATATTGCATTGAGCAGGCAGCTTGCCTTTAGGGTCCCAAACATAGGCGACCCCACCGCTCATACCGGCGCCAAAGTTGCGACCAGTCTTGCCAAGAATAACCACTCGGCCACCGGTCATGTATTCGCAGCCATGATCGCCGATGCCTTCAATAACAGCAGAAGCGCCGCTATTGCGTACAGCAAACCGCTCGGCACCAATGCCTCTGATATAGGCTTCACCTGCAGTTGCACCGTAAAGATTAACGTTGCCGGCAATGACGTTTTCCTCGGCCTTAAAGGTGCTCTGCTTTGGCGGATAAATGATTATCTTGCCGCCAGACAAACCTTTGCCGACGAAATCATTGGCATCTCCTTCGACGGTAATAGTGATGCCTTTTGCTAGCCATGCGCCAAGGCTTTGGCCGGCAGAGCCGTGCAGCTTTATATTAATGGTATCGTCAGGCAGCATCTCAGCCTTCCATCGCTTAGCGACTTCGTTGCTAAGCATTGTTCCCACCACTCGGTTCGTGTTGATTACTTCGTGCTCGATCGAGACTTTCTCTCCAGTTTCCAAAGCGGGCTTGGCTAATCGGATTAGCTCGTTGTCTAGCGCTTTGTCGAGGCCATGGTCTTGATCTTGAGTCTTGTAGAATTCGGTGCCTTCGAATACAACCTTGGCAGGCTCTAAAATAGCGCTCAAATCGAGTCCAGCAGCTTTCCAATGATCAATCGCTGCGTCAGTTTTCAACAGATCTACGCGGCCCACCATTTCGTTAACGGTGCGCACGCCCAGTTGAGCCATGATTGTGCGCAGCTCCTCTGCCACCATAAACAGGTAGTTGACCACATGTTCAGGTTTGCCCTTAAACTTTTTCCTCAGCTCGGGATCTTGGGTGGCGATGCCTACGGGGCAAGTGTTCAAATGGCACTTGCGCATCATTATGCAGCCGAGGGTGATCAGTGGTGCTGTCGCGAAACCAAACTCTTCTGCCCCCAAAAGTGCGGCAATAGCGATATCACGGCCAGTCTTTAATTGGCCATCAGTCTGAACCACTACTCGCGAGCGGAGATTATTCATCACCAAGGTTTGGTGAGTTTCAGCAACACCAAGCTCCCACGGCAAGCCAGCGTGCTTAATCGAAGTAAGCGGTGACGCACCAGTTCCGCCATCGTGCCCTGCGATCACTAAATGCTCCGCTTTGGCTTTAGTTACTCCGGCAGCTACTGTTCCTACACCAATCTCGGATACCAGTTTGACGCTGATTCGCGCAGCGCGGTTGGCATTTTTTAGATCGTGAATAAGCTGGGCGATGTCTTCAATAGAATAAATGTCATGGTGTGGCGGCGGACTTATGAGTCCAACGCCAGGTGTTGAATGTCGAATTCTTGCAATATTCGCGTCCACTTTTCCACCAGGCAGCTCGCCGCCCTCGCCTGGTTTAGCGCCTTGCGAAATCTTAATTTGTAACTCATCGGCATTGGTGAGATACCAAGTAGTTACACCAAAGCGACCCGATGCAACTTGTTTAATGGCAGAACGTTTTGAATCTCCGTTCGCCATGGGTTCGAAGCGGATAGGATCTTCGCCACCCTCGCCCGTATTGGATTTGCCACCGAGTCGATTCATTGCAATCGCTAGTGTTTCATGACTCTCTTGAGAAATAGACCCAAAGCTCATGGCGCCGGTCGCGAAACGTTTCACGATCTCGCTGACAGGTTCAACGTCGTCAATACTAATAGGTTCGTTTACAGAGGTGTTGAACGACAATAAGCCGCGGAAGGTGCAGCGGCGAGTGCTGTCTTCATTAGTGAATTTTGAAAACGCATCGTAAGCTTCACGGCTATTATTTCGCGCAGCAACCTGTAGATTAAAAATAGTTGTTGGGTTCCACATGTGAGCGTCACCGTTTGTGCGCCAGTGGAAGTCCCCTGGGTTGGTAAGCACAGGAATGCGATCGCTGTTTCTCTTAGGGAATCCAATGGCGTGCCGACGCTTTGACTCTTCAATCAACACATCGAAATTCACGCCTTGCACACGGCTTGCGGTTCCAGCGAAGCAGGTATTAATAATCTCATCGGCTAAACCCACGGCCTCAAAAATTTGTGCCCCCTTATAAGACTGCAGAGTAGAAATGCCCATTTTGGCCATCACTTTAAGCATGCCTTTCTTAACGCCTTTTTTGTAGGCACTGACTAGCTTTACTTCGCTAGGGTAATCATCCCCTAGCAGCCCTTCTTGATTCGCTTTCCACAGGGCTTCGAATGCTAAATACGGGTTGATCGCGTCGGCGCCATAACCGACCAACAAACAATGATGATGCACTTCTCTGGCTTCGCCAGTTTCTACAATCAAGCCAATTCGTGCCCGTTGATAAGTTCTGATCAAATGGTGGTGCACGGCGCCGCAAGCGATTAGCGCGCTTAGCGGTACTCTCTCGGCCGAAGTTGCTCTGTCTGAGAGAATAACAAACGAAAAGCCGTCAGCGATCGCTTGGCTTGCTTCATCACAAATACGCTTCAGTGCATCACGGAATCCGTTACTTTCCGCTGCAGGGAAAGTAATGTCGATGACTTTGGATTTCATGCCGTTGTGATTCAGCTTTTTGATATCGGTAAGATGTTGGTTGGATAGAATAGGGTGCTCAAGACTAAGTCGATGGGCTTGGCCAGGCGTAGTTTCTAACAGATTCCCCTCAGGTCCAATAAAGCACTCAAGAGACATAACAACTTCTTCACGAATCGAGTCGATAGCCGGGTTTGTTACCTGCGCAAAAAGTTGCTTGAAGTAGTCATAGATCATTCGCGGCTTATCAGACAAACACGCGAGGGCCGAGTCGTTGCCCATGGACCCTAACGGGTCACGTACCTCTTTTACTAAAGGTATGAGCATAAAGTGCATTGTTTCGATGGTATAACCGAAAGCCTGCATTCTCTGCAGCGTGTTTTCGCTGTCTAAGCTGTGTGCTGAAGTGCCAGTCCTAATATCTTTGAGCGTGACTTTGTTTTCTTTCAGCCACTGTCCATAGGGCCGTTTACCGGCGATTGACATTTTGAGTTCTTCATCAGGAATCAATCGGCCCGTCTCAAAATCCAACAAGAACATTTTACCTGGCTCTAAGCGCCCCTTAATTTTGACGTTAGCAGGGTCTACTTGAAGTACGCCGACCTCAGACGCCATGATGACTTTGTCATCATGGGTGACATAGTAGCGACTTGGTCTGAGCCCGTTGCGATCTAGTACTGCGCCAATATAGTGGCCGTCCGAAAAGACAATGGACGCGGGGCCGTCCCAAGGTTCCATCAATGCTGAATGAAACTCATAAAAATCTTTCTTTTCCTGAGCCATGTTTTCATCAGACTGCCAGGCTTCAGGAATCATCATCATCACTGATTCTTGTAGAGAGCGGCCTGATAGCAACATGAATTCCAACACAGCGTCAAAGCTGCCTGAATCTGAACAATCATTTTCAATGACGGGAAATATAGACGACATTTTGTCGCCAAACAGCTCGGATGATGCTTGACCTTCTCGTGCCAACATAGAATTGACGTTGCCACGCAGTGTGTTGATCTCGCCGTTGTGGCTCATAAAACGATTTGGCTGAGCCCTGTCCCAAGAAGGGAAGGTGTTAGTACTAAAGCGTGAATGCACCATGGCCAAGTGTGTGGCAAATTCGCTGTTGGTTAAGTCCTTATAAAAAGGAAATAGTTGCCCAGGGGTTAGCATGCCTTTATAGACCATGACTTTAGTTGACAGGCTGCATGCATAAACCTGCTTTGCCTCAGCAAGGCGGCTATCGCTTCGCAATTTGTGTGTAAAGCGCTTGCGGATGATGTAAAGGGCACGCTCAAATTGATCTTGTTCTAGGCCCTCTTTGGCCTTTATAAATAACTGACAAATATAGGGCTGTGCCATGAGTGCTGCAGGGCCCACATCAGCGCCTGTAGGATCGATGGGCACGTCTCGCCAACCGATCAACTGCTGCTGTTCTTCGTCAATAATGGTGCTGATAACCTGTTGGCAGTGTTCTCGCTCATTTAAGTTCTGGGGCAAGAAAATATTTCCGACAGCATATTGTCCAGGCTCGGGCAGGTCGCAGTTAAAGGACTCTTTGACAATTTCTCTGAAAAAGCTATGGGGCAAGGCCATCAAGATGCCAGCGCCGTCGCCCGTGTTGGCTTCAAAACCACATCCACCCCGGTGGTCCATGCGCGAGTTCAAATGATAAGCGTCCAGCATTATCTGATGGCTGGGCTGGCCTTTGATGTTGGCCACGAAGCCTACGCCGCAGGAGTCTTTCTCTGACGCGGGATCATAAAGGCCAGTCTTTGGCGGGTAGCCAAAGCGCAAAGGTAGCTTTTTCGAGTCACTCATAAGTTCACCATTCTCTGTTACGCACTCGCTAGTCAGTCTTTTTTCTACCGCTACTCATTCTTCCGATGCTAGCTGAGCCTGTCGGTGAAGGAGTTTTACCGCTGAATTTGTCCTGATGGGGCTAGACGATAGCTAAGGCCTTTTTTGCTTCCGTCAAAAATGCATTGACGTAGCACTTCAAAAAAGGGCCGGTAAAAATAACATCACGGCAGAATATGTCAAGGTTATTGGCCCTTTCCGAATTTTCTGCGGTTTGTTTAAGTGCCTGATATCTATTGGGATAGTTTTCTTATTAGTTAGCACTTCTGACAGCACATTGGCAGTTTCTAATTTAAAAAATAAACTGCGACACGACTAAAGGCACATCAAGCATCGAGCCGACGCTAATAAGGCTGTGCCGCTTATTTCTAGTTATAGACGGCATTACCACTATGAACCGGTTTTTGGGCCGCGACAATACCGAAGAAATCGCCGTTCTGATTCCGCTTAAAACGAAAGAAACACGCGACCTACAGCGCTTTTGGCGGCTTGCTAATCCCCATCAGGTGATTTACCCTTGAGCGCTGACTAAAACTAACAAACCAAGCGGCTGGGCTAAGTGTTATCTTCGCTCGACTGCATTGCTTAAAAGAGTTTTTCTTTCCCTACCAAATGGAGGCGAACGTAGCCGTGAATTCAAAATTAACCCGTAGACGCTTTATCAAAGGGGTGATTGCCTCTGGTGCAGCGGCGACATCGTCAGGTCTTTGGTATGCAGCCAATGGCCAAAGCGGTCCAGCTGGCGCAGTTGAGCGCATGATCAGACTAAATGTAAATGGTCAAACTCGAACTGTGGATGTTGCTCCGCAAGAGACCTTAGCTTCAACTTTGCGCTATAAGCTCGGTTTGACTGGCACTAAAATTGGCTGCAACCGCGGCGAGTGCGGAGCCTGTACAGTGCTTGTAGATGACATTACTACCTACGCTTGCTCAGTGCTGACCCACTCTATGAAGGGTATGCGCATAGAAACTGTCGAGGGATTAGAGTCTGCCAATGGCGACCTCCACCCAGTGCAGCAAGCATTCGTTGAGGAGCTTTCGCCACAGTGTGGTTACTGTACTCCTGGTCAGGTTATGGCCGCGGTAGGTTTACTGCGTGCAAACCCTAACCCTACTCGAGAAGAAGCGCGTCAAGGTTTGGCAGGGAACATCTGCCGCTGCGGTTCTTATGACTCATACCTAGATGGCGTCATGCGCGCCGCACAAATAGGATAATCATCATGGCTTATATGCATATTGGTAAAGATTTCGTTCCACCAGATGTGCCTGGCAAGGTCACTGGTAAGATTAAGTATGCCGAGGACTATAGCCGCGAGGGTATGGTCTATGCGCGTTTGTTAACTAGCCCTCTGCCCCACGCAAAGGTCGTTAACATCGATGCATCTGAGGCATTGGCGATGGATGGGGTTATCGGCATATTAACAGCCGATGACGTTTACCCAGATGGCGAAACCAACAGCACTGGATTAAAGATTTTAACAAACAACCCTACGATCGTAGGCGAGCCGATCTTAGCCATTGCTGCGGTAGATGAAAAAACAGCTGAATCGGCCCTAGCTAAAGTGTCAGTTACCTTCGAACGCTTACCTTTCGTGTTAGACCCATTAGACAGTCTGGCCGAAGGCGGTCCTGATGCCTATGATGGCGGCAATACCTTTGTATTCCGTCAAGGCTTTGCGTCTGAAAAATGGTCTCGCGATCAGGTAGCTAGCTTCCGTGCAGGCAATGAGCCTACTGCAGAAGCGCAACAAAATGTGGCTTATGGTGATCTAGAAGCTGCATTTGCCGCATCAGAATTTGTGTACGAAAGCACCTTCACTACAGCAGGCTATCCTCACCAGTCTATGGAACCGCGCAGTGCGATGGCCTACTGGGAAGGCGGCAAGCTATACCTGCACGGCACGTCGCAGAGCTTAACCGCTCTAGCGAATGATATGGCCGGTATTATCGGAGTGCCAAAAGAAGACTTAGTGTTTATCAACGTGGCAACTGGCGGTGGCTTCGGCCAGCGTGCTCGGGCTAACAGCATTCCAAGCATGGCGATCCCAGCTAAATTGTCGCAAAAGATTAACCGACCAGTGATGATGCGGGTAACCCGCGAAGAAGAATTCACATTTGGTGGCGCACGAGTTGGCTTCCAAGGTTGGATTAAGACAGGTTTTAAAGCCGATGGCACTATGGCCGCTTGCGACCTCTATATCGTGTCCGATAACGGCGGCAAAGGCGGCGGTGGTGATGCTTACTCCGCAGCGGATTGCATCAGTGTTCTATATCAAACTGAAGCGGTTAGATTCCGCGGTACAGGTATCGGCACCAATACTGGTCACCGTGGCGCCCAACGTGGCCCAGGTCAAAACCAGATTGCGCCAATTATTTCTCCTATTATGGATAAAGCAGCAGATGCCCTTGGCATTAGCCGCCTCGACATTCGCAAAATAAACTCAGCCATGACTGGTGATGTGGGTGGTCCGCAGCGCGTACCTTTCACCAGCGCCTATATGCCTGAAGCGTTGGATATGGCAGCGGCTCAATTCAATTGGGAAGAGCGTCAATCACGTCGACGACAAAGAAATGGTAGCAAAGTAATTGGTCTTGGTATCGGTCAGGGTTATCACAATGCGGGCCGCAGTGGTATGGACGGCATCGTGATGATGGGTCCAGACGGGCGACTAAAGATTCACAACGGTGTGGGTAACCTAGGGACCTATTCTTACGCATCAACCTCTCGCGCCGCAGCCGAAGTATTGCAGATGCCGTGGGAGAGATGCGATGTCATTAACGGTCGCACCGATAATCATTTACCAATTACCTCCCCGCAGGATGGCAGTAACTCTGCTTTCACGAATACGCGGACAATGTGGGGTGCGGCTCAGGACATGTTGGCCAAAATGAAAGAAATCGCCGCGGCTGACCTTGGTGGTAGCCCAGACGATTTCAACATCGGCAACGAGCGCGTGTTCAAAACCGCAGATAACTCTGTTGGCATGACCTATGCGCAAGTAGCTCAGCGTGCAATGGAGTTAGGCGGCAAATACACTGGTCAATCTGATCTCCCAGAAGAACTAGCTGAATTTACTCTAATCTCAGTTAATCGGTTGGCTGGTAGCGGTTTTATGGGTGTTTTTCACGACCCAAGCCACGAAGGTAACCCGCCTGGCTTTACTGTGACGGCCTGTGAAATCGAGCTAGATACTGAAACTGGTAAGTACGAGATCCTTGATATGATTAGTATCGGTGAATGCGGCACAGTGCTGCATCCACAAGGATTGAAAAACCAACTAGTGGGCGGCGCAGTGTGGGGAATCGGTTTGTCCGGTTACGAGCGGCACTTGTACGATCCACAAAATGGCTTACCCGCAAGTACGGGCTACTGGCAGAGTAAGGTGCCAACTATCCTAGATACTCCGTCTAAGATTCAAACCGGATGGGTAGACTTACCCGATCCAGCGAATCCAGTAGGGGTTCGTGGTATCGGCGAACCGGCCATGGGCGCAGTATCTGCAGCCTTAACGGCAGCGATTTCAGATGCGCTTGATGGACATATATTCAACGCTGCACCAATCACTGCAGACATGATCATTAATCACGTAGCTGGTGTTTCTTCGGAAGCAGTTCCTTTAGCTCAAAACAATTTCAGAGGTTGATATGGTAGCCACATCACATGACGTAATGCCTGATATTGAGCTTTATCAGCCCGCTGATGAAGCCAACGCCTTGGCATTGGCAAGTAGACTTGGAAAAGACGGATGGTTACTTGGTGGTGGCCAGGATACTTATGGTTGGTTGAAGGACCGCAATAAGACTCCTACGGCGATGATCGAGTTGACTCAAGTTGATGCCTGGAAAGGCATTAAGGAAATTTCCACCGGGGTTGAAATAGGTGCAGTCACTACGTTGACTGAAATCGCCAACAACCCTTTGATCCAGTCGCGCTACGGCTTGTTAGCAAAGGCTGCCGGTATCGTTGCTAGTCCGCAGATTCGCAACGTAGGCACAATCGCCGGCAACTTGGCACAGGACGCTCGCTGCTGGTATTACCGCCGCGGATTAGACTGCTATCGCGCGGGCGGCAACATTTGCTACGCCGATTCACCGCAAGGATTGAACCGAGAACACGCCATATTCGGTGCAAGTCGCTGCGTAGCGGTTAGCCCCTCAGATACGGCGCCTGCTTTGGTAGCACTCAATGCAACAATGGTTATTTCCAGTGAACGTGGTCAGCGCACAGTCGCAGCCCAAGACTTCTTTGTAGGCCCAGACCGTGACATCGTGAATATGACAACGCTTAACGAAGGCGAAATATTAACGGCGATCAGGCTTCCTTCTGAGTGGGCCAATGCCGAGTACTACTGGGAAAAAGTTGCTGACAGAAATGTCTGGGATTTTGCCTTGGTGAGTATCGCTGCTGCTATGAAGGTGTCAGGAGACACTATTCAAGAAGCGCGCATTGCTTGTGGCGCCGTTGAGTGTGTGCCGCGACGATTGGAATCTGTTGAAAATGCACTTCGTGGCCAGCAGCGTTCAGAAGCTCTAGCCGAAAGTGTTGCAGCACTTGCGACTGAAGGTGCCAGACCACTGAATTACAATCATTTTAAAGTTCCACTGATGGCTAATTTAGTTAAGAGAGCAGTCCGAGGTTAATCCTCGGACTCGTTCCGTTAACCATAGCCATATAATAAAAACAGCAGTTCTAAAAACTTAAGTGAGAGGGAAATACAGTGGAAGAAATAGTCCGCTATAAACGCGATGTTTGGGGAGAGGAAGTAATTCTCGGTGTTTCATGGGATTTACTTTGGGTAGTTGCAACCGCTGTATTGGTTTTGCTCGCAGCACACGCAATCATCATGGCTGTTCTGGCCAATAAGAAGATCGAAAAAGCGTCTACTGGTGGCCGACGAGTCGTTCGTCACGAAACCATTGACCGCCTATTTCACTGGGTAATGGCGCTTAGTATTTTTGCTCTTATATTTACGGGCACTGCGCCAATAATCGGTCTGCGTATTGCATGGCTTGAGATTCATTGGATTGCTGGCTTGTTACTTACCTTCATCGTTATTTTTCACATTATCCGGTCGATGTTTTGGCAAGATTTTAAATCGATGATTTTAGGGCCCAAAGATTTTGGCGAACCTTTCAATGCAGCACAGCGTCCAGGTAAATACTCTTTTGAACAAAAAGGTATGCACTGGGCAGTGACGGTAGTGGTGCTTGGAGTTATCGTTACTGGCGTGCTTTTGTTTTTGCAAATTGACACACCTTTTTGGGACAGGACTAATAGCATGCCAGAGAGTCAGCTAGGTTTAGTGTTCCTATTGCATGGTCTGTCGACTCTTGCTCTGGTTGCCCTTGCTGCAACTCATATTTATTTTGCACTCCGTCCAGAAAAACTTTTCTATACACGCTCCATGGTGTCAGGTTGGATTTCTGAAGATGAATTGAAAGCTAACCATGACGCTAATCTTTGGTCTCCCAAAGAAGCCGATTAATTTTAGAGAAGTTTGCTGTGATTGAAGAAAGTATTGAAACCATTGAATCTGGTTATGAGTTTTTGTTGGCCTATGCTGCACAAGGTAGGCCTGCAGGGCCAGAGTCAGGGCCAGGCCCCCATGCTCGCCCAACGCTGGAGGGAATGGCAAAGGCGATGAACACCTTGATTGAAGCGTTCGCAGCTAGTAGCGTTAGCTTTGAAAAGGTCATAGCCAATGATTGTCGCAATGCCGCCGCTGCTCTTGAGTTTATTTTGGCTCAGAAGAAGATAGGTTCAGAAATTGTTGATAATTTTAATGCGTCTATTCATGTCCGGGCAGTGCTAACAGATCTGTTTTTGTACAGCGAGGCGATTGGCCCGCTGGATACCACGGAACCAGACTCGCTCAGTTATGACGCAACGAAAAGCTAAACCCTGCGCCGACACCTAGTAAGGTAATGGTGTGATGTTTGCCCAATCAAACGGAAAGGAATAAACACCCTTTCCGTTTTTCGTTTATCAAACCCGACTACGCTAATTATGATTACATTTCCGCCTCGCCTAACCTTAGCTTCACTGCCTACACCGCTAACCAAATTAGAGCGCTTTTCTGAAACCTTGAGCGGCGTAAACCTGTGGGTTAAACGAGATGAGCTGACTGGCCTTGAAGTGTCAGGAAATAAAATCCGCAAATTGGAATTTTCTCTAGCGGAGGCGCAAATACAGGGTTGTGACACGATAATTACCTGCGGCGGTATTCAGTCTAACCACTGCCGAGCTACCGCCATCATGGGCGCGCGGCTTGGTTTGAAAGTGCACCTTATATTGCGGGGTGAAAAGCCAGCCGTCGCCGACGGCAATTTGCTATTGGACTATCTTTGCGGTGCCAAGGTTAGTTATTTAACTGACGCCCAATGGTCCGGGCACGAACAGCTGGGCCAACAGCTCCAGTTCGATTATGCCAAGACGGGCAATAAAGCATTTTTTATTCCCATAGGCGCCAGTGATGAAATTGGCCTTTGGGGTTACATTGCTGCGGCTCAAGAACTTAAGCGTGATTTCGAAAACCTGAACCTGAAGCCAGATTATATTGTCTGTGCGACCGGTTCTGGTGGTACCCAAGGTGGCTTATTAGTTGGAGCCAAGCTATTTGATCTAGAGGCAAAATGTGTCGCGTTTAACGTTAGCGATGACGCCAACTATTTCCATAAAAAAATAGTCGAGGACGTGACGCTTTGGAAGCAACGTTACAATTTGGAGTTCGACGTTTCCCAGTTACCTATCAAAACCATCGAGGGTTACTTAGGCCCGGGATATGGTAAAGCTGATAAAGAAGTATTCGACTCCATAAACGCTCTGGCTAAGAGTGAAGGCCTATTTCTAGACCCAGTCTATACAGGAAAAGCCTTTCATGGCATGGTTAGTGAGCTTAAAAAGGGCGATTCGGGAGCATTGGCTGGAGCTAAGAATGTTGTGTTTATACACACCGGCGGTCTTTTCGGTGTCTTCCCTCAGGGCAAAAACTTCGCATTCGATTAGACTAGTGTTGGCTTTTTTTCGTATAGCCTTGTTAGTGCCAAATTTCATCGTTTCTGCATTAGCAGTGACTATTTAACTAAAACGGAATTCAACAATGACAACGGCGAAATTCTTTCAGCGAGCAGCATTTTCTAAATCAATCGTTACGCCACTGATGTGGACTATTGGTGGTTCTGCACTGCTTGCCATATCCATAAGCGCTTCTGCACAACAAGCCGATGGCTACGCTGGGGCGACTGCTTATAGCGCACCTGCCGCCCCCACTCAGTGGGATACCAGCTATGAGTCCGAACTGTTACCAAACACGCGTCAGCTTATTACTGACGGTCTGCGATCAGGTGAAGGATACTTCAGTGCAGACGGATCACAGCTAATCTATCAAGCTGAGCTATCCGGTGATAATCCTTTTTACCAAATCTACGTAATGGACTTTGCAACTGGCAACAGTCGCCGAGTATCACCAGGCACGGGTTTGACTACCTGTGCATGGATTCATCCGAGCCTTGAGCGGGTCATGTTTTCGTCAACTCATGAGGACCCAGACGCGCGAGCCAAGCAAGCAGAAGAAATAGCCATTCGCGAAAGCGGTGTAGAGCGTCCCTATGGTTGGGATTACGACACTCACTACGATATTTATCAGGCAGATGCCGACGGCAGCAATATTGTTAATCTAACTAATACCCCGGGCTATGATGCCGAAGGGTCGTATTCCGCCGATGGCAGCAAGATTTTATTCGCGTCCAATAGAGAGGCCTACCAACGAACTCTAAGTCAGGCCGAGCAGAAATTATTAGATGATGATAGTTCTTACTTCATGGATCTCTACATCATGGATGCTGATGGCAGCAACGTGAAACAGCTAACCTTTTCACCGGGCTATGATGGCGGCCCATTCTTTAGTCCAGACAACAAAAAGGTCTTGTGGCGACGGTTTAATCCCGATGGCAACAGCGCGGAAATATGGACGATGGATATTGATGGCAGTAATCAACGCCAGTTAACAGCTGATTCCATGGTGGCGTGGGGGCCCTATTTTCATCCAAGCGGAGACTACATAATTTACTCCAGCAATGTACTAGGCCATGCCAACTTTGAACTGTTTATGATTGACCCAGAAGGGCTGCATGAACCAGTACGTGTCACCAATACCGAAGGCACCGACATTCTGCCAGTGTTCTCTCCTGATGGGCAGCGCCTAGCTTGGAGTACAACGCGAACTCCCGGTGGCGCCTCGCAAATTCATATAAGCGATTGGAATCATGACCGTGCACTTGAGTTGCTTGGGCTCGATTAACTACTAGACGAGTACCCACGCGAATGAGTCGAACAGTGAGCTTTCGAAATAACCTAGCAATCGTTTTAGTTCTTAGCTGTTTAATACCTAAGGGGTTTGCTCAAGAATTGCAGCCTAGCCCTGTGGGCATACCTGAGGCTGAAATAGCAACTGTGCCTGTGGCTAATGAAACCCTCACCCATCACAGCATTCGGGTGCTACTCGATCCGTTCAATCAAAAAATATCAGTAGAAGACACCATCACGTTTGGTCAAGGCTCAACTAACGGGCGCAGGCAGTTTGCGCTTAATGAAAACCTCACTATATCCAACAATGCAGGCAACCTGACGCTACTGCCAAGCTCAACTCCTGCTGAGGTTATTGGAATAAATAGTACCGGCGCCCTGGCTGCAGCTGCGAATCGCTATGAGCTTAGACTTGATCGACAGGGCGACGGGCAAGCATCACTCATTTACTCGGGAACCGTCTACGACGCCGCGCAGCAGACTAGTGCAGAGTATGCACAGAGCTTTGCTGAGACATCCGGGATTATTTCCGCCGATGGCGTCTATCTCAACAAAGGCAGTGTCTGGATTCCCGACTTTGGCGATGACCTAATTACGTTTGATATAAGTGTTCAATTTGCACCCACCGCCAGAAACTGGAAGGCCGTCAGTCAGGGTGATCGCAGCGGTGGCAACGCTTGGCGCAGTACACAGCCTATGGAGGAAGTGTATCTAATCGCCGCAAATTTTACGGAGTATTCGCAGCAAAGCGATGATGTCGAAGTGCTTGCCTATCTGCGCCAGCCTGATCGAAATTTGGCGACTAAGTATCTTCAAGCAACGGAGCGTTATCTCGCACTATATGAGCCCTTGTTAGGAGATTATCCCTACAGCAAATTTGCTTTGATCGAAAACTTCTGGGAAACGGGCTATGGCATGCCATCTTTTACCCTGCTAGGGCAGCAGGTTATTCGATTTCCGTTTATTCTCGAATCCTCCTATCCTCACGAAATACTCCACAATTGGTGGGGTAATGGAGTGTATCCTGACTATGAATCTGGAAATTGGAGCGAGGGTCTAACTGCCTATCTCGCAGATCATCTGTTCAGAGAAATGGATGGCGCTGGCGCTGAGTATCGCAAGGAGATGCTAGCGCGCTATAAAAATTATGTGGCCAGTGACAGCGATTTTCCATTAGCTGAATTTACGTCACGAAACTCGGCCGCATCTCAAGCTGTCGGTTACGGCAAGACATTAATGCTGTGGCATATGCTGCGGGTGAAAATTGGTGACGAGTTATTTATGTCGGGGCTCCGAAGACTCTACGCCGAGTATCAGTTTAAACGTGTGTCGTTTGACGATATCGCCGTCCTCTTTTCCGAAGAGGCGGGCATGGACTTGCTGCCATTTTTTGATCAATGGGTTAATAGAGAAGGCGCGCCAGCTTTAACCTTTGCCGTCGAAGCGTTAGCCAACAATCAAGCTCGCATTATGTTTGCCCAGTTTCAGCCTGAAACACCTTATTCCTTAAAAGTGCCGGTTGCGCTTTATTACGAAGGCGAGGAATACCCGCAAGTCTATGATATCGAGCTTAGCCAGAAAGTAGATGGCGTTATTGCCGACAACTATGATCGCTTGCAAGCTGTTTTGGTCGATCCCTATTTTGATGTGTTCAGGCAGCTGGACAGAGAAGAGACGCCGCCTACGATTGGTGAATTGTTTGGCGCTAGCGACATTACATTCATCTTGCCACAAACTAATCAGGCTCAGTGGCGCCAGCTCGCACAGGCCTTCGCCGAAGGTACAAACGCAACGATTGTGAGCGCCGAAGAAATAGAAATCTTACCGCCTTCACAATCGGTTTGGGTGCTTGGACGGGATAACAGCTTTGCACAATCACTAGTCGGGCAGCTTGAGCCTTATGGTGCCTCTCTCGAAAGCGATGCAGCTCAGCTTAATGGACAAGCTGTCGAGTATGAAAATCGAAGCACAGTTCTAGTTGCTCGCCATCCCGACAACAGTGAGTTAGCCCTTGGCTATATTCACATCGACGACATGATTGCCCTACCGGGGATGATTGAAAAACTTCCCCATTATGGCAAGTACTCTTATCTCAGTTTTTTGGGATCAGAGCCCACTAATGATGTGAAAGGGGTGTGGGCCTCAGATGCCTCGCCGATGCGTTGGACTAAGCCCAACCTAAATGCCACGATCCAGTGGGACAAACTGCCTACCGTTGCGCCATTGGCGGAATTGCCACCCCGTTATCTGCCAAGCAAATTGCAAAATCATGTGTCGCAATTAACTCAAGACTCCATGGCAGGCCGCAAGATAGGAACTCAAGGCGCTGATAGTGCGGCTCGTTATTTGGCTGATCAATTTGCAGCAAACGGGCTGCAACCTATTCAAGGAAGTTATTATCAACAGTGGAGCCAAACTCTTCCAGACGGCGGCAATGTGCGACTTCGCAATGTTGTGGGAATTATTCCAGGAGAAAACCCAGCCCTAGCTCAAGAGCCGGTTGTCATCGGAGCACATTACGACCACTTAGGGACTAACAGCGCTAATGGTGAAATTTTCTCTGGCGCTGATGATAATGCGTCTGGTGTGGCGGTGATGTTGGAAGTGGCAGCTACGTTAAGCGCGACATTTGCTCCCGAGCGGCCCATTATTTTTGTCGCTTTTACGGGTGAGGAAGCAGGACTGCTTGGTTCAGAACACTTTGCTAGACAGCCTGCCGGCGGCTATAGAACCGAAGGACTTTATGCCATGGTGAACTTAGATGCCGTAGGCCGTTTAGAGGGGCGCAAGCTTCAAGTGTTTGCAACCGACAGTGCCTATGAATGGCCTTTTATGGCCCAAGGCATTGGTTTTACCATTGGCCTGCAGTCGGAGTTCCCCTCGCAGACAATTGCGAGCAGTGACCATGTCCCTTTCTTGAATAATGGGGTTCCGGCCATTCATTTATTTGGCGGTGTCACTTCTGATTATCATCAAACCAGCGATACGGCAGATAAGCTGGATTATGATGGCTTATCATCCGTCGCCCTTTGGTTAGAAGAGGCGGCTGTTTATCTGGCCGGCAATACCAACCCACTTCGCGTAACCCTTGGCGGCCAGCCGATTCAAGTAGCACCCAGTGCCGGCAGCAGAGAGGCTAGCCTTGGCACGGTGCCCGATTTTGCCTTCTCTGGCCCTGGCATTCGAATCTCGGCAGCAACGCCGGGGGGAGCAGCTTTCGAGGCGGGGCTGCAAGCCAATGATGTTCTGCTGAGATATAACGGCAATACCATCGAAGACCTTCAAAGCTACTCAAATTTCATTCGCGCTGCAGCACCGGGCGATATCGTGGATATAGAAGTACTTAGAGCCGGCGAAACCTTGAATTTCGCCGTGGAACTCAAAGCGCGATAATCAATACCAAGGCTGCAATCACCAGAGTGCTAACGGTGACTAGTCTGCGGGTAACTGACGGGCCCTTGCTAGCCCAGTTGTAAGACTCCTCCTCGACGAATAAGCAGTGTTGGTTCTTTCTAAACAGTTTCACTCCCATGCCTCCTATACAGAATTGTGTATGCTGCTAGTAAACACGATGTTTGAGTTATAGCACTGCGCAAATGCCGCCAAAGTGATGAGCAAATGTGTCAAAAAAAGGGCAATTGCAGAGCAGAGGGCAAATGCAACTAATTGTTTCTAAATCAAAAATTTGACCAGTTTTTGGTTTATAGTCCTCCCCATCGTGTTGGCTCAAGCGCTGCGCATGCGTGGCCTTAGCTAATCCTAAATAACAAGTAATTAAGGGATATTATGAGCGGCCTGATTAGATTAAGTCTTGTGCTAGCTTTAAGTGTCTTTTTTACTAGTTTGAGTGTTGCTCAAACCGTCCTTCCTAAAATCACCCGAGTCGATGAGGCTCAAGCTGACATTACCCTAGACGGCTTCTTAGACGAGGCAGTGTGGCAGGATCTGCCTGTTATCGATGGCATGAAGGTCATCGACCCCGATACGTTGGAAGACGCGCCTTACGAGACTCATATTCGCTTTTTTTATACCGAACGAGGCATGTACATTGGCGCAAAGAATTTTCAGCCGGCAGACACACTCATCGCCAGAATGACCTCACGAGATGTGCGTTTGGCACGGGATGGCTTTGTGGTGGGACTAGACCCATCGGGCCAAGGCTTATATGGCTACTTCCTGCGGATGAATCTTGGTAACTCAATGACCGATGGCACCATCCTTCCTGAGCGGCAATTCAACATGCAGTGGAACGGATCATGGGATGCGCGAACGCAAGAGTTAGAAGACGGTTGGAGCATAGAGTACTTTGTGCCATGGGCAATGATGGTTCTGCCACAGGCCACTGAAAACAGAACCATGGGTTTGTATTTTGAAAGACAAGTAGGCCACATGAGCGGAAACGCATGGTCGAACCCGCCACTGCCGCAAACTGTGAATGAATATATATCGGCGTTTGAGAAATACCAATTTTCGGATATCGAGCCAAGACGCCAGTTAACTTATTTTCCATTTATTGGCTCGGTCTATGACGGAATTAAAAACGAAAATAAGGTAAAGGTCGGCACCGATATCTTTTGGCGGCCAAGCACTAATACTCAACTTACCGCCACCTTGAACCCGGACTTTGGTAACGTTGCCGCCGATGATGTGGTGGTCAACCTGACTGCGTTCGAGGTGTTTTTTCCAGAGCAGCGCCAATTTTTCCTCGAAGGGCAAGATATATTTCTCACCCACCCAAGGAATACTAATCCTGGCGGCCCTGGTGGCCCCATCTCGATGTTAAACACCAGACGCATTGGTGGGGCAGCGGTTTATGACTTTCCCACTGGCGGAACATTTGTTCCAACTGATATTAGTCAGCCTACCGAGCTCTTGGGCGCCGCAAAGTTTACCGGCCAAAGCGGCAATCTGCGTTACGGAACTTTGGTAGCGGCAGAGGATGACACGGAAATTCTGGGGCAGCTAGCAGATGGCACGGAGGTGACTGCTCAAGCCACTGGCCGGGATTTCTTGATTGCACGTATGCTCTACGAAGATACCAGCGCCGGTGGTCGCCGCAGTATCGGATGGATGGGGACGACTATTTCTCATCCTACTGTGGATGCGACAGTGAATGGCATAGATGCTCACTATTTTTCTGCAGACAACAAGCTAGTAGTAGATGCACAGCTTTTCCATAGTGACGTTAGTGGAGTCACCGGTGCCGGCGGCATGGCTGATTTTCAATTTAGGCCAGAACGGGGAAAGCAGCACACTGTAAGAGCCACCTACTTCGACGAAACCCTAGACATTAATGAGTTAGGTTTTTTGACTCGTAATGATCAGATGAACTTGGACTATAACTACAACGTGGTTGAGTCTGATATTCCAGAACTGCGAAACAAACGAACCACCTATATTTTCACGAATCAGTGGAACCTTGAAGGCCGTCCAGTACGTTTAGGGTTTTTCTTTAATCGAGATTACAATTTTCTCAATAACGATACCTTTGGTTTTAGTCTGCGTTATTTTCCCAAGCGCATAGATGACAGACTAGGGCGTGGCACAGGTGATTTTAGGGTTCCGGGTCGTCCTGGTATAAATTTTAATTACGAAACTGATACGTCAAAGCCTTTGTCTCTAAATGGCGGTATAGAGTTTGGCCAAGAAGATTTGGGTCCCAAACGGATTAATTCCAGTGCTGGGCTGAGTTGGCGTCCAACAGACCGTTTCTCCGCTAACCTCGGATTAAACTACACAGATTCAGAGGCCATATTGGTTCACAAAGGTGGCGGCGCCTACACAAGTTTTGAAGGCCATCAATGGTCACCTAACTTTGAGATGAACTACTTTATTTCTGCCTGGCAGCAACTGCGCATGACAATTCAGTGGAACTCGTTAAAGGCATTTGAAGACCGGTTCTGGCAAGTCAGTTCTAATCAGTTGGATTTCCTGCAGCCGGTCGCCAAGCCCAATGGGACGCCTGACGACTTTGTAATTAGTAGGCTGACGTTTCAAGCCCGTTATCGATGGGAGATTGCCCCCCTGTCAGACTTGTTTCTTGTTTATACTCGTGGCAGCAACTTGCCTTCCGATGAGTTTGACACCTTTCCTAACCTGTTGGAGCAAGCATTCAATGATCGAATCGTTGATACTTTTGCGCTCCGCTTGCGCTATCGCTTTGGCTCATAAGCTATGAAGGCCAATTAGCTCGCTTATTCTGACCCTGCGCAATTGTCATAGGCCGGAAAACATGGTTTGCTAGTCTATCGGATTGATACACAGCCACGCTGTGCCCTATTCGTCCGTTATGAGGTTAAAAATGAAAAATCCTGTTAAAGCGTTCACTTTGTTCACTCTATTATTATTAATGGCGGTAAATGCAATGGCTCAAAAAATTGTGGTTGCCCACCGCGGTGCAAGCGGATATTTACCCGAACATACTTTACCCGCTAAGGCCATGGCGTACGCCATGGGTGCCGATTACATCGAACAAGACGTGGTAATGACGAAAGACGATCAGCTGATTGTGCTTCATGACATTACTCTCGATCGTACAACAAACGTCGCCGACAAGTTCCCTAATCGGGCACGGGACGATGGCCGCTTCTATGCAATTGATTTCACCCTTGCAGAAATCAAGACTCTAAATGCCAGCGAGGGGTTTCGCCTGCGAGATGGCAAACCCGAGCAAGGCTACAGCAGCAGATTTCCAATGCTGACTTCGTCCTTTCAAGTGCCAACCTTACAGGAAGAAATAGAGCTCATTCAGGGGCTGAATAAATCTACCGGTAACAATATCGGTATCTACCCTGAAATTAAATCCCCCGAATTTCACCGCGCCGAGGGAAAAGACCTAAGCAGTGCCGTGGTGTCTGTGCTTAAAGACTACGGCTACACCAGCAAACAATCGAAAGTATTTCTGCAGACATTTAGTTTCGACGAATTAAAAATAATCCATGATGAAATCCTTCCTGCGGCGGGCATAGAGCTGAATTTAGTTATGCTGCTTGGCGATACAGATTCCTACCCTTGGATGTTCGAGACCAACGGCATGGCGCAATTGGCACAGTATGCCGATGGCGTGGGCCCGGCCCATACGATGGTGGTTTCACAGGACTCTACTGCTACAAACATCAAGATCACTGATTTGGTTGCCAAGGCCCATAGCGCGGGCATGCAGGTTCACCCCTATACCTATCGTAAAGACCCAGGCCAAGTGCCTGCCTATGCGAGAGACTTTGACGACTTGTTAGACATACATTTTTTTAAGGCCGATGTGGACGGAGTCTTTACTGACTTCTCTGACTTGGCGGTAAAATTTTTACAGTCAAAATAATTCTGTATTCAATTGCGGTTAAAAACCCGGAGAGACGTTTTGAGAGCCATTAAGTCAACAGTACTCATCTATTCAATGCTAATCGCACCAGCCCT
>CAYGRT010000039.1:0-1867 GCA_964352355.1 uncultured Pseudohongiella sp. | reverse complement strand
GACGGATACATTATTGGCCGTGGGGCGAGAGACATGAAAGGCACCGGCATCTCTCATCTTGCCAGCTTTCTCAGTCTTCATCGCTCTGGTATTCCACTTAACCGCGATGTGGTATTTCTTGCCTCAGCAGATGAAGAGGCCGGTGGATTATTTGGAGTGGGTTGGCTGGTAGAAAATCGCCGAGAGATATTCGATGGCGTAGGCATTCTCCTTAACGAAGGTGGTTCTGGCTCTTTGGATGGCAACGAAATCGTATTCGGGGTTGAAGTGACTCAAAAAGTGCCAGTCTGGCTTCGTCTTACCGCCATTGACGAACCGGGCCACGGCTCCTCGCCGCGAACCACAAGCTCACTTACGCGAATTGTTGATGCATTGGCGATTCTTAGGGAAAACCCATTTCCACCGAGAATCATCCCGCCAGTGGCAAGCTATTTCGCAGGTATCGCGGAGTCTCTCGATAACGAATGGGCTCCTGCATACGCCGATATCGAAAATGCGGTGAAGGACCCAGAGTTTTTGCCGGCGTTTCAAAATTACAGACCAGGCCACCATGCCTTAACTAGGGATACCTGCTCTATTACTCGACTAAGCGGATCAAGTAAAATAAACGTTGTTCCGCCAGAGGCATGGGCTGAACTGGATTGTAGAATGCTGCCCGACCGACCGGCAGAAGAATTCATTGCCGACCTCACTAAGCTAGTGGAAGGCACCGGCGTAGAAGTAGAAGTGATCATGGCGTTCACCCCTGCAATCTCATCAACAAACTCTAGACTGTTCTCTGCGATTGAAAACGTGACCCGAGAGTTATACCCAAATTCCAGGGTGATGCCATCTGTAAGCACAGGCTTCACTGATAGCCATTTTACCCGGGACCTTGGCATAGTTAGCTATGGCTTTGACCCAATTATTACTAACGCGGGTGAACATACAGGTGTGCACGGCAATGATGAGCGTATTCCCGTTGCCGCGTTTAGGCGCGGTGTGGGTGATATGATTTCCATTATTCGTAACGTGGTCCAAAACTAGCCATTAATAGTCAATATGCGGCACTACTTACCGTGAGAGTAAAAGAGCATTTCAGCAGCGATGAAATTGGGGCACTCTGCGCTCGCAGCAATGGGCTTGCCTGGTTAGCGATAGGAGCTAATTGGCTGATTATTAGCTTCGCATTTGCGTTAGTTGCGTTCTGGACCAATTCTCTCACTATCTTGCTGGCGCTTATTTTGTTGGGAGGTCGTCAACTAGGCTTAGGTGTGCTTATGCACGAATGTGGCCATGGCACACTGTTCAAGACTAAAACCATGAACCGTCTTGTGGGAACATGGCTGTGCGCCGCACCTGTGATGTATCGGCTTGACGACTATATGACCAATCATCTTGCCCATCATGCCAAGGCGGGCTCGGAGTCTGATCCAGACCTGTATCGCTATCAACACTATCCAGTATCAGCCAAATCCCTCGCTCGTAAGCTCCTGCGCGATATTAGCGGACAAACCGCCCTAAATTTTCTGCGGGCCACACTCTCTCGCAATGGCATTGTGACAAAAACTGAGAGGGGGGTATCCGAGATAAATTGGCAGCAGCTTTGGCGTAGACTGCATGCACCAATCATCGCGAATCTATTCTTGTTACTGGTTTTAGTTTTACTGGGTAATGGTGTTTTGTATTTGCTATGGATTACCGCTTATTTTAGTTTTTATATGGTTTTTTCCCGCATTAGAAACTTAGCAGAACACGCTTGCGTCCCTGATCTCTTTGATCCTGATCCCATGCGTCACACTCGCACCACGCTCGCTAGCTGGTGGGAGCGTCTAACGTTTGCGCCTAATAGTGTTAATTATCACCTCGAACACCATCTGTTGCCTTC
>CAYGRT010000038.1:18322-28402 GCA_964352355.1 uncultured Pseudohongiella sp. | reverse complement strand
TCTATTACTTGATCGAATTTTTAAAGAACAATCCCGGAGTCATCGACTCGAGGGACGCGTATTATACGCCCGGAAGTTGTTTTTACAAGAGAATAAAAGACGATTTCGTAATATATTTCCAAGAAATCGTCTTTGGACTGAAAAACTGCGGTTTTACTGGCTTGCAGCCCAATCTAGGCAGCCAATTTTACCAAATGGAACAGCTTCTTGCCTCTTCGAAGCACAAAGTAGCTACCTGAAAGCGAGTTGGCTGCACTTAATACGTAGTCGGTAGAGGAAATAACCTCGCCATTAACGCTCACCGCACCATTACTCAAAAACTCTCTAGCCATCTTATTAGACTTGGCTAACTCTGTTTTAACTAGCACATCTACAATGCCAGCTTCTTCAATTAACACTTCCGTGCACGGCAATCCATCTAACTCTAATTGCTTTAAATCATCAAGGGTAAGACTGGAAAGTTTGCCAGAAAACAGCGCATCAGTAATGCGTACCGCTGCAGCTAGGCCGTCACGGCCATGAACTAGCTCAGTCACCTCTCTTGCCAAAATACCTTGCGCCTCAGGTTTTGCCTGGGCTGCTTCGTCGCTTGCTTGAATATCTTCCATCTCTTTAAGCTGAAGAAAGGTGAAATAGCGCAAAAATTTGTACACATCGGCATCCGCCGTGTTCAACCAAAACTGGTAAAAAGCATAAGGCGAGGTCTTAGTAGGACTAATCCAGATGGTGCCGGATTCGGTTTTACCAAATTTAGAGCCATCGGCCTTAGTCACTAAAGGCAGTGTCGCACCAAAAACCTGCTGATTGTTCATGCGCCGAGTAAGGTCTATACCACCCGTTATGTTGCCCCACTGATCCGAGCCGCCAATCTGCAGCGTGCAGCCGTACTGCTTATTTAGTTGCGCAAAATCGTAAGACTGCAAAATCATATAGCTAAATTCAGTAAAAGAGATGCCCTCTCCCTCGCGCTCAATACGCTGTTTTACTGATTCTTTCTGCACCATGGCATTAACGGAAAAGTGCTTGCCCACATCCCGCAAAAAGTCCAACACACCAACACCAGCAGTCCAATCCAGGTTGTTAACTAGCTTGGCAGGGTTCGAACCGCTATCAAAATCCAAAAACTGACTAAGCTGAGGCTTTAGACGCTCCACCCACTCGGACACCACATCCGCCGTATTTAACGCCCGCTCGGCAGATTTGAAACTAGGGTCACCAATAAGACCTGTAGCCCCACCAACAAGCGCGATAGGGGTGTGGCCAGCCATTTGAAAGCGCTTAAGCGCCAATAAAGGGACCAAGCTGCCAATGTGCAAACTCTCCGCGGTAGGATCAAAGCCACAATAAAGTGTGCGCTTATCACTCGCCATATGCTGCTTAAGCTCATCACCACCGGCCAACTGTGAAATCAGCTGCCGCCCCTCTAAATCGCTAATTATGTCGATATTGCCCATGATTTACTCTCAACTGAGACGGCCATACCCAAACTGAACAAATAACCGTAAATTCGTCACAAAACTAAGAAAATCACCCAAAATGCCGACCCACTCTGAAGTAAAGTAGGTTTTGTGGGCGTCAAAAGACCGCAGATTCTACACGAGAAGATAAAAGAGTGTGAAGAATTGAACTAATTAATAGTCTGTGAATCTTATAGTCTGTTGCTATAATCCCGCAGCTTTCAAATCGCAGCAGCCTAAGGGGCATGTGAAACATAATAAGATGAAGAACTTAGAATTCATTAAACATTTTATAGAAAGATACTACCCCCGCGAGTATTTATACGCCACGGGCGGCCTTGCTGGTCTATTTGTTCTTATTTTACTCATACCCAACGGCGATGATGGGACAACTGCGCCTAAGAAAACTCAGTTAGAGCTGCCAGTTACTATCACCCACTCCAATCAGCAGCCACCCGCCAAGACTGAACCTTCTATTGAAAATGCAATTACGCTGTCAGACTTCGTGGTCGAGACTGAACAAGAAGCCCCGATACTAGAAGACAGCATATCAATGCCAATCTGGCGCAACGTTGAAGTAAAGCAGGGTGATAACCTTTCTGCTATTTTTTCCAAGGTAGGGCTCAGCGACCAAGATCTATTTAAGGTTCTCAACAGCAGCGACGAAGCCAAAGTCCTAAACCGCCTTTATCCAGGTTACAAGTTAGACTTTATGATCCCCGACGCTGGGAACTTAGAGCAACTACGAATCCTGAAATCCCCATTAGAAGGCTATCTGTTCACTTTAAGCGAAACTGGCTACGCGGTAGAGCAGATTCATAAAGAAGCGCAAATTAAGCAGTCTTTTAAAGTAGGCACTATATCCGACAGTCTCTTTATGGCGGGCCAGCGAGAACAAATACCCGCTATACACATCATGGAAATGGCCAACATTTTTGGTGGCGTAATCGATTTCATCTTAGATCCACGGGCCGGTGACCAGTTTAGTATTCTCTACGAAGAGGAATATCTGGACGGCGAATACATCGGCAATGGCGAAATTCTAGCCACTCAGTTTGTCAATCAGGGCAAGGTATTTACGGCAGTCCGCTACATCGATGAGAATGGCGAGGTGGGCTATTACAATCCCGAGGGTGAAAGTATGCGCAAAGCGTTTCTGCGCAGCCCTTTGGATGTATTTCGCATAAGCTCTAACTTTAACCCTAACCGTCGTCATCCAATTCTCAATACTATTCGCGCCCATAAAGGCACCGACTATGCAGCGCCAACTGGCACACCGGTGCGAGCCACGAGCGACGGAAAAGTAACACGCGCATCCCGTTACGGTTCGTTTGGCAACTTGGTGGTAATTCAGCACAGCGGTGGTTTTGAGACTAAATATGCCCACCTGTCTAAATATGGCAAAGGCATAAAGGCCGGCAAGCGAGTGCGTCAGGGCGATATTATCGGCTATGTTGGCTCCACAGGCGGCGCGACGGGCCCGCATTTACATTACGAATTTTTGGTGAGCGGCGTACACAAAAATCCACGCACAATATTGGATAAACTGCCGCAAGCAGTGTCTATCGACCCAAGTGAGCTCGATCGTTTCAAATTGCAAACAGCAGAACTACTTACTCAGTTCAGTGAGATGACAAACTCCACTTTACTGACCCTCAATCAACCCGCGGCCGACTAAACCTAATGTCATCATCTGACCTTTACATCGGCTTAATCTCCGGCACGAGCGTTGATGGTGTCGACTGCGCACTAGTTCAATTTGAGGCTGACCAACCTAATTTACTCTGTACACATTTTAAGCCGAGCCCAGATGAGCTACGGGAAAAAATACTGCAGATCTGCTCTGGAGAAAAAACAGACCTATCGACACTTGGTCAGATAGATATCCAAGTCGGTCGCTTTTTCGCCGAAGGTGTAAACGAGCTGCTAGAGGAATCAGGTACTAAACCTAAAAAGGTCAAGGCGATTGGCAGCCATGGGCAAACTTTTTGGCACCAGCCCGCAGGGTTGTATCCATTTAGCATGCAGCTAGGTGACCCTAATTCCATTGCATTTCACACCGGCATTACTACCGTCGCCGATTTTCGCCGCATGGATGTTGTAGCAGGGGGCCAAGGCGCACCATTAGCACCACTATTGCATCGCAATGTTTTCCAAAGCAGCGAGACATCCCGCGCCGTCGCAAATATTGGAGGAATTTCTAATATTACTTGCCTCCCAGTTAACGGTAATTCAGCTGCATTTGATAGCGGTCCTGGCAACGTTTTAATGGATTACTGGATCGGTAAGCACCAACAGCGGCGCTTTGATGAGAACGGCAAGTGGGCCGCCAGTGGAAAAGTTGACGAACAGCTGCTTGAGAAACTTCTGGATGAATCCTACTTCTCACTTAACTACCCCAAAAGCACGGGGCGGGAACTATTTAACGGCGAGTGGTTGGAAAACAAATTGGCAACAGCGCCAGCAATAGCAGCAGAAGATGTTCAGGCCACTCTGCTCACCCTCACTGCGAGGACTATCGCTAATGACCTAACCCGATTGATGGCTGCCGAGGCGCTTTATGTGTGTGGGGGCGGTGCTCAAAACGCTGCGCTGATGACAGCGTTGAGTGCCGAACTACCCAACACCGAGGTAACGTCAACAGAGGTGCTAGGAGTGCATCCTGACTGGGTTGAAGCTATCGCATTTGCCTGGATGGCCAGAGAGCGCATGGAAAATCGCGCAATTGACACCAAGCCATTTACGGGGGCGATTGAACGGGTGATGTTAGGCGGGGTCTACACGCCGCGATAAGCGCGCTGAGAGTGCGTTAGATTGAGAACGACGAACCACAGCCACAAGTAGTGGTTGCAAGCGGGTTCTCCACCACGAAGCGAGAACCTTCTAAGCCTTCCATGTAATCAACTTTCGAACCCACCAAATATTGATAGCTCAAGGGGTCGACTAATAGACGGGCGCCTTTGTTTTCGATGACGGTATCGTCCTCGTTGACCTCTTCATCAAATGAAAAGCCATACTGAAAACCAGAGCATCCACCGCCAGTAACAAAAACACGCAGCTTTAAATTAGAATTACCCTCTTCGGTAATCAGGCTATGCACTTTTTTCGCGGCATTGTCGGTGAACGACATGATGACGGGTTCGACTGTTTGTACAACTGACATAGACGGACCTTGATAATAAATAACAAACGATTAAACAATTTTCTTTAAATCGTAGCGCCTATTATCGTCATAACCCAGTAAAACAGTCAAGTATTATGATGACAACAAACGCGCTTTTGCTATTAATCTAGCTCTCTTGCAGGCTCGGGTTTTCGAAGGGTAGCGCCGGTTTTTCACTGCCAATGCGCTTTGCTTCGGTCTGATTGGCACTAATGTGCATAAGCTTGCCATTGACTTCGGAGCCCATCACCATTTCTATTAGGTTGTAGTAGACATTGCCCACCACGGTGGCCTTTGCGGCCAACTCGATGTGCTTGGCAGAGCGCACATCACCCTGAACCAAGCCATTAATTATTGCAGATGGCACGCAGATCTCTCCCTCTACAGAACCTTTCTCGGCGACCCGAATCAAGGCATTGGAATCATCTTCAGCGTAAATATTACCCTTAACCTTGCCCTCAATTAGCAGTTCACCACTAAAGTGAATGTCACCCACTATTTCAGTCGTACGGGAAACTAACGTGTGCGCTAGGCCTCCAGTCATTTTGCTTCCCTCGTCTGATTTACCAAACATTATCTACTCTCCTTCTACAACCCAGCTAAAGTCTTGGTTGATGCTTTTCTCGACCGGCTCTTGCGAAACCGCTGCTATTTGGACCCGTTCCGGCTCAAATCCTTCCGGCAATTGCAACGAGCCCTCTATGTTCTGAAAGTACTTAAATCGCAGTCTAATATCTAATTGAGTCTGCTCTTCGGACACTTGACGCAGCGGGATAATAATTTGCTCGTTACCCTGCTGCCCCACTAAATTGACATTGACAAAACCTAACAAAAACGTGTCACCATCGGCATCTAACTGCCTTAACACCAGCTTGTAACTATAAACCCCTGGCGTGTTGGTGGTTGAAATGTCCAACTGACTAATCACTAAGCCCGTCTCGCCAGTCTCATCGGAAACCACTTGACGATAATACACAATGTCCTGCTCTAACTGTGCTACCCGCTCCCTCAAGCTCAAGATTGTAGACTGAACTTCTTCGGTGGCACGCTGATCCATCACGCTGGATCGGTCGAGAATTGCTACCTGCCGCCGTAGTTCCGAGTTCTCAGCCTGTAGCTGTTCCAAGTCACGACTTAAGTCTGACCGCTGAGCCAACTCCACTTCTTGATTAGACAGAGTAATGTAGTAACCGTACAAAAACCCGCCTGCGGCGCTTGCACCGACCCCCAATAGCAAAACCAAACCTACCAGAAACCGCCTAGCTGGCCTGTAAGGCACGACAATCATGCGTTCTTGTTTGCTTCCTTTTACTACATTCGGCACTTGGTTCTCTCCAAACCCTGCGTTGCTTTTTTGATCTGCAATCTTACTTTAGTCTATCACTAGGGATTCAGCGCTATGCCCATTAGCCCTTTCGTTTCACTAATCCCTAGCATTAAATTCATGTTTTGTACTGCCTGCCCGGCAGCGCCCTTCACGAGGTTGTCTTCAGCGGCAAGGACTATAACAGTATTGGTATGTGCTGAATATTGAACTGCAAGCGCGCAGCGGTTACTCCCTCGCACATCTCTGGTTGCGGGCAGTTTTCCCTGTGGCAAAACATCTACAAAGGGTTCGTTAACATAGCGGGCTTCAAAAATTGATTGCAACTCATCAAGTGTGACCTCGATATCAGATTTCAATGGCGCATAGAGCGTGGCGAGAATCCCACGCACCATTGGTGTTAAATGAGGCACAAATGTAAGCCCAACTGACTCTCCCGCCGCCGAAGTTAATCCTTGGCAAATCTCAGGATGATGGCGATGCCCGCTCACTCCATAAGCTCTGATGGATTCTGTGGCCTCGCACAATAAAAAGTCCTCAACCGCCTTTCTGCCCGCACCGCTGACGCCGGATTTGGCATCAGCAATCAGACGGTTTGTAAGCACTAACTTACTCTCTAGAAGCGGTAAAAAGCCAAGCTGAATCGCCGTGGGGTAGCATCCAGGCACGGCCACCAAATTAGCTTGCTTGATCTCTTTGCGATTCACTTCAGGCAATCCATAAACCGCTTCTGCAACGAGTTCTGGGGCTTTGTGTTCTGCGCGGTACCAGGACTCCCAAAGGGCAATATCCTTAATCCGAAAATCTGCTGACAGATCAATGACCTTGGCTCCAGCAGCTAGCACCTCGGCCGCTGTGTGCATAGCGACACCGTGGGGAGTCGCATAAAACACAACGTCACACTGACTAAAGTCAGCCTCGGCCGGGTCTTCAAAATTGATATCCAGATGACCTCGCAGGCTTGGAAAGTAATCATGAATCGCAACCCCGCACTGCTCCCGTGACGTCACTAAGGTAATTTCCACATCCTCGTGGCCACAAAGAAGCCGCAACAGTTCAATGCCTGTATAGCCAGTGGCGCCAATAATCCCTACCTTAATCACGTGTTACTCCTAAGCAATACGCTAGTTTGACAGCCATTAAGAATCTTAATTCCTAAGAGGCCCTAAAAACCGGTTCTTTTTGTCGGGACGCGTATCTTACACATGAGCACTGATATTGCAATAAACTGAGCTATTTCATCGCGTAAAATCAACGGCTTAGCAAGCAATAAAGCCTGCCGCAGCACCGACTATTTGCTACAATGCGCTAGATTTGAAAACTTGCAGCGAGGTCCCCATGCTTTGGGTTAAAGCATTCCATATTATTGCGGTTGTGTGCTGGTTCAGCGGTATTTTCTATCTGCCGCGCTTATTTGTTTACCACGCTATGAGCACTGATAAAATAAGCCAAGACCGCTTTACTATCATGGAGCGCAAACTGTTCTGGGGTATCACAACGCCCTCCGCCATTGTCACACTAGCGTTGGGCACTTGGCTGCTTGTGGCCAATGCCTCTTACTTTATGGCTTGGTGGTGGATGCATGCCAAGCTTGGCCTTGTCGCCTTGGTGGTGATCTATCATGGTTACTGTTATTGGTACATGATGAAGCTGCGACAAGACGCTCAGGTTAAAACCCACGTGTTCTTTCGAGTATTCAACGAGCTGCCTATTTTACTGCTAGTTGGCATTGTGGTTTTAATCGTCGTTAAACCCACCCTCGCTTAAGTTTAGTTCGTTTATGCCTAACCAATCTCCAGTTCAGCGCGCGTCGAGAAAACCTGTTGTGATGTGTATCTCGGGTTTGGACCCAACCGGAGGCGCAGGCATTCAAGCAGACATCGAAACCCTGTTCAGCCTTGGCTGTCATGCGGCACCCATTCTCTCTGTCTCGACCGTCCAAAATAGTCAAAATGTTCTGAGCCTAAGCGCAGTCGAGCCAGACCTTATTGGAAAACAAGCCCGAGTAGTATTGGCCGACATGGCGGTTGCTTGCATTAAACTCGGTTTATTACCTAGTCAGGCGGTGATTCAGGCAGTGCATGAGCTGCTGCTGAGTGTACCGTCCATTCCCGTCGTGATTGACCCTGTATTAGTCGCCGGTGGTGGCCTTCCTCTCAGCGATGCTGGAGCAGCGGCACTAGTTAGGCGCTTGATCGTCCCGCTTGCCGCAGTTATCACACCCAATACGAATGAATTGCAGCAATTGGTCCCCGAAGCCAAAGACTTAAATAAAGCGGCGGCGATATTATTAGATGAAGGCTGCAAGGCTGTCCTATTGACCGGTACACACGCATCAACGGACGATGTGGAAAACCGCCTCTATCTTGTCGACGGCTCTGTCACTGTCAAATCTTGGCCAAGACTACCCCATAGTTATCACGGATCTGGCTGCACGTTAGCTAGCGCAGTGGCAGCTGGCATAGCTCAAAATCAAGACTTAATCCGGGTCAACGAACAAGCGCAGGCGTTTACCTGGCAAGCACTGAAACAAGGCGAAAGACTTGGTCACGGACAGTGGTTCCCGAACCGTCATTTGTCTCCCCTACCAAGAGATTGATGTCGATGGAACCAGAAAGCGCAATAGTCCGTAATAAACTAGCAATGCCAAAGCGCGGCCTATATGGCATAACGGACGATGTCCTGCTACCACAATCGACCTTGCTTCCCACCGTGGAAGCGGCTCTGGAAAATGGACTGCAGCTGCTGCAATACCGCTCAAAAAATCCTCCCTCGCTGCAATCGATGGAGACTTTAAGAGAGCTTGTAGAGCTGTGCGAGTCTTATGCTGTACCACTATTAATTAATGATAACGCAGAGCTTTGCCGCGCCGTCGGCGCACACGGTGTTCATCTTGGTCAATCCGACGGGAGTGTGACTAGCGCTAGAAAAATTCTAGGAGACGATGCCATTATCGGCGTTACCTGTCACAGCAGCCTCGACACCGCGTTGATCGCGCAAGCAGAATCAGCAAACTACGTGGCGTTTGGACGATTTTTTCCATCCGTAACAAAGCCTAATGCGGCTCAGGCTCAAGCAAGGGTTCTCACAAGTGCCCGCGAGGCACTTACTTTGCCAATAGTTGCCATTGGCGGCATCAACGCGGAAAATGGCGCCCAACTATTGACAGCCGGGGCCGATCTTCTGGCCGTAATACACAGCCTATTTGGTGGCGGTGACGTTAAATTGAATACCAAAAAACTCGTGGCTCTGTTTGCTTAGCAGCAGCGCTAAATACATTACTAAGGGCTAGCAACAATGAATCATGAAAATTCCAGGAATCTGTATGACCTGGCGCTTCAATATATACCTGGTGGCGTAAATTCTCCAGTTCGCGCATTTAAAGGCGTTGGTGGAAACCCCCTATTCTTCAAAGGCGGGTCTGGCGCTTACTTAATAGATTCCGATGATAATCGCTATGTTGATTATGTCGGTGCTTGGGGCCCCTTAATTCTTGGCCATCTTAATGAAACTGTTATCAATGCGCTAAAGCATCAATTAGAAAACGGCTTAGGCTATGGCGCTTCAACCGAAGGTGAAATTAATATCGCCCGCAAGATTTGTCAGCTAGTCCCCTCCATCGAAAAAGTAAGGTTGGTGACATCTGGCACCGAAGCGACCATGAGCGCTATGCGATTAGCCCGCGGGTTTACCCGCCGAGACAAGGTCGTGAAATTTGAAGGCTGTTACCATGGCCACGTGGATGGACTGTTAGTGAAAGCCGGTTCCGGTGCACTGACCTTAGGCGAGCCCGACTCACTCGGGGTACCTAAAGCTTACACGGATTTAACCCATGTGCTGCCTTACAACGACATCGACGCGGTAAAGACTTTTTTTGCGGCCCATGGCGATGAGATCGCTTGCATCATTGTTGAACCGATTGCTGGCAACATGAATTTTGTGCCTCCGAATCCGGGTTTCCTTCAGGCGCTACGCGATGTCTGCACCAAACACGGCAGTGTGTTGATCTTTGACGAAGTAATGACTGGCTTTCGTGTTGCGCTAGGCGGTGCTCAGGAAGTCTATGGCGTTACTCCTGACCTAACGACTCTCGGCAAAGTTATTGGCGGCGGATTACCTGTCGGCGCCTTTGGCGG
>CAYGRT010000038.1:0-18222 GCA_964352355.1 uncultured Pseudohongiella sp. | reverse complement strand
AGTTTTGAACAGGTCATGGCTTGCAACGTTAAGCATTTCCAGCAATTTTTTCATGCCATGCTAGACAATGGGGTGTATTTGGCGCCTTCTGCTTATGAAGCTGGGTTTATATCCATGGCTCATACCGACACCGAAATTAATTTTACCCTAGACGCTGCCGAGAAAGCTTTCGCCGCGATTAAAGATTAACTTAAGTAAACACACGAGAGACGCTTTCATGACTAAATATGATGTGTATGGCATCGGCAATGCGCTAGTAGACAAAGAGTTCGAGGTAGAAGACGAGTTTTTTACCAAACACAATATTGAAAAAGGCTTAATGACTCTAGTCGATCATGACCATCAAGATTTTCTGTTAGCGCAGCTAATGGAAACCTATGGCCTGAAAACCCGTGCCGGTGGCGGCTCTGCCGCTAACTCCTTGTATGCGCTTAGTCAGTTCGGCGGCAAAGCGTTTTACTCTTGCCGCGTTGCTAACGACGAGACCGGTGATTTCTTTCTCAATTCCCTAGGCCAACACAATATCGAAACCAATCTCACTGATGAGCGAATCGAAGGCACTAGCGGTCGTTGTCTGGTGATGGTAACGCCGGATGCGGAACGCACGATGCAAACCTATCTTGGGGTTTCTGATGCCATTTCTATCTCTGAGATGGATTTCGACGCCGCACGGCAAGCCAAAATCATTTACTTAGAGGGTTATCTGGTCACGTCCCCGACGGCCAAGTCGGCGATTATCGAAATGAAAGAATTCGCTAAGCAAAATAATATTATGACTGCGATGACGTTTTCTGACCCTGCCATGGTTGAGTATTTCTGCGACGATGTGAACGACGTGATTGGCGATGGAGTTGACCTATTGTTCTGCAATCAGAAAGAAGCCATGACTTGGGCTGGAGTAGATACTCTAGAGGCCGCATGCGATGCCCTGAAGGCCAAAGCAAAGCGTTTTGCCCTCACTCGAGGCGCAAACGGTTCGCTGCTATACGATGGAGAAAAATACATCGAGATCGCACCTCATAAGGTGAACGTGGTGGATACTAATGGTGCGGGAGATATGTACTCTGGCGCGTTTCTTTACGGCATTACCAATGGATTGGATTTTGAAACTTCGGGCAAACTTGCCAGCCTTGCATCAGCGACAGTTGTTGCCAACTTTGGGCCCCGTTTAGCACCGGAAAGACATGAAGAAATAAGAAAGGCTGTGCTTGGTTAGTGAAACTAACCTGAGGGCTTAAGCCCTCAGGTCATCCACAAACTTTTTGACACCATCGAACCAAGAAGACTTTCGAGGATTTTGCGACGCGCCTTGTTCATCTTGAATAGTCTTAAACTCTTCCAAAATTTCTTTCTGACGCTTGGTTAAATTCACTGGCGTTTCAATCACTACTCGACACAAAAGATCCCCAGCAGCACCACCGCGAATAGGAGTCACGCCCTTATTGCGTAGGCGAAATAGTTTGCCAGATTGAGTTTCAGCAGGAATTTTGAGTTTCACTCGGCCATTTAAAGTAGGCACTTCTATCTCACCGCCTAGTGCAGCATCGCCAAAACTTATTGGAATTTCGCAGTGCAGATCGCGGCCATCGCGCTCAAAAATTGCGTGGGACTTAACCCCGATCTCGACGTACAAATCCCCCGCTGGACCACCGTGCACGCCAGCCTGACCTTCACCCGTGAGGCGAATGCGGTCACCGGTGTCAACACCCGCGGGAACCTTCACTGAAAGAGTTTTGGTCTCGTCAACATTGCCGCGTCCGTGGCAGGTGTTACAGGGGTCTTTAATCTGCTTGCCCGTACCTTGGCAACGTGGACAGGTTTGTTGCACCGAGAAGAAACCTTGCTGCATGCGCACCTGACCGTGACCTGCACAGGTAGAACAATCGACTGCAGACGTGCCTTTCTTTGCGCCACTGCCATCACAGGTCTCGCAGTTGACAGTGGTTGGAATGCGAATCTTTACTGATGTACCTTGAACCGCGTCTTCCAGACTAAGCTCCAAATTGTAACGAAGGTCCGCACCTTTTCGCACGTGACTGCGGCCTCCACGGCCACCGCCGCCACCAAAGATATCACCGAAAATATCACCAAATATATCGCCAAAGTCAGCTTGCCCGGCACTAGTTTGACCTTCAATTCCTGCATGACCGTATTGGTCATAGCGGGCTCGCTTTTGCGCGTCGGAGAGCACTTCAAACGCTTCGTTAGCCTCTTTGAATTTATCCTCGGCGGTGTCGTCATCGGGATTTCGATCCGGATGGTGCTTCATAGCAACGCGGCGATAAGCTTTCTTTATCTCAGCTTCTGAAGCGCCACGCTCGACACCTAATACCTCATAAAAATCTCGTTTAGACATTCGCTCTCTCTTCTTTACGACTCACTCAAGTTAAAACTTTTGGCTAGACAGGGGATTTAGTTTCCCCTCACGATAAATGCAAAAAAACTAAGCCATCAGGATGACTTAGTTTTTTGCGATAATTTAAAGTTTGGCTCGCATCAAAGGCGAGCCTTACTCAAATTACTTGTCGTCTTCCTGTACTTCTTCAAACTCCGCATCCACTGCGTCGTTATCATCCGAACCGGACTCAGCGTTGCCTGCGTCACCTGCAGTTTTTGCTTGCTGCTCAGCGTACATCTTCTGTGCTAAGCCAGTAGATGCATCCGTTAACTCCTTAGTCTTCGCTTCGATTTCATCCAACTTGTCGGTTTTGATCGCCGCCTCAAGAGCAGTGATGGCGTTATTGATCGCATCCTTCTCTTCGTCTGTCGCCTTATCGCCAGCTTCAGTCAGGGTTTTCTTGGTAGCGTGAATTAAGCCGTCTGCAGTATTGCGTGCAGTGATAAGCGCTTCAAACTTCTTATCTTCAGCCGAATTAGCTTCCGCATCCTTAATCATCTTTTCGATTTCTTCATCCGATAAACCACCAGACGCCTTGATGACGATAGACTGCTCTTTTCCTGTTGCCTTATCCTTCGCCGACACATTCAAAATACCGTTGGCATCCAAGTCGAACGCAACTTCAATCTGCGGCATGCCGCGCGGAGCGGGAGGAATGTCGCTCAAGTCGAAACGGCCCAAAGACTTGTTCTGAGACGCCTGCTTTCGCTCGCCCTGAACCACGTGAATAGTCACAGCGGTTTGGTTGTCATCGGCGGTCGAAAATACCTGGGTTTTCTTAGTCGGGATAGTCGTGTTCTTTTCGATCAATGGGCTAGCAACTCCACCAAGAGTTTCAATACCCAACGACAGAGGTGTCACGTCTAACAGCAATACGTCATTAACGTCACCAGAAAGAACTGCAGCTTGAATCGATGCACCTACAGCTACCGCTTCATCAGGGTTTACATCACGACGCGCTTCTTTACCAAAGTACTCAGCAACCTTCTTTTGTACCAAAGGCATACGAGTTTGACCGCCGACCAAAATCACATCGTTAATGCTCTTAGTGTCAAGGCCTGCATCTTTAAGCGCCATCTTTACCGGCTCTAAAGTACGGTCAACTAGATCTTCAACAATCGATTCAAACTTGGCACGAGTCAGCTTCTGCACCAAGTGTTTTGGTCCAGATGCATCAGCCGTAATATAAGGCAAGTTGATTTCCGTTTGCTGCGAAGATGACAGCTCGATCTTGGCTTTTTCAGCTGCTTCCTTAAGACGCTGCAAAGCTAAAGGATCGTTGTGCAAATCCATACCAGACGACTTCTTAAATTCATCAGCTAAGTAATCGATCAAACGTAAATCAAAGTCTTCACCACCAAGGAAGGTGTCGCCGTTTGTCGATAACACTTCAAACGTATGCTCGCCATCGGTCTCTGCAATTTCGATAATGGAGATATCGAAAGTACCACCACCTAAGTCATAAACAGCGATAGTAGAATCGCCGCCTTTTTTGTCCATGCCGTAGGCTAAAGCTGCGGCTGTAGGCTCGTTGATAATTCGCTTAACTTCGAGGCCCGCAATCTTGCCCGCGTCCTTTGTCGCTTGACGCTGAGCGTCGTTAAAATAGGCTGGCACCGTAACAACAGCTTCGGTTACTGGCTCGCCCAAGAAATCCTCGGCGGTCTTTTTCATTTTCTTAAGCACTTGCGCGGAGATTTGCGGTGGAGACATTTTCTCACCGTTTACTTCTACCCAAGCATCACCGTTATCCGCGGCGATAATCTTGTAAGGCACCATTTTGATGTCTTTCTGAACCACGTCATCTTTGAACTGGCGTCCGATAAGTCGCTTAATGGCAAACAGCGTGTTATGCGGATTCGTCACAGCCTGGCGTTTTGCAGGTTGACCAACCAAGGTTTCTCCATCGGCGCTATACGCGATGATGGATGGTGTGGTGCGATCACCTTCTGCATTTTCTATGACTTTGGGCTCGCCACCGTCCATCACTGCAACGCAGGAATTAGTGGTGCCCAAATCGATACCAATAATCTTACCCATTTCTTCTATCTCCACTTAGATGCTTTAGCTGTGCCAGTTTGCTATCTGACTATGCTTCTGACCTTCAATATTGGCCCATTCCTACGTAATTCAAGGATAAGACCGGTAATTACTGCGACAATCTCTTACTATGTTGCTCTATCCTGGCACTGACCCCGAAATTCGTTAGTTTCAAGGGCATTGCGAGGCCTTAGTTTTTCAGCCCCTACACCGTTTCATCGATGCTAGGTGTGGGCCCCTTTGAGACCATTACCATAGCCGGTCTTATAACCCGACCGTGGAGTGCATAGCCTTTTTGCATAACCGCAATCACAGTATTTGGCTCAGCGTCTGGGCTTTCTTGCATGGCCATGGCCTGATGCAAAAGAGGATCAAATGGCTCTCCCATTGGGTCGAGGGCCTCAATACTGAACTTGGTAAAACAGCTCGCAAAACTCTTTAGTGTTAGGTCCACGCCGTCGTAAATGGCTTTCGATGTCTCATCATCGTGATCGCTTGCTGCCGCGAGGGCTCGTTCGAGATTATCCATCACCGGAATGAGTTCGGTTACCAGCTTCTCCTGCCCATATTTATGGGCCTTCTCGACATCTTGCTGGGTTCGCCGTCTCAGGTTTTGCATCTCTGCCTGAACCCGCAGCAAATCATCTTTCGCCTGACCTGCCGCTAGTTCGGCAGCTTCTAACTGTTCTCGGAGCAGTTCCACTTCTGATTTATCCTCGTTAGGCGCTGATTCCGCCTGTTGGTCGTCGCTGCCAGTGGCCGCGAGCTCTTCGCCTTCAGGGGCATTGATAGCCACCTCTACGGGTTCATCTGATTCTTGCTGCTGGTTATCTTGCTCATTACTCGGAGTCTGCATAGTGTCTGCCTGTCCCCTAATTCTCTTATTTGTGCGCTGGTAATAATCCGACTAGGGGCGCGATCGCCCATATTCGATCCTTGAAGGCGCGTATATGGGGGCGCTGGTAATGATTTCAAGCACTCCCTCGGTTTTTCAAAAGCAGCCTTATTTTTAGTTTAAAGCCTAGCCTGCTGCTAAGTTCCCGCAGAAGTTGTTATGTTTCTAATAAATGATCCAATATACTTCTTAGCCATGCTGCACGAACTATCCATACGCAATCTAGCCACCGTCGAATCGCTGTTGATTGAATTCAATCCTGGCATGTCGGTTATTACCGGTGAAACCGGTGCAGGCAAATCGGTTATTCTCGGGGCCCTTGGCCTAACTCTAGGTGACCGCGCTGATAAAGGCACGGTGCGCAATGGCGCCGCCAAGGCCGACCTAAGCGCGGAGTTTAATATTGCAAACATCGCCAGCGCCAAACTGTGGCTGGAAGCGCACGATTTAGACCAGGACGATGTGGATGTGTGTATTTTGCGCCGGGTTGTTACCAGCGATGGCCGATCCAAGGGCTATATCAATGGCTCTCCCGTCACCATGGCGAGCCTGAGAGAGCTGGGGGAGATGCTGATAGATATTCACAGCCAGCACGAGCATCAATCGCTGTTGAATAAATCCACCCATCTTAGGCTATTGGACGACTTCAGTGTCGACCCCGATTTAAGCGCCAAGTTACAAAGCACTTGGAAACAGTGGCAACAGAACTACCAACAGATGCGTCAGCTCAAAAGTGCCACAGAAGAATCCTCGGCCCAAACCCAACTGCTGTCTTATCAGCTAAATGAATTAGACGAGTTGGCCATCGGTGACAACGAGGTTGAAGAATTAGAGGCCGAGTTTAAAATCTTAAACAGTGCCGATGCCACCCTGTCTGCGGTGCAAAAAGCCCTCAACTACTGCAGCGACAATGAAGAACAAGATGCCCTCTCTGCTATTGGCGGCAGTATTAGCGCGCTTAAAGCCGCGTCCATGTTTGATGAGAAATTAGCGAACTGCGTTAGCCTATTGGAAGGCGCAGAGATTCAGCTAAGCGAGGCGGTATCGGATCTGCGTTCGTTTCTTGACGATTTTAATGGCGACCCCCAGCGTTTAGATGACATCAACAATCGCCTTAGCCTGCTCCATGGTGTTGCTCGCAAACACAAAATCAAAGCCAATGAGTTGCCCGCGCTAATCAATGACTTAAGAGAGCAGCTTAACCGCTTTGAGAACAGCGATAGCGAACTGGCGCAGCTCACCGCCAACGATGGGCTGCTCAGAGACCAATACGTAAAAATTGCTAAGCAAATTTCTGACTGCCGCAAAAAAGGCGCTGAAAAACTGGCTAAAGCAGTAAATAACCAGCTTGCCATGTTGGGCATGCAAAATGCGTCGCTACAGGTGCAGTTAAATAGAAATGAAACCGATAAACCAACCCAGCACGGGCTTGAAACCGCCGAGTTCTTGGTAAGTACCAACCCAGGCCAAAAAGCAGGGCCTCTCAATAAGATCGCCTCCGGCGGGGAGCTTTCACGTATTTCGCTGGCGATTCAAGTGATCACTGCGCAAACCAGCGAAACACCTATCTTGGTGTTTGACGAGGTAGACGTGGGAATTGGTGGCGGCGTGGCCAAGGTGGTTGGTGAGTTGCTGCGTCAATTGGCCGAGCGCACCCAGATATTCTGTGTAACCCATCAGGCACAGGTCGCAAGCCAGGGGCATAATCATTTCTATGTAAGCAAGAGTTCTGGCAAAGACTCAACTCAAACTAAGATTGTGGCAATCGCGGGCGAGGCAAAGGTTAAAGAAATAGCCCGCATGCTGGGGGGTGACGACTTCACCGAAGAATCCCTAGCCCATGCTCAGCAAATGGTGGCCAGCAATTAGGCGTTTAGCCTCTGCACTCTGGACATAAGCCATAAAGATACATGCTGTGGTCGGTGATCGTGTAACCGTGCTTCTTGGCTATCTTTTCTTGCTGGGCTTCGATTACTTCGTCGAAGAATTCTTCAACTCGGCCACAGCTGTTGCACACCAAATGATCGTGGTGATCTTCGGTAGTTAGCTCAAAAATTGAGTGACCACCTTCAAAGTGGTGACGCTCTACCAAACCTGCCCCTTCGAACTGAGTTAGCACTCGGTAGACCGTCGCCAAGCCCACATCCTCTTCGGCTTCCAGCAGGGCTTTATACACGTCTTCCGCAGAAAGGTGCTTGTTATCGGAACTTTCTAAGATTTGAAGAATCTTTACTCTGGGTAGCGTGACTTTAAGACCCGCATCGCGCAGTTCTTGATTCTCAGTTGGCATCGTAGTTTCCTGACTTTAGCTGTTGAGCGGATTGGGGTATTATGCCTTCTCGTCGGCACATAAGGAAGTTGCTCACCCTAACACGGGGCTTTTTGTTCAATAAGCCGACATCGTTAAAAGGAAATTCATCATTCATTCGTTAAAAGCCATAAGTCTTGTAGGGCTAATTACCACGCTAGTTGCGTGCAACAACATCAATTCGTTGGATTTTCCCGGCGTCTATAAAATTGGCATTCCTCAAGGCAACATCATTACCCAAGACATGGTGGATCAGCTTCGTCCGGGCATGACTAAACGCCAAGTTATCTTTGTCATGGGCACACCCTTAGTGCGGGACCCATTCCATCAAAACCGTTGGGATTACATCTACAGCTATCAACCAGGTGGTGGCGAGCGAGGCCAAGAACGAGTGTCAGTCTTTTTTGAGGACGATGCCTTGGTAAGTTTTAGCGGTGACTTCACACCTTCTGAGCCAGAGGAAGAAACCGTTGCCAGTGGCAGCACCGAGCCACCAGCCGCGTAAACTAAGCCATCACAATTGATGCCGCAAAGCGCCTAATGTGATGGCGGTGAATCTAAACGGCGATTAAACCGGCTATTTCAGACGGCGTTGCGCGTAACGCCAAAGCCACTTTATCGAAAAAATCCAGCTCGAAAAAACGAATCTCGTCATCGCTTCGAATAATCGTGGCAAGGGATGACAGAATAATTACTCGTTCCCGCTCATCCAATTTGCGGGTAGCGCTGGATAAATAACGCTCTAATGACTGAGACTCAAACACTTCAGACGATGCAGCCGTGCGAATTTCTGCCGCTGAAAAGTCTTGCCCTAGCTCCGCTTTAAGCACCTCTTGCACCTTAGCGATTTCCACCGCCTCAACATTAGAGTCCACACGGGTTGCCCGGGCCAAAACCATAAGCATCACCTCTTTGAAAAGCTCTTGGCGGTGCTTGGCGCTGTCACCATCACGTAATAGTTTTTTAATGGATTCGAATTTAATGAGGCTCATAATGCAGTCCAGTCTCTTGCTGTGATTATTGTTGATAGGTCGGTGGCAGGATACACCTGCAAGTTAAGCTGCGAGAGTGGCATTCATCAGGAATCAAGTCAACCTGACCGCGCATTGCGCGCGGTCAGATAAACCGGTTTTTAGCTTAGTACTCGAAACGCACCCCCAGGGTGATGCCACGGCCCGGTTCTGGGGCAAAATTTCTCAGCAGAGAGGCATGATTTCGCACCTCTTCATTCAATAAGTTGTCGCCGCGAGCAAACAGCTTGAACTCAGCGTCCCCTGCCACGCGAACATGGTAGTCGGCATAAACTGATACCAAGGTGTAGCCATCGGTTTCTTGCTCTAGCACGCCAATATCATCTTGAGATCCAAAACGAGTCGCGTGAATATGGGCACTCCAGTTGTCAGCAAAGTAACGCAGCTCAGCACCCACTTTTGCAGGAGGTATGCGGGGCACGTTTCCACCAGCATCAAACTCAGCGTTTACAATATCGCCAAACAGACTAAATTCGCCACTTACCCCGTTAGACTCGTAAATGGACATAGAGACCTCTGCCTCAAAGCCCGTAAAGGTCGCATCCCCAGATTGATAGTTAGCGATAAACTGTTCGTCTACGGTCTCGCCGGTCAAGCCCAAGAAGATATAGTCATCTATTTGGTTGTAATAGGCGCTGATTTCACCCGTGATTGGCCCAGCAAAACGTCGGTAGCCAAATTCGAAATTGTGGGACACTTCTTTATCTAGCTGCGCATTACCCACTTCGTACAAGCTGGTGGCCGCGTGCAGTACCAAGTCCTCATTATCCGCAGAGCGGGTGCAATTGGCTTGGGTAACGTTGGAGTAAAGCTCTTCGATAGAAGGGGCTCGCTCTGATCGCGCCGCACCCACCAGGAAATTTGACTGCTCATCAAGATCGTAGAGGATACTGCTGCTGACGCTTAATGCCGATTCGCTGTTGCTGCAGGCACCGCTAGGGTCCACATCGTTGTCTTCAAACCGAATGCCAAGCTCGGCAGTTAAGTTGTCTTTTTGATAGCGCTCAACCCCGAACACGCCAAAGCTGGAAATATCCGAGCGGGGAATAAATGCCTCTTCACCTACAGCACTGAATTCAGTATCCGACAGTTGCAGACCCCATACTCCTTGCCAGTTACCGGTCGCTGCTCGTTTAAATTCAAATCGGGCTTCGGTCCCCTCATTGGTAAATAACGTGCCAACTTCAACACCGCCGTCTTCAAAAATTTCGATCTCACGGTGCTGATAGTCGGTATAGCCCACGTTGGCCTTTACGCTTTCGATGAAGCTATTGGTGAAACTGTATTGGCCTTTAAAGTCATAGCGGGTTTGATCCATACCGATGCGAACAAACTCAACTTCTTCCTCTTCGTGCTCCTCATGCTCTTCTTCATCATGATCTTCCTCGCCATGTTCTTCCTCTTCATGGCCATGATGACCATGAGAGCCTGGGGGCAGACCATATTCATTTTCGATTTCGGCCACTGAGAAACCAAAGAACCCAGAATCACCCACGTAGGACCCACCAATTGTAAAGCCCTGCCCTTCGCTGTCGGAGTTGCCAATAAAGCCATTGGTGTTTTCAAATTCTTCCTCGTCGTGTCCCTCGTCTTGATCATGATCTTCATCATGCATCTCACCGCTTAACGCTTCGGCTAGTTCTTCCCGTGCTTCCACGGCGGCCTCGTCCACAGCAAAGCCACGAACTTCCACATTGTTGTTGTCCCGAGTAAACGCGTCCAAATGAAAACCGAAAGAACCTACCGAGGCATCCAAGCGCACTACCGTTTTGTTTTCGTCGTTCACACTGTTGTGAGACTGCTCGATCTGAAAATTGGGCGTGTCAACAAGCTGGCTAGGAATGCGGTTGTCGATAACGTTGACTACTCCGCCAACGGCGCCACTACCGTAAAGCAAGGTCGAAGGCCCACGGATCACTTCGATGCGATCCGCAAGAATCGCCTCGGTACCATTAACATGGTCTGGGCTAACATTGGAGGCATCCGTCAAAGCAATGCCATTTTGTAAAACACTAACTCTGTTACCAGTTTGGCCGCGGATAATTGGCTGACCCACACCCGTGCCGAATGAGGCATTGGCAACACCTATTTCATTCATCAAGGTTGCGCCCAAACTGTTAGCTGCTTTTTCTCGCAGCGCCTCCCCGGACAAGACACCTACCGGCAATGCGGTCTGCGCCTCGGATGCCTGAAACGGCGCCGTGATGACGAGGGTTTCCAGCCGGTCTTCGGAATGCGCCGCGCCTGAACTGTCTTGGGCACTGGCGAATGATGAGGCAAAAACAGCACTAGCCAAACTAACGCCGAATGCTAGCTGGCTTTTAGTAAATTTATTATCGATACCCATGGTAAAACTCCACTTCTAGATTTCTATTTACAAGAATTAACTAACGCGAACGCAGACGCATCCCAAAAAGGATGGCGGAAAAAATAACTCGTTGCTTAGGCTAGAGGTGGAGCTCGAGCGGTTGCGGGATAGCTAACCGCGTAATAAGAAGGAGTAACGCTAGGTGCTGCAAGCGCAGCAGGAGTGATAGAAAAAGTAAGTGTGTTGCTACTAACGACTACGTCGTCGCTAGAACCCACTTTTAAGCAGATATCGCAGTCTACCCGCTCAGCATAGTCGTCGCCGTGGGTGTGATTCAATCCAACCGCCTGCACTAGCAGCAGTGACAGGATCAAAACTCCACGCAGCAGCCAACCAGACGCAGCTAAGCGGCGGCTAAGGGGCATTGATGAGGCTGCGAAGTTAGGATGAACCTGATACATTGAGTCTATTCACAATGAGCGATAAAACTAAGCCGAGAAGTATTGAACAAGGGATAGCCTCGGTCAAGGGGTTTCGAGTTATAAGCTGGCCGAAAATCGCTCCAAGGCGGCCAAACCAACGATATCTTGCGCAACCAGCGCTATATCTTGTCGCACAATGGAGGGCAAGGCGGCGATGAGTGTATCCATGTGGGCCTGTTCTTGGCGGCGCCGCTCTTGCAAAAACTCGCTCTGCTCATCTGGGGCGCGCTTGTTTATCACCAGCCCATCCACATTGATTCCCGCTTGGGCTAACTGAGCCTGCAGCTCAATGGTCTCGAGCACAGGCAGTCGCTCGGCCGCCAGCACGATGATGAACGAGGTCATATCTTTGTCTGCCAATTTATTTCGAAGTGTGGCGAATTTGTTTTTTCTGCGCAGCAGTATTTGCCGAATACGACTCTCTTTAGCCTGCTCTGCCTGTTGGGGGTCACCAAAGAATTTGTCTTCGACACTGGAATCCCGTGTCAGGTCTTTCACCACTTCGGCAAATTTATCGGCTTTTTCTCTGTGGCGAATAAGCCCCTCTGTCCATGCTGACATCATTTCAGGCAACACCATCAATCTGGCAGTATGACCAGAAGGTGCCGTGTCGAACACAACAAGATCATAATCCTTGGTGCCAATCTCTACCACCTCGGCAATTTTTTCAAGCATGGCGGCCTCTTGCATGCCAGGGGCATCTTTTGACAGGGCGATGTGTTTGTCAATCTCGGCATGCTGCGCCACGGGCATTAGCTGATGCAGCGCACTGGACACTTCTTTCATGTGCTGTTTGACGGTTTCCCCGGGGTCTAATTCGAGCGCATCCAATCCTGCAGATATTTTGACTGGCTTGGCACCAATACTGCGGTCGAACAAATGCCCGAGATTATGAGCAGGGTCGGTGGATACCAACAGTACTTTCTTACCGCTATTCGCCGCTGCCAATGCGGTCGCTGCAGACACGGTGGTTTTGCCAACACCGCCTTTGCCGCCGAAGAAAAGTATGCGCCTATTTTGAATAAGTTCTAACAGCAACTGATGTGATCCAATGGTGAGCGTTCCATTCCCATGCGAACATGCCAATCGTGAAAGCGATCATACACAATAGGCAGTAGCTCCATGGTGTAAAAAGCCGCTGGGTTAGGTACGCCCATGGTTTCGGCGAACACAAGCAGCATAAACAAATCTTCTTCATCCCGTTGGGCTCTGGCAAACGAACGCCGATACTGAGTGACGTAGTATTCATGCAGCCCATGCTCGATGCGAGCGAGCAGCGATTTCTTTTTTGGCGTGCCTGTTGTGTTGTTGTCAGTCATAGGATTCTCGTTGATTAGCCTGTTCTCGCGAGATTAGCTTAACACTAGTTTTTCGATTTCGTCTTTGCTTTTTCGGCGCGCGCCAACCGGGCTGCCTTGGGATCGATGAGTAAAGGTCGATACAGCTCCACCCGGTCGCGGGCTTTTAGTTCATACTCTTTTGGAGTAGGCCTGCCTTTGCCGTCCAGCAGTTTAGAAAAAATACCCATCGGAATCGAATCAAGCTTTATCTCTGGAAACTCCTCTACGATACCCGACTTCCTTGCCGCCTCGAAGGCAGTCGTACCGACGGGAACTTTGAGTGCTATCACTCGCTGGGTGTCTGGCGTGGCATACACCACTTCGATATCGATCAGCTCGATATCGTCATCATCCCAAGTCATGTCTGGTACACCAGCTTGGCCCGCTCTACCAAGGCATCGACCAAACTGTTAGCCGAGCTGCTGAAAAGTTTTTCCAGTGCCATGTCTAACAGCCCGGATTTAAATTCGAACTCCATTTGCAAGGTAACTTTGCAGGCAGTTTCCGCCAATGGAAAAAACTCCCAGCGGGCATGAAAGTTAGAAAAGTTTCCTTGCACCAGCTCCATGGTAATAGACCGTGGCGCGTCCAATTTATTTCGAGTGGTGAATTCTTGGCTGAGCCCTGCGCGCTTTAGGCAGAGTTTACCTACTAGCTGCTGATCCGTTTGCTCAAGGATTTTGGCAGACACGCAACCCTTCATAAACTTCGGGTAATTTTCAATGTCGTTTACAAGGTCGAACATCTGCTGTGCAGAAAATTCGACCAAGGCACTGCGATGAATCTTAGCCACTTAGCTTAAGCGAAATACAAGGTTGAAATGGTGCTGATAAATACCAGCAGCAAAACCACAGGGATAATTGTGCCCATCGCAAAGTTGAGGTATTTCTCCAATAAGGAACCAGAATAGGTGTCATCACCCAACACCAGTTCTGACTTAAGCCCGCTCATCTTCCATTGATACGCCGCAAAAATACACACGGTAAAACCAACAAACGGCAAAATGGTTTCGTAAAACACATCGTAAACCACATCGAAGAACGACTTAGTCAGACCGCCATAGCTGGTGAAATTTGTAAAAAAGTCCGAAATACCAAATGAGATAGTTGCGGGAATGGCAAACGCGCTTAACAGCACCGCTTGGAAGATCACAGCGTTCTTGCGGCTGAGGTTGAATTCATCAATCCAGCAGGCAATAGGAATCTCTACTATAGAAACTAGAGAAGTTAACGCCGCGAAAAAAACCAAAGTAAAAAACACGAGCGCAACGAGACTTGCCCCTTGATAACCCACGGCAACTTGCATGGATAAAAATATCTTTGGCAAAAAACTAAAAATCAAACCAATGGAGCTAGTAGAAAGATCGTCGGTATTGGTATTTGGATCAAAGGCAAAAATGGCGGGCAGAATTAACAGACCCGCAAAAAACGCAACGCTGGTGTCGGCAATGGCCACCATGCGGGTGGACTTGGCTATGTTGTCGTTACGGCTGAAGTAAGAGCCGTAGGTAATTAAAATACCCATGCCCAAAGACAATGAGAAAAATGCCTGACTGAGCGCGCCGTTAATTACACTCAAATTGACCTTGCTGAAATCTGGCACCAGGTAATAGGCAATACCCGCACTGGCGTTATCCAGTGTCAGCACGAAAACTGTGAGCAAAATCAACATCACTGCCAAGGTTGGCATTAACACGCGGGCTAGCCGTTCGATACCGCCTTTTACACCGCCCATTAAAATGGCAAACACCACAAACAGAAGCAAAGCAACATAGCCAAACAAAGTTGGGCGAGAAACCACTTCGCCAAAGGTCGCTTCGTCCGTTAAGGCAGTTAAGTTTCCTGCGGCCAGCTCTTTGATATAGACCACTAGCCATACCGTAACCACGGTATAAAACACCGCGATCATAAAGGGAGTAACAATGGCCACCCAACCGGCAATGCGCCAGCGCAGCATACCGCCGGATAACTCCGAAAATGCGCCTACCGGGTTGCGCTGAGTGCGCCGACCCATGGAAATCTCGGCCATCATCACCGGATAGCAAATTAACGCAACAAACAGCAAATAGATGAAGAGGAAAGCAGCCCCGCCATTTTTAGAGGCCATCACTGGAAACGCGACCAAGTTGCCAAGGCCCACTGCCGAGCCAGCGGCAGCTAAGATAAACCCTAATCTGGAACTAAACTCACCGCGCTCTTGTGACATTAAAACCCCTTTTAACTCAATGTTTTAGCTTGTTATAGGCCTAAAGTGTTGGTGGATTCTACCAGTGCGCCTTATAGAGTACAAACCAGCGTTTGAGCCACAACGCACTGTATTTACTCAAAAAACTAATCATTTAGGCAGGCCGGGCTGTTGTCTGTATAATCGCGACCCATGGCCAAATCACCTAAATCAAAATCCAATGACAATCTGATCGTGCAGAATAAAAAAGTGCGGCACGACTATTTTATTCAAGACACCTTTGAAGCAGGCATGGTGTTAGAAGGTTGGGAAGTTAAAAGCATGCGCATGAAAAAAGTGCAGCTTGTAGACAGCTACGTGCTGATGAAAGACGGCGAGGCTTTTTTGCTGGGCTGCAATGTCACGCCACTAGATACTGCTAGCACCCATGTAATAGCCGACCCAGGGCGAACGAAAAAACTGCTTATGAATCGCCGGGAACTAGCCAAGCTGTTTATGGAAACCCAACAAAAAGGTTATACCGCAGTGGCCACCAAACTGTATTGGAAAGGGCACATGATTAAATGCGAAGTGGGCCTTGCCAAGGGCAAAAAAGATCACGATAAACGGGCTACCGAAAAGGACCGTGAATGGAAAGTAGAAAAGCAACGAATAGTGCGTCACAGCAATCGCTAGTTTGGCAGAAAAACAACCAGCACCAACGAAGTCATCACCATGCAACTATCTCAACAGCAAATAGATTCTTTTAACGATCGTGGCGTACTCAAGCTAAACATCGGTTTGGATGAAGCATTCATCGATTCCATCGTGAATCAGATTACTCCCATGTATAATCAAGAGAGCTTTGCCGCCCGCCATCCCGGAGTGCGCATTCAGGATGGCTGGCGTAATGTTGACGAGGTAAGGCAGCTCGCAACCAATAAAGACGTATTGGCCATTTTAAAGCAGCTGTTTGGCCGCAAAGCCCTACCGTTTCAAACCTTAAACTTTCCAATTGGAACGGGCCAGTTAGCCCATTCAGACACTCTACACTTTAACTCCATTCCAGCGAGCTTTATGGTGGGGGTGTGGGTGGCCATGGAAGCCATCGATGAAAACAACGGCCCGTTGATCTATTACCCCGGCAGTCACAAGCTGGAAGAATATTCCATGGAGAGTTTTGGCTTAGAAGCTGGTTATCATAACTATGCCCGCTACGAGCAAGCCATCCAAGGCGTGCTTGCCGAGCATAAGCTTGAACCGGAGCTAGGCATTGCAGGCAAAGGTGACATCATAATATGGCACGCCAATTTGCTGCACGGCGGCGCGCCGCAAAAAGATCGCGCCCGCACGCGGCATTCACAAGTTACTCATTACTTTTTTGAGAACTGTCAGTACTACACCCCAATGAATAGTACGCCCACTAAGAAAGAAATGCGCGAGCCCGAGTGGATACCGGATAAGCCATTAAGCGGCTTGGCTAAAATAGAACAGCAGAGTGCTTATCGGCGACTGCGGTTTGCCTTAGGCAAACTGCGCCGCGGACAAAACCCCTTTGCCGATTAGGCAGCGGCTACGAGTTTATTAGAGCCTGCGGTGATAGCTTTGTATTTCGGCTGACACCTTTTTACTAAGCCCAGCATCCGACGCAAAATCCTGCCACTTATCCAAAGCACTGGCCACCTCATCGATTATGTGCGCCGGCTTAGCGAGGCTGATAGACTCGCCGATTATTAGCAGATCTTGCCGCGAAAAATTGTCCCGTTTACCGTTAATGGTCATTTGATGTTGGTTCGTCCACTTGCCTGCGGGGTTGTGGGAATACGTCAGGTCATAGGCGGGTGACAATTTCCATTTGCCCGTCTTGTCCATGACAAACGAAATGTTCTTGGTGTGATCGTCTTGATTGCGGGCTAATACGTTAAACACCAAACGACGAAATTGTTCCGTGGCTTCTAACTTGCTGAGCTTAAGTTTGCGCATCACTTCGAATGCGTGCTCGTAACTAGTGGCCCCTGCCTGATTAAAATCGTAATGGGCGATGCCGCATAGAGATTGCATGTGCAGTTTTTCACCGCCGACTCGATCAAACCGCTTAGTCATAAAATGGGCGCGGCCATTTTCTTCTAGCAGCTGACAAGTAGCCATAGCAATACCCGCTGCCTTTGCCATTAGATAGTAAGCGTACTCAATGCGGCCATAGCCCCTAGGTTCACCCAATTCTAAATCGGTCACGCCATCAAACTTAAGCAGCCAGTAATCAAAGCCGCTAGGTGCAAGCGCTTGGCCTGAGATCACCTCGCCGTCTTTATTCATGGCGATAACTGCCTTCGGCCGAGCCCCGCCGGCGGAGGTGCCTACCCGCAGAATATCCAAAATAGCGCCGGTGTCTTTTTGCGCGCCCCTACCAAGTTTTACCTTAAGCCCTTTGCGTTCTTGCATAATTTGTTGAGCTAGATTCACCAGCTCTGCAATTTCAACCGAGACCGGCTCGCCATAGCTTTCCATCACCGGCGGTGAAAACTCCAATGCCCCCATGCCCCGTTTGCCCGTATAACAAAGCCGCTCCACCGGACTAAACCCAGCGCTATCTCGGCCGCCCCTGGCCAGCCACGCATCGATGATGCTGTTGCCAAATTTATCTGGAAGGGCATCGGCCAACATGCCAGGCAGACCCAGATAGGTTTCTTTGTTTAAGGAGGCAAATGCGAATTTGCCATCTCCTGCGCGAGCAGAATCAAGACTCATCATTATGGGCGATACGTCCAAGCCCTTGTTTAGAAAGCTGCGGTCGTACTCGAAGATACCGTAGCCCCGATCCTCCAGCCACGATACCGCACCGACGGTATCGCCCCAAAGTTTGATCAGCGCTGTTTCTATTTTCTTTACCATTTGGTTTTTAATTATGGCCTTTGGTTTATGGGTTATGAGTTTGAAGTTAAGCTTTTGCTAGGGACAGATTGCTTCGCGCTGTTGCGCTTTTTACTTTTATCTAACGCATGCTTGCAACACCGACTAATAGCAAATTCGCTCTACCAATCGGACTCTGCCCCGTCTTTTGTTTTAACCCGCTCCCCGCTGGCTCGCTGACGCACCATGCCCTGCATTTTGGCTAACTGCATGGGGCTGATGGAGACTTGAGGAATAAAATTATCCAACTGATCTAGCGCTTCTAACTGACGCAGCACTGCGATGACGGTGGAAAGCTTGCCCCGCCCAGACTCCAGCGCCTTGATGGAGTTCAGTGACAGAGTCGT
>CAYGRT010000037.1:4395-28881 GCA_964352355.1 uncultured Pseudohongiella sp. | reverse complement strand
GCCTTCGTTCTAGCTGACTGGGTCAGCTTGAACTGGATCGAATATCGATCAGGCCGCGCATACTACATAAAATCTTAAACAGGTTCAATACCCCTAGGCAAGATTTAGCGGCTTTTTTTGACACTGGTTATCGACAAGCTTCCCCCCCAATCCTTCCCTCAATATGCCTCCACTAGAAGTGGTTGACCGGATTTTTTAGTCATTTCGCTAAACTCAAGGTATTTCTCCCTTAAAGGCACTTTTTGAAAGACTCTAAACCTCGCCGCAAAACAACCGTACTAAGTTAGGGGCAACTTTGATAGAGTTGAGAGGCTGCCTGGGTTGGCACCGCGGTGAACAGTCACAAACGAATAACTAAAATGGTCAAAACTACAGATTCCAAGGCTTGGCGCTCGCTCCAGCAACTTTCTAGTCAAATTAGAACTAAGCACTTACGAATTGAATCTCTCTTCGCTACCGATGAAAATCGATTTGCCAAGTTCAGCCTCTCCCACAATGAAATTCTGCTGGACTATTCGAAGCAGCTCCTAACTGACGAAATTCTCAATGCTTTGTTTGGTCTTGCGGAACAAAGCATGCTCGAACAAGCCATAGATGCGATGTTCAAAGGCGAAAATATTAATAACACAGAGAACCGGGCCGCCGCGCATACATCACTGCGCTTGCCCGAGCAAAAAAACCAACCAAGGGAGGTTACTGCTGCGCTTGAGCAAATGGAAAGATTTGTGTCCAGCATTCATAACCGCCAGTGGCTTGGCGCCAACAATCGGCCAATTTCGACCGTAGTAAACATTGGTATTGGAGGCTCTGATCTTGGCCCAGCGATGGTTGTGGATGCTTTAGACGAATACTCCCGCGACGACATTTCGATGCATTTTGTTAGCAATGTTGACCCGAGCCACATTCAATCCGTTCTCAAACTTTGCGATCCCAGCGAGACGCTATTCATTGTCGCTTCAAAGTCTTTTTCGACGCTAGAAACCCATCTAAATGCCAGCGCCGCTAGACAGTGGTTTCTAGACAATGGCTTCTCTCAACAGGATATTGCCAAGCATTTCGTAGCCACCACCAGTAATTTAAGCGCAGCAAAAGCCTTTGGCATTCAAGAAACCAATATATTTCCAATGTGGGACTGGGTCGGTGGCCGATACTCACTTTGGTCAACTATCGGATTGCCAATAGCGTTGGCACTGGGTATGGATAATTTTAGACAGCTGTTGGCCGGCGCCCATGACATGGATGAGCATTTCAGACAAACTCCCCTAAAAGAAAACTTACCCGTGACTTTAGGCCTCCTTGCCGTCTGGAACACCAATTTTCTTAACACCCAAAGCACCGCAGTAATTCCCTACAGCCAGAGACTCAGTCAACTACCGGCCTATTTGCAGCAACTCTCGATGGAGAGCCTTGGCAAATCCGTGACCAAGAACGGTCAAGCTATTGATCACAGAACAGGCGAGGTCATCTGGGGGACTTCTGGCACTAACGGTCAACATTCATACTTCCAGCTTCTGCATCAGGGCACTGAATACACAGCAGTTGAATTCATAGGATTCTGCGCTCCGCACGACCCGAAAACGAACGAACAACACCAGCATTTATTGGCGAATTTTTTAAGCCAGAGCAAAGCATTAATGGAAGGCGACACTCACAAAAAAGACCCACATAAAGCGGTCGCTGGGAATAAACCGAGCACGACACTGCTGATTGATAAGCTTTCTCCTTTTACATTAGGCTCTCTACTTGCACTTTATGAACATAAAGTTTATGTACAGAGTATTATTTGGGGCATCAACGCGTTTGATCAATGGGGAGTCCAACTTGGAAAATTACTTTCCCAGTCAATGGTTGATGCGATTAATAAGACTGGTTTGGACAGCGAACTCGATGGCTCCACTAAGGGTCTTATCCAGAGAATTCGACAAGCGAGCAAAACCTGATTATGAGTAATGAAAGAGATCGAATTATTGTTGGCAGCGAGGAATGGCTCACCCTGCCTGCGGTTGGCTTGCCTCTGATAAAGGCTCGAGTAGATTCGGGCGCAAAAACGTCTGCACTGCATGCTTTCAATATCAGAGGCTTTACGCGGCAAGGTGTTGCATGGGTAAGTTATGAAGTGCACCCACTGCAAGATAACCGTAGAGTTATTGTTCGATTTGAAAGCGAAGTAGTCGACAAGCGAATGGTCAAAAGTTCCAGCGGCCTTGCCGAGAAGCGCTATATCATTCGCACTCCTGTGACTCTCAAGGGTCACACTTGGGATATTGAGATTTCCTTAACCAATCGCGACTCAATGGGATACAGAATGCTTTTTGGCCGAGAAGCGATGAATGGCCGAATCCTAGTAGACCCTTCGGCAAGCTTTCTTTGTGGCAGCCACTCGAAAGAAGACGTGAATAAACTTTATGGGCACGCGCCGCGTAAATTTGACGGTCTCAACATCGGCTTATTAGCTTCAAACCCTGATTTACACAGCAACCAGCGCATTATCGAAGCGGGAGAAGAAAGGGGGCACAGAATTCGCTTTTTCGACATTAATCACTGCTTCATGCGCTTAGACTCCGACAACCCGGTCATTCAATATCGGGGAGCGAAAATGCTCAATGAGCTGGACGCGATTATTCCTCGCATAAAACCAAGCCTCACCTTCTATGGCTGCGCTCTTGTCCGCCAATTCGAGAGTATTGGTACCTATTCACTAAACAGCTCTGCAGCAATAAGCAACTCGAGAGATAAATTTCTGTCTCTGCAATTATTGCTGCAGAACGGACTCGACATCCCTGTCAGCGGTATTGCCAATTCCCAAACAGACACCGAAGACCTAATTGACTTGGTCAGCGGCGCCCCGTTAGTCATTAAACCCATAACCCGAACTCAAGGTCGCGGCGTGGTGTTGGCTGAAACACGAAAGGCATCCGAAAGCGCTATTAGTGCGTTCAAGTCTGTCAGCTCTAACTTACTTATCCAGGAATATATCAAAGAAGCGGAAGGCACTGATATTCGACTATTTGTTGTAGACGGCAAAGTCGTTACTGCGATGCAACGCAAAGCTCTCAGGTCGAGCACCAAAAATGACAATCGCCGTGGCAATACTTACACCATCGCTAAACTCTCTATCGCCGAGAAAAAGCTAGCGATTAAGGCCTGCAAAGCGCTGGGGCTAAAGGTCGCCGGGGTGGATATCATTCGTTCCGACCGAGGCCCACTACTGCTATCTGTAAAATCCTCGCCAGGGCTTGAAGAAATCGAGGAAACAACAGGCAAAGACCTCGCAGGCACGATGATAAGTGCCTTAGAGAAAGGCATGCATTGGACTAGACCACTCTCTAGCTAGTGGCTATTTATGGCTCTTTCAATGAATACTTCAATGCAATTTATCGGTGGTACTGCCTTGGATCAAGAGTGGCTATATTCCCTGTTCCGCACCACTATGCAAAAACATATCGAAAGCGCTTGGGGTTGGGATGAGCCGCTGCAGCGAATCAGTTTCAATACGTCTCTGCCTGCTACGCATTTTAAAATTCTTCTTGAAGACGAGATCAGGATTGGCGGTTATCACATCACCACCAACTCGGATCATATTGTACTCGACATGATATTAGTAGAACCGCAGCAGCAACGTAAAGGCTACGGACAAGTAATGATGGAGCAAATAAAACGCGAGGCTTTTAGCAAACGTCGACCAATTAGACTCAGCGTGCTCTCATCCAACCCAGCAATTGAGTTTCACAAATCCATGGGGTTTGAGATAACAAATACCGATTCGAAAAGTGTCAAGATGGAATGGTCCGCCGCTAGAGTAGTTTAGATCCGTTCGGGACCTTTGAGTCCGGGGAAACTAAAACAATTGCCCCTGCTTCGTTTGTGAAACCAGTAACAAGGCAATCAGACATGAAAGGTCCTATTTGCTTCCTCGGAAAATTCACCACCGCCATCACTTGTTTGCCGATGAGATCGGCCTGCTCATAAAGCACAGTAATCTGCGCGCTAGACCGTTTAATCCCGATCTCCTCGCCAAAGTCTATGGTCAGCTTCCAAGCGGGTCGGCGAGCCTGGGGAAACTCTTCAACCGCGATAATTGTGCCAGCCCTAAGTTCTACCTTCTCAAAATCTGACCACGAAATTTCATCCATCTTACGTTCCTCACAAAGCTAGACAGTTAGCGTGATTCTGGCTGGGTATCCTTCAGGCTGTTAGCAAATTCGATGATTTCATCTCTGCTATATTTAGTCAGCACTCGCTTAAGTGCTGGCTTATGAGTCATCGCACTTACACCTGCCCTATGAGCTTTACTTGGCCTAATAGGGCGAAACTCAAAGCCCCCACCGCAGTTAGGGCAAACATTGTGCAAGACACTTTCCACGCAAGACACACAAAACGTGCATTCATAAGTGCAGATACACGCTTCTAATGAATCCACGGGCAAATCTTTATCACATAGCTCACAGTTTGGCCTGAGTTCTAGCATAAGAATACGCTCATCAATTGACTGTTAAGATTTGGCAAGAGTAAATTCTATGCTGCGTTTAATAGCCGAAGCAATTCTGCCGTTTTCGATTCCATCAACATCTTATCGCCACGAGATTCAACGTTTAAACGCACAACAGGCTCCGTGTTTGACATACGCACGTTGAAACGCCAATCAGCAAAGTTCATAGAGAGCCCATCCGTGTAATCTATAACCACAGCGTCTGAATTATAGACGGACTCTATTTTGGCTATTATCTCAGCAGGGTTTTCAATCTTAATATTAATCTCTCCGCTGGCAGGAAACGCTGCCATGCGCGCATCAACCAATTGAGCCAATGTTTTTTGATGACGGGACATTAAAGAAATAACCAGTAGCCAAGGTATCATGCCGCTGTCACAGTAAAAGAAATCCCTAAAGTAATGGTGTGCGCTCATTTCTCCGCCATAAACGGCATCCTCTAAACGCATCCGTTCCTTAATAAAAGCATGGCCAGTTTTACATTGAATCGCAGTACCGCCAAAATCGTTGGCCACTTGCTGTGTATTCCAAACAAGCCGTGGGTCATGTATTACCTTGCCACCTGGGTTAGCTTCAAGAAACGCCTCGGCAAGAAGGCCAACAATATAATAACCTTCAATAAAACGACCATTCTCATCAAAGAAAAAGCAGCGATCAAAGTCTCCATCCCAAGCAATACCTAAGTCCGCTTTTTCGGACAAAATTTTTGCGATCGTCGGTTGTCTATTTTCCTCTAATAGCGGATTGGGCACACCGTGAGGAAAGTTACCGTCGGGATCATGATGGACTTTTACAAAGTCTATGGGCAAGTGACTTTCTAGCAGATCGATGGTGGCACCCGCGCCTCCATTTCCCGCATTGCATACAATCTTCATAGGCTTCAATTGAGCAACATCTACATAGCTCAGCAGGTGCTCTACATATGCTTGACTGATACTTGTTTGAGTCACTCTGCCACGGCTCCGCGTCTGAGAAAATTGATTCGCTTCTGCCAAAGCCTGAATTGCTTTAAGGCCTGTATCTCCGCTAATCGGCTTCGACTCCTCCCGAACTAATTTCATCCCGTTATAGTCTTTAGGATTATGACTAGCGGTGACAACGATCCCCCCATCTGCGCAAAGGTGCGACGTGGCAAAGTAAATTTCTTCCGTCCCACACTGGCCAATGTTTATTACATCAACGCCAGAGTCAATTAACCCTGCAACAAGAGCATTCGATAAAGACTCACTAGTGAGCCGAATATCGAAGCCAACTACTACAGACCGTGGCTTTAAAAACTCAGCGTACGCTCGCCCAATCCTGTAGGCTATTTCTTCATTTAGCTGATCTGGAACACGGCCGCGGATGTCATACGCCTTGAAACAATCTATTGCCTTGCTCATTATTAAATCGCCTGCTTAGAGCTGAGTTTTTGGTAGGTATAATTTGTCGCCTCAATATAGCCTTCAACACTTCCGCAATCGAAGCGCTTCCCCTTGAATTTATACCCTATTACTCGGCCTTGCTTGGCTTGGGTAAGTAATGCATCTGTGATTTGCACCTCACCATTTTTACCGGGCGGTGTTTGCCTAATGATGTCAAAAATATCCGGAGTCAAAATATAACGCCCTATAATTGCCAGGTTACTTGGCGCATCCTCAGGCGATGGTTTCTCAACCATATTGGTAACGCGAAATATACCCTCGCTCTCTTCTACTCCATCAATCACGCCATAGCGGTAGGTTTCTTCTTTCGGCACTTCTTCAATCGCGATTATGCTACAAGCGTAGGTTTCAAAGAGTTTTACCATTTGAGCCAGCACAGAATCCCCTTCAGATACACAGTAATCATCTGCCAAAATTACTGCGAAAGGCTCTTGGCCAATTAGGCTGCCTCCGACCAAAATAGCATGACCCAGTCCCTTCATTTCGATCTGACGGGTATAAGAAAATGTGCATTGGTTCATTATGTCTCGGGTTTCTGCCAACAGCGATTCTTTGTTGGTGCCTGATATTTGATGCTCTAGCTCATAGCTAATATCAAAGTGGTCCTCAATAGCCCTCTTACCTCGACCAGTTACAATCGCCATCCCCGTAATCCCAGCCTTCATGGCTTCTTCCACCCCATATTGGATCAAAGGCTTAGTCACTACGGGCAGCATTTCCTTCGGCATTGCCTTGGTTGCAGGCAAAAATCGAGTTCCATATCCCGCAGCAGGGAATAGACATTTTCGAATTAGTGTCATATTAAATATTCTCCGCTTTTCGATTGAACCGTTAGTATCAGCACTGCCGTGGATCAGCTGGATAAACTCAGCATCTAATAGTCTAAACGACCCACATTACAACAGCATTGCTGCCAACTACTCTAAGCTAAATACGCTCTATGAGTAATCTTATAGAGTTTTGGCATCCATGGCTTCGATGCTGACTCGTTTATGTCAGAGACCTTGTGTTCACTCTGAACCGCGCTGCTTAAGTAGCGATTGTCAGTGTTAGTTGGCCTAATTTAACCGCGTCAACATAACATTTTTAAGCACCAGTCGCTCGCAAGAAATACCGGCTTTGCATGATCGGCTCACCTTTTGCAAACCACGACTTAGCAACCCATACACCCAAAATAGAGAGTCTGCAAAATCAGTAAACCACTGTAATAATTAGTTACAACTGGCACATTGTTAGGCTTATAAGGAACCTTCGCTAACGAAAGCCGCTCCTCTGTCTATCAACGGAGGATTTATCGCGGCAACATACGGGACCCCACCGACACTAGGCACAAGAAGTGCCGAACCAAACTGCAGGTGCGTCCAGATCGCGATTACTGCCTATTCAACGATCATTTGGAAAATTGCTTCTCGTCGCTACTCAGCAAATATAGGGGCCGAAGTCCAGAGAGTACCCCTACCGATCAGTCAAATCATTGCAGCTCACAATCACTTCCAACAAAGGATGAATTGACTCCCAAGTGTAACAAATATAAACAATTTTTAATAAATACAGGTGCATTTAAACCACATCTGACTAGTCTGCAGCGGTAATTTCCTGTCGATTATTTGTTCTTAGCAGGATAAACTCGCAGCCGTTGATAACTATGCCTCAAAAGGCCTAAGCACTTATGAATTTGAAGAACGAAAGCTTCACGCCACAAAGCTCGTATGACATGGATGGATTGATAGAATGTGGCTATGGCCGCTTGTTTGGTCCAGGCAACGCCAAATTGCCAGTTAACAATATGCTCATGCTTGATCGAATAACCAATATCAACAGCGATGGTGGTGAGTATGGGCGCGGGCAGGTGATTGCCGAGTTGGACATCAAACCGGACCTTTGGTTTTTCGATTGCCACTTTCCTGACGATCCGGTAATGCCAGGTTGTCTAGGTCTGGATGCTTTATGGCAACTGGTAGGGTTTTATCTGGGTTGGTGTGGACATTTAGGCAAAGGTCGAGCGCTTGGCGCTGGGGAAGTAAAATTTACTGGTGAGATATTGCCGACAGCAAAACTTGTAACCTATGAGCTTTCCATAAGCCGGGTAATTGATCGTAAACTCGTGGTTGGAATCGCCGATGGCACGGTCGCTGTGGATGGCAAAGTTATTTATACCACCAAAGCATTAAAAGTTGGCTTATTCACTCCCGAAACTTCGTTTTAAGAAATACGTTAACAGCAGAGGTTAATATGCGCCGTGTAGTGGTTACTGGAATGGGCATCGTGTCTTGTTTAGGCAACGATAAACAGGCGGTTTTAGAATCCCTGCAAAATGGCCAAAGCGGCATTCGCCACAACCCTTCCTATGAAGAAGTTGGAATGCGTAGCACGGTAAGTGGCTCGGTCAATATCGATTGGGATCAGTTCATCGATCGCAAACTTAAACGGTTTATGGGTGCTGCCTCAGCGTACAGCTATATCTCCATGCTGCAAGCTGTAGAGGATGCGGGCTTAACCGACGCAGAAGTTTCAAACATTCGCACAGGGTTGGTTGTAGGCTCTGGCGGCGGTTCTCCAGAAGATCAGCTAGAGTCAACTGACACACTCCGTGAAAAAGGTATTCGTAGAGTAGGCCCCTATTACATACCTCGCACTATGAGCAGTTCAGTCTCAGCATGCCTTGCCACGCCTTTTAAAATAAAAGGCGTGAACTATTCCATTTCTTCAGCCTGCGCCACCAGTGCTCATTGCATTGGTCACGCAGCAGAGCTAATTCAACTAGGCAAACAAGATGTTGTATTTGCCGGCGGCGGCGAGTCTGAACATTGGACTATGTCCCATATGTTCGATGCAATGGGCGCCCTATCAAGTAAGTACAACGCGACACCTGAAAAAGCCTCCAGAGCATTTGATGCAGACCGCGATGGCTTCGTTATAGCAGGCGGCGGAGCAGTTCTTGTTATCGAAGCGCTGGATCATGCCATTGCTCGCGGTGCTAAGATCTATGCAGAACTAACAGGGTACGCAGCTACATCCGACGGCCATGACATGGTCGCTCCCTCTGGAGAGGGTGGCGCCCGGGCCATGCAGATGGCCATGGCAGACTTGGCCGGTCCGATTGATTACATTAACACCCATGGTACCAGCACACCTGCGGGTGACATGTCTGAGCTACGCGCAATTAAGCAAGTTTTTGCCGACAATATACCCGTCATCAATTCTACCAAGTCTCTCAGCGGTCACTCCCTTGGAGCTGCCGGTGCCCATGAAGCCATTTACAGCTTGCTAATGATGGAAAACAACTTCATCGCTGCTTCAGCCAATATCGATAACCTCGATGAAGGCGCAGCGGGTTTTCCAATCGCACTTGAGCGTAAAGACAACATTACCCTTAATCGGATTATGTCGAATAGTTTTGGCTTTGGTGGCACCAATGCTTGCTTAGTTTTCGATCGCTACACAAGCTAAAGGCGGGTTGAATAAAATCGGCGCTTAGCGGGTCTAATGAGTATGAAACCTTCTGTTTTAAAGTCTAGGATCCTCGGCTTTGCATTACTAATTAGCCTAGCGTCCCTGCCTGTATCAGGCCAAGGAATTTCCAGTTTTAGTGCTTTGGCAGATGGCGACCAAGCGCCAACAAAACCGCTTAGCCAAGAACAAGCATTTCCCTATTTCGTGAGTGTAGTTGACCCAGATACCCTTCGGCTTACTTGGCAGCCTGCTGCAGAGCACTACTTATACAAACGAGCTTTCAAATTTACTTATCACTCCTCCGAAACAGCAGAGCCGGAGCAGATCGATTTTTTGATTCCTGCGGGGATTGCCAAGACTGATGAGTTTTTTGGCGAAGTTGAAGTCTATTTTGACCTGCTGGAAATCGAACTTGACCTTCCAAAGTCCGGAAGCCCAGATGGATATATTGTTATTGAGTACCAGGGTTGCGCGGAATGGGGCTTCTGTTACCCTCCCCAGCGCAACCGATTCCCCCTTTAATAGCGAGCTACTTAGAAATTTTTGTTAAAAGTAGTGATATTCTGCTAAATATCTGTAAAAATGCCCTAAAATTGCCGAAAGTTAAAAATCAGACAACAGCAATTAGCCGAATTTGATAAAAGTCATGATAATGACAAGATAGGCGAAGATGGCAACAATTCTCGTATTAAATGGGCCAAATTTAAACTTATTAGGCCATCGTGAACCACATATCTATGGTTCCGACACCTTAGAAGATATTAACCAAAGGCTCATCGCTTACTGCGAAACCATGGGCTTTGAGTTCGATCATCTACAAAGCAATTCCGAAGCTGACTTGATCAATCGATTGCATCAGGCCCGCGTGGATGGCACATCCTATATGATCATAAACCTAGGTGGCTTTACGCATACCAGCGTTGCACTTCGCGATGCGGTCCTTGCTAGCGAAATTCCGTTTATCGAAGTACATCTCTCTAATTTATTTAAGCGCGAAGAATTTCGTCATCATTCTTTCTTCTCAGACATAGCCGACGGCTGTGTTTTCGGTCTGGGTGCACAAGGTTACGAATTGGCCATTCAGGCTGCAGCAAAAAAATTAGCAAGCTAATTTAATTCTCAAAGGGTGGATTATGGATATCAGAAAAGTCAAAAAACTAATCGAACTACTTGAAGAGTCGGACATCGCCGAGATTGAAATAAAAGAAGGTGAAGAGGCCGTTAGAATCAGCCGTTTGTCGTCTGCAGCACCGGCTCAAATCGCTTACCATGCACCAGTCGCAGCGCCTGCCCCCACCGCCGCGGCTCCTGCACCCATACTGGCAAGAGACAATGAACCAGCACCGGCGGCGCCAAGTTTATCCGGCAAGAATATCCAATCGCCGATGGTTGGCACATTTTATCGCTCGCCTTCTCCATCGACCCCGCCTTTCGTTGAAGTTGGAACCCATGTCCAAGTTGGTGATGTGGTATGCATTGTTGAAGCCATGAAGATGATGAACCAAATCGAAGCTGATCATGCCGGAGTAGTAGAAGCCATATTGGTTACTGATGGCGAACCGGTTGAGTATGATCAACCACTTATCCGAATTGGCTAGACATACACGGGAATCCACTCCATGTTAGAAAAAGTATTGATCGCAAATCGCGGCGAGATCGCACTGCGAGTGCTGCGAGCCTGCAAAGAGCTTGGAATCAAAACTGTCGCCGTGCACTCCACTGCTGACCGCGACCTAATGCATGTTCGCCTTGCTGACGAATCCGTTTGCATAGGCCCTCCCAGTCCTACAGAGAGTTATCTAAATATTCCAAGAATTATCTCGGCGATGGAGGTGACTGACGCGACAGCGGTGCACCCCGGCTATGGTTTTTTATCTGAAAATTCAGACTTCGCTGAGCAAGTTGAAAACAGCGGCTTTGTCTTTATTGGACCTAGCGCAGAAACTATCCGTTTGATGGGCGATAAAGTTTCTGCCATTGATGTAATGCGAGACGCGGGTGTTCCCACGGTGCCTGGCTCCAATGGCCCAATTGATGAGAATAAAGAACGCACCTTAAGCTTAGCTCGGGAGATTGGCTACCCGGTGATAATTAAAGCCGCTGCCGGTGGTGGTGGACGCGGTATGCGCGTGGTACACAACGAAGCAGCTTTACTTAAAGCTATTTATGTTACCCAAACCGAAGCCAAATCATTCTTTGGCAGCGGCGTGGTATACCTGGAAAAGTTTTTGGAAAATCCCCGCCACGTCGAGATTCAAGTGATCGGCGATGGTCAAGGCGGAGCTGTCCATTTAGGAGATCGCGATTGCTCCCTACAAAGACGACATCAAAAAGTTATTGAGGAAGCACCGGCACCGGGAATTCCCGAGGATGTGCGTCAAAATGTGTTCGATACGTGCATAAAAGCCTGTCAAAAGATGAAGTACCGTGGCGCAGGTACGCTCGAATTTTTATATCAAGATGAAAGCTATTACTTTATTGAGATGAACACCCGAGTACAGGTCGAGCACCCCGTAACAGAGTTGGTCTCTGGCGTAGATATCGTGCAAGAGCAGCTCCGCATTGCCAGCGGTGAGCCTTTATCGGTGACCCAAGACGACATCAAAATTTCAGGGCATGCGTTTGAATGCCGAATCAACGCAGAGGACCCTTCTACTTTCTTGCCTAGCCCTGGCAAGGTCAATTTGTTTCACGCCCCTGGCGGTCCCGGAGTTCGCGTTGATTCTCATTTGTACAGCGGTTACACGGTGCCTCCTTTCTACGACTCATTGATCGCCAAACTTATCACCCATGGCGCGAGTCGCGAGCAAGCATTGATGCGTATGCAAATTGCATTAGATGAATTACTTATCGACGGCATCAAAAGCAACACCGGGCTTCATCGAGATCTAGTGAGAGACTCCGAATTTCAAAAAGGCGGCGTCAATATTCACTACTTAGAGAACAAGCTAAAGCTGAAGTCTTAGTTTTTCGACCCTCCAAAAAAAGCGCTAAAGTCGCGCTTTTTAATGTGTAGAGAGCCTATGGCTTGGCAGCAACTTAAGATTGAAACCACAGCTGCTCATAGCGAGTCGCTTGAGCAGCTTTTACTTGAATTTGGCGCAGTCGCCATATCCTTTGTTGATGCCGAAGACCAGCCATTATTTCAAATCGAGCCAGGTAGCACTGTAATTTGGGATGCCACGGTTTTGGTTGCGTTATTCGAGCAAGACCAAGCTCTCGATTCTTGTCTAAACGCCCTTTCTCAAAATACAGCAGTGGTGAACCGTGCGTCCCTCGAAGTCGAGATAATTGAAGATCAGGATTGGGAGCGGGCTTGGATGGATGAATTTCATGCCATGCAGTATGGGCCCGCCCTCTGGATTTGTCCGAGCTGGCAAACACCCCCTGACCCGAATGCCATAAACATTATGTTAGACCCTGGCTTGGCATTTGGCAGCGGCACACACGCAACCACTGCTCTTTGTTTGGAGTGGCTCGCGGCTACTGAACTCGCTGAAAAAACGATTGTAGACTATGGTTCGGGCTCAGGCGTGTTAGCAATTGGAGCTGCTTTACTAGGGGCTAGCCACGTAGTGGCCGTGGACAATGACCCACAAGCGATCGTTGCAACCCTGGATAACAGCCAACGCAATCACATCGACTTAGAAAGATTGTCTGCCTACTTGCCTGAAGATATACCAGTCATCCAAGCCGACATCCTAATCGCTAATATCTTGGCTGGCCCTTTGCTAACTCTTGCTCCAACCCTCAAAGCGCTCATTAAACCTGGTGGAAGTATTGTGTTGAGTGGCATATTGGAAGAGCAAGTCGGCATGATTCTTGAGGTTTATGACTCGCTTTTTGATATGCAGCCCCCAACTATCAAAGACGGTTGGGTCAGGCTAGCGGGTGTCTATCAATAGGTGTTCGCTATCCACAGCGCATTACCCTAAAATCAAGGCCCAGACTCTATTTATTCTTTGACTGCCGGATAAGCAAATCGCACCATGGCTTTTCATGTCACCCAGTGCCCGCACTGTGAATCCACATTCAATACCAATGCAAACATCTTGGCTGCCGCATCTGGCCGAGTTCGCTGCGGATCTTGCCTTAGAATCTTCGATGCTATCGAACAAATTTTGCCGAGTGAGGAGACCGATCCGGACGAAGAATTAGAATCAGTGTTTATCGGGAATTACCCGGCCGATTATTTCAACCCACAAAGCTTTCTTACTCGTAGCAAAACAAACCCTTCAGCAGACCTTGTTGATCAAGCCATTAAGCCGAGCTTCCCAAGCCGCGCTGCCTTGTTTAGCAAAATTCGGACCGCTGCTACGCAGCCTCTGGAAGACTCCCCATCCCGCTCCCACGATCAGCACACCCAATTGGCAGCGGCTACAACAACACTGAGCTCCCAAGACTCGAATGAAACGTCAGCAACAGACCATCAAATTGAAAATGACTCTACTAATTCCTTAGAAGCAGAGGGGATTCGCCAAGCGGAGTCCATCCCCGACCCAAGTACCGACGCTAATGCAGTAGATAGTGCCTCATCGCCTTCTTCTGCAATTGAATTGCCGATGCAATCGACCCCAGAAAGCCCGCTAGACTCAGAGTCAACTAATAGCCCTTTAGAAGAAGACACTTACATCCAACCGGAAATAATAACTGAAGAAGAGTTTAACGCTGCCATAAGCGCAGAAACGACCGGTGATGTGGGTATTGATAATGGCTCAGCAATCGCAGCTGAGGAGAGCGGCGCACCGCAAGAAAAATCTAAGTCTGACGCGGTTTACGGGCATATTCGCCCAGAGGATGTGAAACTATCAGCCTCTTTTTCGTTATTTCATGTTCCTGTGAGCAAGCCCGAAACCAAAGCCTCTCAAGAGCTGTCAGAAGAACACGAAGACAATGCCCAACCGCCAGCGATTGACTCGAAAGGCGTCGCTGAAGAGACTCAGGATACACAATCCCCTCAGTCTGAAACCGAACAAGTCTCGCCTGACCTTTCTGAATCATCCTCATTAGGCGAAACTGATTACCAAGAACACTCACATCCGGTTCCGGTTGTTGCTGATTTTACAACAGCCAACGACGATGATTACCTGTATTTCGAAGATGAAATAGTAGAACTCGAGCAGGTTCTCGAGGATGCCACTGACGAGGAATTTATTGAACTATTTGAAATAGAAGATGACCCTGACAATAAACCGATCCCACTTGAAGCCAGCGACGCTGATAATGAACCTGCGGAATTAATTGACTTGAATGGCGATTCACCGCCCGATGCCTTAACTGTAACCAGAATTCAGCCGATGGAAGCTAGCGTCACAACCGATTCGGCGGTGTCCTCATTAACAGAAGACGAAGTTAGCACCGAAACCATCCGAGCTAGAGCCCTCAATGCCGATCTCAAAGATGATGATGCGTTAGAGAAAATAGAAACGGCGGATCTAGACACCCTTAGCAAATTTGTAGCTCCGCTTGAGCTCATAAGCGGCTCCCAGAGAAAATGGGCTGGTTTCGTGGCAACTACTTGCCTCGCGACGCTGCTACTAGCGACACTAGCCGGGCAATATTTTTGGCGTTATTTGCCTCTGTATAGCCAAACTGATGCGCTGAGGGGATATTATCTCATCGCCTGCCAATGGCTAGACTGTCAGCTGCCTCCCTACTCCAATATCAGTGCCATTCGCAGCGATGAACTGGTGGTTCGCAGCCATCCCACTGAGGAAAATGCGTTAGCTGTGGCTGTTGCCTTTCGCAATAGCGCTCCATATGCGCAAGCTTTTCCTGTAATGATACTCAGCTTCAATAGTGCGAGTAATGATGTAGTCGCCTTAAGGGAGTTCGCAGCAGAAGAGTATTTGCCACCAGCGCTGCGACGCTTTAAAGAAATGCCGTCAAACACACCGGTGCAAGTAGAGCTCAACATCATGGACCCGGGCCCATTCGCAGTAAACTACACCCTTGCGTTCAGGCGCCCCTAGTAAGTAGAAACTCACAGCGCCTTGATCTCCGTCATTGACCACAAATTAATTGGTGAATTTTTAACCAAATGGCTTTCGTTGAGTTTGCTTCGCAGTTATCATAGCCGGCCTTCTTCGCTCTAAGAATAAAACAGAAAAATGCTGAATATTGGCCCCTACAGTCTCCGCAACGCCTTATTTTTGGCGCCAATGGTAGGAGTAAGCGACCCCCCTTTCAGAGAAATATGCAGCCAACAAGGTGCAGGGCTCACTGTTGGAGAGATGCTGCCATCGGATTCAGAAGTTTGGGGTCGCGAACGCAATCGACTCAAGCAAATTAAGCCTCAAATAAAAAGCCCACAAGTTGTCCAAATTGCGGGCTCAGATCCCGCAATCATGGCACATGGCGCAGCATTGAATGTCGACATGGGAGCCGATGCCATCGATATCAACATGGGCTGCCCCGCAAAAAAAGTCCTTAAGAAGGCCGCTGGCTCAGCACTACTTAGGGATGAAAAACTTGTCGCGAGTATTTTGGAAAGCGTTGTAAAACGCGTGTCTGTCCCGGTGACTCTAAAGATACGAACGGGCTGGTCTCCACTTGAAAGAAATGGCGTAACAATCGCCAGGATCGCCGAGCAATCAGGCATTCAGTTGCTTACAGTACACGGCCGGACCCGTGAGTGCCGATTTAAAGGCCAGGCGGAATACGACACCATCGCCGCTATCAAACAAGCAGTATCGATACCAATTATCGCCAATGGAGATATCAATTCACCTGAGAAAGCAAAAATGGTGTTAGACAAGACTAACGCCGATGGGCTTATGATTGGCAGAGGCGCTCAAGGGCGACCTTGGATTTTTCAGGAAATAGAGCACTACCTCCGCACAGGACAACGTTTAGCACCAATAAGTTTGGCGTCTCAAGCGGCAATAGTTGCCGACCACTTAACAAGACTGTACGACTTTTATGGTGAAAAGCGCGGCGCGCTCTGCGCCCGCAAACACGTTGTTGAATATGTCGCAGACCTGCCAATGTGCAAAGAATTTCGCCAGGAATTTAACAAATACGAACAACCCCACGATCAACTAAATGCATTAGAGGACTACTTTGCTATGCTTGAAACTATCAATGGAGCAATCGCGGCATGAAAGACATGGATGACAGTTCAGCACTCATTAGTTTCCAGCCTTCGTCTCATATCGAGCCTTTCGCAACCCATGAAAGTAGTCTGCGAGATGAAGTAGACAAAGCGCTCAAACGATACTTTATGCATCTCGAAGATGAGCCAGTCACTGATTTATATCAGATGGTAATGGCAGAGGTAGAGCAGCCAATGTTAGCGGCTGTTATGCGCTACACCGGCAACAACCAGAGCAAGGCTTCTATCATGCTCGGTCTCAACCGTGGTACTCTGCGAACCAAGTTAAAACAGTATGGATTGCTGTAATATTTACGGGTAAAGCGATTTACTGAAAACTAGCCGCGGCGCGGCTCTTCCTTGCAACTACTATCGAGCACTATTAATTCTTATGACCTCAGACACTTCTGGCGCCATCCGTCGCGCATTGATCTCCGTTTCAGACAAGTCCGGACTATTGCCTTTCGCTCAATCACTGCATGCTTTGGGAGTGGAAATCCTTTCCACCGGAGGGACCTTCAAACAATTGAGTGAAGCCGGAATCCCAGCAATCGAAATATCAGACTATACTGGCTTCCCAGAAATGATGGACGGTAGAGTCAAAACCCTCCACCCCAAGGTGCACGGCGGAATTTTAGCCCGCAGAGATGTGGACCAGGCTGTGATGAAACAGCACAATATTCCGCCTATTGATTTAGTAGTGGTCAACCTCTACCCATTTGAAGCCACTGTCGCCAATCCAGATTGCGACTTGGCAACAGCCATTGAAAACATCGACATTGGCGGCCCTACAATGCTGCGCGCCGCCGCGAAAAACAATCGCTTTGTAGCGGTGGTAGTTAATCCCGCTGACTATGAGCCAATTATCACCCTGTTAAAATCTAATGATGGAAAATTGGATCAGCAAACTCGCTTCGATCTTGCCATCAAAACGTATGAACACACAGCCGGCTACGATGGCGCAATTGCAAATTATCTTGGCGGCAAAATCGATTCGAACGATGCCGACTTCCCTCGCACTTTCAACAGCCAGTTTAATAAGTCACTAACCATGCGCTATGGTGAGAATCCTCATCAAAGAGCGGCATTTTACGTCGAGAAAAACCCCTCCGAGGCAAGCATAAGTACGGCGAAACAGTTACAGGGCAAGGAGCTCTCATACAATAATATCGCCGACACGGATGCCGCTCTGGAATGCGTCAAATGTTTTAGCGAACCCGCCTGTGTGATAGTGAAACACGCCAACCCCTGTGGCGTCGCGGTGACCGATTCAATCCTCAGCGCCTACGAAAAAGCATTCCAAACTGATCCAACATCCGCCTTCGGAGGGATCATCGCGTTCAACCGCGAACTAGATGCCGCTACCGCAAAACGCATCGTCGAGCAGCAGTTTACTGAAGTTATCATTGCGCCAAGTGTTAGCCCTGAGGCACTCGTTGTTACTGCCGAAAAGAAAAACGTGCGGGTGCTAAGCTGTGGACAATGGGACGCTGCCCGCAAGCATGGCTTGGATTTCAAACGAGTGAACGGCGGCTTGTTGGTGCAAGATCGAGACATACACCAACTGGATCACTCTGACTTAAAAATCGTCAGTGCCAGGGCTCCATCAGAAGAAGAGATTCGCGATATGATGTTCGCCTGGAGCGTTGCTCAATTTGTTAAATCCAACGCCATTGTTTACTGCAAGAACAATCAAACGATTGGCGTCGGTGCTGGTCAAATGAGCAGAGTTTATAGCGCTAAAATTGCTGGCATAAAGGCAGCGGATGAAAATCTTGAAGTGAAAGGCTCGGTAATGGCTTCTGATGCTTTCTTTCCCTTTAGGGACGGCATTGATGCGGCCGCAGCAGCAGGCATTACCGCTGTGATTCAGCCCGGTGGTTCTATGCGTGATGACGAAGTGATTGCTGCAGCCAACGAGGCGAACATCGCCATGGTTTTTACTGGCATCCGCCACTTCAGACACTAATACGCGAGAGACGAGAGATTCAGGTTATGAAAATATTAGTGATTGGCAGTGGCGGTCGCGAACATTCACTCGCGTGGAAAGCAACGCAGGCATCTAGCGTAGAAAAAGTATTTGTCGCCCCAGGTAATGCTGGCACTGCTCGTGAGGCAGGTATCGAAAACGTGAACCTTGATCCTCTCGACTTTAAAGCGCTGACTGACTTCGTCAAACGCAATAAGATCGAATTGACTATAGTGGGCCCTGAGGCACCTTTAGTGGCTGGCATCGTCGATTATTTCAATGAACAGAACCTACCTTGCTTCGGGCCGTCAGCAAAGGCAGCCCAATTAGAAGGCTCCAAAGCCTTTACGAAAGACTTTCTGAAAAAACACAATATACCCACTGCCAATTATGAAACCTTTACGGACCAAGCAGCAGCAGTGGCCTATATAAATTCTGTTGGCGCTCCCATCGTAGTGAAGGCGGATGGATTGGCGGCAGGTAAAGGCGTGATTGTTGCTCAAACAGAAGACGAGGCTATTTCTGCCGTTGAAGACATGCTCGCGGGAAACAAATTTGGCGACGCAGGTCACCGTGTCGTCATTGAAGATTTTTTAGTGGGCGAAGAAGCGAGTTTTATTGCCCTTGTAGATGGCAGCAATGTGATTCCCATGGCAACATCGCAAGATCATAAAGCCCGCGATGATGGTGACAAAGGTCCCAATACAGGCGGTATGGGCGCCTATTCTCCAGCGCCAGTCGTTACCCCGGCCGTGTTTGATAAGATCATGGATCAAGTGATCAGACCCACCGTACTCGGCATGGCGGAGGACGGCAATGAATACAAAGGATTTCTATATGCCGGCGTGATGGTGTCAGATAGCGGAGATGTGGCGGTCGTAGAGTTTAACTGCCGTTTTGGTGATCCCGAAGCACAGCCCGTAATGATGCGATTACAAAGCGATCTGCCCGCTCTCTGCCTTGCGTCAATCAACGGCACTCTCGACCAGCATACTGTAGCTTGGGACCCACGCTCGGCAGTCGGTGTTGTATTAGCCGCTGGAGGATACCCGGAGTCTTACAATAAGGGTGACGTCATTCACGGGCTAGACGAGGCTGACAAACTGGATGGGAAGGTATTTCATGCCGGTACTGCATTTGAAGGCGATCAAATAGTTACTAATGGCGGCCGCGTGTTATGCACCGTTGCCTTGGGCAGCACAGTCTCCGAAGCTCAACAACAGGCCTACGCCTTAGCTAGTTGTATAAAATGGCAATCGATCTACTATCGGCGCGATATTGCTTACCGAGCAATTGCCAGAGAGAATAGAAAAACTGTCTAAAACCTCACTGATCTAGCACAGCGGTATTCACCGTTTTTGTGTTAGAGACCATGGGTGCAGCCACAGACAACTTGGATACTATGATTATGAATTCACCGAAGCACACACCGCTTGATCAATTCCTAATTCAATTTGATCAAGCTCTGCGCACCTGCACCCAAGGCGCGGCTCAGGCTAGGCGCCCTTCGCCGGCGAAATCCCTACCAGAAGCTGAGCTTGAAGAATCCCAGCGCAAACACATAGCTGGGCTAATGCGAATCAACCATACGGGCGAGGTTTGTGCACAGGCACTTTATCAAGGCCAAGCAGCAACCGCGAGATTGTCCGAAGTTAGGGCATCGATGGAACATTCAGCGGCTGAAGAAATAGATCATTTAGCATGGTGTGACCAACGCCTCCTCGAGTTAGACAGCAAGCCTAGTGTGCTCAACCCATTGTGGTATGCCCTATCATTTGGAATGGGTGCCGCAGCTGGGCTAGCAGGCGACAAATGGAGTTTGGGCTTCGTCGCCGAAACCGAAAACCAAGTGTGTGAACATCTAGAAGAACACCTGCAAGACATTCCAAATGCAGACGCTAAAAGTCATGCAATTTTGGAACAGATGATTCGCGATGAGAAACAGCACGGTGAGTCGGCTAAACTGGCCGGCGGTGCAGAACTTCCGGCACCAGTAAAGCTTGGCATGACACTAATGTCTACGATAATGAAAAAAGCCACCTACCACTTGTAAGCTTTATCTTAACGGCTCTTTTTCAGCATGGGGCTGATTAAACTGATTCACTCACTTCAAAGCTGTGAGTCACCTCAACGCCGGCATTCTTCAGCATGATTGATGCGGAACAGTATTTATCTGCAGATAACTCAACTGCCCGCTCCACCTGCTTTTCGCTCAGCTCATGCCCAGCCACCTTGAAGTGAAGATGGATAGATTTGAAAACAGCCGGGGTAGTATCGACTCTTTCGGCGGAAACTTCCGCCTCGCAGCTAGTTACAGCCTGTCGCGCTTTTTTTAAGATAGTAACCACGTCATAAGACGAGCAGCTACCAACGCTCATAGCCATAAGTTCCATGGGGCGCATTCCCATATTACGTCCACCGCCTTCGGGCGCTCCATCTAACACGATGGCATGGCCTGACCCTGACTCAGCGACAAACATGACATTTTCTACCCATTTAATTCGAGCATTCATAATTCGAGGGTCTCTTGAGATAAATTATAAGAACAATAAAGGTTTGAACTGTCAGTACCGATAAGATACTGGGCATATTCATAAAAACCATTAGCAAAGCCCAAATTTTACAACTTTTTTCATAAAAAACGGATACATTAAGTCAAATTTCGCAAGCACAGCGAATTTGCCATGGTATTGTGACCACCATCTCACAATTGCTAGAATAATGTGATATACATTTGAGCGACGCTAAAAACAAGGAGATGCCACAATGGCATTAATGGCTATCACGCCACATATCGAAGACTTGGATAATTTCCTATCCCATTGTCATCGCAAGCGCTACCCAAATAGAGCAACGATTATCTATGAGGGCGACCAATGCGATACCTTGTATTACATTATCAAAGGCTCAGTGTCTGTTATCTTGGAAGACGATGACGGTAAAGAAGTCGTTATTGCCTATTTGAACCCCGGAGACTTTTTCGGTGAAATGGGGCTCTTCGAGCAGTCCGAAGAGAGAAGCGCATGGTGCCGTGCCCGTTCGGCCTGTGAAATCGCAGAAATCAGTTACGCAAACTTTAATAGTTACATCCGTTCACACCCAGAGATTGTGTTTACCATTGGTCAGCAGATGGCACACCGGCTGCGCAATACCACGCGCAAAGTTGGTGACTTGGCGTTCTATGATGTAACGGGTCGAATAGCACGAACCCTAATTGAATTAAGTAAAGAACCTGATGCAATGACTCACCCTGAGGGCATGCAGATAAAAATTACGCGCCAAGAAATTGGCCGGATTGTTAACTGTTCAAGAGAAATGGCAGGCCGAGTACTGAAAACATTGGAAGAGCAGGCGTTGATCAGTGTTTCGGGCAAAACCATTGTGGTGTTTGGCACTCGTTAGCGGGCAAACAATTCTTTCAATTTGTCTCCAGGATTAGGCGCACGCATCATCGCTTCCCCTACTAGAAAACCATAAATCCCATTATCCAGCATAAGCTTCACATCATCAGGGGTGTGAATTCCGCTCTCTGTAATTAGTAGCTTGTCAGACGGCGCTTTTGCTGCCAGTTGCAACGTTGTCTCAAGAGACGTCTCAAAGCTGTGCAAATTGCGGTTGTTGATACCCAGCAGCGGGCTATCCAACTCGAGCGCTCGCTCCAATTCTTTCTCGTCATGTACCTCAATTAAAACATCCAAACACAATTCAGCTGCACAGCTTGCAAGCTCGAGTAACTGAGATTGCTCTAATGCTGCCACGATAAGAAGAATACAGTCGGCACCAAGTGCGCGTGATTCCGCCAACTGATAGGTATCAACCATAAAATCCTTGCGAATTACTGGCAAGCTACAGGCAGCTCGAGCCTCTAGCAAATAATCATCATGGCCTTTAAAGAAGTCTTGATCGGTTAGCACAGAAAGACAAGTGGCACCATTATCAGCATAATCTTTGGCATGCTGTGCTGGTTGAAAATTCTCTCGAATTAAACCTTTTGAGGGAGAAGCTCGTTTTATCTCGGCGATTATGGCCGGCTTCTGCTGCATTATTTGCGATCTTATGGCGCCAGCGAATCCTCTAAGTTCAGTTTCAGCAGGATACCGGCTTTCCAGATCAGCCAGAGAAAAGCGCTGCTTACGAGACGCAATCTCTTCATGCTTCCGAGCAATAATGGTCTCGAGAATGGTGGGTGCAGTCATAATTATTCGAATTCGGTTTACTCTTTAGCAATGTCATTGCTAAGAGTGACTAGTTTTTCGAGCAGCGTAATAGCACGCCTGCTATGCAACGTTTGAACAGCCAACTTCACCCCATCAACTAGCGACTCAGCAATATTGGCGGCATATATAGCTGCCCCTGCGTTCAGGGCCACAATTTCGGCGGCTTTAGGATCCGAATAGCTAAGTGCGGATTTTACCATTGCCAGACTTTCAGCTGCGCTGGTGATTTTCAGATGCTCAAAGCCAATCTGCCTTTCAAAGCCGAAGGTTTCCGGCTCCACTACGTACATTTGAACCCTACCGTCTTTTAATTCACCAACAGTTGTTGGGGCAGACGCACTGATTTCATCTAATCCATCATCGGAGGCTACGATCAAGACATGCTCACTGCCCAAATCTTTAAGCACTTCAAGTAGCACGGGAATCCATTTTTTGTCATATACCCCTATGATTTGATTGGGCGCTGCCGCAGGGTTTGTTAACGGACCAAGTAGGTTAAATATTGTGCGAACACCTATTTCTTTCCGGGCCGCAATAACATGCTTCATGGCGCTATGGTGAGCCGGAGCAAACATAAAGCCAATGCCAAGCTGGTTTATACACTGAGCAACCCCAGTGGCATCTATAGCCAAATTCACTCCAGCGGCTTCTAATAAGTCGGCGCTACCGCTCTTGCTAGTTGCGCCTCGATTGCCATGTTTTGCGACTCGCGCACCGGCGCTGGCAGCGACTATGGCCGACGCAGTAGACACATTGAACTTATTTGACCCACTACCTCCGGTGCCACAAGTATCCACCAGATTTAATTTATTGCTGACGTTGACTGGGGTAGCTAATTGCCTCATGACAGTAGCCCCACCGTAGATTTCATCGGCGCTAATGCCTTTCATCTGCAGGCCAACTAAAAAGCCTGCAATCTGTGCGTTTGTAGCATCGCCTGACATCAAACTCTGCATCACAGAGATCATGTCATCTCTGGAAAGGTCTCGCTCTTGAGTAACGTGAGCTATAGCCTGCTTAATGTCCATAACGCCCTCGTCGATTAAACTGTGGTCTGTAAGAAATTTTTGAGTAGGGCATGACCATGCTCGCTTAAGATTGACTCGGGATGAAACTGAACACCCTCGATGGCGAGGGATTTGTGGCGAACCCCCATGATCTCTTCGATTTCACCCTTATCGTCCACCGTCCAAGCTGTCAGCTCCAAACATTCCGGCAAACTGGCTTTATCTATCACTAGTGAATGATAGCGAGTTGCCGTAAATGGATTAGAAAGGCCGCTAAACACACCATCGCCACAGTGATGAATGGCCGAAAGCTTTCCATGCATGACCTTGCCAGCACGAACTATTTTGCCCCCGTAGACTTGGCCAATGCTTTGATGGCCGAGACATATTCCCAAGATCGGTAGCTTGCCCGCAAAATGCGTGATTACTGAAGTAGAAATTCCGGCTTCATTGGGCGTACAGGGCCCTGGAGATATAACGATGCGCTCTGGGGCTAAGTCCTGTATTTCCTCGATGGTGATTGCGTCGTTTCTGTACACGCGCACATCGGCACCTAATTCTCCGAGGTACTGAACCACGTTGTAGGTGAACGAATCATAATTGTCGATCATCAATAGCACAGGGGCGCCCAAACTCTAACTGAATGAAACCAATGAAACTCTAGCGCGCAATCATACCACACCGCTTATTGCTGTCATGGCTCAAAGCATCCATTATTTAGTTCAGTCACTAAACTCCAACAGCGCCCTCGGCGTACTACTAAAACACGTTAAATAGGGAAGACTAAAGGATGGCCAAATCCATCACACTCATGTGGTTCAGACAAGACCTGCG
>CAYGRT010000037.1:0-4295 GCA_964352355.1 uncultured Pseudohongiella sp. | reverse complement strand
GTCTGGAATCGAACCTACGAGCCTTGGCAGACACAAAGAGACACCGAGATAAAACAGTCTCTTGCCAAAATAATCGACGTCGAAAGTTTCAATGGAAGTATGCTGTGGGAGCCTTGGATCAATCTAAAAGATGATGGCACCCCTTACAAAGTCTTTACACCCTACTACAAACGAGCAATCAAAGATCACCCCGTTAGGGCACCGAAAAGCGTCAAGATCAATCTAGATAAGCTGACTAAGTGCAGCCAAGCCGATGAAAAAATTAGTGCGCTTAACTTAGTTCCTGACCACCCCTGGCACCACTCTATTGCTGAGCATTGGCAGCCAGGAGAAAAAGGCGCTGCCAAACGCTTAGTGGGTTTTCTAAAGACTGGGCTGCCCAACTACAAGACGGGGCGGGATTTTCCATCTCAACGCAGTGTCTCCAGACTCTCGCCTCATTTACATTTCGGAGAAGTCTCTCCTAATCAACTCTGGCAGGCAGCACTAAATCAAACAGACCATGCTCCAGAGCATGAAATCGAGCATTTTCAACGGGAGCTTGTGTGGCGAGAGTTTTCCTACTATCTGCTATACCACTTCCCAACTATTCCCGATCAAAACCTTTACAGCCATTTTGACGCATTCCCTTGGCTGAATGACCGGGAGGGGCTTAAGCGTTGGCAGAAAGGCGCAACAGGTTTTCCGCTGGTAGACGCTGGCATGCGCGAGCTGTGGCAAACTGGCTATATGCACAACCGAGTGCGCATGATTGTGGGCTCTTTCTTGATCAAGAATCTATTGCTGCATTGGAAGCATGGTGAACAGTGGTTTTGGGATTGCCTCGTAGACGCCGATCTAGCCAGCAATTCAGCCAGTTGGCAATGGGTAGCTGGTAGCGGAGCCGATGCGGCTCCTTACTTTAGAATTTTTAATCCGGTGACCCAGTCCGCTAAGTTTGACCCCAAAGGGGAATATATCAAAAAGTACGTTCCAGAACTTAAATCACTACCGGACAAATACCTACACGACCCAAGCAATGCCCCCGCCGATGTTCTAAAGGCAGCGGGCATAGAACTGGACAAAGACTATCCACGAGCCATGTTGGATTTAAAGGAAACTAGAGAAAGAGCACTTAAGGCATACGCCAAAATCAAAGAAGAACCAAGAAATAAGCGCACTTAGGACAAAGTTACAAAAATAAAAAAGATAACAAGACCTTTCTGGCTAGGACTCAAGCCTACGGGGATAGAGGCGTTGAGCTTACTTGTTGGCATCAGCGGGGCACAGACTGAAAGGCAAAACTCATTCCCATGCTTTGAACTTGGCCAAACCATTGTATGAACTTAGCAACTCAAACCTAAGCTAATGCCTAGTCGGGACTATAGCTTTCCCTTCAACGAGCAGATAACTCGGTACCGCGTAACATTGCGCTGCCTGCTAGAGAGCCCTAGCGTAATTTTGCAATTTAATCGTATAGCTGGAGTCGAGTCGGTCTGGCCCCTCGTCGCAGGTAATGCCAAGCGTCGCACCGGCTAAATAGTCTCCTATTATTTGGAAAGTATAGCCCCCTAAATCTTCGGCGATGCTTGAACCAAAAACCAACTGGTCTTGGTTATTGATGATCCTTAACCAAACACCCCGAATACTGCAGGCATTCATTTCGCTTAAATCAACGTTAAACAAAAACAAAGGATAGGGGTGCTCTTGTTCTCTTTCTAAATCTAAAACGGAAACCCCAATATTAAGATCGACGGCTTCAACTGGCGACAGCTCAGTTGTTACACCGCTAATAAATGTTGCTCCAGCAGCTGCCATAGCGAGAAGAATGTTCAAGTATTTAGCTAACCCTTCAGCGGGAAAAAGTTGTGATGCCCTTTTTGTTAAATTGCGAGCTAGCCTCTAAACCGCAGATTGAAATTTGATTTGCAGGCCTAGCGCTTTAGCAATCTTTATCACGGTGGCAAAGGTCGGATTACCTTCTTCCGAAAGCGCCTTATACAAACCTTCACGAGACAAGCCTGTGTCTCTAGCAAGTTGACTCATGTTTTTGGCTCGAGCGATTATGCCAAGCGCATGAACTACATAAGATGGGTCATCGCCTCCTTCCTCTAGCACAGCATCAAGATAGGCTTGTATGTCTTCATCAGACTTTAGGTGTTCAGCCGTATCGTAGCGAGTGATCTTAACTGTCATGTCTAAATCTCCAGTTGGCGAGCTAAATCATGTGCTTTCTTGATGTCTTTAGCCTGCGAGCTTTTGTCTCCACCAGTTAGAAGTATGACTACAACAGAAGACCGCTTGGTGAAATAAATTCTATACCCCGGCCCATAGAAAATGCGGAGTTCAGCAACACTCCCACCTACCGACTCGACGTCTCCAAAATGCCCCAACTCCAGTCGGTCAATTCGAGCTTGAATACGCGCCTTAGCGCTCCGGTCCTTAAGCTTTTTCAGCCAATTGGCAAACTCTTCCGTTTGGTAAACTTCCAACATGTGTCAACTATAGTTAACACCTCTAGCTACGTCAATCTTCGTCGAAATAAACTTGAGAACCTAAACTATAGATAGTTAGCACAAACGCACCACCAAACCACCAAAGATGAGCTCGATCTTCCCGGTCGTGACCATCGCCCGCTGGGATGCGGGCGCTGAGCTTACAATGACGTATTTACAGCGGGTCACGGACGGGAAGGTCGAACTCATCTCTAGACACTGAGCATTACGCTCCAAGCTAATCCAACGCGAGTTTCTTAGACGCCAACTCCACGGCCCTAACAATGGCCTTGGCCTTGTTTATGGTCTCTTCCCACTCGCTGTCCGGCACAGAGTCAGCCACTATTCCGGCACCGGCTTGGACGAAAAGCCGATCCCCTTTGATTATCGCTGTGCGAATCGCAATTGCCATGTCCATGTTGTCGTTCCAACCTAGATAGCCCATTGCACCACCATAAACGCCGCGTTTTTCATATTCCAGCTCATCTATGATTTGCATTGCGCGCACCTTTGGTGCTCCGCTAAGCGTGCCAACCGGCAAGGTAGACTTCAGTACATCGAGAGATGTTTTGTCATCACGAATATCGCTTTCGACAATCGAGGCAATGTGCATTACATGAGAGTAACGCTCCACAAACATCTGTTTGGTTACCTCAACGCTGCCTATTTTTGAAACCCGCCCAGAGTCATTTCGACTGAGATCAATTAGCATCAAATGTTCAGCTATTTCTTTTGCGTCATTTAACAAGTCTTTTTCTAGCTGCAGATCTTCAGTTTCAGTAGCACCGCGTTTTCTGGTACCGGCAAGGGGGCGAACTGTTATTCTCCCGTCTTCTACTCGAGCAAGAATTTCCGGAGACGCGCTGACCACCGTGTGGTCGCCCATATTGAAGTAGACCATATAGGGCGAAGGATTAAGGTAGCGCAGGGCACGATAAACATTCAGCGCATCGCCAGAAAATGGCATCGACATACGCTGTGCTAAAACCACCTGCATTACATCGCCAGCGACAATATAGTCTTTGATGGTTTCTACCGCTTGTTTGTAATCAGCTTCGCTAGTGTGAAAGCGAATATCATCTGCACTGGCGCTGGCTGGAAAGCCGTCGCTGAACTCTACAGGCCCCTTTAACACGCCTTGTAGTTGATCCAAGCGCTGTTCAGCCTCTGCTAAAACGTTTGGCAGCGCGGGATCAATATTTTTTACGAAAGAAATAGTGCCGCGAAGATTATCGAAAACCACAAATTCTTCTGAGACCATTAGCAAAATATCGGGCGTGCCGATGGTGTCTACTTGCTCGCTCTTTCCAACGCTGGTTTCAACATAACGAACACTGTCGTAGGAAAAATAGCCCACTAGGCCGCCAGTATATGACAGCTTTTTGTTGCTTGGCGCAACACGGTAGCGGGCTTTAAAACTTTCAATAAAAGGAAAAGGGTCAGATGTAGTTAATTGTTCAACAATTTCACCATCAGTTTCCACCGTAATCTCATCCCCCACCACCCGAATAATAGTCCGGCAAGGAAGTCCGATAATTGAAAACCGGCCCCATTTTTCGCCACCTTGAACAGATTCGAAGAAATAACTATGGCGGCCTTTGCCTAGCTTGGAATAAATACTGAGTGGTGTCTCGGCATCTGCCAGCACTTCTCTGATAACGGGCACACGGTTAAATCCATCAGCCGCAAGCTGTTTTAATTTTTCTGAGTTCATAGACATGCCAAACCGTTAACTAGTCCAACGACAGATTAATGCTTGTCCGCGGGACTTTGACCTAATTGCGCCCGCATTTCGCCAATTGTTGCTGCGTAGTCTTTGCT
>CAYGRT010000036.1:0-29225 GCA_964352355.1 uncultured Pseudohongiella sp. | reverse complement strand
GCGGGCCGCTGGCTTCCTACTTGGCCGGAATGGTGATTCGGCAACGTGATCTAATTCAAAGAATTGAAGTATTCGTTAGTTCATTATTTAATGGTAAAGTTGTTTGTTGTAAAAGTCTGATAATTAATTGATAACTATATAAATTTTTTTTTCGGCCGATACTTCAATCTGGAAGGGAATTGTTTTTAAGATAAAACTGTAACTTATTGTAATTATTAAAAATTTATAGAGCCCTCGGCGTTGATTCAGGCCGTTAAGGGGTCGTAATTTGAAGAATTTAGTGCAGCGCCGGGGGGTAACCGAGGCGCTTTTTGGGGTCTCAAGGGGAAAATTGTGCTAGATAAAATTACTAGCAAACTGGGTTCATTAGGTAGTTTTGGCAAAAAAGCCAATACTCTGCTGGGCGTGGATATAAGCTCCACGTCCATCAAAGTGCTGCAGTTAAGCCCCCATGGCGACAAATTCAAAGTCGATAACTATGTTATTAGGCCACTGCCGCTCAATGCGGTGGTCGAAAAGAACATTGCTGATATTGATGCGGTGGGCGAATGCATTGCTTCAGCCCTTAGCATTATGAAACCGTCTATTAAAGATGCAGCGGTTGCCGTCGCTGGGTCTGCTGTTATTACCAAGACAATCGAGATGAGCTCCAGTTTGTCTGACGCCGAGATGGAAAACCAGATTGTGGTGGAGGCGGATCAGTACATACCGTACCCGTTAGATGAGGTTTCAATTGATTTTGAACGGCAAGAATTGTCAATGCGCACACCGGATATGGTTGAGGTGTTGCTAGCCGCATGTCGCCGAGAAAACGTCGATGCGCGAGTTGCGGCGTTAGAGGTTGCAGGTTTAACCGCAAAGGTGGTTGACATAGAAGCCTACGCCATCGAGCGCGCATTTACCTTGCTCAAAGATCAGATCGGCTCTGAAGACGAGCAAACCATTGCTATTATTGATATTGGCTCGATGATGACAACGCTGAATGTCATTCTAAATGGTAAGACAATTTATACTCGAGAGCAGATGTTTGGCGGTAATCAGCTTTCAGAGGAAGTACAAAGACGCTTTGGCCTGAGTGCTGCTGAAGCAGAGACAGCGATGAAGCGAGGTGGCTTGCCTGAGGAATACGAATACGAAATCCTCGCACCTTTTAAAGATGCTGTAGTGCAACAAGTTAGCCAGACACTGCAATTTTTCTTCTCTTCAAGTCACTATAATGAAGTAGATCATCTGCTTCTGGCAGGTGGTGTTGCTGCAATCGAAGGATTGAGCGATCTGGTCCAAGAGAATTTGTCGACACCGACTAGAGTTGCGAACCCGTTTGAAGGCTTGGCGATAGGTTCAAAAGTGAACAAAGCGCTGTTAAAAAATGATGCACCCTCCTTACTTATTGCCTGTGGGCTTGCAATGCGGGGTGAGTATTAATGGCTCATATTAACTTACTCCCTTGGCGCGAGCGCCTCCGGGAAGAAAGACGCCGAGAATACCTCAATATTTTAGTGGGTATCGTAATCATTGCCGCCGGACTTGTGCTTTTGGTTGATAGATACTTTAACGCCGAAATCAATACGCAAGTGGCTCGCAATAACTTCGTGAAAACAGAAATCGCGATCTTGGATGAGCGGGTTCGAGAAATTACTCAGCTGCGTCAGCAAAAAGAAGATATTCGGGCCCGTATGAACGTAATTACGGACTTGCAAGGAACCAGGCCACTAATTGTGCGAATCTTCGATGAGTTGGTTAATACATTACCTGAAGGCGTGTACTACAGATCGGTAGAGAGAACTAACCAAACCATCGCGCTAGAGGGTATAGCTGAGTCTTACTCTGGCATCACCGAGCTGCTTCGAAACCTAGGCGCTTCGGCTTGGTTTAGAGATCCAGATTTGAGTGCTATTTCGGAAGCTCCGGGAGATGCTAACTCGCTCACTAACGCCCTCAGTTTTACGCTAACAGTGACACTTGAGCCGCCAAGCCAACAGGATGAGGTGTAAGGCTTATGAATCCCTTCAATAAAGTCATTGCCGACTTACAAAATTTTGATTGGAATGATCTACAAGATTTAGACACCATGGGTGTCTGGCCTGCGCCGGTTAAAGGGTTAATCGTTTTAGTCCTTTTTTCAGGTGTGCTAGCCGCTGGATACTTTTTTCATATTCAAAACCTGCAATCTACATTGCAGGCGGCGACCAACGAAGAAACGACTATTCGAGCAGAGTTTGAAGCTAAGGCATTTCTTGCTTCCAACTTAGAAGAATACCGCGCACAAACGGTTGAGATGGAAGAATCTTTTACTGAGCTGTTGCGTCAATTGCCATCACGAACTGAAGTGCCTGGTCTCGTGGACGACGTCACTGCGACAGGTGAAGGCAGCGGCTTGGAAATATCCAACATCGTACTGGCGCCTGAGGCTGTTCAAGAATTTTACATCGAGCTACCGATTGATATTGATGTGGTGGGTGATTACCACGATTTTGGAACTTTTGTCAGTGGTGTTGCCAGTTTAGACCGAATCGTAACGCTACACGATTTTACTATAAGGGCGAGAAGTGACGCGGTGTTGGATATGAGCATCGTTGCTAAGACTTATCGCTACAGAGACGTGGACGCAGGGCAATAATGGTTTTTTCATTCCACCATGCAAAACTGATTCAACTGCTAGGCTTGACGGCGTTGCTGGCTGCTTGTTCGGGGAACAATAATTTTAACGATCTGCAACAGTTTGTAGATTCGGTTAAAGCCAGACCAGCGGCTCAAGTTGAGCCTGTGCCGGTTTTCGTTCCTTATGAAGGGTTTATTTATAGCGCCGCATCTAAGCGCAGCCCATTCGATGTGCCTCTGGTCGCAAATGGTCAAAACAATGGTGAAATTGCACGAGACGTACAGCCAGATTTTGATCGAATTCCAGATCCACTTGAAAGTCAGTCTCTGAGTGAATTGACAATGGTTGGTATGTTAAAGAGTGAAGAAAAATACGAAGCATTAGTGGAAGACGGTTTTGGAGAAATTCATCGCGTTGCGATTGGAAATTACTTGGGCCGCAACTACGGTAGGATTCAATTAATAACCGAAACACAAATTAACATTGTAGAAATTGTGCCAAGCGGAAACGGTGGTTGGGTAGAACGACCACAAACGCTTACTTTGCAGTAAGTAATGTAAGCAGGGGTTTAGGGTATGCTGAAAATTATTAAAAACACAACTCATCCAATTGAAGGGTCAATTGCTAAGCGGATCACTCATATTGCTATGATGGTCTTGGCTTTGTGCCTCTCAAGCATGGTTTCTGCGCAGCAGACTAATTCGTTGAATAGCATTGGCTTCGCGAATTTGCCAGGGGATAGTATCGAAATTCAACTTACTTTCGACTCGACGCCGCCCGATCCGTCAGGCTTTGTTTTGGATAATCCAGCCCGAATTTCACTGGATCTGCTCGGCGTATCCAGTGCTTTAGCTCAGCAACGCTTTAATATCGATTCTAACAATGCTCAATCTGTCATGGTGCTAGATGATGGCAGTCGGACCCGATTGGTGGTGAATCTTGATCAATTGGTTAATTATACTTCTCGGGTTTCAGGTAACTCTCTCATTATACGTGTTGGCAATGACAATGTTGCGGGCGGGGGCGTATCTGGGCCAGCAGAAACAATTTCCGGCATCGCTAGTGCTGGCGACAATGAGATCAGAGACGTAAATTTCCGCCGCGGAGACGCTGAAGAAGGCCAGGTTGTGATTCAGCTGTCTAGCGACCGAGTTATAGGCAGTGTGGAACAAGTAGGCGCAAGGATATATGTAGAATTTGCAAATACTGGCGTGCCAGAGAATCTAAATCGGCGCTTCGACGTGAGTGATTTTGCCACCAATGTGGCAACGGTAGATGTGCTTGGTCAATCCAATAGAGCGACAGTGGTGATTGATGTCGACGGTGCCTACGATTACGTTGCCTTTCAAAGCGGAAGTGTCTATACCGTCAGTGTGCGTCCACCGGCACTAGACGTGTCGAGTAGTTCGGACACGGCTGGGTTTACCGGAGCCGTAGGATCTTTGTCGTTTCAAGATATTCCAGTGAGATCGGTGTTACAAATTCTTGCTGATTATTATGAATTCAACTTTATTGCCAGCGATGCAGTATCTGGCAATATCACAATCCAAATGGAAAACGTACCTTGGGACCAAGCACTGCAATTGGTGCTGCGCTCAAGAAATTTGGGTTCGCGTTTAGAGGGCAATGTGTTGTATGTGGCGCCTGCCGCAGAAATCGCGGCTCAGGATCAATTAGATCTGGAAGCGACTCAGCAAGCTCAGGCACTGGCTCCGCTATTCACTGAATACGTACAGGTGAACTATGCTGACGCGTCAGAGATTCTGTTTCTGCTGACAGGCCAGCAAGGGGGTGGCGCCGGCGGTGGTGCTGCAGGTGGTGCAGCCGCAGCCGTGCCTGGCGCCGGTGGCGCTGGAGCCGCTGCTGGCGGTGGTGGCATTCTGTCGGCTCGCGGTACAGCGACGGTCGACCCGAGAACTAATATTATTATCGTCCGTGACATAGAAGAAAAATTGCAGGAAGTACGTGCCATGTTAGCCCGTTTGGATGTCGCGGTTAGGCAGGTACTTATCGAAGCGCGTATCGTTAACGTGTCCACTGACTTTGGACGAGATTTAGGTATTCGTTGGGGCGGCGCCGGAAGTGCACCTACCGGAGATAATATTCGTTACGGTGGATCGCAATTTACAACGTTTGAAGAAAACGCGAACAGCTTTAATCGAGAGGCTGCGATACAAGAAGCGCTGCTTGCAGGCGACGCGGCTAGGGTTCAGGCTCTTCAAGATGGCACAGACCCAAGTCTAATAGGCGCCCTCGTTTCTCAAGCCATAGCATCTGTGCCTATACCCCTCGGTGAAATTACGTTCCCTGATGCTTTGGCTGTAGATTTAGGTGTGGCAGATCCTGAAGCGTCATCGTTTGCTATCGGATTTACCGGCAATAACGGTCTGATCGAATTAGAACTTTCTGCACTAGAAAGTACAGGTAATGGTGAAGTTATCGCCAGACCGAAGGTTACAACACAGGACAAGGTGACTGCGCTTATTCAATCGGGTGTAAGAATTCCCTATCAATCTCAGGCTGGAGGCACCGCAGGTGGTTCTACAACTGAGTTTGAAGAAGCCGTATTGTCGTTAGAGGTTACTCCACAGATTACTCCCGATGGTCGAATCAATATGCAGCTTGATATCCGGCAGGACTCGGTTGCGGCGGGTACAGGAGCGGTGCCTGCAATTAACACAAACCAGGTCACTACAAGCGCTTTGGTTAACAACGGCGAGACTATAGTACTCGGTGGTGTTTTCCGGGAAGAGACGACTTTGACGGAGACAAAAACTCCACTTCTCGGCGATTTACCTTATGTCGGTGCTTTGTTTAAACGCACAGAGAGAGCAAACCGCCGGACTGAACTGCTTATTTTTATAACTCCTAAGATTATTGCCGATATCAACATCAGGTAATATTAACTCGCAACATAGGCGTCACCCGAAGCAGGTGTAGTTGATATTCAACTACGCCTGTTTTTAGTTGTGAGGCCAAATAACGGCTATACTGCCCCACCTTTAACTATTCATGTCCAACTAAACGACTCAGCAATAATGATTTCTGCGCAAAGTATATTTCTTGTCGGCCCTATGGGTGTCGGTAAAACCACCATTGGAAGGGTGCTAAGTGATGAGCTCGGAATGGGCTTTTATGATTCTGATCGAGAGATCGAAGCATCAACTGGCGCTGATATTCCTTGGATCTTTGATGTGGAGGGAGAGGCCGGGTTCCGCATTCGAGAAGCCAAGATGATTGAGTCTTTGACTTTAAAAAAAGGCATTGTATTGGCCACAGGGGGTGGCGCTATTCTGTCTAGCGAGAATAGAAAACATCTTTCAGCGCGGGGGTTGGTGGTATACCTGCGTGCATCCATCAAGCAGCAGTTAGAGCGTACCAGTAGAGATAAAAATAGGCCTTTGCTGCAAACACCTGACCCAGAGAAACGTATTAAGGAATTGATGAAGATTAGAGAGCCTCTCTATCGAGAGGTTGCTGACTTGATTGTCGATACCAATCGAAGAAACCCTAAGACCGTCTGCCAAGAAATCATACTCCAGTTTCAGAATTTGAAGCCGCTGCAAGGTTAACGCATTAGATAGGAAAATCCCCGGGAACTGTTATGGAAACAATTAAAGTCGAGCTTGGTGATCGAAGCTATCCCATATTTATCGGTTCAAAGCTATTAGAAAGTGGTGCAATTCCTCAGCACTATTTTGGCGTTGGCAAAGTTGTAATTGTAAGCAACGAAACGGTGGCTCCGCTGTATTTGTCTGCTTTGCGCCAGTTTTTAGCGGGCCGAGAGATTCTCGAAATAGTGCTTCCAGATGGCGAGCAGTATAAAAATTTGGATGCCATTAGTTATATCTATGACAAGTTGCTCTCCAATAAGTGCGACCGCCGCACTACTCTGGTTGCCCTTGGCGGCGGAGTGGTTGGTGATATTACAGGCTTTGCTGCAGCAACCTTTCTTCGTGGAGTCGCTTTCGTGCAGATTCCCACGACGTTGCTGGCCCAGGTTGATTCATCAGTGGGAGGCAAAACAGGGGTTAATCATCCTGCAGGCAAAAATATGATCGGCGCCTTCTATCAGCCCCAGTGTGTAATTGCAGATAGCCTCTGTCTAAATTCGCTACCTGAACGAGAAATTAAGGCGGGATTGGCGGAAGTGATTAAATATGGGCTAATAAACAAGCCTGCTTTCTTTGACTATTTGGAGTCCAATAGTGAGCGCTTACTAGCGCTAGATCCAAACTATATTGGTGAAGCAGTAAAAATTTCATGTCAAGCTAAGGCAGAAATAGTGGCCGCCGATGAGCGCGAGTCAGGCCAGCGGGCACTTCTGAACCTTGGGCACACCTTTGGCCACGCAATAGAAACGGCCTGTGGGTATGGAACATGGCTACATGGCGAAACAGTGGCAATGGGCATGGTTATGGCGGCGGATCTGTCGGTCCGACTTGGTCTGTTAGATCTGCCTTCTGCACAGCGGATTCGAGAAGTTTTAGAAAATAACTATGCCATGGTGGTCGTGCCCCCTAGTGAGATTACAGTTGATAAATATCTCAAGCTAATGGCGCTGGATAAAAAAACTGAACTTGGAAAACTCCGCTTTATTCTCTTGAATTCAATTGGGGAAGCTGTAATTCGGGCCGATATAGAACCAGAAGTGCTGGAAAAAACCCTTTTGGCTGGCAATGAATTGTGTAGATAAACCATGAAGAAATACGTTGAAGAATTAGGCCTACGCTTCGACCCTTTCGAGCCCTCGGCATCAAAGCGAGACTTCTATGGTGGCGGTTGGCGCCAAGAACTCTGTAATCAAATTGTCGAAAGTGCGATGTATGCTGAAAACATTATCGCCGTTTACGGAGAGTTGGGCAGCGGCAAATCCGTACTGGCCCAAGAAATTGCGCGAAGCTTTGACGATGAGGCCGTCACCGTACTGGTTCATGCCACCTTATTCATGAACTCTGAACAGTTTGTTGAGGCGCTCGCCGATCAGCTTAATTTGTCAGAAACAGAAAGCGGCAAAGATCAAATAATCGAGGAAGTTGCTGAGCTAGCGCAGCAATTAGATTTAGAGGCTAAGTCGCTATTGATTCAAATCGATGATGCCCATGAATTGAGCCGTGAAGTGCTGCAAGATTTACTTCAAATTAAAGCAGCTTGTCCGCCCAGTAGTATTCACATTATTTTGTTTGGTGAAACGCAATTGGCCAATATGCTGCAAAGCATTTTGACAGTTGAACAGGGTTCTGGTTTGGTAGAGATGGACATTCCAAACTTTGCCAGCGATGCCACCATCGACTACGTTAGGTTTAAACTAGAGCGGGCGGGATTCTCAAAGTCGCTGCCAATTTCAGGTGCATCACTTGGCAGTATCCACAATGCGTCAAACGGTATCCCTGGCGCTATCAATGCCTTGGCCAGTGAAATACTAGAGCGTGAGTATGGCCATACCCATGTAGAAGCCGCAATCGGAAGCATTGCTAACTTAGAGAAAGAGTACCATACCGGCGATAGCGACGAAGTTGTTGATGAATTCGATGATGATTTAGGCCCCCCAAATCGCAGATACGAGCAAGAATCGGATAGCGAAAAACGAGCACCTGCCTTTTACTATATGGTAGCGGCGTCGGTTCTCGTGGTTGCCTTTTTAGTGGTTGTCTTGTTCTTTCAGCCGAGTGCGCCTGAGGAGTCGGTCGCTGTTTCAATCCCTGTTCCGGCAGTTGCTCCAGCAGAAGTGCCAGCTCCTGCGCCAGATAGTGCGGAACCATTGCAGCTTGCAAATTCACCCTTGGCGGCAACTTCCCGACCAGCCGAGCCTACTGCTTCGGCGCAGCCGTCTGGACAAATCGTACGCAGCAGCGAGCCGCCGGCTGCGATGCCTGTGAGAGAAGTAGGGGTTGAGGTGCCAACAAGCTCGGTAGCATCAAAGCCTGTGGACGTAGATGTAAGCAAACCGCCCGCGCTAATTGAAAAACCAATACCCGCTCCAAAACAAGCCGCGCCCGCTCCTGTGAGAAATGAACCGATCAAACCCACAGCGAGTAGCCTAAGCAGCTATGAACAAACGCTTTTGAGCCGATCAGCGAATAATTATGTGCTGCAAATTCTCGGCGCATCCTCCGAATCCAGTGTGAGCAAGTTTATCGCCAAAGAAAAGTTGGATCTGGAAACCGGGTATTTCGAAACTAGGCTGAATGGTAAGCCTTGGTTTGTGGTGCTGGTAGGTAATTTTACTAGCCGCAGCGCTGCAACCGCAGCTATGGAGGCCCTTCCTGCTTCCGCGAAAGCCTATGGTCCATGGGTTCGATCGGTTTCTGATATTCAAACTGCGATTCGCGCGCAACAAGCCAATAATTAGCGCTCCTACTGCTTAGAACCGACAACTAACTGGCATAACAAATTTGTGCTAGCTAGTTGCTCGTGTAAAATTGCCATCCCCTGTGACTCAGACAGGTCTCCTATTCACTGTTACAAAAGGATATCCAGCGTGGAGTTGAAAAATGATCGCTTTCTTAGGGCGTTGATGCGCGAACCCACCGACGTCACTCCAGTGTGGATGATGCGCCAAGCAGGCAGGTACTTGCCTGAGTACAGAGCGACTCGTAAACAAGCGGGCAGTTTTTTGGACCTTTGCAAGAATCCCGAGCTAGCCTGTGAAGTGACTATGCAACCGCTGCGGCGCTATCCATTTGATGCCGCAATTCTATTTTCTGACATTTTGACCATTCCTGATGCGTTCGGCCAAGGCTTATATTTCGAAGAAGGAGAGGGGCCTAAGTTCCGCAAAATAATCCGCCATGCCAGCGATGTGGAGAAGCTGCCCATTGTCAGTATGCCTTCGGAGCTTTCTTACGTGATGGATGCAGTGAGCGTCATCAGAAAAGAACTCAATGGAGCAGTGCCGTTAATTGGGTTTTCGGGAAGCCCTTGGACACTTGCGACTTATATGATCGAAGGCGGCGGTAGCAAGGATTTTCGCCATGCCAAACAATTTATGTACGACAACCCCGAAGCCATGCATCTTCTCCTAGATCGCTTAGCGGATGCTGTGATTGATTATCTTAACGGGCAGATTGCCGCTGGCGCTCAAGCTGTGCAAATATTTGATACTTGGGGAGGAATATTAACCCCTGGCTGTTATCAGGAATTCTCCCTCGCCTACATGGAAAAAATCGTTGCCAATCTGACCAAAGTGAGCGAAGGAAGAAAAGTGCCAAGTATAATCTTTACTAAGAATGGCGGGCAATGGCTTGAGTCAATTGTCGCTGCCGGTGCTGACGGAGTCGGTTTGGATTGGACCATTGATATCGGAGAAGCTCGCCAGCGAGCAAATGGTCAAGTTGCGCTGCAAGGAAATATGGATCCAACGATGCTTTACTCATCTGGAGACGCTATCAGAAAAGAGGTTGCAGCTATTCTCGCCTCCTATGGTAAAGGGTCGGGTCATGTGTTCAATCTCGGCCATGGCATCACGCCACAAGTGAACCCTGATAACGTCAGTGTGTTTGTTGAGGCGGTACATGAGTTCTCAGCCAAGTATCATCAATAATAAGATGCGAGACGCCTATATCAGCTTGGGCTCAAACCAAGCGTCCAAGAGTGGGACAGCTCTGGAAACGTTGCGTCTTGCCATGATCGAGCTCGAAAGCTTAAGTGAAACGCCAGCCTCACTATCTAGCTTCTATCTGACGGAACCGGTGGATTGTGCACCGGGAACGGCTGAGTTTATTAATGCTGCCGCAAGAATCAGCGTGCCGGAAGGAACGGCTCCCCTCGATTTGCTGAGGTCGCTCCATAGCATCGAATCCAAGTTTGGTCGTGATCGTCAGGGGGGATCTGTGGGTTTAAACCAACCACGCCCTTTGGACTTGGACCTAATTTGCATTTCAGGTGAAGCAGTAGACACCGCTCAACTTATTCTTCCTCATCCAAGAGCACATGAGCGGGCATTTGTCCTCGTTCCACTGGCTGAAATTAGCCCTCAGCTTACTCTGCGTGTGGGGCAGAAAAACGTCTCTCAACTCATCACAGAATTACCCACCAGTCCTTGGGTGCGACGTATCTCCTAACTGTGACTAATTGTGATTAACTCCGCAGTATTCTCAAGAAAGCTCCTACGCTCAACCAATAACACTGCCTAACCCATTGAAATAATTAGGAACAATTTTTTTAGGCGGGAATTTTGTCTGCTGCTTTATGGCAGAGAATTTGACGACCAGATCACGTCGCGGCAATTGAAAAGCATTCAATTTTCGAAGGTAAGCTGCTATTCTAGTGAGGCTGTGCGTGAGTGAAGTTTTCGCCGCAGCTACGATTTCTAAACAGAGAGACGAGTCAAACTCGCAGAGACTAGCTACAAATGGTTAATTTCCGCCCACTTATTCTTACGACCATACTAGGAGCCGCTGCGCTGCCTGGGGTTGTATTGGGCCAAAACTCTGTCACTATTTTATCCCCTGACAATGTCCCTGCGGCGAGCTTTACTGTTTCGCCTAACTCGGTGATTGGACAAATCGAACCCAATATAAGCGTAGATCGCAACCGGGAAAGTTTGGACTTTCAAGGTGGCCTTGTACGGGATGCCCTGAGCTACAATCTGGGACTCCAAGTGGCGCCTTTAGAGGGCTTGAGTTTGACAGCTGACGCTTGGCGTCTGCAGGTGGATAACGTGCCAGCAACCACTGCGGATGTCGATCAAGCTTCAGGTTTGCCACAACTTTATATTCAAGAGTCAGCAATCAATGAGTTCAACTTAGAAAACCCTTTGCTCGGTAGTAATGTCTCAAGCAAAGGCTTTGACTTCGGCGCCGCCTATATGTGGGAGACCGATCGTTTTGGTCAATTTACTTTAAGCTCCACCACAACCTATGTTGATGAGTTTGAAAACCGCGGCAGCGTGTTAGACCTCGCTGATTCAAACATCACTAGCATAGGTGACAGGGTTGTTAGTCCGGAGCTGCAAAGTAGTTTGGTACTGACTTGGCAGTTAGGAAATCATACCGCATCGGCTATCACTAACTATTTCGATTCGTTCAAAGATATAAGTGAGCTGGATATCAACGAGTTAAATGAACTGGTTGATAATATGACCACCATCGACTTGCAATATGGCTACAGCGTCAAGACCGGGCAGAAAGATAGAGCAATTATCTCCTTTGGCATACGCAATATTTTTAATGAAGAAAGCAAAGAAATCCTTAATGCCACGACTCGCATTCTTGATCAGAATGGCCGAGTCGCCTACGGCTCTATCAAATATCAATTCTAGCGGTCAACTCCGTTACCGGCATTAAACGAGCTGCGTCAGTGAGCTTGGGCTCTTGCCACGCAAAAACAATTTACTTCTTCGAACCCACCGTCGACTAACACTTCGCTAATTTCATTTATCGTAGCTTGGGTGGTGACAACATCATCGATAAGCGCCACAGATTTTATTCCACTTGCGCTAAACGGGAGCTTGAGTGAGAAGCTGCCCCGTAAGTTTCTTCGCCGCTCTGCTGCGGTACTTAGACTAGATTGAGCTGGAGTTGCTCTGTTCTTTTTCAAGCAAGAGTCTGCAAGAGGAATTCCTGTTGCTTTAGCGACCCCTCGTGCTAATTGAAGCGATTGGTTAAACCCTCTTCGTGCTAATTTTGAAATGTGCAGCGGTACCGGCACTAATATGTTTGGAGCCTTTGTGTTGCGGTAGAAATTTGAAACCGATAGTGCGAGCTCATTGGCGAGAAATTCCCCAGCAGCAAATTTTGATCCAAATTTGAAATCAGTGATTAGCATCTTGGCGCCAGCTTCGTAGCGATAAAGTGGAATACATCGATTGTACTTAGGCGCAGCTTTGATGCACTTAAAACAGAGCGGGTTATCGCCAGAGCTATGCATCTCAATACCACATCGATGACATGGGCAAACAATTTTCGGCAGCATAGCCTGGCAGTAAGGGCAGACGTTTGCGGCTACATTAGTGTCTATTCCGCACAGCAGGCACTGCCTTGGCAGTGCAATGTCGATTAGTTGTTGTATCGAAAAAGGAATCAATCTGAATAGCTCCTAGAGGCTGCCTGTTAAGTGGTTTGTAGTATGAGTGGTGAGTATAGGCAGTGACAGCAAGTTGACTAAGTTACGGGACGATTCAGTACCTGTTTGATGGCTCATCACATATAATTTGCGGTCGCATTCGAATTTTCAGAGGATTTCCTTTTATGGCTAATTACCGCGCCCCGCTTCGGGATATGCAATTTTTGTTGCGAGATGTGTTTCAAGCAGAAAAATTGTTCAGCCAAATGCCAGGTACAGAGGAAGTTACAGCTGATCTAATCAATGCCATTGTAGAAGAGGCGGGGAAAATAGCGGAAGGCTTGCTTGCGCCGATAAATCAATCCGGCGATCAGCAAGCCTGCCGGATAGAAAACGGCGCAGTCAAAACACCAGATGGGTTTAAAGAGGCATATGCTGCCTACGCTGCAGGCGGTTGGTCAGGGCTGACTGGGGACGTGAACTATGGTGGACAAGGTATGCCAAAACTCCTCTCTGCTATCATCGAAGAGATGGCGTTTGGAGCAAATTCCTCATTCGCGCTTTATACAATTCTTACCACGGGCGCAACGCTCACCCTTAGCCAACATGCCAGTGAAGAGCTAAAACGCCGTTATTTGCCAAAGATGTATGAGGGCACATGGTCTGGCACGATGTGTTTGACCGAACCCCATGCAGGAACCGATTTAGGCATGATTCATACTAAGGCAGTGCCTCAAGCCGATGGCACATTTAGTGTGACTGGAACCAAAATTTTTATCACTGCTGGAGAGCATGATCTAACTGAAAACATAATTCATCTAGTCCTCGCGAAATTACCCGATGCCCCAGCTGGACCAAGAGGTATTTCCTTATTTTTGGTTCCAAAATGCTTAGTTGATGATGACAGCAACCTTACGGGTGAAACCAACAATGTGCACTGTGGCTCCATCGAGCACAAGATGGGCATTAAAGGTTCTGCGACCTGCGTTATGAATTTCGAAGGTGCTAAGGGTTACTTGGTTGGTGAGTTAAACCAAGGTTTATCTAATATGTTTACGATGATGAACTATGAGCGTTTATCAATGGGCTTGCAGGGTAATGGTTTAGCTGAAGCTTCTTATCAAACTGCAGCTGCGTACGCCTGCGAACGACTGCAAGGCAGAGCGCCTACAGGAGCGGTTCTTGCTGATAAAGCAGCAGATCCTATTATAGTTCACCCAGACGTTCGTCGAATGCTATTAACTATGCGTTCCAATATCATGGCTGGGCGCGCTTTATCAATGTATGCTGCAAGTCAATTGGATATCGCTAGATTTCACCCCAACGAAAAAGCAAGGGAAAAAGCCGATCAGTTGGTTGCTCTCTTGATTCCTGTGCAAAAAGCATACTGTACTGACCGCGGTTTTGATGCCTGTGTGTTAGGCCAGCAGGTATTGGGTGGGCATGGCTACGTGGCTGAATGGGGCTTAGAGCAAAATGTTCGTGATGCCCGCATTGCCCAGATTTATGAGGGTGCTAATGGCATCCAGGCGCTCGATTTAATGGGGCGGAAAACTGTACGCGCTAAAGGCCGCTTGCTGAGTGTGCTGGTAAGCGAGATTGATGAGTTCGTTGCCAGCGTAAGTCATCTGCCTGAGATGGCCGAGTCTTTGGCTGCAATGGAGTCTGTGAAACAGCTGCTAAATAGTACGACACAAGCTGTGATAGAAACTAGTGAAGACAATCCTGATGAGGTCGGTGCTGCGTCTTATGCCTACATGGAGTTGATGGGGTTAACTCTGTATTGTTTCATGTGGCAGAGAATGTTGGCGGCGGCCTATGAGTCTAAGGCCGAGGGGCGTGGCGATACTCAGCATCTAGACGCGTTGATCAATACCGGCCAGTTCTTTTTGTTGAAGCAGTTGCCTAAGGCAAAAGCCTTGGCGGAAGAAATCGCTTCTGGATCAGCAGTGCTTATGGCGCTGAGTGCTGAGCAGTTTTAGAGCTCTTTGGGTTAGATAACCCAATCTACACTTTCGGCAACAAGCTTTTTGTACTCGGTGAGGTCAGCATTAGCCTCGCCGATAAGTACTAAATTGCCTTTCTCCATAGGCACCACTATTCCGCGGAAACGATCATCACTAATGGAATATTCCATGCTAACGGGACTGTTGTTGATGACAATGATATTCACCGCGCCTTGAGCCCCTTGTAAAATTAAGTGGGCGCTTTCAAAGGCAGGTATAACAACACAGGGTTTTGCAAATCTTACCGAGGCGGCCAGAGCGTTGCCGGACGACCCTAGTTGAGCGCCGACTGGGGCCATGGCGTTTCTAATCATTGGCATGCCCACTTGCGGTAAGTTGCTGCCGGCATTGATGGCATCAATCTCAACTTCTTCATGATAAAGGTGTTGAATCACTTCTTTGCCAAAAGCCACTTCAATCGCGCTTGGCTCAGACACGGGTGAGAAATTTAGCGAAAAAACAACCCCAAGGACAAGCAATAGGCTAGCCGCTACTGCGAAATAGCGAAAATGAGAGTCGTTGGCAGAGTGTTGCTCGGCCACTGAATCTGGCAGCACCTCAGCATGTTGGTTCGCGTTATCAGGCAAAGTTAGCAGCTTTTCCATTAGGCCAGCCGAGGGTGTGGCCCATGCTACGGCATTTTGTATTTCCTGTTCAAAATTCCGAGTTTCTTCCCATATCTGGGCGAGTTTAGGATCGCTACTTGTCAGTTCAAGAATCTCGCTATCATCCTCGAGAGGATTGCTATAGATCCGGAGCCGAAAGTCTGATTCATTCATTAGTTACGTTCTCACTATCTCGATAGCCAAATAAGTTATTCGTCGCTTTGCTCTGGGTCTAAGCCAAACTCAACTTTTAGTTTGGATCTGGCCCGGAATAGTCTAGTCATCACCGTGTTGTTGTTTAATTCCAGAATTTCGGCAATTTCTTTGCCGCTGAACCCGCCAATAACTTGCAGCAGTAGGGGTTCACGGTAGTCAGTTTCAAGCCTCTTTATGGCGTTTATGAGCAGCTCTCGATCCATCTTGAAATCTGGTTCATTCTCGTCACTCTCGGCAATAGACTGGCCATCTATATCAACCAGCTCAGGCCTATAGCGCTCATATAGCCTTGCATTCTCTCTGCGCAAAATCGTGAACAGCCATGCTTTCGCGGCTTTGTCGTTAAGAAGACTATCTAAAGACCGCCAAGCTCGTAAAAATGTTTCCTGCACCAAATCTTCTGCCAGAGTCTGGTTTTTACAAAGCCAGATCGCATAGCGAAACACATCTTGATAAAATGCAGCCACTAAAGACTCGTAGCGCTGCTTCTTAGTGCTTCCGTTTAAGACCGGTGTTTCACTCATTTTTTTTCATTATTTATAATTAGACAGCAAGTTCGTCGATCAATTGACAGATTTGGCCAGAACATCTATCGGCTTTGGCCGAGTGAGTGTGCCTAAATCCGCTAGGTGCATCAAGTTTTTTACCGAAACATGGCTTTTTTAGCTCCGATCAAACTGGTTGGGTGAAAACAAATGAGATGTCTAGTTCTGAAGTGCCACCGTGCTAGGTATAATCCAGATTCAATAAACAGTTTGCTGAAGGCAATTGATGATAAATATAGCAATAACAGGCGCAGCTGGGCGTATGGGCCAAACCCTTGTAAAGCTAATTGCGGAGAAACCCGATCAGTTTCGCCTTTCCAAGGCAACCGTTTTAGCGGATGAGCCGTCTCTAGGCAGTGATATAGGGTTATTAGCCTTAGGTAAGGCTCTTGGCGTGGTAAGCGAGTCTAAGCTTGGCACCGCTGGGTTTGATGTGGTCATAGACTTCACCTCTCCAATTGCGACACTTGAGCACTTGGCTCAATGTGAACAATCCAGCAAGGGCATTGTTATTGGCACCACTGGCTTTACAGAATCACAGTTAACACAGTTGAAGCAATTCGCTGCCAAAATCCCCATCGTATTCGCTGCCAACTACAGTATCGGCGTGACGTTGAGTCTACAGTTGCTAAAGCAGGCAGCCAGTGTACTCAACGAAGATTATGATATTGAGGTTTTTGAAGCACATCACAAGCATAAAAAGGACTCGCCATCTGGTACAGCGCTAAAAATGGCTGAGGTAATGGCGTCTGCGCGAGAGGTGCAGCTGAGCGATGTGGCTGTTTACTCCCGAAATGGGTTCACTGACGGGAGAAAGCCTGGATCGATAGGCTTTGCTAGTATTCGCGCCGGTGACATCGTGGGTGATCATACAGTGACCTTCGCATCAGAAGGCGAGCGACTTGAGATTACTCACCGAGCCAGCAATCGCTCAACGTTTGCTCAAGGAGCGATTCGTGCTGCGGCGTGGGTTGTGGACAAACCAGCGGGTTTGTATTCGATGGATGATGTCCTTGGATTTGCGCCATAGCGGTCGCAGATTTCAATCGAAGCAGAAAACACGCCCTTAAAATTCGTCAATTCTACTTATTCTGATGGACAAAGTAGGGGCAGTTTAAGTAACATGTTCGCTCAGTATGTTGAGTGCTGAGACCGATGAAGATATTGAATAATTAATCGAAAAGCGGGGTGAGGAATTCTTCACTCCGCTTTTTTTTGCCCGAAATAATTGATCGAAATACTAGGAGACCCAGTGACTGCGACCGCCATATTGGCTTTAGAGGATGGAAGTATCTTCCATGGAGTGGCAATAGGTGACCACGGTAGTTCAGTTGGCGAGGTGGTGTTTAACACTTCGATGACCGGATATCAGGAAATCCTTACCGACCCTTCTTATGCGAAGCAAATTATCACCCTAACTTATCCACACATTGGTAGCACTGGCACCAATGAAGAAGACATGGAGTCAGATCGAGTGTGGGCATCAGGCTTAGTGATTCGTGATTTACCCTTGCTTGCAAGCAATTTTAGAAATGAACAATCCCTGAGTGATTTCCTTAAGCAGCGTAAAGTGATAGCGATTGCCGAGATAGATACGCGGCGATTAACCCGCCTGCTGCGAGACAAAGGCGCGCTAAATGGCTGCATAATGGCGGCCACCAATCTTGCTGCAGACTCTGCTCAGAAAGCGTTGGCATTGGCTAAAGAGTTTGCCGGTTTAAAAGGTATGGACCTCGCCAAGGTGGTGAGTTCAACAGAATCCCATAAGTGGGAGTCGAGCACATGGCGATTGGGAGTTGGGCATCAGTCACCGCCCGCTGGAAAGTTTAAAGTAGTTGCCTATGATTTTGGCGTTAAGCGGAATATTCTCCGAATGCTAGTTGAGCGAGGCTGTGAAATTACCGTGGTGCCCGCACAAACTGCAGCCGCCGACGTGCTTGCCCTTAAGCCAGATGGAATCTTTCTTTCAAACGGGCCTGGCGACCCTGAGCCCTGTGACTACGCAATTGAAGCGATTCGAGAGTTTCTAGGCAAAGGAATCCCACTATTTGGTATTTGTTTAGGGCACCAGCTGCTAGCGCTGGCCTGTGGCGCTAAAACCGTGAAGATGAATTTAGGTCACCACGGTGCAAATCATCCGGTACAGGATTTGAAAACCACCAAAGTCATGATCACGAGCCAAAACCATGGCTTTGCTGTTGATGAAAAATCCTTGCCGGAAAATGTTATTGCAACTCATAAATCGCTTTTCGACGGGACATTGCAAGGTATAGCACGGACCGATGTGCCCGCGTTCGGATTTCAAGGACACCCGGAAGCGTCTCCAGGGCCACACGATGTCGCTCCACTATTTGATCACTTTATTAAACTGATGCAAGAGAAATAGTGTGAGAGTCAGCACCTAACCATTAATTTTCACTTTAAGAGCCACGTAATAAAACAATATGCCAAAACGAGACGATTTAAAAAGTATTCTTATCTTAGGGGCAGGCCCAATTGTGATTGGTCAAGCATGTGAGTTTGATTATTCAGGAGCTCAAGCTTGCCAAGCGTTGAAGGAAGAGGGTTATCGAGTAATTCTCGTTAATTCTAATCCTGCGACAATTATGACTGACCCTTCAATGGCTGACGCCACTTATATCGAGCCTGTTAAGTGGCAGATCGTCGAAAAGATTATCGAAAAGGAGCGACCTGACGCCGTGTTGTCCACAATGGGCGGTCAAACTGCGCTGAACTGTGCTTTGGACCTCAACAAGCATGGGGTATTGAAGAAATATGGCGTTGAGTTAATTGGAGCAACCCGTGAAGCTATTGATAAAGCAGAAGATCGCGAGCTGTTTGATGCGGCTATGGTGTCTATCGGTCTTGAAACCCCTAGACATGTTATCGTTCGCAGCATGGAAGAGGCTATCCAAGCACAGCTTGAAATAGGTTTTCCTTGCATCATTCGTCCTTCGTTTACGATGGGCGGATCTGGAGGTGGTATTGCCTACAACAAGGAAGAATTTGAGGATATTTGCGCGCGAGGCCTGGATCTATCACCCACTAACGAACTGCTAATTGATGAATCGTTGATTGGATGGAAAGAATACGAACTTGAAGTGGTTCGCGATAAAAATGACAACTGCATTATCGTTTGTGCGATCGAAAATTTTGATGCAATGGGTGTGCATACGGGTGACTCAATCACGGTTGCTCCCGCGCAGACGTTAACGGATAAAGAGTATCAAATTCTCAGAAACGCCTCCCTGGCGGTGCTAAAAGAAATTGGCGTCGAAACCGGTGGTTCGAATGTCCAGTTTGGTATTAACCCTAAAGACGGTCGTATGGTGGTGATTGAGATGAACCCTCGGGTTTCTAGATCCTCAGCCTTGGCCTCGAAAGCCACTGGCTTTCCAATCGCTAGGGTTGCTGCCAAGTTAGCTGTTGGATACACCCTCGATGAGTTAAAAAACGAAATCACCGGAGGTGCGACTCCCGCGTCATTCGAGCCTGCAATCGACTACGTTGTTACGAAAATTCCAAGATTTACTTTTGAAAAATTTGCCGACGCCAATGATCGACTGACGACGCAAATGAAATCTGTGGGCGAAGTCATGGCGATTGGTCGCACGTTTCAGGAGTCTCTGCAAAAGGCATTAAGAGGCCTCGAAGTAGGGATGTGCGGTTTTGATCCAATTCTCGACACCAACGCTAGCAACGCAAAAGAGGTGCTAACTCGGGAGCTTACCGAGCCGGGAGCGCAGCGCATTTGGTATGTCGCCGAGGCTTTCAGACAGGGTTGGTCCGTTGACACGGTGTATAAATTGTCAGGCATTGACCCTTGGTATTTGGTGCAGATTGAAGAGTTAATCAACTTGGAAAATGAAGTGGCCACTATGACCTTGGCGTCGATCGACTACGATATGATGCGCCGCTTAAAACGCAAAGGCTTTGCCGACAAGCGTCTAGGTCAGTTACTGGGCGAGTCTGATGTGGCTGTTCTCAATGCTCGTCATGGGCTTGGTGTCCGCCCCGTTTACAAGCGTGTTGATACCTGTGCGGCTGAATTTAAGTCAACTACCGCCTATATGTATTCTACTTACGAGGAGGAATGTGAAGCTCTACCTACTGATCGGCAAAAGATAATTGTCTTAGGTGGAGGCCCTAACCGCATCGGACAGGGAATCGAATTTGATTATTGCTGTGTCCACGCAGCATTGGCCATGCGCGAAGATGGTTACGAATCAATAATGATCAATTGCAATCCCGAAACCGTCTCCACTGATTACAATATTTCTGATCGACTTTATTTTGAGCCTCTAACTTTCGAAGACGTTATGGAAGTTGTGAAATTAGAAAACCCAGTTGGTGTTATCGTGCAGTTTGGCGGGCAAACGCCACTGAATTTAGTGAAGAGTTTGGAAGCCGCCGGTGTTCCTGTTATTGGCACAACGCCGGACGCGATCGATAGAGCAGAAGATCGAGAGCGCTTTCAGAAGATGATTGACAAATTAGGGCTCAAACAGCCTCCAAACCGAACCGTTCGAAGTGTGGAGGAAAGCCTAATAGAGGCCGAGAAGATTTCCTACCCGCTAGTGGTTCGGCCCTCTTACGTATTGGGTGGGCGGGCAATGGAAATTGTTTACAACGAAGCCGAGCTAAAGCGGTACATGCACGAAGCCGTTCGCGTCTCGAATGAAAGCCCAGTATTGCTTGATTATTTTTTAAGCTCCGCGATAGAGGTCGATGTTGATCTGGTTAGCGATGGCAAAAAAGTTGTTGTTGGTGCAATCATGCAGCACATAGAACAGGCGGGAATTCATTCGGGTGATTCGGCCTGTTCGCTTCCTCCGTATAATCTTCCTAACGACGTGCAAGATAAAATACGCGAGCAAGTCACAAGTATCGCGTTAGAGCTGGGGGTTGTCGGATTAATGAACACTCAACTGGCTTACCAAGACGGCGAAGTTTATATTATTGAGGTAAACCCACGGGCATCTCGCACTGTGCCGTTTGTTTCAAAGTGCATCGGCAAATCTCTCGCTAAAATTGCTGCCCGCTGCATGATCGGTAAATCGCTTGATTCACAGGGGTTTAGCAAAGAAGTGGTGCCGACAACGTTTGCTGTGAAAGAAGCGGTGTTTCCATTTGTGAAATTCCCTGGAGTCGATCCCATTCTCGGCCCAGAAATGAAGTCCACCGGGGAAGTAATGGGCGTTGGCAAGACCTTTGCGGAGGCATATGCTAAAGCTCAACTTGGCGCGGGCGAGGTGATCGAGCGTGGAGGCAAAGCCTTCATTAGTGTTCGTGATCCTGATAAGCAATTTGTCGTGGAGGTTGCGCGCAAGACACTGGCTTTGGGCTACTCCTTAGTGGCCACTGGCGGTACAGCTAAAGCCATAGAGGCTGCGGGTCTACCAGTTGAGCGTATTAACAAGGTAAACGAGGGCCGTCCTCATATTGTCGACATGTTGAAAAATGACGAAATTCAGGTAGTGTTTAACACAACGGAAGGCCGTCAAGCCATCGCAGACTCTTCGACTATTCGGCGAACTGCGCTCAAACACAGTGTTTTTTGCACCACCACCATCGCTGGGGCCTTGGCAGTGTGCGAGGCATTGGAGTTTGGGACAAACTTGATGGTGTATACTCTGCAGGAATTACACAAAGAGCTGCACTGACATCCGTCTCTAAATGGCGCAGCACAATTCATTTAAAAGTAGATTCGACTATGCGTAAAGTACCAATGACTCTGGGCGGTGCAGAAAAGCTGCGCGCTGAACTAGCAGAGCTTAAAAGTGTGACTAGACCAAAAATTATTGCCGCAATAGCGGAAGCAAGAGAGCATGGTGATCTAAAAGAAAACGCGGAATACCATGCGGCAAGAGAGCAACAAAGTTTTTGCGAGGGGCGCATTTCTGATATCGAGAGCAAGCTTTCTGATTCAGAGATAATCGATATTCGCGCGATAGAGCCAAGTGGTCGGGTCATTTTTGGCACCACTGTCACGCTGCTAAATATAGAAACCGAGGAAGAAGTCACTTACCAAATCGTTGGGGAAGACGAGGCAGATGTGCCGGCAGGTAAAATATCTGTTGCATCACCCATCGCTCGCGCGCTGATGGGAAAGTCCGAGGGTGATGAAGTTGTGGTAAAAGCGCCAGCAGGAGATATCGATTTCGACATTCTCTCGGTTAAGCATATTTAACCGAGAGTGCGCTTGAGATTTGATAGTTTAGGGTCAGGTTTTTTCGCGGGTCGGTAGAGCAAAAGCACATTGCCAATGCTCTGCACGCATTCCGCCCTGAGCTGTTGACAAATAGCTTCTTCGAGTAGTTTCTTGTCGGCACGCTCACCCACTGCTATTTTTATCTTGATTAGCTCATGGTCGTTTAAGGCTCGATTAATCTCCTTCTCGATGTTTTCGGTAAGCCCCTTGTCTGCGATCATGACGATGGGCCGCAATTTGTGCCCAATGGCTCTGAAATTTTTCTTTTCTGCATTACTTAGGGTCATGGTGCGGGCCTTGGAGTTAACAAGACGAGATTTTAACAGTATTTTAGCGACGCCGTATAAATAAAGAAGCGAACTGCATGGGGATTCCTCAGCCGCCGCTTTACTTTGCCAGGCAGCGATCAATTTAATGTGTCATCGATTTTGGGCGTACGCAGCTTTTTTGGCGTTTGTGCTTAGAAAGCGATGTAACTCTTTTTACAGGATTTTATTCCATGCCCCGATCAAAAAGCAGCAAAGGTTGGCTACAAGAGCACTTTGATGACGAGTATGTGAAGCGCAGCATCAGCGACGGCTATCGCTCAAGAGCGAGCTATAAGCTTTTAGAGATCAACGAAAAAGACAAAATCCTTCGCTCTGGTATGACAGTGGTTGATTTAGGCGCCGCCCCTGGCGGATGGTCACAGGTTGCCGCAAAGTTCGTGGGCCCCAAAGGCAGAGTGGTTGCCTCAGACATACTTGCAATGGATGGTCTGGCGGGTGTGGAGTTTTTACAGGGAGATTTTACTCAAGATGCCGTTGTTGAGGAGTTGTTAGCGATACTCGATGGGGCCACTGCAGACCTTGTAATTTCGGACATGGCACCCAATATGTCAGGAATGAACGATATTGATCAGCCCCAAGTCATGTATCTTGCAGAACTGGCACTTGATTTAGCGAGAACTATACTCAAACCTGGAGCGTATCTATTGGTGAAGGTGTTTCAAGGCGAAGGCTTCGCAGAATACCAAAAAGAGCTGCGAACGTGCTTTGAGACAGTAAAAGCCAGAAAACCAAAGGCCTCGCGCGCGAGATCGAGGGAAATTTATCTGCTTGCCGCAGGCTTTAAGCGATTGAGCTGAAATATTGTGGTAGGTTAGATCTTCGCAGTAGAATGATTTAATGCTGCACCCGGCCTGCATTTGCGGATCACAAACTCAATACATTGTTTTAACACACTGTCTTAACTAGACACGAATTCTTCAACCTTGGGGGACAAACCCTTGAATGATATGGCAAAAAACCTAATTCTATGGATGATTATCGCCGGTGTTCTGTTGACCGTCTTTAGCAACATCAACCAAGAATCCAACGAAGACAATATCAATTACTCGGAATTCATCCGAGAAGTGCGCTCTGGCCGAGTCGAAAAGGTCGAGCTGGCTGGTATCGATATTGTAGGCCTACGCTCAGATAATTCTCAGTTTCGCACTGTCATGCCTTTAATCGGTGATGATCAGTTGCTTAATGATTTGTTTGAAAACGATGTTGAAGTCATTGCCAAAGAGCCAGAGCAGCAAAGTATCTGGACTCAACTACTGGTCGCGAGCTTCCCGATTTTAATCATTATTGCTCTGTTCTTCTTTTTCATGCGCCAAATGCAAGGCGGTGGGGCCGGCGGCAAAGGTGGGCCGATGTCCTTTGGTAAGAGCAAGGCTAAATTACTGGGCGAAGACCAGATCAAAGTGACTTTTGCAGATGTCGCTGGAGTAGATGAAGCGAAAGAAGACGTCCAAGAGCTTGTAGAGTTTCTTCGTGAGCCGGATAAATTCCAACGCTTAGGCGGCAAAATTCCCCGTGGCATTCTTATGGTGGGTCAGCCAGGCACAGGTAAGACCTTGCTTGCAAAAGCTATTGCCGGTGAGGCTAAGGTGCCATTCTTTTCAATTTCTGGTTCTGATTTCGTTGAAATGTTCGTGGGCGTTGGTGCATCACGGGTTAGAGACATGTTTGACCAAGCGAAAAAGCAAGCGCCGTGCATAATATTTATCGACGAAATCGATGCTGTAGGTCGTCATCGTGGTGCGGGCCTTGGCGGTGGTCATGACGAGCGTGAACAAACATTGAACCAATTGCTGGTAGAAATGGATGGTTTTGAGGTTAACGACGGCGTGATCGTTGTCGCTGCCACCAACCGTCCGGATGTATTAGATCCGGCACTTCTAAGACCTGGCCGGTTTGACCGTCAAGTAGTAGTTGGCTTGCCCGATATTCGCGGCCGTGAACAGATTTTAAAAGTTCACATGCGTAAAGTTCCAATTGATGATCATGTCAAAGCGAGTTTGATTGCTCGCGGTACTCCGGGATTTTCTGGTGCTGACTTAGCTAATTTGGTTAACGAAGCGGCCCTGTTCTCTGCACGTGCCGGCAAACGCCTTGTCACTATGGAAGAGTTTGAGAAAGCCAAAGACAAAATCATGATGGGCGCCGAGCGTAAATCCATGGTGATGTCCGAGAAAGAGCGTTTAAATACTGCTTACCACGAATCTGGTCACGCCATTGTGGGCCGACTTGTGCCTGAGCATGATCCTGTTTACAAAGTGAGTATCATTCCTCGCGGTCGAGCATTAGGTGTGACCATGTTTTTGCCAGAAGAGGATCGTTACAGCCTAAGCCGACAGGGCATTATTTCGCAGATCTGTAGCTTATACGGTGGGCGCATTGCTGAGGAAATGACACTTGGTAAGCAAGGGGTGACTACTGGCGCTTCTAACGATATTCAGCGCGCCACCGAAATGGCCCGTAATATGGTTACTAAATGGGGTTTATCTGAAAAGCTTGGGCCTTTGATGTACTCGGAAGATGAAGGCGAAGTGTTCCTTGGTCGCTCTGCTGGATCAAAGACTAAGTCAGTTTCCGGTGACACCGCAGTCGCTATTGATACTGAGGTTAGATCAATTATCGACGAGTGCTACGCGAAAGCGTCAGAAATTCTGAAGTCTAATAGGCACTTATTGGAATTAATGAAAGACGCATTGATGGAGTACGAGACTATCGATCAAGATCAGATTAATGACATTATGGAGGGTCGTAAACCTCGGCCACCGGCTGATTGGTCAGACTCTAATAATGACAGTTCTGGTACTCCTGCGCCTCAGAAAAACCAACAAGCGACAGAAGACAAAAGCAATCCAATTGGCGGTCCAGCTGGAGAGCATTAGTCGTTGATTGTTAGCCCAACCATTTAGCGTGTTCGTAGTATATGTGCATCCTTAAAGCAGGCTCTAGACAGATTGATCTGTCAGAGCCTGTTTGCATGGCCATCGTTAATGTGACCCCCGACTCTTTTTCTGACGGCGCGCAGTTTTGTGCCGACCCCGCAGCAAAATTCTTTAAACCTGATGTTCCAAAAATTCTGACAGCCGTTGAGCGCATGGTAGGCGATGGCGCGCGCATTATAGATGTGGGTGGCGAATCTACTCGTCCTGGGGCAATAGCTGTAAGCGAAGAGGAAGAAATCGATCGGGTGCTGCCAGTCATTGAGGCTGTGAGGGCATCTATCGATGTTTGTATATCCGTGGATACAAGTAATCCCGTAGTGATGGCCGCAGCCATCGCTGCCGGAGCTGAGATGATAAATGATGTGAGAGCCCTGCAGCTCCCTGGAGCACTCACACAGGCTGCGGCTAGCAGTGCAGCAGTGTGCGTTATGCATATGCAAGGCAAGCCCGCGTCTATGCAACAAAGCATAAGCTACGAAAATGTAGTGGAAGAAGTCATAAGTTTTTTGTCACTACGTTTACAAGCCTGTATGGATGCAGGTATTGATCAGGAAAGGCTGCTGGCAGATCCGGGCTTTGGCTTTGGCAAAAAAGTTGAACATAATTTTACTCTGCTCAAAAATCTGTCCGAACTAGAAGTGTTAGGTGTGCCATTGTTGGTAGGAGTCTCTCGTAAATCGATGCTTGGCGCAGTCACGGATCGCGCCGTTGATCAACGTTTAGCGGCCTCTATCGCCGCTATTATGCCTGCCATGGCTGCTGGCGCTAAAATTATTCGGGCCCATGATGTAGCTGCCACCATGGATGCAATTAGAGTACACTGCGCCTATCAAAATCCTTTGTAGGCCCCGTAATATGACAACAAAAGCAAAAAAGTATTTCGGTACCGATGGAATTCGAGGCACGGTAGGCACGTTTCCCATTACCCCAGATTTTATGCTCAAACTAGGCTGGGCGGCAGGACGGGTATTTGCTCGTAAAGGGGGCGCTCGTAACTCCATAATTATTGGCAAAGATACGCGAATCTCAGGTTACATGTTCGAAGCGGCCTTAGAGGCGGGCGTGACCGCTGCCGGGGTGGATATCGCACTTACAGGGCCCATGCCTACTCCGGCAATTGCGTACTTGACCCAGACTCTTAGAGCCCAAGCGGGCATTGTGATTAGCGCTTCCCACAACTCCTTTGAGGACAATGGCATCAAGTTTTTTTCAGGTGATGGCACTAAGCTGCCTGATGAAATTGAGTATGCAATCGAAGAAGAACTGGATAAAGACGTGACTACAGTTGCGCCACAGCTATTGGGCAAGGCTCGGCGTGTAACAGACGCGGCCGGGCGTTATATTGAGTTTTGTAAAAGTACCATCGGCTCTAGCTTAAAATTAAATGGCTTAAAGATTGTTTTAGACTGTGCTCATGGTTCTACCTATCACATTGCGCCTAGTGTTTTTACGGAACTGGGCGCCAATGTAGTCAGTATTGGTGTTGCTCCTGATGGGCTTAATATAAATGCCAAGCGCGGGTCCACCTCCCCGCAGGAGCTTTCAGCTACCGTCATTAAAGAGCAGGCCGACTTAGGTATCGCATTTGATGGTGACGGTGACCGAGTGGTAATGGTCGATAACTTGGGAGAAGTGGTAGACGGAGATGAAATCCTCTATATCATCGCCCGTGATCGTCGTCGTCAAAACATAGATTTTGGCGGTGTGGTGGGCACTTTGATGAGCAATTTAGGGCTTGAATTAGCCCTCGACGCGCTTGATGTACCGTTTGTGCGGACATCCGTCGGTGATCGCTATGTAATGAAAGAGATGCTTTCTCGGGATTGGAATTTAGGGGGTGAGTCCTCGGGGCATATTATCTGTTTGGATCAAACGTCAACAGGAGATGGCATTATTGCGTCTCTGCAGGCTATGGCGGCAATAATCAACAGTGGCCAAACCTTGACGAGTTTGAAGAGTAAGATGCAAAAAATGCCTCAATCTATGGTTAATGTTCGTATCGACTGCGGCATAGATGTATCGTCGAATACGAGAGTTTGCTCCGCCGTCAAAGAGGTGGAGAGCGCTTTAGGTAAGAGTGGTCGGGTATTGCTGCGACCTTCCGGCACGGAGCCTGTGGTTCGCGTTATGGTGGAAGGCGAGGATAAGCAGATCGTTAGCGATCTTGCGAAGCAGCTTGCCGCAGTGGTTGCCGCCGAAGTGGCAGCCTGATTCTATTGGTCAATTTATTGCAACCCAATTCAGACTTGGTTAGACTTGGCGCCCGTTTTATGCCGGCCGTGACCCAAAGCAGTAAAAGAGTGGTTAATTGCGATGCGTCGTAAACTTGTTTTAGGCAATTGGAAGATGCATGGATCGCTAGCATCCATCACCTCGTTGCTGGACGAACTAAAAAACGGCGAGTTGCAAGACTTGAAAAACGTGGATGTGGGCGTATTTCCAACATTGGTGCATATCCCCATGACGGTGGCGGCGTTGGCCGGTTCGGTGATTAAAGTGGGGGCGCAAAATACTTTCCCTGCTGAGAAAGGCCCATTCACCGGTGAAGTCTCTGTCAGCATGTTAGCTGAATTAGGGGTTAATTATTGTTTGGTCGGGCATTCCGAAAGGCGAACCCTATTTGCTGAAACGGATAGTGTTGTCGCTGAGAAGTTTGCAGCGATCAAAGCAGCCGGCTTAATACCGGTGCTTTGTGTCGGCGAGTCTTTAGAAGAACGGGAAAAAGGTGCGACTGACAAAGTAGTACTGAAACAGCTGGACCGTGTTGTTGACCAAGTTGGGGTATCTGCCTTGGCTGGTGCCGTTTTAGCTTACGAGCCAATCTGGGCGATAGGCACCGGTAAGACAGCGAGTCCGGAACAGGCACAAGCAGTCCATAAGATCCTAAGGGGTCATGTGGCTGAAAGCGATAAAGACATAGCAGCGGCTACTCCCATCTTATATGGAGGTAGCGTAAAAGGCTCAAATGCTGCGGAGCTGTTTGATCAAGCCGACATTGATGGCGGTTTAGTAGGCGGCGCTTCTCTCAGTGCCAGTGAATTCATAGCTATATGCAAAAGTGCGGATTATAAGTAATGGAAACGATCGTAGTAGTCGTACACGTAATAGTTGCAGTTGCCATAGTGGGCTTAGTGTTATTGCAGCAGGGTAAAGGCGCAGATGCAGGCGCTTCGTTTGGGTCAGGCTCATCTCAGACAGTTTTTGGCTCATCAGGCAGCGGAAATTTTTTGGTGCGAGCCACAACAATAGGCGCAACCTTGTTTTTTGTGACCAGTCTAACACTGGCTGTCTTTGCCAAAGACCAAGCTGGTTTGGCGGCGCCTGGAGCCGCGCCAATTGTCAACCCAGAGCTTCTGACAGCGCCTAGTGCACCAGCATCTGATGTACCACAGCTGGATGCAGCGCCTGTCGCTACCGACTCTCAGGATGTGCCCAGCCTTCCTGACCCAGTCAATTAAGAGTACGTAGTTTTATGCCGAAGTGGTGGAATTGGTAGACACGCTATCTTGAGGGGGTAGTGAGCATCGCTCGTGCCGGTTCAAGTCCGGCCTTCGGCACCAATCCTCGGTGTCGGAGTAAATGTTAATTTACTCCGACACCTACTTGTTATTTTCTTTGAGCTCTTGACCTAGGGCCTCTCAGCTCCTTATAATGCGTGCCCCTTGAATGAGTGATGGCTTGAACTGGGAACGGTTTAAATCAAGAGTTAATTCAAGGTGTTATCGAAGAGTTGATGCGGGGTGGAGCAGTCTGGCAGCTCGTCGGGCTCA
>CAYGRT010000035.1:0-35760 GCA_964352355.1 uncultured Pseudohongiella sp. | reverse complement strand
GTTTGGCAGCAAAGGGAAGGATACAGCAAAGACGGGAGCTTTCTCCTTTTGAGTGGAGGTGACAACTGGACGGGGCCGGCTATATCAACTTGGGTGGAAGGCGAGAGCATGGTTGAGCTAATGAGCGCTATGAACTATGACGCGTCAGCTGTGGGAAATCACGAGTTTGATTTTGGCCTAGATGCTTTGCAAGCCAGAGCGAGCCAGGCCAACTATTCTTATCTTTCAGCAAATATTCAATGGCAGGATTCGGGGGCAGATCTTGCCTCCATCAATGTGCTTCCGTCCACAGTAAAACATGTTAATGGTATTACGGTTGGCATTATTGGCCTGACCACCCTCGATACGCCAACTACAACTAATCCAGCAAACGTAACTCAATTGCAATTTATTGACTATGAACTGGCTGTGCGAGAAGCGGCTGCGGCGCTCGATAAGAACAATCCTGATTTGCTGTTCATAATTGCTCATGTCTGCAGGGATGAACTTACAGAACTTGCGAGTGCCATTGTTGATTTACAGATCGATCTAATTGGGGCAGGGCATTGCAATGAGTTGTTTGCCGAGCGGGTGGGCGAGACGATCATGCTCGGTGGCGGCAGTCGATTTAAGACTTATGCGCGGGCGCATTTTTCTTTCGATAAAAATCGGAAAATGACAGATGTCGCATTTTCGACACATACCAACACTGATACCAAAGATGATGTTGAAATAACCGATATTGTAGATAAGTGGCGCGAGGTTTCTGCGGAGGTCCTTTCACAAAATCTGGGTTTCAATGGCACAGCTCTAGCACAAAACGATGACACACTCAGGCAAGCAGTTATCGAGTCTTGGCTAATTCAGGATCCGACTGCGGATATCGCCATTACAAATTCTGGCGGGCTAAGAGAAGGGCTGCCTGCTGGTGACATAACTTTTGGCGATGTGTTCAACATGATGCCTTTTGACAACAGCATCATCGCCGTGGACGTTCCGGGCCGAGTTGTGCAGCAGGTACTTGAAACAGGGACTCGCCCAATTGTTGCAGGGCTAAGGCTAACCGCAGGCGAGTACCTGTTGAGATCAGGCGAGCCACTGGGTCAAGACATTTTATATCGGGTGCTTATCAACAGTTTCATGTATCAAGGGGGGGACAATTACGGCGCAATCGCTGAATTCGACAAAGTCGGGTTCGATACCGAAATGTCCTATCGCCAACCCTTCATTCTGTGGCTTGAGAGCTTGGCTACAACTGCAGAAAAGCCGCTGCGGCTTGATTAAATAAATCAATCGTTCAGCAGCTCTGCTCTGTAGCCGGCACTGCATAGCTGCTGGAGGATTTCCTGGCTTTGTTCGAAGCCTTTGGTCTCGACAGTGACATACAAGTCGGCATCTTTTACAGGAACAGCGCCAAACATACGCTGATGAGAAACTTCCAAAATGTTACCACCCCATTTGCCAATAGTTGCCGCGACATCTGCTAATGTGCCAGGTAAATCATTCAACTTAATTAAATAGCGAACAATCTTTCCTTTGCGCACTAATCTGCGCATGAGCACTGACGCTAGAATCCGCGAGTCGATATTGGCGCCACACAGTAGAACGCCAACTTTTTGATTGGCGAATTTTTCCGGATTTGCCATGACTGCCGCAAGGGATGCAGCGCCTGCCCCTTCGGTGACAGTTTTCTCGATAGTAATTAGTGCATTAATCGCTTCTTCGATGTCTTCTTCACTGACGATTACAACATCGTCAACTAAGCGTGCAATTACTTCTAGGTTTAGATGACCTGGTTTTTTGACGGCGATACCCTCAGCAATCGTGGAGCCACCTTGTACCTCGGGTAAGTTGTGGATGGCATTGTAAACGCTTGGATATCCAGCCACTTCTACACCGGTAATTTTTATGTTGGGGTTTATGGCTTTCGCCGCAGTGGCTATGCCAGAGATGAGTCCGCCACCGCCGATGGGCACAACTATTGCGTCGAGATCAGGCTGTGACGCTAGCATTTCTAGCGCCAAAGTGCCTTGGCCGCTCATGATTGCCTCATCATTGTAAGGATGAACAAATACGAGACCATCCTCATAGGCTAAATTATGGGCGAATTTGGCTGCTTCATCGAGATTGCGACCCTCAAGTAATACCCTCGCACCAAAATTTTTGGTGTCTTCAACTTTCACATTCGGAGTATTGGTAGGCATGACAATGGTGGCAGGTATGCCCAGTCGCTGAGCGTGGTAAGCGAGGGCTTTGGCATGGTTCCCTGCCGACATCGCAATGACCCCTGCTTGTTTATCTTCTTCAGACAATGACAGCAATTTATTCAAGGCACCCCGTTCTTTAAAAGAAGCGGTGAACTGCAAATTCTCAAATTTCAGAAATAACTCGGCCCCGGTGATTGTTGAAAGCGTAATGGATTTATCAAAAGGCGTATTGATTATTGCCGAGCCTAAGCGTTCAGCGGCTGCCTGAATATCAGTTAATGCAATGGCCATGGTGTGCTCGTTTGAGTGGCGCTCAAGCGCCTTATAAATAGCTATAACCAACCCTTAGATAATCATCAAGCGGTCTAGGAATGGTATCGGATTCTTAGCATGGTAAAGGATTGCTCAATGCTAGGGTAGTTTTGACGAGATTTAGCCGAAAACAACGCAAGTAGCTCAACGAGCGACTATATTTAAGGGTGAGAAATAGGCTTAACCTTCAATGCCCGGTAGTTGTTTATGAATGCTCCAACTGTTAGCCAAGCGAAAACTGTTGCCGCCGAGCGTGAGGCTTTGGCGCAGGTTTTCAATGAGTTTCTGTTCTCTGGAGAGGGGTTGGAATTTGGCGAGTGGGGCGAGCAGGAGAATGCGGTTTATCATCAAGTGTCAGCTTTAATTGCAGAGCAGTCAAGCCTTTCAAAATATATCCCTTCGGCACCCACTCAATTGATGCAATTGATGGCTGAACTTGAACAGGAGCATACCAGTTTCGATAGGATCGAACGAATCATCAAAGATGACCCGAGTCTGGTTGGGGAAATTATCAAAGTGTCTAACAGCCCGCTGTATCGACCGAAAACAGGCGAAATTGGTTCGGTGGAAAAAGCCATTGCCATGATTGGTCTGAATGGCATTATGCAGATAGCCAGCGTCGTAATGATGCGGAACATTATCGATATCCGTTCCATGCTTTTTAAAGAGCCCGTTGGAAAAGTCTGGGCTCATTGCTTGAAAAGTGCAGAGGCCTGCAAGCTATTGGGAGGCGCTCGTAGCGAATTTCAAAATTACTTATTTGGTCTTATTCACGACGTGGGCAAAGTGGCAATATTTTCCTGCTTTATCCAAGAAACAAAGGACAAGAAGATACCTACTGCGGTGAGCCTTGCAGTTATTGCTAGGCTAATGGGCGAGAATTCTTATTGGCTTTCTACCTTAATCGCAGCAGAGTGGGGTTTGTCGGAGCTCTATCTTTTAACCATCGGTGATTTTGAAAAACTGTGCACAGGTGAAATGGCAGACGAAGCCTATCACTACAGATCAACAGAGCTTAAAACACTCGAGCTAGGTACTTTATGTTCCATGGTTCACCTGTTGTGGTCGGATAATCGTATTGATCGTGATGTTGCCTTTGCAATACTGGAACAGGCCGGTGTCGACGAGTCTCTGGCTGACAAGATATTCAGCCGGTTTGATCTGGCAGACGCGTCATTGACATGATACAGCGCTAGCCCAGAAGACTAGGGTCAATGCCGCTAGAGCGACGCGCCGATGCTATCACCTTGTTCTACAAAACTCTGCCAACACTGCATAAAGTTGTCATCACTTCTGACCAGTAGGGGTAAGTCGTTTTCATCAAACTCATTCTTTCCCCGCAGTAAGTAATATTCAGCACATTGGTTGGCAGTGTGCAGGGCAATCGCTAGCGGAGACTTCAGTGCGGTGCGCTGTTGCTGAAGTGCATCACAAAGTGGCTCGGGCAGGTCCCATTCACGGGAAACGAAATAGGATACGTCTAATGAAGTTGCGGTTATTTCTTCTCGAAACTCCAGGCTTCCCAGTTCGTGGTCGAGGGTGGTGTTAGTCATGGTGTCGACTAAACACTCAAATACCAAAATTTTGCCCACATCGTGAATGAGGCCTAAAAAATGACCAAAAAATTCATCTTCATCTAAAAGCCTACTAAACTCTTTGCAAAGATGTGCGCATTGGAGTGAATGGCTCCATATCTGTCTGCCATAGAGTTTGTAATAAATAGGCTTTGGTGGGTTGATAGACTGCATCATAACGGCGCTAGCGATACTGGCAATGCCATTCATGCCCAGTCTGGCGACAGCTGTGCCAAGGTCTTTGATGGGAATGCCCGACGTGTTTTTGGCACTGTTGACTATTTTTAATACCTTTAAAGCCAGCGCTGGGTCTTTGCTTATCAAATTAGCGACTTGTCCATACTGAACTTGCGGGTTTTTCAAAAGGCTAATGAGCTCGATTTGCAGTGCTGGCAGAGGTTGTAGTTTGCAACTGAGGGCGTCTTGTTTAGTAATTGTAGCTTTCACCCGGTTAATGACTTCTGTCTCTAACGGACTAAGCTGACGGCAACTGTCTTTAAACATAGAATCGTAAAAAGCTGTGCTTAACAGACTGCTATCCATGGATTGACTCGTTAACTCCGCTGACTGCTTGGATTTATAGGCATTAGACTTTAAGTATAGTCAACGAAGCGGCTGCAGACGGGCTAATTATCCCACCTAATTGGTGATTCCTAGGGAAGTGTGTGATAGCTTCAAAGTTGGCGATCAGTGAGCAAAGTGAGTACCTAATGGAAACAACAGAGACTACTGCAACTCGTTATCAATTCGAATTTACTGGCACGGGCCGCGAGTATTTCGGCATCTGGATAGTTAATCTTTTGCTCACCATAATCACCCTCGGGGTTTACTCCGCATGGGCCAAAGTGAGGACCAATCGTTATTTTTATGGCAATACATTAGTCGCCGGGTCTGCTTTTGACTACACAGCGGACCCAATTCAAATACTTAAAGGACGGGCTATTGCGGTTCTCTTCCTGATTCTTTATCAACTTGTTATTCGATTTTTTCCTTCCCTTGCAAATGTCGCTCTGGCCGGGTTTTTTATCCTCGTACCAGCGATTTACATTTTTAGTATGGCATTTAAGATGCGCTATTCCTCGTGGCGCGGCGTCAATTTTTCATTTAGACGAGACTTCTGGGGAGCGTATAAACTATTTTCTCCCATTTTCTTTTATCTACTCATCTCCGCGCTAATTCCACTGCTACTAGGTTTAGGAGCAGAAGACCTTTTGCTAGATGAGGAAGAACCGGAATTCTCTGCCGAATTGGGAATTTACTTTATGACAACCGCGGCTCTGGGTCTGTTGCTGATGGCGTTGTTTCCATTATGGCAGCGCAAATACTATGATTTCGTTGGCAGCAGAGTAAGCATTGGCCAATCAACCTTCAGTATAGAATTAAACACAAAAACATTTTACGGCATCTACTTAAAGAGTGGATTCTCAGTGCTCGTCGGTCTTGTTCTGGTGGCTGCCATCGTTGGGTTTTTTGTCGCATTTGCTGATTTTGATGATTCATCGACCGCACTGCTGTTTCTGGCTCTTTATCCGGTCATTCTTGTACCTTATCTGCTAGCTTATGCCTATGTACAAACTAGGCTTACCAACACTCTCTACAGCTCGATCAAAGTTGGCGCTGCCGCTTTTGAGTCAAATTTGGTTTATCGGAAAATGGTTTGGTTGTATCTCACAAACACGCTGGCGATCCTATTCTCGCTTGGATTAGCGATTCCTTGGGCAAAAGTTCGGGTTACCCATTATCGGGCGCAGTGCATGTGGCTTATCGCTGATGACTTAAGCTTTATTCAAGCTGCTAAGAAAAGTGACATTGATGCTAAGGCCGATGCCTTCTCTGACATCTTCGATCTGGATATTGGTCTATAAGTCATGATTCGTTTTAAGGCGAGGGTTTACTCCGGTAAAGATACTGCGGCCATCGAATCGGAGATTGTCGTGGATGAGCATGGTGTGCTTCATTCATCGAACCAAGCATTTGAACCGATTCCTATCCTTGATCTGACCCTCAGCTCTCGCATTGGTAATGGCGCCCGCTACTTGCGCTCAGCCGATGGCTTAATTATAGAATCTAACGACAACACCAGTATCGATCTGCTCGAACAGAATTATTTTGGACGACATAAAAATTTGGCATATCGGCTTGAAAGCAATGGCCGCATAATCGTGTTATCGATTGTGGTTTTGATCATTGGGCTCTATGGTTTTTTTACGGTTGGCATACCCGCTGCTAGTGGCACCATAACCGATGCTTTGCCCGTTGCCTTTGACGACAGATTGGGCGGCGAGCTGCTTGAACGATTGGACGAAATTGTCTTCGAGCCAAGCCAGCTAAGTTCAAGTCGGCAACAGTCTCTCAGGTCCGACTTTGAAGATTTGGTGCAAGGATTAGATCGAGATTTTGTCTTACAGTTCCGGTCCAGCGAATCTCTAGGTGCAAATGCGTTTGCCTTGCCGGATGGGCAAATCGTTTTTACTGATCAGCTAATTCAGCTTGCTGACAATGACGACATGTTAATAAGCATCATGCTGCATGAAATAGGCCATGTCCACTTTCGCCATTCTATGCAAGCGGCGGTCCGACAAGCAGGAGTGTCAGCGGCACTTGTTGTGCTCACAGGTGATGTGAACAGTCTAGCCACAACGCTACTGATTCTCTTGCCAGCGTTTCTCATTCAGTCACAATATTCCCGCGAGTTTGAGTGGGAGGCAGATGGTTATGCTCTAGATCAAATGCTGGCCCGTGGTATCGATACAGGCAACTTTGCGGACATTATGGAGAAGATGACGAGCTATGCGGGGGATGTTGACGGAGAATCCAATCCACCAGCAGACAGCAGCGACGCAGCATTTTCAGAATACTTTTCAACCCATCCAGCAACTCAAGCGCGTATTGAAAGGTTTCGTCGAGCACAGTAATGCAGTTGCACAGGATCAATTATTGAGAAACATTCCCGCCGTTTAAATATGCTTCTGCTTTGGCAAAGTCCTGCCGCACGGCTCTGTTAAACAATCGTCTAATGGCGAACCCAGTCAGCCGTGATGAAGGTTCATAGGCTACTGATACTGTGGCATCAACAGAGTTCTCGTTATTTCGGCTTACGCTATAGTGGCCTACCGTGTAATTTAGTGGAACACCAACAGTGGAAAGTGTCATGTCGGTGTAGTAGGCAAACGAATTAGGCTCGTCAAAGTGAATGATTCGTTGGTATAACAAGTTACCGTTCTTCATCTCGGTAATGCGTATAGACCCAACCCCAATATTATTGGTGGTGTTACTACCTGAGTGATCGAAGGTGACTGCTACTGCATCCTCTGAATATTGGTCTACCTGCTTAAGTAAGGCATCAAACACTGCTTGCTGACTTGCGACTACCCGAATTGAAACTTTAGTATCTGGATCAAGTAAGGCGCGCCGCATTTCCGCGGCAGCAAAAGACTCACTAAAAGGCTGTTGGCCACTGGAATGGCCGGTGAGACCGAACATGAACAAAATGCTGAGAATAACTGTCGATGTGCTGCGCATCAATTTTAGAATCCAATGACCAGTAGTTTTTCTAGTGTACGATGGTGAACCGAAGCTAGATTGCAATCAGCCTTTCCTAAAAGCTTACTGCTGCCACTTAGTTTGCATTAAAAAGCCATCGATTGTAATTCCCTCGAGCTTCGGCCAAGATAGTTAGGCGAGGAATACCCTTAAGCCGGAGTAATCGATGTCACTTATTAGTATGGAGGAGATGAACCAGTTTCTCATCTCCGAATTTCCCCAGGCGAAATTTTCCCTTGAAGCTTTCGCTGACGAATCAATCACAGTGCGTTACCGAGTGAGTAATGCAGATCTTCGGCCTGGGGGTACTATCTCAGGCCCTACCATGATGTCTCTCGCTGACTGTGCTATATACATCGCGGTGTTAAAAGAGATTGGACTAATTGCTCTAGCGGTGACTACTAGCTTGAACATAAATTTTCTTCGCAAACCCGAAGCCGGGAAGGATTTGTTAGGTGAATGCAAGTTGCTTAAACTAGGCAAGGTGTTAGCGATTGGCGAAGTATCAATTTATTCCGAAGGACTTGCGGAGCCTGTGGCCCATGCTGTCGGTACTTATTCAATCCCGCCAGCAAAGAAAGCCTGACTTAGCCCAATTGAAAAGAAGCGCTGGTAGTAGAATTACATGCTAAAGCAAATTCTAAAGGTTTTTGAAGCTAGGCACTTGTTAGCTCAACTTTAAGAGTGGCTAGTGTTGTCTGAATTATTAGAGGGAAAAGAGTGACGCAGTTTCGTGTCTTAACGTTGAACATCCACAAAGGATTTTCCATGACTAACTGGAAATTCACATTGGAAAGGATTCGGGAATGTTTGCGGCAATCAGGCAGCGGGATTGTTTTTTTGCAAGAAGTCATCGGCGAAAATTTACTGCATCAAAAGTCTATCGCCAATTGGCCTGAGTTAAATCAGTATGAGTTTTTGGCGGACTCGGTTTGGCAGCACCATGCCTACGGGAAAAACGCGATTCATCAACATGGGCACCATGGTAATGCAATTTTAAGTGAGCATCCTTTTGAAAAATTGGTGCATCGGAATATATCCACACACGCATATTCTCAGCGTGGCTTATTACACGGGCAGTTAGTTGATGGAGTCCATTTGATTTGTGTACATCTTGGGCTTTTCGAGCGGGAGAGAGAGAAGCAAACCGCCATGTTAATTGAGTATATTGAACAAAACGTCCCGACAATGGCGCCTTTGATAGTGGCGGGGGACTTTAATGATTGGCGTCAGAGAGTTCATGAGCCATTTGAGGAAAAACTGGGTCTGGTCGAAGTTCATCAGAGGATTAATGGAGGTGCTGCTAAGACGTTTCCAGCCATGTTTCCGTTGCTGCCGATGGATCGAATTTACGCACGTGGATTCGAAATTAAGGGCGTCGAATTGATGTCTCAGCGATCTTGGCGGGATATATCAGACCATTGTGCATTAGTGGCAGACTTGACGCTAAAGTCTTAACGCGAGACAGCTAAAGGTTTTTAGGCAATGATAACCCTCATCACAAGTATCATTCTTGCCGCCATCGGGATTGCCGCGGCGTTACACGCGCTAATGAACAAGCGCGATTCTGTTTCCGCGTTAGCATGGGTGGTTATTTGCTTAACTTTGCCAGCAATCGGTGCCTTAACTTATGTTGTATTTGGCATTAATCGCGTGGTCAATAAAGCGCTGAGAACCTATTTGCCAGAAGCCGACGAAGCCTCGACTGAATTAGTGAACGACCCTCCCGACCGCAATTTCCGCCCCATATCATTTGTTGGAGAGAATGTTAGCGGCCTTGGTTTGCGTTCCAGTTTGTTACCAGAAATTTTAGAAAATGGAGATGCGCTCTACCCATCCATGGTACATGACATTGATGCGGCGACTGATAGAGTGTATTGCTCAACTTACATTTTTCAGAACGATCAAATTGGTAAGGAATTAGTTGGGGCTTTAGTTCGAGCACAACAGCGCGGCGTCGAAGTTAGAATTATTATCGATGGATTGGGAGCCCTAGCATATCCACCTCGGGTAACTAAGGTGCTGAAGGCATCTGCTATCAACGTCAAGTACTTTAACCCCATTACCCTGTTTCCGCCGTCGTTGAATATTAATACCCGCAATCACCGCAAGATCATGGTAATCGATGGCACGGTGGCCTATACCGGCGGGCAAAACATTTCCGCCAAGCACGTGCTGGGTAGTGAGTCGTTGCTTACGCAAACTAAAGACCTTCATTTTCGATTACAGGGAAAAATCGTCGATGACTTAGAGAGGGCCTTTTTAAAAGACTGGAACCATTGCTCTGGGATTACCAGAAGAACCGCATTCAAGCCAAGTAATAAAACCGACGTTGCGTCTGAAACATGGGCAAGACTGATCTTAGATGGGCCGAATGAGTACCGAGACAAGCTCAACGAGTTATTGGTAGGAGTTGTGTCAACAGCTCAACAACGACTTTGGATCATGACGCCTTATTTTCTACCGGACCTTGATCTATTAGGCGCTCTGATTGCTGCTAGGCTTCGAGGGGTTGATGTGCGAATCTTCCTTCCTCAAAAAACTAATAACTTTCTTGTGCGATGGGCCATGTGCCACAGCTTGCACAGTATTCTTGCTCGAGGTTTAGTGGTCTATATGCAGCAACCTCCCTTCGTGCATACCAAAGCACTACTAATAGATAATCAATACACGCTAATAGGCTCTGCGAACTTAGACCCTCGTAGTTTAAGGCTGAACTATGAATTAGCGGTTGAAATTTTTAATGCTGAGTTTTGCGAAAAGATGGCTGACTATTTTACTAAGCAGCAAGCACTTTCTGATAAGTTGACGGTCCAAGAGCTAGATGGGATACCCAGATGGCAAGCGCTGCGAAACGCGATTGCGTGGCTATTCTCTCCTTATTTGTAAGCTGCAAGACACTGCACAACACCATCCTGCCCAATTTGGGCATAAAACAGCCGCTTATTGATCTATGCCAATAGCGTGCTAGCGATTTTGCTGATCTAAATCATTGTTCATCTCCATAAGCGGATTACCATTAGGGTAAGGATTTATTATGAATTTTAATTCACTGGAGAATTAGTATGAGAAGGATTAAGTCAATAGTATTGAGCATTGTAGTTCTGTGCACATTGTCAAGCTGTGCGCAGTATGGCTTGCAAATTGGCAATAGCCTTACGCTTTGCTGTCCCGGTGACTATGCTTCCTATGAAGACTATGGCATTCGAACAGCGGACATGCCGATATTCTTACAGAGCTATGTAATCAGTGAATTTGAAGCTGCTTTTGGTGAGCTTGGAATGGAGCGAAACGATCAGATAAATGACCTCATCGTGACGCTGACTTATGAGCATGTGAACCTTAATGCGGAACAAGAGAACATCGATCCTTTCTTTCGGTCCGAATCTATCACTGAAGAGTTACGCTATATCGCTGTGATCGATATCACCATGCGAGAGACCGCCACCAACAAAGCCGTTTGGGGCGGCAAAATAAGCCGTATTCATACCGTCAGCCCGGGGGAGTACATGCATGAAGGCAGAGCTAGAGGAGCCTTCTTGGAAACGTTTCGAGATTTATTAATTTCGTATCCGGCTAACATTGCTTACAACGAAATGTAGTTGGAAATTACTACTAGGGATTGATATCAACTAAATAGTGAACAAAAACAGCGAAGGCCCCATAAACTATTTTTTGTAAGCTGATCCTTCTGTGTAGATCAATTCGAGGCATAATATGAAGCTCACACTATTGAAACAATCCAGCTTTAGCTTAGTCGCACTACTGTGCGCATGTTCCACACAGCTAGACAGTGGCTACAATCCCCTTGATGATTTTGATCAGTTAGATCCAACTACCATTTTTGCGATGCCAGAGCCCTTGCCCACTCCGAACTATTCCGAGGAGCAATTAATGCGAGGCCGGTATATGGTGGGGTTACTGGGGTGTGGAAGTTGTCATACCGATGGCGCCTTAGTCGGCAATGTAAACCCAGAGCGGCATTTGGCGGGCTCTAGTGTGGGTATAGCCTATACTAGTCCTTTTGTAGATAGCCGCCCAGGCATTGTCTACCCGCCGAATTTAACACCTGATATGGAAACTGGCCTAGGGTCTTGGACCGTTAACCGTTTGGTACAAATGATCCGAGTAGGCACGACAAATCACAGTTCTCGAAGCCTGCCAGTAATGCCATGGCCGGCCTTTGCCGGGATCACCGAAGAAGATGCATTCGCCATAGCTGCTTATCTCAAAAGCTTGCCTCCCGTGCGTCATGAAGTTCCAGCCAATGTAAGTAGAGGCCAAGCGGCCAGTGCACCTTATGTTCACTTTGGTGTTTATCAAAGCAAGCAGTAAAGACTAGCTATCTGATTTTTGGTTCGAATAGACAAGGAGAAAGCTGTGAAAATAAAACGACATGGTTTGATGCTAGGTTTCGAGCGAGTAGGCAGCAAGGTGTTTCTAAGTGTAAAGCCCATCGGCAAACTAACCCATGCGGACTATGAAAAGATCAGACCTTTTGTGGATTCGGCTCTAGCTGGTTTAGAGGACCCTCTAGTGAATGTTTTCGTAGATGGGTCTGAGTTGGATGGCTGGGAATTAAGAGTCGTGTGGGATGATTTCCGGTTCGGGCTGAGTCATGGGGGAAAGTTTAACAAGGTCGCTCTTTATAGCGAATCCACTTGGCAACACTTTGCAACTAAAGTGGCTGCATGGTTTAGCTCTGGCGAAGTAAAACATTTTTCAAGTAGTGCCGAAGCCCTGCGCTGGTTACATGAGTGAGCGGATGCCTATAGGTAGCAAGACGAAACAAGATTCGACAACGGTACGGACGGGAGAATTCGATTTGGCTTAGGACATTAAGCCACACATAGCCGACTATTTGTCGTAACATAGCGCACTAACGGTTTAATCTGTTTTTCGACTTTGTCATTCATTATTCGAAGAGAGCGCTAATGTCCTTACCCTCAACTTATCTCCAAATGTTTTCCACTGTAACTAACGAAGGCCAGCTGCGCATGGAGCTTAAAAAGCAATCCATGCCGACCCCGTCTTCTAGTCAAGTTATTGTGCAAATTGAAGCAACTCCAATTAACCCTTCAGATCACGGTGTCATGTTTGGCTGGTCTGATATGGCTAATGCCAGCACGTCAGGTTCCGGCGCAGACACAGTGCTAACCGCTCCAGTATCCCAGCAGGGCATGCGAGTTATGAAAGCGCGTATAGGCCAGTCTTTACCTGTTGGTAATGAAGGGGCGGGCACCGTGGTTGCAGCGGGTGATAGCGATTTCGCGCAAAGCTTAGTCGGCAAAGTTGTTGCAGTGATGGGCGGTGGGATGTATGGCCAATACCGCTGTGTCGAGGCGGCAGCATGTTTGCCTTTGTTGCCCGGTAATACAGCCAAGGAAGGGGCGTCGTGCTTTGTAAATCCATTAACAGCCCTATGCATGATAGAAACCATGAATCTGGAAGGACACACTGCGCTTGTTCACACTGCCGCAGCGTCTAACCTTGGTCAGATGCTGAATCGAATTTGCAAAGATGACGGCGTAGAGCTAGTTAACATCGTGCGTAAAGAAGAACAGGCAGAGCTACTTCGCAAGATGGGCGCTAAATACATTGTAAACAGCAGTTCCGATAATTTTCTAGAGGAGCTGACGGATGCAATTCATGCCACTGGGGCGACTCTGGGCTTCGATGCCACAGGCGGCGGGACACTCGCTTCAACTATTCTTACCGCCATGGAAGCGGCTGCAGCTCGCACCCCGGGGGGATACAGCATCTACGGCTCGGTGAAACACAAACAAGTTTATTTGTACGGAGGTCTAGATGTGTCTCCAACCGTGCTCAATCGTGGCTATGGTATGGCTTGGGGAGTAGGGGGATGGCTATTGCCCAACTTTCTGGCCAAGGTCGGTAACGAGGTTGCCACACGGCTGCGAACCCGCGTTGCCAATGAGTTAACCACCACGTTTGCGAGTCATTATACCGACGAAATATCCCTATCAGAGGCTCTTCAAGCCGATGTTGTAAAGCGATATAACGCCAAAGCGACTGGTAGTAAATTTTTGCTATGCCCGCAGAAAGACTTGTAAAGTTGCAGGTTCCGACCGACTAGTGTTTTGCTAGTTGGTTGGAAAACCTTCTCCCACCTCACTAGCTCGGATAGTGACTGCAATTAGCAGCGTTGCTACAGCGGGCCGCTAGGCAGTTATTTAGGGCTATTCTAACCCCCATTCGATTTTTACGATTACAGCAATCGAAATTACTCATTGGACGAATTGCTAGCCCGCGCCTACTGTATCAACCTAGACCGGCTAATGGAGCCTGAGTTTGATTTGCAAATCGAACTGGTTGCGGGCCGGAGATCGGTCTTTCGAATACGTTGAATTGTTAGGGGCGCTGGGTTTGATGCAAAAGCGAAGCTGCCGCTAGCGAATTGATTTGTAGATCGGCTGGAAAGCAGTCAATCCACAGGTTCGACCATTGCGTAACACTGCGCAGAAATTTACTCAAGGAGCATTAGTATGCTTAGAAAAACACTTTCCTTACTAACTATTGCGGCGATCGGATTTTCTCCGCTTGCTTCGATGAATTTGGCGAGCGCTCAAGAAGGCGTCGCATCCAATGATTACTGGTGGCCTAATCGACTAAACCTCGAGCCTCTTCGTAAAAACTCGTCGGAGTCCAATCCACTAGGTGAGGACTTCAACTACGCGGAAGCATTTTCCCAGCTTGATCTAGACGCTCTTTCTGCAGATCTAGTTGAGGTGATGACTACCTCCCAAGACTGGTGGCCTGCTGATTATGGTCACTACGGTCCGTTTTTTATTCGTATGGCCTGGCATAGCGCGGGGACCTACCGCGTCAGCGACGGCCGTGGCGGTGCTTATGGTGGTATGCAGCGCTTTGCGCCATTAAATAGTTGGCCAGACAACACTAACCTTGATAAAGCTCAGCGATTACTGTGGCCCATCAAACAAAAGTACGGCAACAGCATTTCTTGGGGCGACTTGATGGTCTTGGCCGGGACTGTGGCAATGGAGTCCATGGGCTTTAAAACCGCAGGTTTTGCCGGCGGCCGCGATGACGCTTGGGAGCCAGAGGAAATTTACTGGGGCCCTGAAGGGGAGTGGCTAGCAGATCAACGTTACAGCGGGGACAGAGAACTAGAGCAACCCCTCGGCGCTGTTCAGATGGGGCTGATTTATGTGAATCCAGAAGGCCCTAACGGCAACCCCGACCCACAACTGGCAGCAAATGATATTCGTGAAACTTTTGGCCGCATGGCGATGAACGACGAAGAAACCGTTGCGCTGATTGCGGGTGGCCATACATTCGGTAAGGCCCACGGCGCTGCGGCACCAACTGGCAATGTGGGTGCTGAGCCTGAAGGGGCTAGCATAGAACAGCAAGGCCTAGGTTGGAAAAACAGCTATGGGACAGGTAAAGGTGCGGACACCATTACCAGCGGCCTGGAAGGCGCCTGGACAGTGAGCCCGGCTCAGTGGACAAATAACTATCTAGAGAACTTGTACGCCTATGAGTGGGAGCAAACTCGTAGCCCTGCTGGCGCGATTCAGTGGATACCCGCAGGAGGTGCTGCGGCGAACTTGGTACCAGACGCTCATGATCCATCCAAGCGTCATGCGCCGATAATGTTCACGACTGATCTTGCCTTGAAAGTAGATCCAGCGTACCGCGCTATTACAACTCGCTGGTTAGAAAACCCAGAAGAGTTTGAAGTGGCCTTCGCACGGGCTTGGTTCAAGTTAACCCATCGCGATATGGGGCCGAGCACTCGTTACTTAGGTTCAATGGTTCCTGAGGATCAGTTAGTTTGGCAAGACCCAGTGCCTGCAGTCGATTTTGATTTGGTTAACGGGCGGGATATTAATCGTTTAAAGTCTACTGTGCTTGAGTCTGGTCTAACTACGGCCGAGCTCGTGCGAACTGCATGGGCGTCAGCTTCAACATTTCGAGCGACTGACTTCCGCGGTGGTGCTAACGGTGCGCGCATTCGCTTAGCTCCACAAAAAGATTGGCAGGCCAATAACCCCGCCGAACTTGCAAAAGTTCTAGAGGTGTTAGAGGGTATCCAGGCTGATTTCAATGGCACAGGAAGCCGTGGTAGAAAGATATCAATGGCCGATCTTATCGTGCTGGCTGGTTCAGCAGCAATTGAACAGGCTGCGAGAGATGCGGGTTATGAGGTAGAAGTACCTTTTACACCGGGCAGAACCGATGCCACTCAAGCCCAGACTGATGTCAATTCGTTCGCTGTGCTTGAGCCAAAAGCAGACGGATTCCGCAATTACTTTAGCGGCAGTGACCGTCGTTCACCTGCTGAGATGTTAGTCGACAAGGCCAGTATGCTAACCCTGACAGTGCCTGAAATGACCGTGTTGGTTGGTGGAATGCGCGCCCTTGATGCAAACACAGCCGGTGCTGAACACGGCGTCTTTACAGATCGGCCCGGCGCTCTGACAAACGATTTCTTTGTAAATCTTCTTGATATGTCGGTGGAGTGGAGTAAGTCCAGCACAGAGGGGATTTATGAAAGCCGAGATCGCAACAGCGGTGAGTTAAAGTGGACGGCAACTCCTGTGGATTTGATCTTTGGTTCAAATTCAGAACTTCGGGCTGTAGCAGAGGTATATGCCTTTGCTGATGCTGAAGAGAAGTTTGTGACTGACTTCGCTGCTGCGTGGACTAAGGTGATGAATCTAGACCGTTTTGATCTTCGCTAGGCTGAGTATCTATGGGGCTGGGAATTTGACTTCCATCTAATCCTATACCCTTAGAGCCCAGCGCAGCTAAAAAGCGGCGACCCAATACGGTCGCCGCTTTTTTTTGCCTACATTTTATCGGTTTGTCTCGTTAAGATTCAGAAAGTAACTGTTTTCAAACTTTTTCAGTTTGCTTTAGTCTAAGCTACGTATCGTAATGGTCTCGGAGACTATAATGGCGCTCAGCGTTTTCGACTTATTCAAAATTGGTATTGGTCCATCTTCATCCCATACTGTAGGGCCCATGCATGCAGCGCTGATGTTTGCCAACAGCTTAGACAGCGCAGGCAAATTAGATCGTTGTGAGCATCTGTCAGTAGAGCTTTATGGCTCACTTGCCGCCACTGGTGCTGGTCACGGTTCTCCTAAGGCAATTCTAATGGGGCTTGAAGGTGAGACTCCAGCACAAGTCGATGTTGACTCCATTCCAGAGCGCATTGCTTTCGCTCGAGAAAACAGCGTGCTGCATTTGCTTAAGCGAAAAAAAATAGCGTTCAACTTTCGTGACGACTTAGTCATGCATCGGCAAGAATCGTTGCCATTTCATCCAAATGGAATGCGATTTACAGCGTCTGATAAAGAGGGAAACCCGCTGCTTTCCAGTACCTATTTTTCTGTTGGAGGCGGTTTTGTCATTAACGAATCTGCCTCTGGCGAGGACATTTTGGTGGAAAATTCGGACACGGTTCGCTATCCCTTTTCCAGCGCCGCAGAGCTATTGGCCATTTGTGAGGAAACGGGTCTATCTTTCAGTGCGGTAATGCTTGAGAACGAGAAAACCTGGGCAACTAAAGATGAGGTTTATAGCAAGCTTGACGCAATTTATGATGTCATGAAAACCAGTATCGATAATGGCTGTCAATCAGAAGGTGTTATGCCGGGTGGATTGAAAGTCAAACGCCGCGCAGCTCAGCTGCATCGAAAACTTTCTAGTCAGATTGGCTCCTCATCAAGCGACCCCCTTAACGTGCTGGATTGGGTTACGGTGTTTGCTCTGGCGGTAAATGAAGAAAACGCCATGGGAGGCAGAATAGTTACCGCGCCTACCAACGGCGCCGCCGGAATTATCCCTGCGGTGCTGCGTTATTATCTTGAGTTTTGCAGCGGTGCTAAACCAACAGATGCCAGGAGGTTTTTGTTGACCGCAGGTGCAATCGGTATTCTATATAAACTCAATGCCTCCATCAGCGGGGCTGAAGTCGGCTGCCAAGGTGAGGTGGGATCTGCTTGCTCAATGGCAGCAGGTGCTCTCACAGAAGTGCTCGGGGGTTCACCAAAGCAGGTGGAGAATGCAGCAGAAATTGCCATGGAGCATAACCTTGGTCTTACCTGTGACCCTATTGGAGGATTGGTACAGGTACCATGCATTGAACGCAATGCCATGGCAGCAATCAAGGCAATCAGTGCGGCGCGAATGGCGCTAAGAGGCGACGGAACCCACTTTGTCTCTCTCGATCAAGTCATAAAAACCATGCGTGATACAGGTCGAGACATGCAAGATAAGTACAAAGAAACCGCTCGCGGTGGGCTGGCTATCAATGTATTAGAGGTGCCAGTTTCGATTGTTGATTGTTAGCCAGCGAGTGTTGGCTGACTTGTCGAATTAGCTTCGAGAAACTAACACTTAATTTTAGGAGATAAAAATGAAAAAAATCCTAGCACTGGACGGAGGTGGTATTAAGGGATTAATGACCGCGATAGTCTTAAGAGACATTGAACGCCAATTACCGGGCGCTAACGATGCTGACCTTAACAAAACCAACATAATAAAGGATCACTTCGATCTAGTGGCAGGCACATCAACCGGTAGCATACTAGCTGCAGCTATTTGTACTGGTCGGTCTTTAAATACCATAGTCGATTTGTATGAGAAAAAAGGCAAAGAAATATTTCAACCAAACTTGAAGCTTTGGGGAAACAGAGTGCTGAGGACCTTTAGTCAGGGTGTAAGCCATCCCAAACACTCTGATAAAGGCTTAGCAAAAGAGCTTAAGGCAGAGTTTTCCAATGGCCATGGCGAAATAAAGCTTGGCAGCGCGCTAATTAAAACACCACTGCTAATTCAGTCGTTTGATGCAACCTTGCACGAGCCAATTGTGTTTAAGTCACACAATTGTGACGATTCGGCGGATAAAAAATTGAACCTATGGGAAGTTGTTAAAGCCTCTTCGTCCGCACCAACATTTTTCCCCTCTCACTCTCTCAGCTACAGAAATCATGAAAAGCCTCATGCCATGATTGATGGCGGTGTGTTTGCCAACAACCCGAGCATGATTGCCTTGTCAGAAGCATTCTCGCTAGGCTGGGATGACAGTGAAGATATTTTGCTCGTGTCGCTGGGCACTAGCGAAGAAATTGCCCAAGGCATCAGTGCTAAAAAGGGTAAAGAACTTGGGGCAATGGAATGGGCTTTACCCTTGATTGGTATCTTTATGGGTGGCGCCAGCCGCCATGTTCACAGTCTCGCAAAACGTGTGCTTGGTTCAAGCGGGAACAAGGGCAGCAAATACCTACGTTTCCAGATGTTCACCAAAGAAGATGTTCCTATGGATGAGGCTGCGGATGATGATATCTCGGTGATGAAAGAAATTGCTCAGGCCTACATTGATGGATTTCCAGGTGATAGTGCTGCTAAAAAGCTGCACCTTAAAAGCGGCTATGAATACAACCATAACTTGAAACAGCTATTAGCTTTGTTGTGAGATTGCACAGTTTTGACACTGGATACTGGGGTAACTACTAAATAAGATTGAGCCGTTTGGCGGCGAGGGCGGCCTCAGCTCTGCTTGAAATGTTAAGCTTTCGGTATACTTGTTTTAAGTGGTCTTCTACTGTGTATTTGCTGATGTGTAATTTAAGCGCAGCTTCTGGGCTAGTAGAGCCCGACGCAATAAGAGCCAACACGTCACTCTCTCGTCGTGTGAGGGGTGATTCTATAACCTCCTCACTCTCATTCGAAAAATGATTCAACACGAGTGTGGCGATCGCTGGAGATAGGGGCAGTTCGCCTGCCACTGCTTGCCGCAGCATATCTGCGATACGCTGTTTGCTTTGGTCTTTTAGAATATACCCTTTAGCTCCAGCCATTAAGCTAGGCAGCAAATGATTTTCGTCTGCGTAGATAGTCACAACAATGCAGAGGCAGGTAGGGTGCAGGTTCAACAGTGTGGGTATAAATGTATTTCCTTTTCCATCTGGAAGCTCGAGATCAATTAGCGCGATAGTCGGCTGGGTTTTCTGCGTGATCAGTGATGCCTCGGCTATGCTGCCTGCGGCGTAAATCTCTGCATCAGGATAGGCTAATAGGCATGCCTGTTTAAGCCAGCCCTGGGTGTCAGGCATGTCTTCGAGTATTAAAATCACCGTGTTCATTCAGCCTCTCCATTTGGACCGTCGACGGGAACGGTCCAATATGCTTGAACCCAGCTACCCTCTAAATCAGTAATTTGAAACTTTCCTTTCAGATCGCGAGACCTGACCCGCAAGTTACTAATGCCTCTTCCTGCGGTCCACTCGCTTACTGGTTTGCGAGCCCCGTCGCTAGACACGGAAATCGAAAGAGTGCTATCTGAATAGTCGATGGCGACTTTAATCTCACTCAAATCCTTGCTATGCAGTAGCGCATTGCTAAAAACTTCCCTCAGCATTCTTCGAAGTTGGGTATGTTGAAGCTCATTTAGTTCTACGTTTTGCCCAGCGCCACTGAAGTGCCATGAAAGAGGTATGCCTGCGTCACTTACTCTATCTGCGGCCTCAGCCTGCCACTGAGAAACTGCACTATCTAGCGAACAACTAGCTAGAGGCTTGTGAGACACAATGTCTCGCAAGTCTTCCAATGCGGATTTTGCAAGGGTGCTGTCTGATTCGTTGTCCAACCGGTAATACAGCGATAACAGTTTTGATCCCACATCGTCGTGTAGATCACGAAAAATCCGTTCCCGCTCTTCATGGGCGGATTGCTTTATTAAGGCTAGTTCCAAGGCTTGGTAGTTTTCCGCAAGTTGTTGTCTGGCTTCTTTTACTCGCTGTTCCAGCTCTGCATTCAATTTGTCGGCGGCATTCATGGAATCAATAAAGCGTTTTGTCAGGCTAGCAGCTATGAATAAAAAGCTTAAGGGCGCCGCAAAATGAACTGAATTGAAATGATTGGTAAAGCCAAGTACAGAAGGATTCGCTAAGCCGTTGTTGACTATTGCCTGCATCACCGTGTCATGAAGGCCAATGACCACTATCAATAAGATCGCACTGCAATAAAAAAGCGCTAAGGTTTTTTGTGATTGCAGGTAGCACTGAAAGCTAATAATGAAGCCGTAGACACCCAGTAGAATTGAACCGAAATGGAAATAAATGTTTATGTCAAATACGTGGAAATAACTGGCATAAAAATAAATAGGAATCCCCGAAAAAAAGTAAGCATAGGCAAGCTTTTCTGCTTTCGGTTTACTGACATCCAAACTGCGAAGAAAAAACACAAACATTGCAGTTGCCCAGAGATCGGTTGAGACGTTTGATAGCCACCGCCAAAGATCGGCGTTTAGTGGTAGATAGCGAATAAACTGATTCAAGCAGTAAAAGCTCAGCCCAAGGGATGCAATGGCAAACCAAAAGTACTGTTTTTCGGACTTTCTAAACAGCCAAACACTGAAGCTAAAAGCACCAGTAACAAGAACGAAGATAAAAAGACCAAGCGCTATGTCGTGTTGAATGAAATAGCGGTTTTCATAGAGCGGTTTAAGTGACGTCTCAGTTCCAATTACAATTGGTTCCATAGAGCCCCAATTGTGTTGAGCGTAGTGTTTGATTAAAAGCTCATTGGTTTCAGTGAGTAGACTTTGCGGAATCGAAAAATAAAGCGGACTATTCCAGTGCCGCGCCATGGGCTCTTCGCTGCGGCCACCGGAGCCTATTTTTGTGCCGTTGAGCCATATGTCTGCGGTTTGATTTAGACGCCAAATATATAAGCCAAGAATCTGTCCGGATGCTGGGCCGTTAGAGTTGAATAAATTTTCAAGGGATGCTTGTGTTACTTCGGTGCGATACCAGACAGCGCGAGTGTCATCAAACTGGTTGCGCCAGTGGAAAGGCAAAGTAACTGGCTCCCAGTGTGTTGATGGCTGGGATAATTCATTTAGAGACACGTCAAATGGGAATACAGCTGCAGCTGCGATGACTATAAACTCGTCGTCAGCCGTGATATTGGCCGATTGTTGTTGAATAAAAACATAGGCAGTCAAAGCGATCCCACAGTTGGCGAGCGCAAAAATGAGTAATTGCTTGAAGTTAACTCTATTAGGCCTTGTCGTCATTTGAGTCATCTTAGTCCATAAGTCCGCTGGTATTACACCTCTTTTGCGCGGGGAATTGTCTCCCTGAACTCAGGGATTGCATAAAAATCTTCTTCGACTTGCAGTAGCAGGGAGTGCTTAGAAATCGGTCTGCGCCCCGTAAGCTGTGGGTTTTGGCTTGCAAATTAAGCTGATGTCTATAAAGTTAGGGGAGTATTCAGCCGACTTCTTAAACTTGTGCATTAGGCTGAATTGGGATCGGCTATATGACGATTAAAACAAATAATATCAACCAGTTATGACCCGATAGCGCACATAAGAAAAATAATGGATACACACATGGCAAAATTCAGTCTTGTCTCATTACTTCCTGCACTGTTTTTGGGCTTTCAGTTAAGCGCTGCAGCTGCAGAGAACAATCCACCCCCGAATGACGAAATGGACCGCTTGGTTTCTGCGAGGCAGTTTACAGAAGCCTATGCCTTAGCTCAGACCGGTCTTGATGAATGGGAAGGTGATGCGGAATTTGATTTTTTATTCGGCTTGGCGGCATTGGAATCGGGCCAGCCAAATGAATCTGTTTACGCGCTAGAGCGGGCCGCCGCCACAGCACCGGACAACCTGCTTAGAGATCGTGCGAGGCTAGAGTTAGCGCGGGCTTATTTCGTAACTAATAACCTCACGGCGGCAGAGAATTTGTTTAACTCGGTATTGGCGACTAACCCACCTGCTAATGTGCAGCAAAATATCAATGCATTCTTAGAATTAATTGAAAGCCGGCAGAACGCGCGAGAATCGACTTTTCAGTGGACTATATCCTCCTTTCTAGGTGCTGATGACAATATCAATAGTGCCACAAGTAATGGTTTGATCGATACGCCTCTCGTCGGAGTGATCGAGCTTAATCAAGAAGGCCAGCAGATCGATGATACTTACTCGAATTCTTCGTTAGCCATGGTCTTCAATTATCCACTGGATCGAAATCGATCTTTTGATGTCACCGCTAATCTCGTACATTTAGATAATTTCGATACCGATCAGTTTGATATAGACAGCCTTCGCGGCGAAGTCGCTTACAACTGGGGCAGTGATGTCAATCGCTTTAGACATGGTGTCACAGCCACTACGGTCAATTTAGATGGTGAAGGGTTTCAAGATGTAGTGGCCTTAAATTCAACCTGGCAACACGCTGGCTCTAATGGCTGGTATCAAACCCTGGCGGGTTCCTATTCGCAAATTACTTTCGATACTGGAAACGGTCGAGATCGCAACGATTTAAGGGATGTAGATCAGCTTTTACTCCGAGGCGGGCTGACAAAAATTGCAGGCCAGTTCACTCATTCATTTAATCTTTATCACGCGGATGAAAAGCCCCAGAATCCAAACGGCGGGTCTCACAATGGTCGCGATTTCACAGGAGTGGCCTACAGTCTGCTTTATCGAATGAATGCACAACATACGCCTTATTTGCGAGTTTCTTTTCAAGAAGTAGAACACGACAGCGAGCATCCGGTGTTTTTCAACACTGTGCGAAGTGATGATAACGAGTCTGTAACCGCAGGTTGGTTATGGCAGCTAGGTAGAAAATTGGTAATTACCGGCGACGTCAGTTACACCGACAATACTAGCAATATCGAGCTTTTCGACTTTTCCAGGTTTAAATACCAGGCTGGATTCAGATACCGATTTTGATTCGATCTTTAAATAGTCGTCGACACTACTAATATTGAGCAACTCTATGAAAAATTTATACAGAAACATAATAGAACCCATTAGCTATTATTTCTTACTGGCCTCCATAGCACTTTATTCTCCCGCTAATTTTGCCGCTGAAAACGATGTGGCAGGTCGAGTCGTTGCAACTACTGGGCAAGTGGTCGCTCGGAGTGCTGCAGGTGCTGAAAGACCTTTGGCCCGTCGCGGAGAAATATTTGTTGGCGACACGGTGGTTACTCAAGCGGAGGCGTTTGCGCAGATTCGCATGACCGATGGGGCGATCGTTTCTTTAAAAGAATCTACTCAGTTTGAGATTGTTGCGTACAGCTATAATGACAATCCTCAAAGTGATGAAATTAGCATGCGACTCATTGAAGGCGGGTTTCGAACCATCACTGGTCGTATAGGCGAGCAAAATCGCGATGCTTACAATGTTATCACTGAGTTTTCAAATATCGGTATCCGTGGCACTGACCACGAAGCAGTAATTGACGGTGTGCTTTTTGTCGGCGTTTATGACGGGGGCACTGAGCTTGAAAACGACGGGGGTGACCTTGACCTAGGCGTGGGTGCTGATTTTGATTTCGGCAGGGCTATTGATAATACAGTGCCGCCGGAGGGGCTAATTTTTCCACCGCCTCAGTTAGGTAACATTCCAGTATTATCACTTGCTGAGCTTGAGCAAGGGGACGATGCCGACGACGATGGCAATGATGGTGACGGGGCTGATCAAGACGATGGCGGTGCAGCCGATGGAAACGGAGCTGATCAAGACGACACCGATAGTGCAGATGGAAGCTCGGCTGCCGGTGACAGCGGGGCTCCAGCCTCCGCTAACAACAATGCGCCTTTGGCGACTCCGCCAGCGACCTTGCAAGATACGCAAACTAATTTGGCCACTGGTGCTGCAACGACTACAACGGTTGAGCAGGCCAGCGAGATTCAAGTGAATCCCAATGAAACCAACGGTGACGGAAGCCTAGCTTGTACCCTTAACAGCACAAGTCCAGCTTGTCGACCGATTAGCAACGGGCGCGTGGAGCCAGAGCCAACGCCAGAGCCAACTCCGGAGCCAACGCCAAAACCCGAACCCGTAGTGGTTTTGAGTGAAGCTGAGATAGCCTCGTTTGATCGAGGCGCCATCGCTATTGTGCCGGCTAGTGCTAGCACTGCTCGATTGGTGACCGGCGTGGGTAGCAGTGATGGGGCAACTAATCAAATCGGGTCTATAGTGGCTCGCAGCACAAGCTTTGGTTCCTTCCAAGCAGATACAGATTTCGTTCTAAAACGCGGCGATGCGCCATTGATTGGTGCTAAGTCAGGAGTTGGCGGGTTCTTATTGCAGTGGGGAATTTGGCAAGCATCTGAGGAAAACCCCGCCACTGTTTTTACAGACCTTGAGGACAGCGACAAGAAGCTCGCGATTACTTCACCCTTAATCGTGGTCAACACAATTCCTAGTGAATTGGGAAGCCTGAGCGGAATTAAGAAATTCTCTACCGTAGGTGACTTTCTCATCAATGCCAGCGGGTTTGAGAATAATAATGTGGGCGCGGTCAATGGCGGGTTTGTTGTGGATTTTGCCGATGGCAGTATCACTGGCGCAACAGTAGAAATATGTCTTGGAGCCGCGACCTGCGATGCCACAGGCTTTGGTCTGAACTATTGGCAATTTGGCTTTAACAATGCAGCGAGTAACAGTGTAATTACTGGGCAAGCCAGTGACGGTGTCCCTGCTGCGATTAGGGTTGAGTCTTTTGGCCGCTTCCTCGGTAATGCCGGTGAAGGCTTTGTTCTTACTTTTGCGTCTGCAGGCGCATCCGGAACCGATACCGCCGCAGCTACTGCTAATTCACTGAGCACGCCGGATCGATTTGTAGATGGCGCGATTCTCTTTAACAATCCAGCGAGTTTGGTATTTAAAGACAGCGATATCGCAGCCATAAATCGACTCGGTTTTGCGCTGTTTATTCCTCAAAGCAGCGGGACTCGACCCAATAGTCCCACCGATGGATTTTTCTTTGGCGGTGCTAAAGAGTTGAATGCAGCTAAACCTGCATTCACCAATTCGATTGCCGCCTTTAGTGACGACAAGCTCACTACTGGGTTTGCAGCCATGCTACGAGATGGGGCTACGGTGCAGACGGTTGTGACTGATGTGGGCGGGTTCGATTTGGATTGGGGCATTTGGAGCTCCAGCGGTACCAATACTGCGACGGTTTATGGGGACACGTTTAACGCCACACAAAGCGAAGCAGCGATAGGCCCTATTGTGGTTGCTTCAGCGACACCGGCAAACCTTAGTGAGTTTACAGGCTCTGCTAATTTTACAATTACCGATTCGCTATTAGCCGGTCAGCCGGCTAATCAATCTAGTCATGTATCAGGTGGCTTCACGCTTGATTTAGCTAATGCACTAATAAACGATGTGAGAATTGAATTGTGCTTAGGGGGAGCGAGCTGCGCTGATGCGACTAAGATTTGGCGTACCAACCTTTCACCGGGATTAAATATATCTGTAGCTGATGGTTTTAGCTTCGGATCTCAACTCACGGGTAAGTTAATAGACAATAGTCAGAATAATTCGGCTGACTTTACCGGTTATTTCCGTGGAGTATTTGTTGGAGCTAGCAGTACCGGTTTTGGGTTCTCGGCCGGACTTCGCCTACTTGAGAATGAAACGCTTACGGGTGGGCTGTTTGGCGGGCCTGCGGAGGCACTAGATGGAGCGCTGCTCTTCAAGCAAACCGATACGCCTCTCGTCTCTGGCCTTTCAAGTTCCCAAATTAGCAGCATAACTCGAGTGAGTAATATTGCAGACACTAACAACAAAGTTAGATCGGGTGCTGCTTCTAGTTTTACTCTTACCAATGCTATTTATGTAAACAACGTTGGGCCGGCTAGCTTACCTTTAACCGGCGCTCAGGATTTCACCTATCTACGACTGTCGGCATTGACACCAACGACTCTGCAGACCAATGTCGGTGGATTCGATCTACAGTGGGGATTGTGGCAAGACCCTACGGGTGATTCCCTGAAGGTTGCTCAATATAGATCGGGTTTGGCTGACATAATTACTAATGCTGTGGAAGACTCTATTGTAGGAATCTCCGCAACAACTAGTGCAGTTAGCACATTGACCGGTCAAAAATCATTCGACTCCGTTACAAACCATTTGATAAAAGCGACTGGTTTCGCAGACAACACTATCAATTCAGTGACAGGGTCTTTTGCTGTCGATTTTGATACCGGCGTGTTATCAAACGGTCGCGTATTTGTATGCGTCGGTGCTGGCGAATGTAGCAATGCTGCATCCTATGGTGATGTGTTTTGGCCAATTGTATTTCAAGGAAACCTCAATGGCGGTAGCTTGACATCGAAAATTAGCACCAACGGTACAACATCCGGTGGGGTAGCAGCCGCTGTTGCGGCAGATTCGGTGGGGCATTTCTTGGGAGAAGGCGGCCAAGGCTTCGTCCTCACTTTTTCCTCTTCTCGCGGTACCGGCGCGACTGCTCTAGCAGCTTCTTCCAATGCCATCGTGGCACCAGATCGATTTGTTAATGGCGCGGTATTGTTCGGTGGTACCGCTGGCGCAACAACAGTGACAGCAAGTCCAATTACAGCAAACAATGCTGTCGACCCAATCGATGTTGGCCACTCTGTTGACTGGGGCGAATGGGATAATCCATTGGCGACTACTTGGGGTGTTGACGTTGCGGCTGGAGATAGTACAGCGACGGTTAGCAGTGGCGAGTTCTATGCTAACGTGATTCCTACGCAGCTTGCTGACATGCAGGGGTCCGCAAACTACGCTTCTTCAAGTCAATCCACATTTATTGGCGCTGGCAGCGCGGGTTCCCTAACTGATGTGATTGCCTCAATGGGTGTCGATTTTGATACAGGCGCAATCACTGCAGGAAGCCTGATGGTCGAGGTGGGTGGTAGCCAAACATGGGACGTTGATTTTGAGGGATCTATTGCCGGTGGTAATGTGGATCTCAATATGACTTCAGGCCAACTGTTTAATTTTGGCGAAATTATCAGCAACTCAATTGATGCAGATCTCGGCGGTGTATTTACCGGCGATAACGCCGATGCATTTATCGGTGGATTCGATTTAGTAGATCAGATCGATAGCCTGAATCAAGTCAACGGCGTATACAGCATAGAGCGCTAGCGCATTGTTGATCTAAAAGTAATTGAGTTCAAGGGTGCCGTGCTATGGCTCGGCTTATTGAGAACACAGCGGGTTAGGAGCTTGTAAGAGTCGGTATAGATTTTACAAGCTCCTGCCTAATCTGGTTTCATAATTTTCTCTACTTGAATTTAACCTCCCCCCAAAAGGAAGAAAGCACCTCTCCTTGGTGGATATAAAACACAGCGTTGTCTAGCAGTACAGAACGGTTTGAATTGTTACCAAAAACAAACCCTGAGTCTGGATCACGCCCTAATAGCAGCCCTGTTTGGCTGATACCACTTGGGGAAATTTCGAAACTGTAAAGGCCAGTGTGAGTATAGTCATAGCGAGCGTTTGCTGCCGTGGGGTCGAATCCTCCACGCTGTGGAATGGTGTCGTGTAATTGAACTGGTATTGCGAGCCTTGCCGCCTGAGTCCCTGTGGCGGGCAAGAAAGAGAGCGCATGATGATTAGCTAGCACGTCTGATTCTGTACCGCGCTTACCGAGCACAATGGAATTAATTTCAAGTGGCATTGCTCCGTTACTAACATCAAACAATGCAAGCTTTAAGCCTTGATACCAAGCGCCACGACCACCGCCGAAATCGATAGAGGACTCGTCGAAAACGGCGTCCTTGCCAATACCGACTACTAGGTTGTCGTCAACAGGATGCAGGTAGTCAGAGTAGCCTTCGATTTCTAACTCGCCCGCAATACGAGGGCTGTTTTGATCTGAGAGGTCTATTACATACAATGGATCAGTCAAACGAAACGTAACAAGATAGGCTTTTTCGCCAATAAACCTTGCTGCATAGAGCCGTTCACCTGGCTTGCCTATGCCGCTGATTGCCGCGACCTCCGAGAGCTTGCCAGTATCTGTTTCTTTAAGCACAGTCAGTTTGGTGCTTGAACTAGGCCCCCAAGTATCGCCTACGGAAGTGACGACGTTAAGGTAGTCCCCATTTTCGCCCATTCGAAACGACTTTTTGTCTTCACTCCAGCCAAAATGCCCTTCAACTTGCCCAGAACCTACGTAGCTCACCGAGTCTTCTTGCAAAGAAAATTTGTGTATCGAGGTGGAGTGCTCTGGATTATAAATTAGCGAGCTTTGTGCGAAAGACTCATATCCGTATTGGGTTGTGGCCAGATACAGTGCACTGGTTGTCATGAACACCGTTTCGGTCTCTCCTACAAAACAGGTACTTTTGTACTCTTTAGGAGCTGATAATGGAATGACAGTAACAGTAATTAAGGATGGGTTGGTATTACCGTTGAGTGAATTAGTTGGGAAATAACAACGTTCACTCGTTACTAGGGGTTGGGATTGCTTGCTGGAATCAATGGCCTTGGGTAGCAAATCACTGATAGAACTGCTCGCCAACACTTCTTCATTTTTTTCAGCAGAGGCATCGTCTAATGCATAGGGTTGGTAGAACGGTAGATTTGGGGTGTAGCGGGTGACTAAATACAGCGTTTCGCCAATTCTTCGGCTAGAGACCAACTGGCCTTCGATTGTGATGGACTCCAACGAAACTAGATTGGCCGGGTTGCTGGCATCAAAAAACTCCAGTTGAGTCTCAGTATTCTGCCACCCCCATATGCCACGCCAACCAAAGTAGTGATTGCCGCCTGCTAACGTGATTAACATGTCATGGGCATCGGTTCGCTGGTTCACAAGATACATGCCTGTGGCCGCGAGTTCACCGGTCAACTCTTGGCTGGATTGTTCTGTTGCTATTGCATTAACGCCATCAAGACTCCAACTGACGATGCAAGATTTGCCGGAGCAATCTCTGAGTGTAAAGAGACTTTGTCCGTCGGTTTTGACCAAGTCCGCTTCGTCTACTTCATTTAGTTGCAGGTTAGTTCCAGAAACCCGTGAACTCGCAATTGGTTCGGCTTGATCCGTAGCGGATGTGGATTCTAGAATGGCATATTGTGGATTTATGGCCCCTGACTGCAGACCCTGTTTTAAGAAGGATTCCATCGCAGCATCCGAGCCAAACGGGAAAAGAGTTTGGCTCGCCCCATTTAGCACCCTAAATTTCAGTGGCTCAGGCGCAACCACAAAGTCTTGGCCGGGGATTTGGTAGCCAGCGAAAATTTCATAATCACCCGCCTCCAACGACACTTCGTCAATCGCTTGTATTTGTAACTGATCAGATAAAATTTCATTGGCAAAAGGCGTCATCGGTTCCACATTAGCCTGCCATGGCTTCCAGCCATCCTCGCCTTTCATATACCAACTGCCATTATGAGTTGCGGCCATGAAGACAAAGGCAGATTTACCTCGGTCCCCTAAGGGGATATCAATTAAATAGTTACTACTGTACTGGTCAGTATCAAGAAATACAGGTGCGTAGACATGGGGTTTGCTGATGCGCACGGACGCCTTGCCGTTGGCACTGCGAAGCTCGCCAGTGCTGCTGACTTCATTGGCGTTTAGATTGATGTAAGGCAACAGGGCGAACAGAAACAAAGTAATTGGCAATATTCTAGTTCGCAGAGCCATTATCTGTTTGCGAGTGTGCCGGTGCAGTATGTGCGTAGTCATAGAAGTTCTATCCTCATCTGGCGAAAGACTATGGGCTGAGCGTGGATGGTAGTCGTTTTGCTTCTTGCGTCTGTAATGGTTTAGAGTGCAACCGAATTACTAAATATTGTGTCCTTTGAAAGTAAACACGAATGTGATGCTGATTACATTTCGATCAAATAAGCCGGATTACCAGCGCGGAAATTGCGAATTGACAGATAGAGCCGATTTTCGATTGTATAGCCCCATAAGATATCTGTGAGTGTGCTAGGGCGATTCCCTCGAAGGATGGCCGGAAAAGTCGCCAGAGTGCCATATTTCCCGTTAAGTTAGGCTGTTTTAAGTTGTTTGTGCGGGGGAAAATAGTCAATACTAGGTCCTTGTTTAGTCTGAGCCGAAGTAACAAATTAGAATAATAAGGACTTGTCAAAAAACTAAGGTTTAAAGTCTTGCGGCGGGTGGCAGTGCCTGCATTAACTTTAAAGATTCAAATAAGAAGGTAGGTAAAAATGCAAGCATTGATGATGAACAGTCAGTTGATGATTTCATCCATATTACGTCACGCTGAAAAGAACTATCCTGATCGCGAGATAGTTTCTGTCACTATGGACAACCCTCGACACCGCTACACATTCAAAGATTTTGCGAAACGCTCACGTCAACTGGCCAATGCATTAGAGCAGCTTGGGGGTAAATTTGGTGACCGAATAGGGACGTTGGCATGGAATGATTACCGGCATATGGAGCTTTACTATGCGGTGTCTGGCACCGGTATGGTTTGCCACACTATTAATCCAAGGCTGTTTCCCGAACAGGTTGCTTATATTATTAATCACGCCGAAGACAGATTTATCTTTGTCGATGTGCTGCTGGTGCCGCTGCTAGAAGCCTTAAAGGATCATTTAGCTAAGGTAGAAGGCTTTATTGTACTCACGTCGAAAGCGAATATGCCCGAGACAAGCCTGAGCAACGTGCACTGTTATGAGGAACTAGTAAGCGCACAGCCAGATACCTATCAATGGCCAGAGTTTGATGAAAATACAGCCAGTGGAATGTGTTATACCTCGGGCACCACAGGTAATCCAAAAGGCGTGGTGTATAGCCACCGCTCTACAATTCTGCATGCCTACGCCGGTTCGCTGCCCGATGCCACCGGGGCTTCGAATCTTGATACAGTATTACCGATTGTGCCTATGTTTCATGTTAATGCTTGGGGCATGCCCTACGCATCATTAATGGTAGGTTCGAAAATGGTGATGCCAGGGCCAAAAATGGCAGACGGTGAAACCTTACAGGCGCTTATTGAATCGGAAGGAGTTACCTATAGCTCGGGTGTGCCTACGATTTGGATGGCGCTGCTTGATTATCTATCCAAAACAGGTAAAAAAATCCCAACCCTCAAAACCGTGAGTACCGGTGGCGCGGCTTGTCCTAGGGGCATCATTGAGCGTTTTAAAGAAGATCATGGCGCAACGGTGATGCAAGGCTGGGGTATGACTGAGATGAGTCCGCTGGGGACCATATTTGGATTGAAAGCAGGGATGGAATCCCTGACCGAAGAAGAATTGATCGATCTGCAATGTAAGCAGGGAAGGACAGTATTCGGAGTGGAGCTCAAGATTGTGGATGCTGAAAACAACGAGCTGCCTTGGGATGGCGTCGCGTTTGGCGCACTCAAAGTACGAGGCCCTTGGATAGCAAGTGGTTACTATGGATTGTCGCAAGAGCCTGGCGCCGAAGACTGCCCCGTAGACGCTGATGGCTGGTTGAACACGGGCGATGTGGCAACGATTAACCCAGACGGTTTTATGCAGATTACAGACCGGGTCAAGGACGTGATCAAGACAGGGGGTGAATGGATTAGTTCTATCGATATTGAAAATGCCGCTGCTAGCCATAGAGAAATTGCAGAGGCTGCAGTTATCGGTCGCTATCATCCAAAGTGGACGGAAAGACCATTGCTAATTGTGGTGCTGCAGGAAGGCTCAAGTTTGACGAAAGACGACATTATGGCGTACATGCGAGAGTCGTTGCATAAAATGGCAGTTCCTGATGACGTGGTATTTGTGGATGAGCTACCCCACAATGCCACGGGTAAGTTGAATAAAATGGCACTGCGAGAAACCTTCAAGGATTATTCATTTCCCGATGTTTAACGTCTTGGTCCGAGCAAGCTTAGGCAGGGTTTAAGGCCGTTACGGGCGCTAAGTGGCCCCTGCGGGGGTGTTAACGTAGCGAGGAATGTGAGATGTGGAGCCTTCAAAAAGCGGCAGCATTGCCAATATTTTGGTTCGTGTCCGCACTTGCCCTAGCTCAAGAGCCTGAAGTAGTGGGTCGAGCTGTGGAAGTTCACGGCGAGGTGATTGCCATAGACGTTAATGGCAATCGGCGCTCGCTGACTCGCCGTTCGCCGTTTTTTGTGGGCGAGACAGTCGTTACATCAGAAAACGCAAAAGCACTTCTTCGTATGGGTGATTCTTCGCTGCTCGCATTATCCTGCGGCTCATCATTTACCATCGAAAACTATTCTCTGTCACTGCTACCGGGTGATAGTGTTTCACTGAGGTTAGGCAGTGGCAGAGTGCGAATCATCTCAGGATCAATCTCGGAACTTAATGCCAAGGCCTATTCTGTCAACTTTAATCAGTCAGAGCTCAACCCGTCCGCTGCGGATTTCGACTTACTGCTAGACGGTGACAATAAGGCTTACATCGCTGTTTACGATGGAAGTGCAAGCCTTACCAGTCAGACTACGACTCTGAAACTTGGTGCAGCTGCTGATTTCGATTTTGCAGTCACAGAGATAGGCTTTGCCCCTGTGGGGCTAAGATTACAGCCACCACAAATGGCGGGCTCACCATCTCCCGCTGGCCCTGGCAGCGGGTCCTTGTTCGAGTGTCACTAGGTGGCGCTAGCTTGGGCCTGACCTGGTTTTCTAAGTGGCAGCGATGCTGTGGTACACTTTCCTCACCTAGCAAAAAGTCGGTCACCTTCCATTGAACGCGTCTCCAGAAAACTCCCCCGAAAAAACTCGGCCATTTGTCTTTGCAAGCTTCTTGCGAGAATTTACTGCTCGAGTTACCCAGTTGTTTAAACGCAGCAATGTTCGCTCTCTAACTCGGTTTGTCACGATCCTCTTGAGCTTAGTGACATCTTTTGCAGTGGTGTTCAAAATACTGATGGCCATTGAAGGGCAGCAGCACTCTTGGGTAACTGGTTTTTATTGGACTCTTACAACCATGTCCACCCTTGGCTATGGTGATGTCGCATTTACAACCGATATAGGTCGAATCTTCTCAATCATCGTGTTGTTGTCGGGCATTATTTTTATGCTCGTCCTACTGCCTTTCACATTTATCGAGCTTTTCTATGAGCCATGGATGGAGTCCAGAGCGGCAAGCAAAGTGCCGCGAGCCGTACCCAAAGAGATGGAGGGTCACGTAATCTTGACCTACTACGGGCCGGTGGTTATGGCATTGATTCCAAAGCTGGTGCAGTTTAAGTATCCCTACGTGGTTGTGTTGCCAGAAATTGAGGACGTCTTGGAACTTATTGATCAAGGCATAAACGTTATTCATGGTGAATTGAGCGATCCGCTTACCTATAAGCAAGCAGGTTTGGAGCGTGCAGCACTTGTTGCCACAACCCGTCATGATATTGCTAACACATCAGTTGTATTCACAGTTCGTGGCATCACTGAAGAGATACCCGTCATAGCTACTGCCCGGGATACGTCGGCAGTAGAGGTGCTGAAACTTGCCGGCTGTAACCGAGTGCTAGATCTAACCCATCTGATGGCTGAGGCGCTAGCCCGACGCGCCATTGGTGGTAAGCAGTTTAGTCACGTTATTGGCAGGATAGACGATTTGCTTATCGCAGAGGTTGATGCCTCTCAAACGACCTTGGTGGGCCTCGGCTACAGTGAGGCGCAGGGTAAAACCAGTGTCAGCATAGTGGGGTTTTGGGCGCGGGGAAATTTTGAAATCGGACAGCCAGAAAGCGTGATCGAAGCCGGCACCGTATTGGTGATGGCTGGTTCGACTGCGCAGATCAAGGAGTTTAACGAAGGGTATAAGAACGAGACCACTCAGCAAGATTGGGCGCCGGTAATCATCGTTGGGGGCGGGCGAGTAGGACGTGCTACGGCTGCTGCATTAAAGCGCCGCAACATTGATTCCATTATTGTAGAAAGCCTGCGAGAACGGGTGCTTAATCCGGAAAAGTATGTTCATGGCTCGGCGGCTGACAAATCCACCCTACAAAAAGCAGGTATCGAAAAAGCGCCCACGGTAATCATTACGACCCGTGATGATGAAACTAATATTTACCTAACTATTTTTTGTCGCTTGCTGCGCCCCGACATTCAAATTATTAGCCGGTCCACCTTGGAACAAAACGTCGCCGGACTGCATCGAGCTGGGTCCGATATTGTAATGTCCTATGCTTCTATGGGAGCAAACGCACTGTTTAATTTATTACAGCGTAGCGATCTCTTAATGATTGCCGAAGGTCTTAATGTATTTAAAATTCCAGTTCCCAAAAACCTTGCAGGCAAGACACTGGCAGAGGCAAATATTCGTCATCAAACGGGTTGCAGCGTGATTGGTATAGATAACGACGAGCAAACAATGACCAACCCCGGCCCAGAATCACTTTTGCCGGAAGGGGCAGAGATGGTCCTAATTGGCACTCCTGCAGGCGAGGCAGAGTTTTTGTCTTTGTTTGGTAACCGTTAGGCTGGTGAGCAATCGGTTTCGATTCACTTCCCACAATAATCTTGCTATGGTCAAAAACACCCTCGAGGCACGATGTTTGCTCGCATCAACCAAAATAATTAAAGAGGTTCAGCTGATGCCCTTTCTAAAGCGATTTTCATTTTCTTTAACTGTGTTTCTGCCACTGTTTTTCGGCCTTACTCTCACGAGTGCATTGGCACAACAGGCGACTTTGCAGGGCTCTACAGTAAAGCTTCCCTTGGTGACTGTGGGTGAAGTGGTATTCAGTGTAGACCTAACTCTAGTGCCTGGCAGCGATGCCATTACACAAAATCTAGTGTTAGGCCCAGACAGCCCACTCTACAAGTTCGATTTAACGGCCGCAGGCGAAGTGCTTGGTGCTGACACAACCGCTGCCAGTGGGTTTGAAGGCATCACCCTTACTATCCCTTCGCTAGCCGTTGGCGATAGTACTTTTTTGGTGCGCATGAACCTTGTTAATGATGCGCCTATTCAGTTTCAACTTACCGAATTTACAAAACTTGCGGGTGCTTCCGGAACAGATGCGCTCAGTTTTTTCGAATCCAACATAAACAGTCAAGTGGTTAATTCGCGCTGTATATTTTGTCACGTGGACGGCGGTATCGCTGGTACCACTAATCTTGTTTTTGCCCGCAGTAGCGACACTTCACTTAATAGCAACTTGGAAGTGCTTCGCACTTTCGCTGGGTCCAGAACTGACGCCTCGGATTATTTGCTTAACAAAGTGAGTGGCTCTGTAAGCCACGGGGGTGGTACTCAGTTGGCCGTAGGCAGTACCGACTACAATAATCTACAAACTCTTGTAACAGCACTTATAACGGGGGGCAGCACGGGAAGCGCTGGGGGCGCTATTGATTTTTTCACCGGCGTCGAATTGCTGTCTCCAAAGCAAACGCTCAGGCGGGC
>CAYGRT010000034.1:0-36110 GCA_964352355.1 uncultured Pseudohongiella sp. | reverse complement strand
GATCTCAGGAGAAATAACATCCAATAAACTTGGCTCATCTTTACTTTGTCCCAAGTTGACGCGTCGAATGGCAACGGTAATCATTTCGGCGCCGCTGTGTTCCAAGGCGCTCAGATTCTCAGCGAAGTCTTTGTATTTTCCACTGCCTATGATGAGTCGTGATTGATAAGTGACTCCGGCAATGATGAGAGGTGTGTCGGTTTTGGATGTCATAAAAAAGCTGTCCTTAATGGGTCTGTGTTCTAGCCACCACCGATGGCCTGAACAATTTCAATAGCGTCACCTTCTTGCACTTGGGTGGTATCAAACTGGCTGCGCGGTAAGATCTCTGCGTTAAGTTCGATTGCCAGCCGGCGAGGTGCAATGTCTAGGTCTGATAACAGTTGGCTGATCGAGCGCGGCTGATTGAGGGTATGGGGCTTACCATTAAGCGTAATGTTCACTCATTAACCTCTTGCTTAGGATTCTAATTTTAGTGAAAGAGCAAACCAGCAAAGACAAGCCCATCCGCCTAAAAAAAACAATCCACCGATAGGAGTAATAGCACCAAGCCACCGAATACCGCTGAGGCTGAGCGCGTAGAGGCTACCGGAAAAAAATAAGATGCCTAAAACGAATAACCATCCACATAGTTTAAGTAAGGAATTATTCGGAAACTGAACAGCCAGTAGGGCAATTGCAAGCAGAGCCAAAGTGTGTGTCATGTGATACTGAACGCCAGTTTGAAAGGTGACGAGTAGCTGTGCGTCGACAATATTTTTTAGGGCGTGGGCTGCGAACGCACCCAGTGCTACTGCGAGAAAACCGTTGATGCTTGCGATAATTAGAAATAATTGAGCCATGGTTGGTATTTTGAAACCGCCGATAAGGTTAAGCAAGGACTTATTCTGCTGTGAGGAAATGAAGGCAAAAAAAAGCCGCGAATTTTTCGCGGCTTTTTAGAGTAAGAATATTACGCTTGCATTTGGGCCTTAATCTTATTCATGGCGTTCTTTTCCAGCTGACGAATTCGTTCAGCGGACACACCATATCGATCAGCAAGATCATGCAGAGTAGATTTGTCATCGCTCAGCCAGCGGCTTTGTAAAATATCACGGCTGCGCTCGTCGAGTATCTCCAATGCGCTGTGCAAGCTGCGATTAGTCATCTCTTCCCACTGCTCGTTTTCAATATTAGTTTCGAGCTCAGAGCTTTGATCTTCTAAATAATACGCGGGCGCTTTATAGGCGTTGTCATCATCGGCATCCACTTCGGCATCGAAGGAAGTGTCATAACCACTCATGCGTCCTTCCATTTGCTGCACGACCGATGCTTCTACCCCTAAGTCGTTTGCAACCGCCTCTGCTTCTTCGTTGCTAAGCCAGCCGAGTCTCTTCTTTGAGCTACGTAAGTTAAAGAACAATTTACGTTGGGATTTAGTCGTAGCAACCTTTACGATGCGCCAATTGCGCAGGATGAATTCGTGCATTTCTGCTTTGATCCAATGAACCGCAAACGACACCAATCTCACCCCTACTTCGGGGTTAAATCGTTTTACCGCCTTCATCAGACCAACGTTACCTTCTTGAATTAAGTCTGCTAAAGAGAGGCCGTATCCTGAGTAGGATTTTGCCATATGCACAACAAAACGCAGGTGCGCCATGACTAATTGACGGGCAGCATCGACGTTTTCTTCGTAATAGTACTGATTTGCAAGTTCGCGTTCTTGCTCTGGTGTAAGCACAGCAATGCTGTTAACCGACGCAATGTACGCGGTTAAATCTCTGCCCGGAGTAATCGGGCCAAATAGCTGTATATTTTTTGCAGTTTCCATAGTCACAACTCGCTTACCTACTTTTGCTTAACCAATGAATGGGCTTGCTAGTGAACGGCCGAATTATAGCATTTTTTCAATCAATTCACCATTTGTAGCACAATCCGCAGTAGAAGTTGTGCATAAGTCTCGGCGTTCACTAGGTAAATACGTGCGCACCGCCCACCTAAGCCACTACTTGGTGTTCTTTTTGGCTTTTTCAAGCCTAGGTCAGCAAAAAAGTTTGGCTATGAGCGAGATTAATTGCAATAGGGAACTTTGTTGAGGTTAAGCTGGGCTCAATTGCAGCAACTGACGCCTAGCAAAGATAAATGCGGCAGCAGCGCCAATCGTGCAGCTTGCGCCGAGCGCAATTAAAGATACCGAGAGGGAAAGGCCCAAATAGGCATCGGAGTCGCTAGCCTTATCGCTGTAAAGCGCCATAAATTCAGACAGGGATGAGTTGAGCGCTGCGAACAGGCCAAGCTGCAGCAACAGCGCCAGCAAGGCCCCATTCAAACCATAGTAAAAACCCTTAAAAATCAATGGTTTGATAACATAGAAATCAGTAGCCCCAATGAGTTTTTGAATACGGATTTCATCGCTATTGGTCTGAATCAGTGTTCCCATGGTAGTGCCGATGACAAGGCAGAAGGCAAGGCCACTCAACAGGGCGACGTTTTGCCCAAGAGTTTGGATTGTGTCTGCTAGGGCTCGAAGTCGTAGCAGCCATTGTGTATTCAATTCGACAGCGTCAATATCCGGATCCTGAGTTAGTTCATCACTGAGTGCTTGTAGTTCAGAGATATCGCTAATTAACGGAGTAATAATCAATACATCTGGCAATGGATTAGACTCCAGCTCATTGATTAAATCGGAAAATCCCTGTTCGTTTGCAAGCTGTGCGAGCCCCATTGCCTTAGGAACAGGCTCAATGAAACTAATCGCATCCATCAGTAGTAAGCGCTCGCTAACATCTCGTATCAATGAGTCTCCCCCATCCAAGCGCAGATAAGCAATTAGCCGTGGATTTTGAGCGTTCTGCGCCAAGATAGACTGGAGTTTGTCTGCGGCAGAGAACAGGGCTAGGGGCAGCACCAAGGTAGCTGCAATTACACCAATCGCAGCCAATGATACGAGGGGCTGACGAAACAAATCGCGCCAAGCCATGATTCCTGAGTCAAGCAGGCCCTGCCACAACGGCACCCCAGTACTAGGACGGTTTGTCTTAGTCTTCACAACAGAAGCCTCCCGTAGCAGGCGATTTTACCGGTAAGCTATTCATTTGTTGGATTCACCTGCACAGTCTGAGACGAGCCGCCCCTTGTCTAGACTGATAACGCGGTAATTTTCCTCGGTAATTAAATTAGTATCGTGGGTGACAATAAGCACCGCAACGCCAGCGTCTTGAAACTGTTTAAATACAGCCATGATTTCCAGCGAAAGTTTTGGGTCTAAATTGCCAGTGGGTTCATCGGCGAGGATAATTTTTGGCCTGCAAACCATGGCGCGAGCAATACCCACCCGCTGTTGCTCGCCACCGGACAGCATTTCCGGCAAGTATTTTTCCTTACCCTGCAAACCGACTTTTGACAGCGCGGCTCTCACTCGGCGACTGGCCTCCCATTCGGGATAGTTTGCGATCATCAGCGGCAGTGCGACATTCTCAGCTGCTGTCTTATTTTTCAGCAGCTGGTGGTCTTGGAACACCGTACCTATTTGTTGCCGCAGGTGGGGTATGTCTTTTCTAGAAAGAGATTTTAATTGGTAAGAACCGACTTGAATATTGCCACTGGTGGCCTGCTCTAAGCCAAGAATGAGCCGAAGCAGGGTGCTTTTACCCGCGCCTGATGGGCCGGTGATGAATACCATTTCACCTCTCTCTACGGTGAAAGACACGTTACTGAGGGCTTCAAGTCCACCAGGGTAGCGCTTAAAAACTTTTTCGAATTTTATCATTCAGCAAACAGTGCATCGACAAATTGTTTGGCATCGAAAGGGCGCAGGTCATCCACTTGTTCACCTAGGCCAATAAAACGTAGGGGAATAGCCAGTTTCTCTGCCAGCGCGAACACTACGCCGCCCTTTGCTGTACCGTCGAGTTTGGTTAAGGTAATGCCGGTTAACGTGGTCGCCTTATGGAAACTTGTGGCCTGATTTAGTGCGTTTTGCCCAGTGGTGGCGTCAAGGACCAACATAACCTCATCTGGCAGGCGCGGATCTTGTTTTCTAAGCACTCTGACAATCTTCTCAAGCTCGTTCATTAAATTGTCTTTATTGTGCAGTCGGCCCGCAGTGTCTGCGATAAGTACATCAATCCCTTTTGCTTTGGCTGATTGGAAGGCATCGAAAATCACTGAGGCGCTATCCGCGCCTGTTGCTTGACCGATTACCGGGATGTTATTGCGCTCACCCCATACCTGCAGCTGCTCGACAGCTGCTGCTCTGAAGGTATCTCCTGCCGCGAGCATTACAGTCTTACCTTCTCCCAAAAACCGTTTGGCCAGTTTGCCTATAGTGGTGGTTTTGCCAACGCCGTTCACACCAACCATTAAAATCACGAAGGGTTTAACTGTGTCGGGAATAGTTAAGGGTGCTTCGCAGGGGCGTAGCAGTGCCAACAACTCTTGTTTTAGATTCTCCAAAAACACAGCTGGATCTGTAAGCTGCGCTCGTTTGAGTTTTTTGCGCAGATTTTCTATGACTAAATCGGTGGCCTCTAAACCCACATCGGCTGATAGTAGCCGTGTCTCGATCTCTTCAAGCAGGTTCTCGTCAATCGCTTTTTCACCCAGGACAAGGTTAGCGAGACCTTCACTAAGTCTGCCTCGAGTCCGGGAAAGGCCCTTTTTCAGCTGAGCAAAAAAGCCACCTTCGGACTGGGATGACGAATCGCAGGGCTGGGTGGTTTCGTTGGGACTTTTGTCCTTGTCTTTGTTGCCGAATCCAAACATAAATTCTAACTATGTGCGCCGTGAAAAGAACCCATATCCTAGCACATGTGATGTTCAAATAAGGACTTTGTACTGAAATCTATCCAGACGCTAGGGCAGTGCGTAAAGATGCACCTTACCGGCATTGTTGCGCTGTATAGCCATGGCAAGTCCGATTCGGACAGTGGTAGCATGAGAGCCTTGATTTCAACCCAGCGCAACATGTGTAACCATGCCACAGCTTTCTACCAATCAAGTAAGAATTATTGGCGGACATCTTAGAAGTCGAAAGCTGAGCTTTCCTGACGCCGATGGGCTTCGACCGACTGCTGATAGAATCCGAGAGACTTTGTTTAACTGGCTACAATTTGATCTACAAGGACGCCATTGTCTTGATTTATTTGCAGGCAGCGGCGTGCTTGGAATCGAAGCTCTTTCGCGAGGAGCATCAAGTTGTATCTTCATTGAAAAGAATGTTAGTGCGGCTGACGCAATTGCAAAAAATCTGAGCAAGCTAGACCTGCACTCTGGGAATGTTTTGTGCGCCGACGCTCTAGCATGGCTTAGCAAAAACGTCGTAAAAGATTCAGACATTAACCTAATTTTTCTAGACCCCCCATTCGCTTCAGACTATCAGCAATTGCTGAGTGCAGTCGCAGAAAAAGACGAGTATTTTCCCCAAGACTGTAAACTGTATTTGGAATCCCCAGTCGAAGTTGTTGAGTCCGGTCTATTACAAAACTGGCGCCGACAGAAGGCTCAGAAAGCCGGTAAGGTGTACTATAGTCTTTGGCAGAAACAGCCTAAAAAGGATAACTGACCCTAGTGGAACAATTTAAACCCGCGTGGTGGCTTCCCGAAGGCCATTCGCAAACTTTATGGCGAAAATTTACTTACCGTTCATCGCTTCAAAGACAACGGCAGCGTGTCGAGCTTGATGATGGAGATTTTATCGACATAGATTGGGCGTTAAAACCATCAGCGTCTGCTACAAAGCCCATTACAATTATTCTGCATGGGTTGTGTGGGTGCTCTAGCTCACCCTATGTTATCGCCTTGCAAAAGCTTCTCACCGAGAATGCTGTGCCAAACGTTGCGATGAATTTTCGCGGCTGTAGTGGCGAGGTCAACCGGCTTGCGCGAGCCTATCATTCGGGTGCAACCGACGATCTTCAGCAGGTGGTTAGCGTGATTGAAAAAACCTATCCCAACGCAGCGTTTAGCCTCGTTGGTTATTCATTGGGAGCAAACGTCTTGCTCAAGTGGCTAGGGGAAGATGAACCACCTGCGGAAATACGCTGCGCGATCGCCATATCACCGCCGTTTCAATTGGCCCATTGCTCGAAGTCCATGCTTTCAGGCCCTGGCTCAATCTATGGCAATTACTTTTTCAAGCAATTGAGCGCCGAACTTAACGCAAAGAAAGACCATTTCACACTGCTTGGCATCGATTCTGAAATGCGGACGCTCGCTAGTCTGCCCCAGTTAGAAGCTAATCATACACTTTGGGATTTTGATGACTTTGTCACGGCACCACTCCACGGTTTTGCCAATGCGCAGGACTACTACGATCAGTGCAGCTCAGGAAATTACTTGGATTCCAACAGTACTTCTACACTAATCATTCACAGCCGCAATGATCCGATTATCCCTGCAGCAGTAATTCCCGTTGCCAGCGCCGTGCCAAGCAACATTAAGCTGGAGGTGTATACGAAAGGCGGTCATGTGGGCTTTATTTCTGGAATGGGTAATAACTGGTTGGAGCGGCGCATTCTGGCGGAAATTGCTAGTCGATTGTGAGATACAAAGCATTTGGTTAGAATGCGGCTCTCTGCAGACGAGTTATCCACTATGAAAACAGCTGTCTATCCCGGCACGTTCAACCCCATCACCAATGGACATACAGATTTGGTTGAGAGGGCGGCAGGACTATTTGATAAAATCATCGTTGCTGTTGTTGCGGCCAATCGTCAAAAGTCTAACACCTTGCCTACTGAAAAACGCGTAGAACTAGCCCGCGAGGTATTATCCCATGTGGAGAATGTCGAAGTTGTGTCATTCGACACCTTGCTAACTGAGTTTGTCAAAAAATGCGACGCCAGAATAATACTGCGGGGCCTTCGAACTGTGGCCGACTTTGAGTATGAATTTCAATTAGTGGGAATGAACCGGGTATTAGAGCCAGGGATTGAAACCGTGTTTTTAGCGCCGGATGAGCATTTTTCGTATATTTCTTCAACCTTGGTGCGGGAGATCGCATCTTACGGCGGCGATATTTCCAAGTTCGTCCATCCTTCTGTTGCCAAAGCGATATTGGAAAATTAATTCAGACTAAGTCTGACAGTGTGGGCAATATACCGTGCTCCGTTGTCCCAGACGGATCTCTTTTAGAGGCTTGCTACAGCTGACACATGGCATACCCCCTCTCCCGTACACCTTTAAAGACTGTTTGAAATAGCCAGGGCTGCCACTGCTTCCAGTAAAATCTCTCAGAGTAGTGCCCCCAACCTCAATTGCATTCGTTAGTACTTTTTTTATTGTTGACACCAAGACAGCATAACGCTTTTTTGAAACTGACCCTGCTTCACGATTGGGGTTGATACCCGCCATAAAAAGCGCCTCGTTGGCGTATATATTTCCCACTCCCACAACGGTATGGCTGTCCATGATAAATAGTTTAATCGGTATTATTCGTTTTCGACTTTGCTTAAAAAGATACTCAACTTCAAACTGAGATTCTAAAGGCTCGGGTCCGAGCTTTATGAGCAGTGGGTGTTCCAAAATATTGCCGGTTTCCCACAGCAGGCAGCCAAACCGGCGTGGGTCGGTGTAACGCAGAGTTACCCCTGAGGAAAAAACAATATCAACGTGATCATGTTTCTGCGGCGGCCGCTGCGCTTCTAAAATACGCAAGCTACCCGACATACCCAAATGGATGATGAGGGTGCCCACGTCTGTTACCAACAATAAGTATTTGCCTCGCCGCTGAACATTGAGGATTAGCTGCCCCGGCAGTTGTTCAGCCAAAAGCGTGGGGATTGGCCAGCGCAGTTTTGGTTGCCGTACTTGCACCTGAGTTACTGTTTGTCGTGTAACAAAAGGTTCTATACCGCTGCGAGTAGTTTCTACTTCCGGTAGTTCGGGCAATTTATCAACCTCACTATAGGCCGGTTAAAAGACAGAGTGTTGAGTGTAACCGCTCTGAGGGTACAATGAACCCACTATTAGTTTTCATAGCGAGACAACTTTGGCCAGTAAATTTTATCTTGGTATTGATGCAGGGGGAACGTTTACGGATTTCTGTCTCGTTGAAGTTGGCCCTCAGGTAACCATTAAAACTCACAAGACTATGTCCACTCCGGCGGCACCAGAGAAGGCCATTATCGCCGGAATCAGACAGCTTGGACTGGAGCATCTACTTGAAAGTGACAGGTTGCACATTACTCATGGCAGTACTGTTGCTACCAATGCTGCGCTCGAAGGCAAGTTTGCCCGCACCGCTTACATTACCAACAGGGGTTTTAAAGACGTATTGACGCTTGGGAGGCAAACACGTCCGTCCCTCTATCAATTGGAATTTGATCCAGTAGAGCCACCGGTACCGGAATCTCTGTGTTTGGAAACAGGAGGGCGGATAAGTGCGAGTGGAGAGGTTTTGGATGAACTCACCGAGACAGACCTTGAGCACTTGGTGCAGCAACTGAAACCCCTTGAGGTCGAAGCGGTGGCTATTAACCTGCTGTTTTCGTTTGTGGATAGCCGCTTCGAAGAACAAATTTATTCCGCAATAAAGCAGGCCCTGCCTTCGCTTATCGTGTCTCGATCGTCTTCGGTTTTACCAGTGTATAAGGAATATGAACGAGGCATAGCGACTTGGCTGAATTCAGCCCTAGGCCCGGTTGTGTCTGGTTATATCGGTCGACTTCGGGACTACCTTGGCAACACATCATTGCAAATTATGCAGTCTAGCGGCGAAACACTGGCTGCTGAAGTCGCCGCCAGTAGTGCGGCAAACCTTCTTTTATCAGGCCCTGCTGGGGGTCTTGCTGCGCTTGAATACATTGGTAAGCAAGTTAAGCGTGGGCATTTCATCAGTTTTGATATGGGTGGCACATCGACCGATGTTGCTCTTTTAGAGGGGCAAATTGAAATCACCAGTGAGGGTAGCGTAGGCCGCTACCCGGTGGGTTTGCCCATGGTTGATATGCATACTATTGGGGCAGGTGGTGGATCAATCGCCTTTATTGATCGTGGTGGTGTTCTCAAAGTTGGCCCTCAATCGGCCGGCGCATCTCCCGGCCCTGCTTGCTATGGCTTAGGCGGCAAGGCTGCAACAGTGACAGATGCTAACGTGGTGCTCGGTAGAATTTGCGCTCATACAAAACTGGCAGGAGACCTGTCCTTAGATGTTGGCGCGGCTCGCGAGGCAGTTGCGGGCCTTGCAAGTCAACTGGATTTATCTATCGAGGAGACTGCGCTAGGCATTGTTCGTATCGCCAATCAGCACATGGCCGCAGCGCTGCGTCTAATTTCTGTCAATCGTGGTCACGACCCCAAGGATTTTGCCTTAGTGTGTTTTGGCGGAGCTGGTGGTTTGCATGTTTGTGACCTCGCTGAGGCGATGGCGATGGATAATGCAGTAGTACCCGTAAACAGCGGTGTGCTTTCTGCGTTTGGCATGGTCATCGCCGATCGTGGCCGCCAATTTTCAAGAACGCTTACCCTCACTCTTGCACCAGAATCAGAGCCGCTCATTGAGTCTGCATTGACCGAACTGGAGCAACTCGCCACTAATGAGTTTATCAAAGAGTTAAAGGAAGAAGAGGCGGCTTCCAGGATAGCCATCACTACTCGGGTTGAGCTGCGTTACTTGGGTCAATCGTTTACATTAACGGTGCCTTTTTCCGATATCGAGTCCTGTCAGCGCGATTTCACTGAATTGCACCAAAAACGCTACGGCTACGCCTTAAATAACCCGATTCAATTGGTGACTCTGCATGTCTCACCGACAATCCCAAAAACACCTTTTGATTTGCCTGAAACTGACACTCAATCTGCTTGCAATGAAGTTCAGCAAGTCTCGGTCTTTGGTTGTGAGGAACCCGCGGATTATTGGCCTAAGGAGCAACTGCCTCAAGGGGTCACTGTTTTTGGTCCTGCAATAATTGCCGATTATGCGGCTACAACGTTTATTGCTCCCGGGTGGAGCGCCTACCATGATCGTTTCGGCAACTTAATGATTGGGCGTGTCACTGACTCAGGCAGCTAAATAAGCGGTCTGATCACAATAGTTGCAAGAAATAGCGAAAAAATTAAGGATTTAGGGCTTTCTAAGGCATTATTGGTACGAAGATTAATGCTAAATGTTATAAGCTAATCTGGTTGATTCTGTGAACAAGCCCGAAACACACGGCGGCTGCAAAAGTGAGGATGTTGATTCAGCCCGAGCTTGAAATAAGGCGGGTGTCTGAGACAGGGTTAGGGGTTTTAGCGACGACTATTTTATGTTGATAACGCAAAAAAAATTGATCAGGCGATGGGGGCCGGCACTGGTTTTGCTGTTGGTGGAAACTGTTGTTGCTCAAGAGTCAGATCAGGCCCCTGTCGAAGTTGAAGAACCTCGCAGTACCAGGCTGTATTTCATCGATCAACCCGTATTAGTCCAGCCTGAATTCAATGATTCGGTGCAGTTTCCTTTCCAGCCACCAAAATCTCCTCCTTCTGAGGACGACCCAGAGTTTCGCCTGCGCATGGCCAGTATCGCCAACTATTCCGACGCTGTGCGGGCCACTGAGTTGGAAGGGGGTGTTTGGGATTTAAAACTTACCGAAGACCTTGCGGTGCTTGGTAGTTTGTTTCAAGACCAAGGTGATCATGTTCAGGCCATAGAGGCGTTTGATCGGGTTGTCCACATTAGCCGAATTAACAATGGCCTGCATACTCTCGATCAAATCCCCGCTGTGGAGCAGATGATCGAGAGCTACTTAGCGGTGAGTGACTGGGAAAAAGCGGATCTTTACTACAACTACCTTTTCTATATTCAAGAGAAAGCCTATGGCACTAAAGATCCTCGCATAATTCCAGTGCTTGAGCGTTTAGCTAATTGGAACCTTAGGGCATTCAATATCGGTTTTGATGACAGTTTGGGCGTGCGGCTCAGCAACGCGCAAATTATGTTTAGTGCGGCAGCGCAGATGGTGGGCGTCCATTTCGGAAGAAAAGACGATCGATTTGCTGCCTACCAACGCAACATTGCGAACTCTGCCTACTTAATGAGTAAGCATCCTGACTTAATGCGAGATCTTAATTCAACAGAATTTCGTATGAATGAAGAAGCCCTAAGGCGCAGGGTGTTAGGTGGCGAACAAATTTCATCTCGTGGTTTTCAAACCGGAGAGGAGGCACTTCTTGAGGTGCTGCGTTACGAGCGGCAAGAGGGTAATTCCCCCGAGGCCTTGGCTCAGGCAATTATCGAGTTGGCAGATTGGTATTTAATTTACCAACAACGCCGTGGCGCAGCGGAACTCTACGGCGAAGCATGGAGTGTTCTAAGTGCAACTGAAAACGGCGAGGAGTTGTTGGCAAAGTTTTTTGGGCAAGTAACACCGCTGCCAACGTTTTTGGCAGCGCCAACCAGCCTGGTGTTTAACTCCACAACGGCGAGAGATACTACTGAGCTTCAGGTTGGTTATGCAGACTTGGTTTTTGATGTCACCGAAAACGGCGTGGTCCGGAATCTTGAGGTGCTCAGTGCAGAAGACGAGGACAATTACGCCATTATAGGCCGATTGAGAAGGGAGGTGCGGGACGCCACATTTAGACCAGTGTTGGTTGATGGGGAACCCGTGCGCACCACTGGCAATCAATTTAGGTATCGATACTGGTACTAGATTCAGCCGACCGGGCTGCGTGCTTGTGTTAAGTCTCTGTTCAGGCGCTGCGTTATAGTGTTGACTGGGGGTTTTTGGCGGTAAAAACGTATTAATTTAGAGTGTTGGCGAGTAGTTTAATTGGCTTTGACAACGGCTCGCCTAAACCTAGGAAAATAAAATCAATGCCGAAATAAGCGGCATTTGGCGAAAATTATGAAAAACATGTTATCAGCAGCGACAAAGTTTTGCGCCTACGTGTCCATCGGCGTTTTGATTTCGGCATGTCAGTCATCTACATCAAGCTCTTCAAGTTCGCCGTCAATGCCGAGCGCATCGTCGAGTTCTTCCAGTAGCAGCATGCCCTCCATGCCAAGCTCGACTAGTTCTAGCTCTAGCAGCTCAAGCTCACAGAGTTCGCAAAGCTCGTCCTCATCAAGTTCTTCCCAGAGCCAAAGCTCGTCGGGTTCGCCCTCACAACAGCAGAGCACTGCGAGTCAGGCGGGTTCCCAAAGTCAGCAGAGGGCCAGTGCAAATCCAAGCGTGAGTGGCACTGATGGCAGTCAAGGTCAACAAAGCGCAGCCGCTGCTGGACAGCAGCAAGGGCAAGGAACTACTGCGGCTGGGGGCAATCAAAGTAACGCGGGGACTTCGACTAGCCCCGGGCAAGCCGCAGGAACTGAAGCTCGCCTGCCTGGTGCTAGCGGCTCGGACCAAGGCCGAGAAGGTTCCACCGGCGATCTTGGAAATACCTCGCCAATTGGTCAAAGTGGGTCTGGTGGGTCTAATTCCTCTGTTTTAGGCGCTCCAAGTGGAGATTATTCACTGGATACTCTCCCAGATGGTGTTATGGGTGGGACTGGAGCCTCTCAGGCCAATAGCGCCATGACTAATGCAGAACGGATTCAGGTGCTGGATGAGCGCCTTCGCAAGGGCTATGAGACGTTTGACGGTTTTATCCTCACGGAACGGGAACGAGCCCAGACAGAAAGTAATGAAGCCGGGAGCGTTGCCATTGGCGGAGGCGCTGGAGCAGGCGGCACTGGTGCTGCTGGGCAGCCGCAAACATTGCCGTCGGAAAATGGCGGATCACCCGGTGGGCCTCTCATTGCGAGCCAACCGTCCTCTTCCGCAAGAACAAGCGAAGAGACTTTTGCGCCACCGGATGATATCCCTAGTGGCAGAGATGATGATGTGGTTGCCAGACAGATACGGGAACTGGCAATGAGCGAGCCAGACCCCGAGTTAAGAGAGGCGATCTGGGACGAGTATCGCAAATACACTGGAATCAGTACAGGTGACGAACAATGACAAGTGGAGTAATGAAAGTAGTTGGGATTAGTGTTCTTGCGCTGTTTGCAAGCGCATGTGCAACCCACACAGTCAAATCGACAACTTACACACCGGTCGTTCAGGATTCCCAGGATGTGCCCGAGGAGTTGCTCCTTGATGTTGGGGTCGCCATATTTAATCCAGGTTTGGATGAGATCATGAAGGCCGATGAAGAGTTAACCAACGGGCAGATTCGTGTGGCCGAGGCTCGATATGCACCCTACCTTTTGTCTGAGACGCTACAGCGATCAGGAAACTGGGGCATAGTCCGTGTAATGCCTAACTCAGAGAGCCCGATGGACGTATTAGTTAACGGCACTATTTTAAGGTCCAATGGTGAAGAGATGGTGATTCGAATTCAAGTTTCGGATTCCACCGGCAGAGACTGGTATACCAAAGAGTACGAGGAAGTAATCAGTCAGTTTAACTACGACCCATCTTTGCGCCAGCAGAACGACCCGTTTCAAGTGATTTACAACAATATCGCTAACGACCTGTTGGCTTATCGAAAGCGCAATCTAAACGCGACACAAATAACTGAAGTTCGCACCGTGTCGGAAATGCTATTTGCACAGCGTTTTTCTCCCGATGTGTTTGATCAATACTTGACTAGGGATCGAAATGGCAAGCTTCAAATAGCCGCACTGCCAGCTGAGAACGATCCATTGCTGCAGCGTATTCGCGATATTCGCGAACGGGATTTTATGTTTATTGATACCGTGCAGGATTACTACGCAACTTATGTTAGGCAAATGCGATTGCCTTATGACTCATGGCGTGAACAAAGCTTTGAAGCCACGGAAGAGCTTCGTGACTTGAAAGGTTCGGCGCGCCGACGTTTTATCGCTGGATCTGTCGCGGTCTTAGGCGGCCTTGCAGCCGCCACTAGCGGAAATTCCCAAGCCGCACAGATTGGTGGTATCAGCGCCGTAGGTGCAGGCGCCTACCTTGTCAAAAGCGGGTTTGATCGTCAGGCAGAGGCAAGAATTCACACTGAGGCATTGGAAGAATTAGGAAAGTCACTTGAAAATGAAGTAGCACCTAATGTCATAAACCTTGATAACAGAAGTATTACACTCAGTGGTTCTGTTGAAGAGCAATATGAGCAATGGCGTGAGGTTCTGGCAGACTTATACGCAGCGGAAGTCGGTGATTTGTAACCAAAATCCGAAATGTATTGGTCAATGAAGTAGCAAAGATTATGTCAGAAAAACCAATTGAGAATTCCCAGACCGATGGAATCCAACAAACCGGCGACTCATTTACCAATGACGCTGTGATCCCTCCTGCGCCGAGTAAGCCGCCTATTGCTCTTTACCTAGGCTTAGGCGCGTTGGTGATCGTCGCGTTGTTTGTCATTTTTGTTCTACCGTCTATTGTTTCGGAATATGAACTTCCGCTAGAGCGGCGAGCCGATATAGCAGAACTGGTGCCACCGCCTGCGGCAACGCAAAGCACTATTTCTCCGTTCGAGGAGGCTCAACGCTCGCTGCAGCGAAAAGAAGCTCAAGAGGTATTAGCAGCATTGCTGGCAGCTCAAGCTGAGCTTACAGACTACGAAGTTGAACAATGGGGTCAAGAAGCATTTGATAGCGCATTATCAAAAGCCGCAACGGGAGACGAGTACTACCGCTCTCAGGAATTCGCTTTAGCAACAGATTCCTACCAAACTGGCAAAACAGAATTGGAAGCACTATTGGCGTCTGTTCCTACGGTATTAGCGCAAACCCTGATTGAAGCAGAGACGGCGTTTACTGATAATGACGCGGATCAAGCCCAGCTAAAATATTCTCTCGCGCTTGTGTTAGACCCTCTGAACGAAGAAGCAAGTATTGGTTTAGATCGCGCCAAAGTGCTAACTCAGGTCAACAGTCTATTGGAGCAAGCACAAGACCTAGTTGAAGATAACAAACTGGAAGACGCCCGCGATGCCTATCGCCAGGTAGCAAATCTTGATAGTCGCAACCAAGCTGCCCCCGCGGGCCTTGCTAGAGTATCGAGTTTGATCCGCGAACGAGATTTTTCGCGAGTTATGTCAAGAGGCTATAGCTTGCTTGAATCTGGCGATCCTAACGCCGCCATTGCAGCATTTACTGAAGCCTCAAATATGGGCCTTAATAAAGATCAAGCGCTAGCTGCAATTGCGCAGGCTGAAAATGAAATAGCCAACGCAGAAATTAATGGCCTGCGGCAATTGATTTCGACCGCAGAGTCAAACGAACAATGGCAAGTCGCGGTAGATAATTACGACAAAGTCCTGGCCATAGACCCTAATCTCACTTTTGCTATTGAGGGTCGCGACTATGCGTTCAAGCGAGAGCGACTCAACTCTTTGTTAGTTTCAGCGAATAATAATCCAGAGCGACTCTCTGAAGATGATGTTTTTCAACAGACCCTTGACGTTTATTACACGGGAAGGGCTATCGAAAACCCCGGCCCTGTTTTAACGGCTCAATTGGATGAGCTGCAAGTGTTTCTCGAAAATTCCCAGGTACCAATCGATATCCAATTTATATCAGACAATTTAACAGAAGTTACTTTGCTGCGAGTTGCAAACCTTGGAGTTTTTGAACGGCATAAAATGCCTCTTAAGCCCGGCCGCTATGTTGCTGTCGGTAAGCGGGACGGCTATCGTGAAGTACGTCAAGAGTTTGTAGTGGGCTTCAATCAAACGCCCAGCTTAGTCATTGTCAAATGTGATGAACCTGTCATAGCCGCAAAAAGGTAACTGTAAATGGCTGACAATGAAGATAAGTTTGATAAAAAAGGGGCATCTGACCCTATTATTCCAATTGACTTCACGCCCAATGAAGTTAAAAAAGCAGGGTTTTCTTTTAGGCTTAAACCCGTTTATGTCTTTCTTGCTATTTTCCTCGGTTTTTCTGGATTGGCAGCGTTCTTCGTCCTAACGGCAAAATCTGTTTTCATCGCAGCCGACCCAATTACCGCGAATATAGAGATAGATGGCGGCCTAAATATTCGGTTAGGACAAAGGTATCTCATTCGCAGTGGTGTCTACGATCTAACTTTAGTCAATGAGGGATATCACGACCTAAAAACACAGTTAATCGTCGATGACGAACAAGCGCAAACTCATCCGTTTGAAATGCGCAAATTGCCGGGAGTGATAAGCTTTGATAGTGGCGACTTAAGCGGGGCGCGGGTAAAAATCGATGGCATTGATTTAGGAGAGACACCTCTTAGAGATGTCTTGATAGAAGCCGGTCAGCATCAATTAACAGTATCAAAGGATCGTTACCTTGATTACGGATCAACCATCGAAGTGGAAGGCCGCTCTCAGGAGCAAACCTTTAATTTTTCGCTGGAGCGGGCTTGGGCGGTGGTAAGTTTGAACACCACTCCAAGCGGCGCAGAAGTGATCGTTGATGGCGAATCAGTTGGTACAACGCCAATTAACGCAGAATTGCTGCAGGGTAAGCGTGATGTCACTGTGAAGCTTGCCGGCCATAAGGCGTGGCAAGACGATTTTGATATTCTGGCCGGCGAAGATTTCGCCATCCCTCGGATCGAGCTCGAGCCGGCTGATGGCTTGGTGTTTATTCAATCTACTCCTACAGCGGCGTCAGTTACCATAGGCGGGGAGTTTAAGGGATTGACGCCACTGGAAGTTGCATTACCGCCCAATATTCGGCATGAATTAACATTTTTCAAAAACGGCTATGTGTCTGGTAGGCGGTCCATAACCACGTCGGCAAATGAAGAAAGTGCCGTTAGCGTAACCTTGGAACCCGTATTAACCAGCGTCTTAATTGAAAGCGACCCACCTGATGCTGAGCTGTATGTGAATGGTGAATTGAGAGGCTTAGCCAACCAGACCATACAGCTTATGGCAGCCAGTCAACAGATTGAGATTCGCAAGCCCGGCTATGTGCCCTACACCACCGAGTTCACGTCTAGGCCGGGCTTGGACCAGGTAATAAGAGTAAGCTTGAAATCGCTTGAGCAAGCGCGGCTTGATCAAATTGAACCGGTAATAGTCAATGCAGCTGGGCAGTCTCTAAAACTGTTTTACCCTGGCGCTTTTACTATGGGGGCGTCCAGACGTGAAGCCGGTCGTAGACCGAACGAAAGTCTAAGAGACATCCAGTTAGAACGTCCGTTTTATTTAAGCTACACCGAAGTCACAAATGCCCAGTTTAGAAAGTTTGATGAAGACCACTCATCAGGCATTTTGCAAGGTTTAAGTCTGAACAATGAAGCTCAGCCGGTGGTTAGGATATCTTGGACTCAAGCAGCTCTTTACTGTAACTGGTTGAGTGAACAGGAAGGGCTAGATCTATTTTACAACGTGCAAGGCGATGAGGTTATTGGTTTCAATCCCGAGTCGACAGGCTATCGTTTGCCCTCAGAAGCAGAGTGGGAGTGGGTTGCTCGCACAGACGGCACTGGTAACACCCTCAAGTATCCCTGGGGAGAAACGCTGCCACCGCCAGAAAATGCTGGCAACTTTGCAGACGTCACCGCTAGATCTTATCTAGGTGAAATCATGTTTGACTATGATGATGGTTATTTGGCAACTGCGCCGGTTGCTACGTTTACTGCAAATCAAAACGAAATCTTTGACATGGCTGGCAACGTTTCCGAATGGGTGCACGACTTCTATGGTGCTGTTGGCTCGGCCACCGGGCCTGAAATTGATCCTCTCGGACCTGAGGACGGACAGTTTCATACTATACGCGGCTCCAGCTGGGCCCACGGAAGTCTCACGGAGTTAAGGCTGTCATTCAGAGACTTCGGTGTTGAAACAAGAGATGACGTTGGCTTTCGGGTCGCTAGGTACTTGGAGGATTAATCATGAAGACAGTGATAGCCGTTGGGCTGATTCTATTTCTTTTGAGTTCGCAAACCCTCGCTCAGAGCACCGATACACCACCTGCAACTGATCAATCCGCAGAAACGGCGCCGCCTCAATCGCAGCAAGAACCCGAGCAGCAGGTTGCCCAAGAGGAAGATGATGAGGACGATGAAAATGAAGACTCGCTCTCAAGATTTATCCCGACCGAACAGATATCGCAAGATTTAGGTGTGTCGTTCCCAGCTGACATTTAACAGTTGCACTATTTTAACCAGCCGAAGCAATACGCTCGGTTGTAGCTAAACTGTAAGGAACTCGAATGAAACAAGGATTACTCTCAGAAGCCCTTTGGCAACTTATCGCCTTGATTATCGTGCTGATCTTGGTGCACTCGGTCTATGTTACGGTGATTAGACCCAATGCCGAGGTTATTCAAGCACAACAAAGTGTATTGCAAGAGACGAACCCAGATTTTGTTCCAGAACGGTCAGTCTATATAATTTTGCAAGATTTCGAACAAGAAACCTGTATCATTTTGTTTCTCTGGGCTATGACAATTGTAGGCATGAAAACTCGCCAGACTATCCAGCAGCGCCGCCTATTAGAATACAACCTCATTCCTTTATCCGATGGTATGAGTATCCTGCCAGAGGACGCAAGAAACTTTGCCCGGCCGGTTCAGGCACTGGACCCTCAGCAGAAAGATTTCTTATTGCCTAAAGCGATATTGACAGGCTTGCAGCGATTCCAAAGCACAAAAAGCATTCAAGATGTCTCGTCCATCATTAAGGACACCTGCGAAACAGAAGCTGATCGAATGGAAACAGAGCTATCCCTGGTTCGCTACATTGCTTGGGCCATTCCCTCTATTGGGTTCTTGGGGACTGTGCGCGGCATTGGCACAGCGCTGGGGCAGGCCTATCAAGCGGTTAGTGGTGATATCGTCGGGGTAACTGTGAGTTTGGGTGTTGCCTTTAACTCAACTTTCGTCGCTTTGGTAGTAAGCATTTTACTTATGTTTATATTGCACCAGCTTCAGTTGCTACAAGATCGATTAGTATTGGATTGCCAGCATTACTGTGACGAAAAATTGATTCGAAATTTGCAAGTTCCAGACAAGGCGTAAGCGATGAGCTTGAAAGTTATTGAGCTTAATGACGGTGGCATAAAAATCGGTTCTGCAGAGGGCATCATCGCAGAGAGTCCAGGCTTTGCCATTGTCTTCGGCGACAATCTCGTGATTGGGACTGAAGCTGAGAAGCTGGCAAGACTCCACCCTACCAGTAGTTACAATAAATACTGGCATGAGTTGAGTATGGAAGCCTTGAATCATGGCAATCATCTAAGGCATACGGCCGATATCGCCTTCGCACATTTGTTGCATTTGGCGGAGATCGGCGAAATCAATGCCGAAACTATTTTTGCCATGCCTAGTAGTTACAATCACCAACAGTTGGCTATTCTGTTGGGTATTGCAAAGCAGAGCCCGATAGAGCCGGTGGGGGTCGTTGATACAGCCGTGCTGGCTGCCGTCGCATCGGGTATCGCCGAAACAGGCTTGTATATTGATTTCCAGTTACACCAAGCTGTAATCACTCAATTAGCAGTGCGAGACGGGGTCGCCCACGCAGAGTCCGTGGTTCAAATTCCAGGAGTAGGCAGCCAAAATTTCGTGAATTTGATGATGCAACAAGCGACAAACTCATTTATCGAGCAATGTCGTTTTAACCCCCAGCACAATGCCGAATCGGAACAGCTGCTTTATAACCAATTGCCTACTTGGCTAGAACAATACGATGAAACTCAGACAAATCTGGTATTAGAACTTAAAACGCGTGATGCAACGCACACGGCAAAGCTGCCCAAAGAAGGCTTAAAGGCCAGTTTGCGAGCATACTACAAGAAGATTATTCAAGAATTGACGCCACTGATTAGCGATTCCGAGACGCAGATAATTCTCAATAAACGTCTAGCCACCATGCCGGGCTTCTTAACAAATTTGCCAGACAGTTCAAAAGCAGTAGTGCTGAAGCCAGAATCACTAAGTCAGGCATGTATTGAAAGCGCAGAGCATATCGTTCATCACTCCGGTTCGATTCACTGGGTTAAGGCGCTACCCGTTAAAACTGGAACCAAATCTGCTTTCTACGGTGCCGGTAAACAGGACAGCCTGCCCACCCATTTTCTGCGCTCTAATGTGGCGATGCCGTTAAGCGCACTAAACCAAATTGTAGGTGACATAACCGTCACTAACACTGACGATAGCGTATTTATAGAATCCCAATCTGAGTACTCTCTCAACGATAAGCCTGTCAATGGTAAGCAGTCTTTAGGTTTGGGCGATCGCTTGAAAATGGGATCCGATCCAGAAGTGATGCATTTTATAAGAGTAAACAACTAAGAGGATCAGTCGAGCGTAATCAATGGCAAGTAATAAATCCGCACGGCGTAAGTTGAACCCCATTAGCCTGGCATTTCTGGATGTCATGTTTTGCGGTTTTGGCGCTGTGATTCTGATTTTTTTGATAATCGACCATTCCAGTACAGTCGCCAATAATCAAGCCGACCCAGCCTTGCTGGCGGAAATTAACCTGTTAGAAGAAGAAGTGCGTGAAGGTGAAGCTGGACTTGTGCGCATTCGCAATACGGTGTCAGATCGAAGCTTTGAAGTGGTCCAGGCTCAAGGGTTGGCGCGGCAGATACAAGAGCAGATAGACACCTTCTTGCAAGAGCTAGCAGCACTGGAAAACTCAAGCGTGGCCACCGTGGAAAGTGTGGAGAAACTCCGCTCAGATATTCAAAATCTTGAGGAAGAGTTGCTGCGTTTACAGGCAAGTGCCATGCAGCAGGAAGGCAATAATGTGCGGCAGTTTATAGGCGATGGCAATCGTCAATATCTGTCGGGTTTTTATCTTGGCGGGCAAAGAATCCTAATTTTGGTGGATAGCTCCACTAGCATGATGGATAGCACCCTCATCAATATTATCCGCACCCGCAATCTGCCAAATGCCCAAAAAAAGTTAGCGCCAAAATGGCGACGTACCGTGAAGACAGTGGATTGGATAAGTACTCAGCTACCGATTACAAGCCGTTACCAAATTTGGAATTTTTCCGATAATTATTCCAGTGCTATTCCGGGCACAGAAGAAATGTGGTTAGAGGTCGCAGACCGAGATCAGCTGAATGAGGCAATCAGAAACATTGGTGACTTAGTGCCCAGCAATGGCACCAATATGCAGCGAGTTTTTCGCGCCGTGGCCAATATGAATCCACCACCCGATAATATCTTTTTGATCACCGACGGTTTGCCAACACTCAATAATCGTAGCCCCCGCGACGGCTTAGTAGAGCCGAATAAGCGGTTAGGGTTTTATCAAGATGCTCTCGATGAGTTACCCCGGGGCATTCCTGTGAATGTTATTTTGATGCCATTGGAAGGTGATCCAAGCGCAGCAGCGGCGTTCTGGGAATTGGCTCAGTTTACCCGAGGGTCTTTTTTGTCACCGTCTAAGGATTGGCCATGATTACTGGAGCGAAGCAATGGTAATGAGACGCAAAAGAGAGGATACCGATTCATTTACGGTATCCTTTTTAGACGTTGCATCCTGCGGCTTTGGCGCGATGATTATCTTGTTGATGATTGTTAAGACCAACGAACCTGTGACTCTTGAAATCGCTGAGATTCCTGATGCCGGTAGGGTAATGGAACTACAGGAGCAGCTGTTTGCAATCCGTGGTGAAACTACAGTGCTGAACCGAGAGCTAAATGCAAAGCAGGAGCAAATTTCCCAATATACCGACCGAATAGCTAGACTGCGGCGGGATTTAAACGACATTGAAGGCCGCTATCAAACGTCCAAAAAGCTCTCCGACGAGACTACCGATGAAACCGGTAAATTGGCGCTCGCCAGGCAGTCCCTCACCGAGGAAATGCAGCGCCTTATGGCTAATAGCACGGCACCGGAGAACAATGCAGTCGGCGGTGTGCCGGTAGATAGCGAATACATCATATTTGTCATCGACACGTCAGGCAGTATGTTTGACAACCCCAGTTGGGCCAAGATGTTGGGGGTAATTGATGACACCTTGAATGTGTATCCCGAAGTGAAAGGCATCCAAATCATGAACGACATGGGTGACTATATGTTTGAGTCATTTCGCGGCAAATGGATTGCTGATACACCGACGTTAAGGCGACAAATTCTGTCTACCTTAAGAACATGGAACCCTTACAGTAACAGTAGCCCGGTTGAAGGTGTTACCAAAGCCATTGATACCTTTTATTCACCGGATAAAAAGATCAGTATTTATGTGCTCGGCGATGACTTTCAGCCCGGCGGGTCTATTCGCAATGTGCTGGAAACTATTGATCGAATTAATGTAGAGGACGAGAATGGTAATCGTCGAGTGCGTATCCATGGTATTGGTTTTCCGGTGATTTTTGCAGGTCCTGAGCGTTTTAGGCAAAGTGTTTACCGATATGCAACACTTATGCGGGAGATGACTTCACGAAATGGTGGTACATTTGTGGGTCTGAATGACTTTCGTTAGCGTAATGACAATCAAAGCAGGCACCTAGGCTGGTGTTCGCAACAGAGACACGTTAAGAATGAATACATTTATGAAGCAAATTGGTCTTATTATCAGCATAACGGCGCTTTTCGTGGGCTGTGGGGTTAGTAATGTCGTGATTGACGGCAGTTTCCCGACTCCAAATATAAGCAAAATGCCTGTATCTATTGCAGTCTACTACGACGATGCACTGAAAGACTTTGCTTATCTTGAATACTCCGAGACAGGTTCTGAGGAGTACAATATTCAAAGCGGCGCATCACATATACAGCTATTCAATGCGGTAACCCCGGCTATGTTCGACCGCGTGGTTTTCGTGGACAGCATGGAAGAGGCTCAGAACGCGGGGGTGGATGCCGTGTTCGTTCCGGCAATCGAGGAGTTTCAGCTGGCCCTGCCAGCGAAGACTAAGCTGGATGTGTTTGAGGTGTGGATAAAGTACAACATGCGCTTGCTCACCCCAGAGGGTGACTATATTGCCGATTGGGTCCTCACCTCTTATGGTAAGACACCCACCGAAACATTTAGAAGTGTTGACGATGCCATCAACGATGCGGCGGTCGTGGCGCTGCGAGATCTGGCATCCAGTTTTTCACTGAGTTTTGATGATGTTCCCGAAGTTAAAGAATGGTTAAGCAGGCAATAATGAGCCATATTAAGTCAGAGGTTTCTCATGGCGGCTTTTAATTTTTCAGCATACTGTCTTCGTATAGCAGCACTGGCTGTTCTCGCCGGTTTGGCATCGTGCACCAGCACAACGGTTGACGAATTCAGGCAGGGTGAGACTGGCATCAATAGCGAAGAAGCGGTGGTTGTATTGGGCCGGCGGCAGGCAAGTGACTACGAAACTCGCTCAGAGTTTGTGGAATGTGTGGGCGAGAGAATGGCCCGTGGTGATAACGCAATTCGCATCGTTCCAGAGCAAGAATTTGTTGATGCCATGTTTCCATGGTTTGAGCCCCGCACTGCGCCACTTCGAACCCAAGATCTAGAGAAACTAATGGCAGAGCAGGCCGTTGCCGACAAGATGGGGGAATTTGGTATTCGCTACATTGTCTGGGTCGACGGCTTTACGGAAACCAGCGGACGCTCGGGTTCTATCTCGTGCACGGTGGGTCCTGGTGGAGCGGGCTGCTTTGGGTTTGGCACTTGGGAAGATGATTCAAATTTTGACGCCAGAATTTGGGATGTAGGTTCCTTTAGCAATGTCGGAACCATCAACACCGATGCCAGCGGCCAATCCTACCTACCTGCCTTGGTAATTCCGATTCCTTTGATCGCTAGAGTCGAGGCCAACGCCTGTTCTCGATTAGCGGATCAACTTAAAGAATTTGTAAACGGCGGCTAGTCTCGACCGTTGTAAGCGTTACTGGAGACATCATGCAAAAAATCTCATTTTCAACCGCCGGCCTGCAATTGCCGCTGCGGGCACTTATTGCTGCACTGGTGCTGCCGACTTTGATTTCCTGCGCCGTGAATCCTGCCACCGGTGGACCCAATCTTGTCTTAATGTCGGAAAAGCGTGAAATAGAAATCGGCAAAGAAGAGCATGAAAAAGTTCTCTCCAGCATGCCTGTCTATCACGACGAGAAACTCCAAGCCTATGTGACGAAAGTAGGCAACAAAGTCGCGGCGGCAGGGGATCGCCCTGATTTGGAATACACCTTTACCATCATTGATAGCCCAGAAATTAATGCGTTCGCGCTACCTGGCGGTTACGTCTACGTCAATCGCGGCTTACTTACCTTTATGAACTCAGAAGCCGACCTTGCTGCTGTGCTTGGGCATGAGGTCGCGCATATTACCGCGCGCCACGGTGTGCAACAGCAGGCTCGCGGCACTCTTGCGCGAACGGCAGCTCAAGTAGGCGGAGTAGTAGCGGCAGTGGCCACCGGTAGTGGGTATGTAGGCAGCCAGATTAGCCAGGTGGCCTCAATTTGGGCGCAAACTGGCCTCAGCGGCTATGGCCGAGAAGATGAACTCCAAGCAGATAGTTTAGGCGCAGAGTACATACGCGACGCCGGCTATGACGCGACGGCCATGATTAATGTAGTGACTGTGTTAAAAAACCAAGAGGATTTTAGTCGTCAAATAAACAATGGCGCCGGGGGCTACCACGGCCTGTTTGCAAGCCATCCTCGCAACGATACTCGTCTGCAAGAGGCCATTGCCTCGGTTGCGGCATTAGGCGATGGCGCAGCGCGGGAAACCGACAACGCTGAATTTCGAGAGCACATAAACGGTTTAATACTGGGCCCAAGCAATGCATCGCAAACCGCCGAGACACGCAATCGTTATTATCAGCAATTGCTCCGCTACACGGTAGTGTTTCCAGATGATTGGCAGATTTCGGAAACTACCACCACGGTGACCGCAGCTCAGCCTGGTGTTGGCGATATGCGCATCGAAACCCAGCGCTTACAGGACAATATATCGCCTCGAGAGTTTATTCGAGAAAGCTTAGGCATCACCAACCTTCAAAAATCCGAGCCTTTAGAGCAATATCGCCTTTTAGGTCACACCGGTTTGGTGGAAAGCGCAAATGGCACCTTGGAGCGGCTGGCAGTCATCTACTATGGCCCACGGGTGTTTGTGTTTAGAGGTCAGATAGCAGATCGTGGGAAAACGGACGAAATTGACGAAATGCTATTGTCCTCGGTGAGAACCTTTAGAGCAATCCAACAGGGCGAAATGGTGGCTGGTAGCGAGCCTCGAATTAAGTACGTCCAAGCTAGCGAATTCTTTGATTTTGCAATCGTGGCAAAGGAGAGTCGAATAGCAAACTACCCAGAAGAAACTCTACGCCTTTTGAATGGTTACTACCCCACTGGCAAGCCCAAAGCTGGTGAATGGGTGAAATTAATCGAATAGGGCCCTTAGACCCTCTCCCACTAAATCTCACTACTACTCGCCAGTCATTGTGGCTGGCGCTTGCATAGCGGCTGCTTACGGTTTTGTTTTTCTCCAAGGCAGGGGTAAACTGGCCTACTGACGCCTTTTAAGCATGATGCTTGGGGTGGACGTTTCGCCTTTCGTAGGATTATGTTGATGGCTGTCGTAAAAAATACTGCAAAAAGTGTCCAGAAACCCAATACGCCGTTGGAGATACGAAGTTTTTTAACGGGACTACTTGAGGCGGGTCGGATCAATCAAGAAGACTTCGATTTTGTGGCCAACAAACGGCGCGCGGCCGATGAACGGGATCATCACATCCTGCATTTTCTTGCAGACCTCAAACTGAATGACCGAGTTGCCGAAGGCCGTGTACTGGACATCGAAGCATTGACCATGGAGTTGGGTAAGCAAAGCGGTCAAGAGTATTGCCGTATCGACCCGCTTAAGATCGATGCCGCGGCAGTAACCCAGGTAATGTCCCATGCCTTTGCCAAGCGGCACAAGATTTTGGCTGTCTCAGTTAACGCGTTTCAAGTTACTGTCGCTAGCGCCGAGCCCTACTTAGATACCTGGGAAAGCGATTTAGCCCACACGTCGCAAAAGCAGATTAAGCGAGTTGTATCTAACCCGCTGGAAATCCAGCGCCTAACTACGGAGTTTTATAGTCTCTCCAGCTCCATTCGAGGCGCATCCGCCACCGGCATGCCAATCAAAAAAGGTATTGGTAACCTAGAGCAGATGATGGAGCTGGGCAACATTAAGGACCCAGAAGCAAACGACCAACACATTGTGAATGTGGTGGATTGGCTGTTGGGCTATGCCTTTGAGCAACGGGCCTCTGATATTCATATTGAGCCTCGGCGCGAACAAGGCAACATTAGGTTCAGGATTGATGGCGTGCTTTACACCGTCTACGCCTTGCCGATGCAGGTGCTAAGTGCAGTGACTAGTCGGCTAAAAATTCTCGGCCGAATGAACGTGGCCGAAAAGCGCAAACCCCAAGATGGCCGCATCAAGACCAAGAGTCCAAATGGCAATGAAGTCGAGTTGCGCCTATCAACATTGCCAACGGCTTTTGGGGAAAAGTTGGTTATGAGAATCTTCGACCCTGAAGTGCTACTCAAACCTTTCTCAGAACTCGGCCTCGCCAATGAAGATTCTAAACGCTGGCAAAACATTATTCAGAACAATCATGGCATTGTTATTATCACTGGGCCAACAGGAAGTGGCAAAACGACAACGCTGTATTCCACATTAAAAATGTTGGCGACCGAAGAGGTAAATGTTTGCACGATTGAAGACCCCATAGAAATGGTAGAAGACAGCTTTAATCAGATGCAGGTGCAGGAAAACATCGATTTGAATTTCGCGGATGGCGTCAAGGCCTTACTGCGACAAGACCCAGACATCATTATGATTGGCGAGGTGCGTGATCTAGCCACTGCGGAAATGGCTATTCAAGCCGCGCTTACTGGCCATCTGGTATTCACCACCCTACATACTAACGATGCACCTTCCGCAATTACTCGTTTGCTAGAGCTTGGAGTACCGTCCTATTTAATAAAGGCAACAGTCATTGGAATTATGGCCCAGCGTTTAGTGAGAGTGTTATGCCCTCATTGCAAAAATCCCACCGAAATAAAATCTGAAGCGTGGGATTCCATAACTTTGCCATGGAAAGTAAAAACACCAACCCATGCATGCGAGGCGGTTGGTTGCTTAGAGTGCAGGCAAACGGGGTACAGGGGCCGGGAAGGCATTTACGAAGTAATGCCTTTTAGTGAAACTTTGCAGAGATTTTCTGATGATAAGGGGGATTTACCTGAACTACGCAGGCAGGCCTATAAAGAAGGCATGATGAGTCTCAGATTGAGTGGCGCTCAAAAAGTTGCAAATGGCACTACAACGATTGAAGAGATTCTTCGTGTGACGCCAGAGAATAGGTAGTCAAAGAACTAACCTGTTGTTAGCACGTCAATTAGAAACACTATTAGAGCCCTTAATGAGCCAAGCCAAACCAGAAAAATACTTTATCGTCGGGCCGGCATGGGTTGGCGACATGGTCATGGCACAGTCGCTGTTTATTTCAATCAAGAACAATTCTCCAGATAGCCATATAACCGTCACAGCGCCCGGCTGGACACTACCGCTTTTGGAGAGGATGCCCGAAGTAGACGATCACTTTGTGGCGGATTTCAGCCACGGAGAGTTGGGACTTGGTAAGCGTTATCGGTTAGGCAAGTCTCTTCGCAGCCAAGGGTTCACGACATCCATCGTATTGCCCAATTCATTTAAATCTGCGCTGCTACCTTATTTTGCAAAAATCCCAAATCGGGTCGGATGGAAAGGGGAGTGGCGCCGACCTCTGCTCAACGACTGCCGTAATTTAGACAAAGCAGTACTTCCCAAAATGGTTCAACGCTTTGCCGCCTTAGCACATCCGGTCGGAGCCCTTGCTAGCTTTCCTGTGCCGCGGCCAAAATTAGTAGCGGAGCCCGCCAATTGCCAAAATAGCCTGGAAAAATTTGATCTAAGCAGAGACAAAAAGGTCGTGGCAATCTGCCCCGGTGCAGAATTCGGAGAAGCCAAACAGTGGCCAGCTCAGCATTATGCTCAGTTAAGCAATGATTTAATCGGTTCGGGGTTTCAAGTTTGGCTATTTGGTTCGGCCAACGATGTTGCGATCGCCACCGAAATAGAAGGGCAGGTTGACGTCGACAAACGCAGCGGTTTTAAAAACCTAGCGAGCAAAACCAATCTTGCACAAGCCATAGATTTAATGTCTGTGGTCGATGCCTGCGTCAGCAATGACTCCGGTTTAATGCATATTGCGGCCGCACTGGACTTACCTATCATCGCGATATTCGGCTCAACTTCGCCAGATTTTACGCCACCTCTAAGTGATAAGGTCTCCTTGTTAGCGACCGACATTGAGTGCCGTCCATGTTTTAAGCGACAATGCCCGCTTGGACACTTAAAATGTCTAACTGAAATTAAGCCATCACAAGTGGTTAGCTCTTTGAAGTTGTTGCTATGATTCATCAAGCATTAGCTAATCAAGGCGTGATCAATAAGGAAAAGGAAGCCATCGTTTGCGCGTATTAATAGTAAAGGTTTCATCGTTGGGAGATATCATACACACGCTGCCCGCTGTAACTGATGCCCACCGCGCACGTAAAGACGTTACATTTGACTGGGTGGTGGAAGAGAATTTTGTTGAAGTGCCTAAGTGGCACCCCGCTGTTAGCAATGTAATTCCGGTGGCTATTCGCCGATGGCGGAAAAACATCATCAAAACCTATTTAAATTCCGAGTTTCGACACTTCAAGCAACAGCTTCAAGATGAGCACTATGATTTAGTTATCGATGCACAAGGGCTAATTAAGAGTGGCATCATAAGTCGCCTTTCCAAGGGGCTTACTATTGGCTTGAGTGATCGCACAATTCGCGAGCCTATGGCTACGATGTTTTACAACAAAGTTTACTCAGTCCCTTGGACTGAACACGCGGTGGATAGGGTAAGGCAGCTATTCTCGCGAGCGCTGAAATATAATTATGATCCGGAGTTAGTTGATTACGGTATCGATGTTAACTTGATCAATCCATCACTTGAGTCCGATGGTAAGAAGCGAGTAGTTTTTCTACACGGAACAACCTGGCATACCAAGCATTGGCCAGAACACTATTGGCGCCACCTCGCACACCTTGCTGCTGAATCAGGTTACGAAATACTTCTTCCTTGGGGTAGTGAAAAGGAAAAGCTTAGGGCCGGGTTTATCGCTAGCAATAATTCTCGCGCTCGTGTGCTCGATCGCCAATCATTATCAGGTCTCGCAGCGCAGATTCATCAGAGCACGGGTGTCATCGCAGTTGATACGGGCCTAGGCCATTTGGCCGCAGCGTTAGCAAAACCAACAGTTTCGCTCTATGGACCAACTAACCCGAGTCTGTCAGGCACATTTGGTCATAAGCAGCTGCATTTAAATTCAAATCTTAACTGTGCGCCCTGTGTTAAAAAAGTATGTTCTTACAATGGCCCAGGCATAACCGATGAGTTTGAAGACCAACCTTTTAGTGTTACACCTGCTTGTTTTTCATCTCATAAACCGGAGCATGTGTGGCTTCAGTTCGAGAAGCTGCTATTAGAAAAATAAATCTATGAGATTTAGTTTCCTTATCTACACCTATTTTCCCTTTGGCGGACAGCAGCGCGATTTCTTGCGAATTTCAAAGGCGCTGCTTGAAAGGGGCCATGAGATTGACGTTTATACAATGAGTTGGGACGGGGCTATTCCTCACGGAATGAATATCACGTTGGTTCCCAAACGGGGACTCCGCCGTTTAAGCCGCTACAGAAACTACAGTGACTGGGTACGCCGCAATGTAAAAGCGAAGTCAAACTCCACCATTATTGGCTTTAGTAAAATGCCTGATCTTGATGTGTATTTTGCAGCGGACCCATGCTTTCTAATGAAGGCCAATACTCAACGTGGCGCTTACTATAAATTCACCTCACGTTACAGACACTTTAGAGACTATGAGTTTTCTGTGTTTGGACCAACTAGCAGTACACAGGTGTTAATCCTAACGCCCCAACAACAATCCGACTTCTGTCATTATTACCCCAATTGTGAGTCTCGTCTGCATCAATTGCCAGCAGGCATATCGGCTGATCGCAAGGTTGAAACACGGGATCGAAAACGGGGCCAAATTATAAGAGATTCGCTAAAACTGTCGCCGGACACAACCCTCCTATTGCAGATTGGATCTGGATTTAAGGTCAAAGGAGTGGATCGATCACTTAAGGCCATTGCGTCACTAAGTTCAAAACTTCTAAACAACAGCCACTATTTGTTAATCGGTGAAGACCGCGCAAGCAAGTTTGTTCGACAAGCCAAAAAACTAGGTATTGCCGACAAAGTCACGATTTGGCCAGGGCGTAATGATATTCCGGATATTCTCCAAGCGGCGGATCTCTTGTTGCACCCTGCGTATAGCGAAAGTGCCGGCTATGTTCTGCTAGAGGCCACTATTGCGGGGCTTCCAGTCCTTACCACTGAAAGCTGTGGCTATGCTTTTCATATCCACAGAGCCGGCTCTGGCGAGGTATGCTCGCTGCCTTTCAATCAAGAGGAGTTGAATACTAGACTCACCAGTATGATAGAAAATCTCCACAACTCTCCTTGGTCAGTCAATGGTCTTCATTATGGGCAGACGGAGGATTTGTACTCAATGGCAAACTTTGCTGCCGACAAAATTGAACAAATTGCCAACGCTATCGGCAAGAGCGCGTCATGAAGCTTCAGCTCTCACCTGTGTTTGCAGAGGCGTGGCAAGGCCTTGATGCATTTGCCAAGGTGCAAGAGCTGCAGGGCGACGTGTTTAGGCAGGTAGAATCCCGAAAAACACTGCGCTTTGATTTTCAAGGCAAATCCTATTTTGCCAAGATACATCTGGGGGTTGGTTGGCGCGAGATTTTCAAAAACTTAGTTAGCCTAAGGCGGCCAATAATTAGTGCCGCCAATGAGTGGCATGCTATTGCAAAGCTAGACGAGCTAGGTGTTGCCACAATGACTGCTGCCGGATTTGGCGAGCGCGGTCGCAATCCTGCCAAAAAAGAGTCCTTTATATTAACGGAAGAATTAGTAAATACAGTTTCCCTAGAAGAATATTGCCAACAGTGGCCCCAGTCGCCGCCTAGCATTGCCCATAAGCGTAAACTAATTAGTACAATAGCGAGAATGAGCCGTCAGTTGCATAAGGGTGGAGTTTGTCATCGTGATTACTATCTCTGCCATTTTCATTTGGATATCTCTCAAACGGATTCAATCAAGCTATACATTATTGATCTTCATCGCGCGCTAATTAAAAGACGACTTGCAAAGCGCTGGGTGCTCAAAGACATTGCTGGTCTCTATTTTTCTGCAATGGATTTGGGTTTGACCACTCGGGATCTATACCGTTTCATGACGCTCTACTCTGGTTTGCCCTTAAGAGACTGCCTTGATAATCAGGCCAAATTTTGGCATTCCGTACGCACCAAAGCACTTAAGCTATACAATAAGCACTAACATATCCTCTTTGTTGTAATTGCCAAACATACAATTTGTGAACACTTAGTGAATTGCGATAACTCGCCGTTATTTAATTATACAAATAAGCTGGATTCTGGGTATTCCGACAACTAGTCTAACCGTTCTCGGAATACCCAGAATCTAATTTGTTACGGAAATGCTGTCTCAGCCGGGTCTTTTCGCAGGCGATAAACTTGTGGGGCAAATCTATGAATAGCTCTTTGAGTTGCACCACTGGCGAATCGGTACTGGTGACACTTAGGCGGGTAATTTCATCGTTAGCGATAGCGGACTTTTTGTCATTGATCTGGACTCCAATAGACAGCACAGGCATTGGATTAGGTTTCGCGATGGAGCAGGAAAAGTCGTAGCGCGATTTATTAAAAACTGGCAAGGTAGCGATTATGAGCCGATACTTAAGCCATTGATCAATCAACTCAAACTGTCAGGACTGTAACTGCATGGCGTTAATCACACTTGGACTCTCTGGGGCAGTGGGCCATGACCCCGCGGCCGCAATCTTTAGTGACGGTAAACTGATTGCCGCCATAGAGGAAGAGCGTCTAATTCGGCGAAAGCATGCAAAAGACGAGCTTCCCTACGGAGCAGCTCGACGTGTTATGCAAATGGCAGGAGTGCGAGGAGAGCAAATCGATAGAGTGGCCATTCCGTTTGCCCCTATTTCCCTTTTTAGCAAGGCAAGATGGCACTATGCTTACCGCCATTGGTATGCGCCAGATCGCAGCATCGATAGTTTGTTAAATGGCAACCGGCGTTATAAGCGTTACCTTAAAGAGCTAGACGGCCTATTTGATAAATTGCATATCTCCCGCTCAAGAACCAAACTTATTCCGGTGGAACATCAACTTGCACACGCAAGTAGTGCGTACCACCTCTGCGAGACGGATGAAAAGACCGCAATTCTTTGTATTGATTCGAAAGGTGAGTATTCGAATGTATTTATAGGCTACGGTGAGAATGGCAAAATTGTAAGACTAAAAGAGTTCTACAATCCTGATTCGCTGTCCGGCATGTACGCGGCACTTACCGACTATCTTGGGTTTGATATTCTTGATGGTGAATTTCGAGTAATGGGTATGGCGGCCTATGGCGATGCTGAGAAATATGACCTTTCCGAGCTCGCCAGCTTTGATGGCAAACGATTTACGCTCAACAATCAGCTTATTGGCACGGTGGGTCTTCGTAGATACAAAGCTAAAAACAAAGGACACTACTTCAGTAAGAAGCTGGTACAAAAATTGGGGCCGCGACGAGTAGGAAATTTGACAGATGATCCCTATGTGCACTACGCCGCTGCAATTCAAAAAATGTATGAAGATATTACCATTCAGTTTATAGAAAGCTACCTGACTCCTATATTGGAAGAAAGCGGGAGGTTGGCAGTCGCCGGAACCGGCGCCATGAACATAAGGCTGAATAAACGTCTTAATGAGCATCCACTGATTAAGAAACTTATAGTGCATCCTGCTTGCAGCGATGCAGGCACTGCCATAGGTGCTGCAGCCTACTCACTGAGAAGTGTCGGCATGACTGTCGAACCACTAAAGAGCATGTTTCTTGGGCCAAAATTCAGTAACCAACAGTGTATTCAGGCTTGCAAGATACATCGAGACAAGCCTAAGTGGGAAAAACTGGAAGACCCATTTTCCAAAGCTGCTGAGTTGTTAGCAGCCGGTGAACTTGTCGCGTGGTTCAGAGGGAAAATGGAATTCGGTGCTAGAGCACTAGGCAATCGAAGTATTCTTGCCAATCCTGATCAGAAAGACGTTATCAATGAGATAAAAACGCGGGTCAAATTTAGGGAACATTGGCGACCTTTTTCTATTTCAGTTTTAGACACTGATGCAAAGGACATGTTCAGCAGTTACTGTGCCGATGAATACATGTGTGTCAGCCAGCAGCTTGAGAAAAGTCAGTTTGAGAAATATCCGTTTATCGCCTCTAAAGATGGCACGGCAAGAGCGCAAATAGTTCTGGCTGACAACAACCCAGATCTCTATCGCCTACTTAGTGAGTTTAAGCAGCATGCAGGCATTGGGGCTTTAATCAATACTACACTAAGCCGAGTAGGAGAGGCCTTAGCATGTACTCCAGAGGATGCTCTCAAGGTCTTCATGGGCAGCGACTTGCGCTATATGATTCTCGAAGACGTGTTGGTCACTAAGCGTGAAGAGCCCGTTAGCTGGTAATTAAATGACTAGGGTTATCTACGCTCGTAAATAGTTAAGCGCGGTTTGTCGCCGTCTGGCAACGATTTAAGCAAAACAAATTCTTCTGAAGAAAAGGTTATCTCGGCTAAGTTCCGAAGCGACGGCCGATTTTCCATCACGATAATATCTCCGGGCTGCGTAGTAGCGACGTTACGCCAAAATAGGTCATCGGACACACCATCATAATCTTCAACGAGTTGACTAAAATAGCCAATAGAACTCTCATTAGTGACGAGCTGTCCTTGATTTAGCTGCCGGTCTTCAATCCATGCTAGGGCAACATCGATATGATCGTTGGCCCGGCCAAAGCTAATGTAAGAATCGATAAACAAATAAATCACAATTAGCACCGGTGCAAGTCTTTGCCACTGTTTTGCCTGAGGCCACACATCAAGAAACCAGCGTTTAAGCAAGAGCGGAATCAAGGCCACAATAGCGATAGCAAGCACCATAGAGTAGCGGCTGGGCAAAAACTTTGTGATATAAATAAAACAGAAGGCAATAAAAAAATTAATCACGATTGCCGCTAGCAATACAGTAGCTTTGTCGGTTCTCACCTGCTGAATTTGTCTCCGCAAACCGGCAACTACCACCAAAAGCAGAGGCAAACCCAACGCGTTAGCCAGGCTAACGATGAGCAGGGCGAAAAACCCAGCCAAAAGAAATAGTGCGAGATAGTAACCGGAGTAGATTGCCCCATAGCTACCGAAAATCGCGGTTGACGTCCGTGCTGCCTCCTCTGGATCTGTCAGAAAGGCGCTGACAAAGAAGGGCTTGTAGGTTGATATAAATTCAGTAGCTAAGGCGAATCCATTGACGCCGCCAACGAGTAAAATTGTTGGTAATAACACCACTGCAGCGACAGCGCACGCACTCACGGTTTTCAAGCGCTTAAGCTGCTCCTGCTGTTTGACTAAGATAAGTGATGTTAGAGGAATAAAAATTAAGTAGAGAATCGCCTCAATGCGAAAACTGGCAGCCATTAGCAAGGCTGCGCAAAACACAGCAATCTTCGATTTTCCGCCGTCTTGGATGTGTGCGCTAAGTTGCCATAGCGCCACAAAAACCAATGCCCAAAAGGCGATATCTCGAATTATATAGTATCGATATTCATTCAGTTCTGGAAACACGAGAACCACTACGGCAGCGGCGACTAAAGTTGTACGAGACTCATCAACAGTTCTGACAACACTAATAAATGCGTAGGTTAATAACGCAAAAAAGCCGCTGTTTATTAAAAAAGCGGCACTGATTAAAGGAAGGCCAAGTAAACTGACCAGTCCGATTAATACGGAATAGCTAGCCCAGCTGTAGTGAGAAAACGCAGCTGCCACCCCGTCGCTCAAAAACAATTCCGCGGTGCGAAGATACAGAAAGGCATCATCGTTGAGTGGTTGGGGAAATAGAAAGGTAAAGCAGGACAGCAGTAAACTGGCGATCACCGCAGGAAGTCTTACATCTATATTCTGCCAAGTGGGCTTACTCACGAGCTAACCGCCCTTTTTTATCGTTGTAGGGCCGCGCTTTTTCTCCAGCCCGTTGAGTCTTAAATCGCTTGTGTAACCATAGATATTGATCTGGGTGTCGACGTATTGCGATCTCAATTTGTTGATTAATCAACGTTGCGTCTTTCACATCGTCACCTGTGGGGTATCCTACAAGCGCTGGAGAAAAATCGATGAGGTAGCCGGAATTATCTTCATTCCTATAGTGACTGTAAAACACCACCGGGGATGAATTAAACGCAGCGTAGCGGCTAGTTGCTGTAATAGTCGCCGCCTCTTTACCAAAAAAAGGTGCAAACACGGAATTTTTGGGTCCGTAGTCTTGATCCGGCGCATACCACAGCACTTTGCCAGCTTTTAAACTCTTCATTGCTTGACGAATATTCTTGCGATCATAAACGCCAGATAAGTTTCGCTTTCTGCCGTTGTACATAAGCGCATCAAAAAACGGGTTATCGTTAGGCCGGTAAGTGGCATCCAATTCGCCAATGCTGTGAAATAATAGTCCACCCATTTCCAAGGTACTAAAGTGAGCCCCTAATAACAGAACCCCTCGACCCTGTGCCTTTGCCTGATTTAAGTTGTCGATTCCGGTAACGGTGACTTTGTCGTTGAAACGCTCGCGATCACCGAACCACGCCATGGCTATCTCTACTAGGCCTATGCCATTGGAAATAAACGTCTTCTTAAGTAATAGCTCTCGTTCATTGTCTGCTAATTCAGGAAAACACAAGCGGAGATTGACGCTCGCCGCATGACGGCGATCTCTTGCCAGCCAATAGCTCAAATTGCCAAGGAAGGTGCCAATACTTATCTGCCAAGAGAAAGGCAATTTAGCAACCAATCGCAAAAAACCGTAGAAAACCCAAGTGGGCCAGAAGCGCGGCGCAATATATTGTCCTAAAGGTCTTAATTGGGAATCTGGTGTAGGCACTGAGGTATGTTGATATCCGCGAAACGAGCGTTAGATTGTAACAGAAGGTAGGCTGAATCCTAGCGAGCAGGTGAATCTACTAAAGCGGTTGCCTGTGATATGATGCTCAGCGAGTCATGAATACCCAGTGTAGAGCCGGTGGAGAATAGCGAATGAA
>CAYGRT010000033.1:528-37533 GCA_964352355.1 uncultured Pseudohongiella sp. | reverse complement strand
TGGCGGTGAGAGAGGGATTCGAACCCTCGATACGTTTCCGTATACACACTTTCCAGGCGTGCTCCTTCAGCCACTCGGACACCTCACCGTATTCTGTTCTAGTCTGTCTCAAGACTAGCTTTCTTGTTGCGACTCTATAAGACTGATGAACCTCATTAAGTGACGCGAAACAACAAAGGCGCGTACTCTATCCTACTGAAAAATCCATTACAACTGACTATTGGCGAATCAATCGGGGGTTGATGCAATCTGAGCCTAGCAGTCGGGTGCTGCGGTACACATTTATATCAATGCCCCCGCGGCGCAAGTAATTCATAGAAACAAACAGTTCAGAGGGGGCGCACGTAAGCATAATATCTCGGTAGATTCGTTCAGCACACTCTTCATGATAGCCCTGATGATCTCTGTAACTGCAAAGATATTTAAGAAGCGATGCTTTATCTATCTGCATCCCTGTGTACTGAATATAAAAAGATGCCCAATCTGGCTGACCTGTTACGGGGCAATTCGACTTAAAACTGTGGGAAAACAATTCTTCGTCAAACACCAACTCATCACCCTGAGCAAGCAAATTACACTCTGGTTCTGTCTGGTTTATATCGATGTCTTCTTGATCAATACATATCCCGGGCAAATCTACTCGTAGTTTATTTTCGCAACGCTGCAAAGGTGTTAATCGGACCTTAACTTCTGAGCGACTCACTTGAGATAGATCTTGCGTAACTACCTTCGCAATAGAATCAACGGAATCGAAGCTCTCATTATTCAAAGAGTTTAGATAAAGCTTTAATGATTTCGACTCAACAATGTTTTCCGATTCGGCATTGAAGAAAAACTCGCCAATAGCAAATTGCGGCTTCCCTTTTCTATTTAGCCAAGACATTTCATAAGCCTGCCAATGATCAAGGCCGTACATTTGAATCTTCTTATCGATCTCGAGTAAAGAGCGTGCCGGCCAGCGAGGGATCGGATAGAGAATATCTGGGGAATACTTCGCTGGATAACTGGTGCTGCCGCCCAATGGATTAGATGTCATGTGATTAGTTAACTACGCAGGCCAGTGCCATTTCTAAGTAGCCAGATGCAAGATACATAAAGCACGGCAATAAAAAATCCAAGAATTAAAAACGCCCAATACACGTCAACGTCAGAACTGCCTAGTATTCCGTATCGAAAAGTATTTACCATATAAAAAATTGGGTTGACACCAGATACGGTTTGCCAGAACGGTGGCAATAATTGAATTGAGTAAAACACCCCACCCAAATAGATAAGCGGTGTCAAAACGAAAGTGGGAATGATTGAGATGTCGTCAAAACTATTAGCGAATACCGCGTTAATAAACCCAGCCATAGAAAACACGATGGATGTCAGCAAAATAACTGACAGAGTTATAAGCGGATGCTCTATCGTTAGGTTGCTAAAAATCATAGCCATGGTTGTAACAACGGCGCCCACTGCAAGTCCACGTGCCATGCCTCCCACAATAAACCCAGCCAAGATAACATAGTTAGGCACTGGCGAAACCAGTAGCTCTTCGATAGAGCGTTGGAACTTATGGCTGAAGAAACTGGAAACCACATTGGAATAGGAATTTTGGATAACAGACATCATAATCAGCCCTGGCACGATAAAGTCCATATACTGATAGCCACCCATATCACCGATTCTGCGTCCCACCAAGTTGCCAAATATTACAAAATACAAACCTATGGTGATAATAGGCGGTACTAATGTTTGCAACCATATCCGCGTAAAGCGCCTAACCTCACGCACAACTATAGTTTCAAAGGCGATCCATTTATGATTAGTTAACATCGCCTCAATTCTCACTCGTTCTCATTAAGTTTAGATAGAAATAGTTGCTCTAAGCGATTAGATTTGTTTCTCATACCGCTTATTTTGACTCCAGCATGATCAAGCGCGGAAAAAATTGAATTTATATCCAAACCAGATTTAAGAGAAACCTCAAGGCTTGAGCTGTCAAGCTGATGGCAAGAGCAGCCATCTCTGCCATTAAGCTCATCGCTCAGGGCGGAGAATTTCTCACCTATCTCTCCCATCACGTCCAATATAAATACTTGCGAATCCAACTGCGACAACAAATTCTTCATACTGGTATTTTCGATAATCTTGCCTTCATCGATAATTGCGATATTACGACAAAGATGTTCCGCTTCTTCCAAGTAGTGGGTCGTTAGGATTATGGTTGTACCGCTTTTATTTATCTCTGTGAGAAACTCCCACATCGAACGACGCAGCTCTATATCTACACCCGCGGTAGGCTCATCCAAGATAAGAAGACGGGGCTCATGAACTAAGGCCCTTGCTATCATCAAGCGCCGCTTCATGCCACCGGATAATGACCGGGAACGATCAAAGCGCTTATCCCACAATCCAAGCTTTCTCAAATATTTTTCACAGCGCTCCGCTGCTAAGCGACGTGGCAAGCCATAATAGCCCGCCTGCGTCATTACAATATCTCTGACTCTTTCGAACTGACTAAAGTTCACTTCTTGGGGAACAACTCCAAAATCTAATTTCGTTTCGAATACGTGCGTGTCTACGTTACGGCCAAAGACTTCTACCGACCCGCCAGTTTTGTTAACCAAGGTTGAAATGATTCCAATCGTAGTGGACTTGCCAGCTCCGTTCGGCCCCAAGAGCGCAAAGAAATCGCCCTGCTCCACGGACAAAGAAATTCCTTTCAATGCTTCGAAACCGTTGGCGTATACCTTTTTCAGGTCTTTGATAGCGATTGCTGTACTCATAGTGACTGTTTTTCCAAACACGGCGTCTGCAATAACGAAAGCGGCATCTAATAAGTCGCCAAGGCGAGTAAATCACATTCCAACAGGCAATAAAAAGCCCAATAAAAATTGGGCTTTTTAAATATGGCGTCCCCTAGGGGTTTCGAACCCCTGTTGCCGGGATGAAAACCCGGTGTCCTAGGCCTCTAGACGAAGGGGACTAGATAAACCAGCAATTAGGCTGATTTAAGAAGCGGGGGATTCTAAGAAGCTTCCTCGATTCAGTCAAGAGTTAACTGTCAATTTCTCAACTAATTACTACACTTTCTAACAAGAACTAAATTATTGACACACTAATTGGCCGAAATAACGCGCTCAAGGAGAGACTTAGGTTGTTTTCAATGAATCTGCTACTGCTAATCGCTGGCCCTGCGTCTGCGGTAATCGTCATATGTATAGCCTATCTCAGCAAGTCAAAAGAGCGTAGCGCCGCTCGCAAAATCAAAATGACAGCAAAATACAAAGATCGCGCTCGTAAACTAGACAATATTATTTTCGGTCTACCACCGAACTATCTTCCCAAAACGTTGAGAGTGCTTATTTATGCCTGCACCATTGATAGTTTGCGCCAGATCCACGCGCTTTCAGGCAAGGGAGATATCGAAAAGCAGTTGGCAAGCGTAAAGCAGACTTTAGAAATGCTCGTCGATATAGAGCCTAAAAACTCTCAGCCGGTCACCGAATCTGTCGCAGCCCTTAGGGAATGCAAGCATTTGCTGCAAGATTTGCACTCACTTATTCTAGAATTTCATTCGGAAGGCACATTAGACAAGCAAAGTGCTCAAACTCAGTTACAGGCGGTTCGAAGGGCCATGCTTCTCGTGACTTTAGACACCTACAAAGAGGCAGCAGAGACTGCCATTTCTCGCAACAACACTGGCCTGGGCCTCCACTATTGCCGAACGGCCTTGAATAGGATTAATCAAGATCCTAGTCTGTCTGATTTCGAGAAAGAAAGACGTTTTTTTACTGACCGTATCGAACAACTAGAGCAGCAAACCCTTGCGAATGCCAACTATCAATCTTCCCCGGCACCAGAAGACGCGGTTCTTGAGCAGTGGCAGGCTCTTGAGAAACCAGACGAATCTTGGAAAAAGCGTCGCTTTTGATAATTTTTACGACTTTCCAGTACCAAAGTCACTTACTAGGCGCAGAATTGCGCTTTTGCCGCCTCAACAAGGTGTTCAAACAGTCCTCTAGGAGCCGGTTTCGCCCGACCAACTAAACGTTTTATTCTAGAGACAAGGCCGCTTAGTGCTTTTTGATTCTTGACCGATGTTTTTCTCTATGCGATTCTGAGATGCTGCCGATACAGAAATCATTAGTAAACAAGGCAGGAATATTTTGTAGTCAAATTATTGGCGACATTGTGACTGATTGCCTAGAGAGACCCCATTTAGACAGAGACTGCCATGAGCATGAGTATTGACCAAAAACTAATCGAAGAAGGAACCGCTCAGCTTTCGAGTGAGATAGAAGTTCTAGAAGCTTGGCTTCGCGAGCTTGAGTGTAAAAGCGATGAGGACAATGAGATCATCGCTGCTCGCAAGTCCTACAACGACATGCTGAGAAGTAGACGAGAAATGCTGAGCAGCTTAGCCAAACAGTCCAAACTGCAGTCTGTAGGGTCCGATTAAACCCGAGTATTTGACCGGCCCCTGCCTTCCTGCTCATAGACACAGTCTCCTCACATGCTAACAAAATCCCAAGCCAGCACTATGTTTGCCCTTCAGGCCAGCATGAATGCTAAGATCGATCCCGACTGGGTGCAATCACGCTACCCTTATCTACTTGCTGTGGTTATCGAAGGGGCTGAAGCCATCGAACACCACGGATGGAAATGGTGGAAAAAGCAGGATAAAGACGTCGCTCAGCTGCAAATGGAGCTAATCGATATATGGCATTTCATGCTATCTGAGATGTTGCTGCGAAACGGGGCTGACGAAAGCGCAGCAGTAGCCCAGCTGCTAAGGGAGCTAAGCGCAGACAACACAGAAATTCATTTTGACGACAAGACTTATCAGCCAGCAAATTTAGAGCTACTAGAGGCTATTGAACTGCTGATCGGTTTATCAGCCGCGCGGCGAATCGAGGTAGGCCTGTTTGCGGCCATCATCACTAGCTGTCAGCTCGATTGGAATATGCTTTTTTCCCAGTATGTGGGAAAGAACGTGTTAAATATGTTTCGCCAAGATCATGGCTACAAAGAAGGCAGTTATTCAAAAAACTGGTCGGGCAGAGAAGACAACGAGCACTTAGTTGAAGTTCTCGCTAGCCTTGACCCTGCCCTGCCTGATTTCAAAGATACCCTGTATCGAGAGCTAGAAAGCCGCTATCGCGACTAAGCGCTAGTAGTAGGCGTTTTCTGTTACAGTGTGATCAGTAACATCACGGACAGCCTTTAACTGCGGCACCTGCTCCAGTAATGTCTTTTCCACACCATCTTTTAAGGTCACATCCACCATGCCACAGCCCTGGCAACCGCCACCAAAGCGAAGAATTGCTATATTTTCCTCAAAAATTTCTTCCAAGGTGACATTTCCCCCGTGGGCTGCAAGGGAAGGGTTTATTTCGTTATAAAGCACATAATTAACCCTATCAGCGATAGGGCTATCATCATTAATCTTAGGCAGTCTCGAATTAGGCGCTTTGATTGTGAGCTGCCCGCCCATAGCATCCTTAGCATAGTCAACCACAGCATCCTCTAAAAAGGGAATGCTCGGCCGATCTATATAGGCTTTCAGGGTTGGATACTCCTGCAAGTCATCATCTGTTTTTTCCTCGCCTGGGCGGCAGAAAGAAATGCAGGTCTCCGCGCGTGGCGTACCTGCATCCAAGATAAATACGCGAACAGCGATGCCTTCACAGTCCTGCTTTTTCAGCAGTTCAGTTAGGTACTCTTGGGCGGTCTCAGTAATGCTAACCATGGGAATCCTCAACAATTGATGTGTATGGCGGAATGATACTGCAAGGGACAAAATTTTTAAATACCTGAGTTCTTTACTAGGTTATTATCTAGTGTCTAATTCTCTTGGTTATAAGACTGCTTTCACAGGTTCGATTTGTTAGAATTGCGCGCTTTTCGCCACACTTAATACAGGTTTACAGAATGTCATTTGCTTCGTCCTCCAAATTGCTGCACAAGGCCCTACAAGAAAGGATTTTGATTCTCGATGGCGCCATGGGCACGATGATTCAGTCTAAGAAGTTTACTGATGCTGATTTTCGCGGCGAACGCTTTAAGGACTACGCCAGAGAGATTAGCGGTAACAATGACCTGCTGACCATCACCCAGCCCGAGGCAATCAAGAGTATTCATCTGGCTTATCTGGAAGCCGGCGCCGATATTATTGAGACTAACACTTTTAATAGCACCAAAAGCTCGCAAGCGGACTATGGCTTAGAAGACTTAGCCTACGAATTAAACGTAAAGGCTGCAGCCCTAGCTCGGCAAGCCTGTGACGAAGTCGCGGCGAAAACCCCGGACAAACCAAGGTTTGTTGCGGGCGTGATTGGCCCAACCAGCAAAACTGCCTCGCTTTCCCCGGATGTCAACGATCCGGGGTTTAGAAACATCAGCTTTGACGTTTTGGTTGCCGACTACAGTGCTTCAGCCAAAGGACTAATTGAGGGCGGCGCTGACATTCTGCTGATCGAAACCGCCTTTGATACCCTCAACGCGAAAGCCGCTATATTTGCCGCTCAGCAGTGCATGTTAGAGCTTGGCGAGAAAATACCCCTTATGATTTCTGGCACCATTACCGATGCCAGCGGCCGGACACTGTCAGGCCAGACCGTAGCCGCGTTCTGCAACTCTATCGCCCATGCCAAACCACTCTCTATTGGTTTCAACTGCGCCCTTGGCGCCGAGCAGCTGCGCCCCCATATAGAGGAAACGTCAAGTCTGGTCGAATGCTATGTTTCGACCCACCCCAACGCCGGCTTACCCAACGAATTTGGCGAGTATGATCAATCTCCGGAAGAAATGGCTGCTATCGTTGGCGATTTTGCCAAGCGAGGGTTTGTTAATATTGTTGGGGGCTGCTGCGGGACAACCCCTGAGCATATAGCTAAGTTAGCAGAGGCAGTCAGTGCGCATCCTCCTCGCAAGCCCCCTACTCTTGCACCAGCTTGTAGGCTCGGCGGTCTCGAAGCATTTAATATCAATGCGGACTCCTTATTTGTGAATGTGGGCGAGCGCACCAATGTCACTGGCTCCGCCAAATTCGCCTCTCTTATCCGCAGTGAAAACTTTGAAGAAGCGCTTGAAGTGGCCCGTCAACAAGTGGAAGCCGGCGCTCAAATCATCGATATAAATATGGATGAAGGCATGCTTGATTCTGAAGCAGCCATGGAAAAATTCCTCAAGCTAATTGCCGCTGAGCCAGAAATTAGCCGCGTGCCGCTAATGATTGACTCGTCTAAATGGGAGATCATTGAAACCGGACTGAAGTGTGTCCAGGGCAAGGCGGTAGTAAACTCAATCAGCCTAAAAGAAGGTGAAGCTGAGTTCTTAGAAAAAGCAACGCTTTGCCAGCGCTACGGTGCCGCCGTGGTAATAATGGCATTTGATGAAGAAGGCCAAGCGGATACTCTTGAGCGCAAGAATGCAATCTGCAAACGCAGCTATGACCTGCTTACGCAAAAGTTGGACTTCGATCCTTGCGACATTATTTTTGACCCCAATGTATTTGCCATAGCAACCGGCATTGAGGAGCATAATAATTACGCAGTCGACTTCATCGAAAGCTGCCGCTACATTAAAAGAAATTTACCTGGCGCTCTAATATCAGGCGGAATTAGCAATGTCTCGTTCTCGTTTCGCGGCAACAATCTGGTTCGCGAAGCGATCCATTCCGTATTTTTGTTTCACGCCATTAAAGCTGGTCTTTCAATGGGCATTGTGAATGCCGGTCAGCTAGCAGTCTACGATGACATCCCAAGTGATCTTAAAACCGCTGTTGAAGCCGTTGTCTTAAACACTGACAAAGACGGTACAGACAAGCTAATGGCTGTCGCTCAAAATTACAGCGGCACAGCTGGCATTCAAGCGACTGAAGATCTTTCTTGGCGGGACCGTAGCGTTGAAGAGCGCCTCAGCTACGCTCTTGTTAAAGGCATAACCAAGTTTATTGAGCAAGACACAGAGCTAGCCCGGCAGAACGCATCGGAGCCAATTAAAGTTATCGAAGGTCCGTTGATGCGCGGGATGGATGAGGTTGGTGACTTATTCGGCTCGGGGAAGATGTTCTTACCACAAGTGGTAAAAAGCGCCCGGGTGATGAAACAAGCTGTTGCCTACTTATTGCCCTTTATCGAGGCCAATAAGACCAGTGCAGACATGACTAGCAAAGGAAAAATCTTGTTAGCAACCGTAAAGGGCGATGTTCACGATATCGGCAAGAACATTGTAGGTGTGGTTTTAGGTTGCAACAATTACGATGTTATTGACTTAGGGGTTATGGTTTCGGCGGAGAAAATTCTAGAAACAGCCCGCGCAGAAAAAGTAGATATTATTGGTCTGAGCGGATTGATCACCCCATCACTTGACGAAATGGTGCATGTAGCCAGCGAGATGCAACGTCTCGACTTTCACGTGCCGCTTTTAATCGGCGGCGCAACAACGTCGAAGGCGCATACAGCAGTGAAAATTGAACAAAATTACACAAATGATGCCACCATCTACGTTCCCGATGCCTCACGCAGCGTTTCTGTAGTAAGCACATTGCTTAACAAAGAAACTAAACCAAGTTACTGCGCTGGCATTAAAGAAGAATACGACAACATTCGTACAAGAACTGCAAACCGCTCGAGCAAACGGAATTTAGTAGACTATCGTGCTGCTAACAGAAATTCTCTGCAATTGGATTGGCCCAATCACAAGCCCACTAAGCCGCAGTTTTTTGGTACCCGAGTGTTTGAAGATTATCCCCTTGAATCGTTAGTCGACTATATCGATTGGACTCCATTCTTCATCACGTGGAGCTTAGCAGGCAAGTACCCAGCTATATTAACTGACAGCAAAGTGGGAGAAGCGGCTCGTGATCTTTTCGCCGATGCTCAAGAAATGTTGGATGAAATCATCAATAAAAAATTATTAAAAGCTAAAGCCGTGATCGGGTTTTGGCCTGCCAATAGAGTCAATGATAATGATGTCGAACTTTATGAAAACGGTGAAAAAAATGACCCCATCGGAAAGCTGCACTTTCTCAGACAGCAGATGCCCAAAGACGAATCTCTATCACAGCTTTGCCTCGCCGACTACATAGCTCCCAAGGGGCATGAAGACTACATTGGCGCTTTTGCCGTCACCACTGGAATCGGTGCAGATGCACTAGCGACAAAATATGCCAAAGAGAATAACGACTATGCGTCCTTAATGGTGAAGGCCTTAGCAGACCGTTTGGCCGAGGCGCTTGCCGAGCAAATGCACTTCAAGGTGCGCTCTCAGTACTGGGGCTATACGGCCCATGAGAATTTAGCCAACGAGGATCTTATCAATGAAAAGTATCAAGGCATAAGACCCGCTCCCGGCTATCCAGCATGCCCGGATCACTCGGAGAAAGCGACGCTATTTAGTCTGCTTGATGCCGAGAAGCAGATTGGCATTACTCTAACCGAGAGCTATGCCATGTCACCTGCTGCCAGTGTTAGTGGGTTTTACTTTTCCCACCCAGAATCAAAATATTTTCCCGTGGGGAAAATTAGCGCAGCTCAAGTTGAAGACCTGGCCAATCGTAAACAAGTGCCCTTAGACGGACTTAAGAAACTACTAGGCCCTAACCTCGAGTAAATTAACAATTTGGATCTAACCTAATTTGGAATTTCGTCATGTATCACTACGATAGCTATGATCACAAAATGCTAGAAGACAGAATTAGGCAGTACCGAGATCAGACTGCACGCTATTTAGATGGCAAATTGTCTGATGCTGAATTTTTGCCATTGCGCTTGCAAAATGGACTCTATGTCCAGCGTTTAGCACCTATGCTTCGAATAGCTGTACCTTATGGCATGATGTCATCAAAGCAGCTGCGTAAAATTGCACACATTACCAGACATTTTGATAAAGGCTATGCTCATTTCACCACGCGACAGAACATCCAGATAAACTGGCTCGACCTAGCAGATTCGCCTGACATACTCGCCCACCTTGCCGAGGTTGAGATGCATGCGATTCAAACTAGCGGTAACTGCATACGCAATACCACTACAGATCAGTTTGCAGGAGTCGCAAAGGACGAAATTGCTGACAGCCGTAAATACTGCGAAATAATACGCCAATGGTCTACATTCCACCCTGAGTTTGCCTACTTACCCAGAAAATTCAAAATAGCTGTGTGCGGCACTAAAATCGATCAGGCTGCCACCCAAGTACATGACATAGGCATCTACATCACTACAAATTCTCAAGGACAAATAGGTTTCAGAATTTTAGCCGGTGGTGGACTCGGCCGCACCCCGGTAATTGGACAGGAAGTATTTGCATTTGTCGCGGAATGTGACCTTCTAATTGCACTAGAGTCGATCCTTCGAGTCTACAATCGTGAAGGCCGGCGCGACAATAAATACAAAGCTCGCATCAAAATCTTAGTTAAAGAAACAGGCATAGAAAAATTCAAAGAAAAAGTTGAGCGGGAATGGAAGGCAATTGACTCACCTGAGATGAAACTTAGCACTGATGAAATTGAACGCTGCGGCAACTACTTTGTGGATCCCAATTATGAAATTCTTGAAGATAACCCCGAAGCATTCGTAACTGAATCAAAAAGAAATGCGCTGTTTGCTAGTTGGGTACAACAAAATATTAACCCACACAAAAAACCTGGCTACGCCATCGTCACAATCTGCTTGAAAGAAACCGGGGTAGCGCCAGGTGATGTCACTGATACTCAACTTGAGAAAATAGCTGATCTATGTGACAAATACAGTTTCGGTGAAATACGAGTGACTCATGAGCAAAATGTGGTGTTAGCTGATGTAAAGCAGTCAGACTTATTAAATCTTTGGACAGAACTCAAATCGAATTCACTCGCGACTGCCAATCTAGGATTGCTATCAGATATCATTTGCTGCCCTGGCGGTGATTTTTGCGCCTTAGCCAACGCAAAATCAATACCCATTGCTGAATCCATTCAGCGGATGTTTCACGATGTGGGCGAGCAACAGTCGATTGGGGCATTGAATATCAATATTTCAGGATGCATGAATGCATGCGGCCACCATCACGTGGGCAATATTGGCATTCTGGGAGTCGATAAAAAAGGCGAAGAGTTTTATCAAGTTTCACTGGGGGGCTCTTCGAAAAACGATGCTGCGCTTGGCAAAATTATCGGGCCTTCATTCGCCCAAGAGGAAATTCCGAGTATCGTTCGGCAAATTGTCGACGTCTATAAAGAAAATAAACAAGGCGATGAGAAATTTATAGATACTTATAATCGAATAGGCATTGATCCATTTAAGGAGCGTGTTTATGCCAAGCCTAATTAGAGAAGGCGTCGTTTCTCAAGATAATTGGACTTTGCTAAAAGAGGCAACTGGCCCTGAAGTTCTAACCGCTTTGCGAGGCAAAAATATCATTGTGCCCTATTCCTTCTGGCAGCTTTTTGCTTCTGAGCTGGAATCCTATGCCGGCGGCTTTGGCCTATGGCTAGACAGTCATGAGTCAGTTGTTGCAATTAAAGACCAATTATCCGAGTTCCCACTAATCGCGTTAAACTTTCCGGTGTTTACCGATGGACGCTCTTACTCGAATGCGAGACAACTGCGGCAGGAATACAACTATAAAGGCGAAATACGCGCCATTGGCGATGTACTAAGGGACCAACTTTTCTATATGCACCAATGTGGCTTTAATAGTTTCGCGCTTCGCCATGATCAAGACACAGAGTCTTGCTTAAATGCATTAACCGATTTTTCTGATAGCTACCAAGCCACTACACTTAGACCGACTCCTTTGTTCAGACGCCGGTAGCTAGATATAGTGATTACCCCTCTTAAGTCTCTCGGAGATTGACGTGGAGCACGAAAGCCTACTGTTTCCATTTTTTCTGATTTTTAGCGGCGCGGCGATATTCTCAACCATCGCCCTATCTCTAAAACAGCCTTTACTCGTCGCCTACATTTTTCTCGGTGTAGTCATAGGTCCATTTGGCTTCAAATTGATTGATGACGCATCACTGCTGTCGGACATAGCTGAATTTGGGATTATATTTTTGCTGTTTTTATTAGGATTAGATATGCAGCCAAAAAAATTAATCACCACTCTTCGCAAGACCTTTTTAATCACTTTGGCAAGCTCTGTCGTTTTCGTCATCTTAGGATTTGGAACTGGCTTAGTGTTTAATTTCACTGTTCTAGAAAGCCTAGTGATCGGTTTTAGTATGATTTTTTCCAGCACGATTATTGGAATCAAGCTGCTACCGACCACCGTTTTACATCAGAAACACATGGGAGAATTAATGGTAGGCATCTTGCTGATGCAAGACTTTATCGCAATTTTTATACTGGTATTTCTCGACTCTGGCAACGTTGATCAGTCAACTGCGCTAAAAATGCTAATCGCCTTTCCGGGCCTTCTTGCATTCGCTTATCTCGCAACCCGATTTATTCTCATACCGTTGATTGCGAGATTTGATCACTTTAGAGAATATATATTTCTTCTTGCCATTGGATGGTGTTTAGGGGTTGCTGAGCTTTCTGTGGCGATTGGTTTATCTGCTGAGATTGGTGCCTTTATCGCAGGAGTGTCACTAGCAACTAATCCAATATCACAATATATTGCAGAGAATTTAAAACCCCTAAGAGATTTTTTCCTTATTCTCTTTTTCTTTTCCCTCGGCGCTCGTTTCAATATTGCCTTAATTGATGTAATCGCAGCACCGGCAATTTTACTGGCTGGAGTGGCGCTAGTAGTTAAACCTGTGGTGTTTCGTTTCTTGCTGCACAAATTCAGTGAAAGAAATAGGTTAGCGTGGGATGCGGGTCTACGTTTAGGACAGATCAGCGAATTTTCGTTATTGATCGCGTTTGTAGCTGCTAGCTCCGGAATGATCGGCGAACCCGTATCCTTAGTGATACAGGCCGCTGCCATCATAACTTTCTTAGTGTCGTCCTACATCGTTGTCATGTATTGCCCGACTCCAATCGCGAGCAATCCAGAGCTTCGCAGAGATTAATGGCGCTCTAAGCCTTTAGGTCTAGAACGAAACGACCCGTCGCGCCGCCGGCAAGGACAGTTTGAAGTGAAGCATCTAACTGGTCAAAGCTAATGTCAGTAGATAGCTCAGCGAGGCGAGCTAATTTCCAATCTGTAGCTAGCTTTTTCCAGACTGCAGCTTTAGTGGCAAGGGGTAGCATTACCGAATCAACCCCCAGTAGATTTACTCCCCTCAGAATAAAAGGTAGAACCGAGGCTTGAAACAGAGGCGACTGAACCAATCCACAAGCAGCAACGCTGCCACCGTATTGCAAGCCCTTAACCACATTAAACAAGGTAGCGCCGCCAACTACATCCACAGCGCCAGCCCATGTCTCTCTATGCATTGGCTTAGTCGTTTCTTCGCTGAGTTCCTTGCGATCAATTATCTCAGCGGCGCCTAAACTCTTTAGAAACTCATGAGCTGACTCCTTGCCTGTGCTCGCAGTCACTTGAAACCCTAGTTGATGAAGCAGCGCTACAGCAAAGAGTCCAACCCCGCCTGTTGCCCCTGTAACCAAAACTGGCCCTCGATCGGACTGCAAGCCATTGTGTAATAGTTTTTCAACACATAGCGCTGCGGTAAAGCCAGCGGTACCGATTATCATGCTCTCTTTTGTGCTAAGTTCTTCTGGCAGTGGCACCACCCATCCCGAAGGCACACGAATCATCTGTCCAAATCCGCCAGCAGTATTCATTCCTAGGTCATAACCAGTAACAAGTACCTCATCTCCCACTTTGATAGCAGTGGAATTCGATTCTCTGACAATTCCAGCCGCATCAATACCGGGAGTGTGTGGGTATTCTCTCGTGACGCCCTTATTACCATTTGCAGACAGTGCGTCTTTATAGTTTAGCGAGGAATAACTAACTTCGATTAAGACATCGCCGTCAGGTAGCTGATCGGTGCGTCTCTCCACCACAGTGCCTTGATACTTTTTGTCGCTTACTTCACTCACTTCGAATGCTTTAAAACTAGTCACATCAACGCCCTTTTATTACTGATAATTACTGTTAGATGATCTCTCTAGCCATCTCAGCAGCCCTTTGTCGAGAGCCCCTTCAAAAGCCGAGCCTAATTTGTCTTGAATCGACTGCTTAAGCTCGAATTCAACTTCAAAAACGTCAGCGTTTTCACATGCTGCAATTATGCACTCATCGCTGGTCTTTATTTCATCCACCATATAACGTTCTTTCGCTTGCATACCCACCCATGTTTCTCCGGTAGCAATTTTATCGATATCAACACTGGGGCGATGATCTTTCACCCATTTTTTAAAAATCTCATGGATGTTTTCAACGTCTTCTTGAACTTTGTCCTTACCCTTTTGAGTTATCTCACCAAATGTTGTCAAGGTTCGTTTAAATTCGCCAGCGCTGATAATTTCGAAGTCCACATCGTTTTTCTTTAGCACTCTATGAAAGTTTGGCAGCTGCACTAATACGCCGATCGATCCGATGATAGCAAACGGAGCCGCTACTAACCGATCCGCTAAGCAACCCATCATGTAGCCGCCACTGGCAGCCACTCGATCCACACAAATCGTTAAATGAATTTTTTTGTTTTTTATACGAAGCAATTGTGACGAAGCCAATCCATAGGCGTGAACCATACCGCCCGGGCTCTCAAGACGGAGTATCACTTCGTCGCTCACGGTCGCCATAGACAAGACAGCTGTAATCTCTTCACGCAAAGACTCAACCGCATCTGCAGCCATATTGCCTTTAAAGTTGATCACAAACACTCGTTTGCGCCGTCCCTCTTCAGCATCCAACTCTGTAACATCACTGGGTTTATTCTTACTAGCGAGTTTACGGCTGGCCTTTTTAGCCTTTGCCTCCTCCTTATGCCGTTTTTTTTCCTCTTTTGTTAAAGCCTTAAGTTCTTCGGCATCTAACACGCACTCGCGCAAAACATCTCGCATTTCTTCTAAGTGATCGTTTATCTGTGTAACTTTAAGTTTGCCTTTTTTGCCGGCTTTTTTTCCTTTGCCGCTACTCGCCGCAATCATGCCTACAACAAAAACTATAGCCACAACTATGGTTGCGGCTTTCGCTAAAAACATACCGTACTCAATCAAAAATTCCAAAAATTAGACTCCTAGTTTGCGTGCACCTAATAGCACTCACGTTCTTTCAACAAATTGGTTAACGTAATATTCGATCAATTCACCAGCAACGCTAATTGAGGATGACGGCACCGTGGGTAATTCGTTAACGTGATACCAGTTTGCTTCTGCTATTTCATCTGGGTCAATTACTATATCACCCGATTTGTAATCCACGATAAATCCAAGCATAAGTTGAGAAGGGAACGGCCAAGACTGGCTTTTAAAATAGCGGATATTCTCGATTTCAACACCCACCTCTTCTCTCACTTCTCGCCTGACCGTTTCCTCCGCCGTCTCACCTACTTCAATAAATCCCGCCAGGCAGCTATAAAAATTACTCTTGAAGCGCGAACTTCGAGCCAATAACACTCTATCACCATTAACCACCAACATGATGGCGCAAGGATTTATGCGGGGAAAAAATTGCTTTTCGCAGGCTGTGCAGCATACAGCTCGTTGATTAGTGTGGTCGCTAGTGGCGGCACCACAAGAACCGCAGTAGCGATGATTTCTATACCACTCCTCTAGCTGCGCTGCCTTGCCTGCGATAGAAAAAGCCAATTCATCGTTCGAGAACAATAACGAACGCAGTGACTTTAATTCACCCTCAACTTTATCAAGAGGGTTCTCATCCAATCGCAACAAATAGTAGCGTTTTTCCATTAGCGTATCGATGTAAATAATACTGCTAGCGGATGCGGAGAACGTAGACACGCCTGCGGCTGTCCATAAAAATGTCTCTGCTGTTACAAGTATTCTGTCTTCAAAGAAAACCACCAACTCATCCGTGTCGAGAAGTTGATTAGCCAGTGGGAAAATGATGGGCGTTGTCATAGAGTCTTCTAAGGTTACGAGTAGCTAACACGAACTGTAGCAATCATTGATCCGGTTCCATTTGCAGCCAAAGGCAACCGCCCGCGCTTTTAGCATCAATATCAGCCAGTCTTGCTTGGTGAGCCGATAGTTCTTCGTCGTTAGCCTTAACAACCTTTAGAGGGGCACGATTCGAATCAAGCACCCGTTTAATCTTTACATCACTGACAGATTGCTCTGCATCCTCTCTATTGCTGAAAAAGCTTGATTGCCCACTAGTCATTATTAGATAAACTTCAGCTAATATCTCAGCATCAAGTAGCGCGCCATGAAGCTGTCGCTGACTGTTGTCTATGCCATAGCGCTTGCACAACGCATCAAGACTGTTGCGTTGGCCTGGATGTTTTTTCCTCGCCAAAGCCAAGGTATCGAGAACATCACAGACATCTTCTAGCTTATTCACGCCTGAGCCAACAATCGAAAGCTCGCTATTAAGGAAACCAACGTCGAATGGTGCATTGTGAATCACAAGCTCCGCACCGGAGACGAACTCAAGGAATTCTTTTTCGATATGTTTAAACAGCGGTTTGTCTTTTAAAAAGTGGCTTGTAAGACCATGAACCTCAACTGCCGCTTCATCGATTTCTCGTTGAGGATTAAGATATTTGTGGTAATGATTACCCGTTAGTCGCCGGTTGTTAATTTCAACACAACCGATTTCGATGACCCTATGTCCACTCTTCGGATCAAGACCAGTGGTTTCTGTATCTAATACTATCTGACGCATAAATATTTCTTAGTCGCTAGTGAATCAATGACCCTAGATTGTTAAATGAAAGCTAATTAAGCTCATCTATACCCAAATTGGCGAGTTGATCTGCGATCTCGTTTTCTCGATGACCACTGTGTCCTTTTACCCATCGCCACTCAATTTCATGAGTCTGCACAAGCTGATCTAGTTGCTGCCACAGATCCACATTCTGCACGGGCTTTTTATTGGCGGTTTTCCAGCCCCTTTTTTTCCAATTGTCCATCCATTCAGTAATGCCTGATAGGACATATTTCGAATCACTAGTGATTGCGACTTCGCAAGGTTTACTTAGTGCCTCAAGTCCCTTTATCACTGCAGTCAGCTCCATACGGTTGTTGGTTGTATGGGCCTCTCCTCCGTGTAGAGTTTTTTCTAACCCTCGAAATCGTAACAGCACACCCCAACCACCGACTCCCGGGTTACCGCGACATGCTCCGTCGGTAAACATTTCTACTTGCGAATTCACCACTATCTCCCTAGCCAACAGACCAAATCATAACATGTCAGTGTAATTTGGATCGGTAGTTTTCGGCCAACGGGCCTAGCGTCGATCTCGATCGTAAAGGGTTCCACTTAGGCATGATGGGAGTAATACCGACCACCTGCTTTTTGCAGGAAACATAATACACTCCGCCAAACGGACTTTTTATTCGCCGCCCCAAAGTCTCGATTTTGTCGCTGCGCTTAAGCAGGGAGGCGAACCTTAATGGAGGAAAGTACACACCGGAGCATTCCGTATCTACGTGTAAATCTAATAGGTGTAACCAATCCAGTAATCTGTGTTTACCAATAAAACGCCCGCTCCAGGGTACATCCAGTTTCTGTTTAACGAGTCGAGCCAGCCCCCATTGACTCAGGGGATTAAACCCAATAATAAGCATATGGCCACCCGGCCTCAAAACTCGGGTAGCTTCTCTGAGAAGTGAATGACTATCTTGTGTAAAATCCAGACCATGGTGAACAATAACAGCGTCGATGCTATCACTCGCTAATGGCAGCTGTTCATTGTGGGCAACCGGTAGTTTGCACCCTTGTCTAAAAGCAGACGAAAATACGATTTTGTGGTTGATTGGACTCTGATCCAATAGCAAATGTTCTTCGCTGCCTCCCACCTGAAGAATGTGGTAGCCAAACATTCTTTCAATAATAGGTTGAACCGTCGCTTTTTGAGCCGCCAACACTTTGGCACCCAGTGGGGACTCAAACCAATGGGCAAGCTGCAATGAAATTGAGGCCGAACCTGCCCTGCCTTGCAGCAGACGTCGGCGCGTTTCCCGCTTAGAAAGCGAAGCCATCCAAATACCTTTGATTAAGATTACTCTCACTTGAGCAATTCGTCATTCTACCCCCGACCTAGCCACATCGCCAAATGGGCTTCGCACACTGGATTTTACTGGCTGAACTAGCTTGTAAATCACTGAATTCAAGCTATTATGAGCCCTTTTGCCCCACGGCGTTTACATGATTAGTTTGATTCATCCTATACTAGCGTTTGAGGACAATTATATTTGGGTGTTCACTGACCAATCAGGGAAATTTGCCTGCGTTGTTGACCCCGGCGATGCTGCGCCCGTCGAAGACTATTTAGAGATTCATGGGCTAATACTCAAAGAGATAATCATTACTCACCACCATCAAGATCATGTTGGCGGACTACCTAAGCTCATCGCACATTACTCGCCCCGGGTTAGCGGCCCCAGTGGCTCTAAAACAATCGGTATTAATAACCCTGTGTCTGAGGGGGAATCGATAACTGTGTTTGAAACCGATTTCTCCGTGATTGAAGTGCCGGGGCATACCCTTGATCATATTGCCTATTTCAGCTCCAACAGCAGCTCGCCGATTTTGTTTTGCGGGGACACTTTGTTTGCGGCAGGATGTGGCAGACTTTTCGAAGGATCTCCCGCAATGATGGTTAATTCGCTAGCCAAGCTCGCTGCACTTCCGCCAGAGACCGCAGTCTATTGTACTCACGAATACACTCTTGCGAATTTGCGCTTTGCCCTGGCGGCGGAACCTCAAAATATACAAATCAAAGACCGTGTGGACGATGAGCAGTCAAAGCGCGACAAAAACTTACCAACACTGCCGAGTACTATAGATATCGAACTCTCGACTAATCCGTTTCTTCGCTGCGACAGGCCCGAATTACAAAATAACATCGCAAAGCAAATGAACGTTTCCGTGGGCAATACATTAGATACGTTCGCCAACCTAAGACGCTGGAAAGACAATTTTTAATGTCTCCAAATACCCCCACCCTGACAAACAATTCTGAATTTGCAATAGTCCGGATCCTCGCTCTTAGCTTTCTTTTGTCGGTACTCGCGGCATGTCAGACTCAAGAAGTAGTTAGCAACAGCCCCGAATTAAGCAGCGACAATATCCCGGCCCCGGAGGCTGCGCCATCACAAAACAAAACAAGACCAACAAAGGGAGTGTCTAATCCGAGCTCCGATACAGTAGCGCAACTCAGTGATGATGAGTTTTCTAATTTATGGGATCGAATTCGCAGCGGTTTTCAATTACAGGCGGAATATTCCCATCCCAGCGTTGAAAAATTGATAAGGGCGCACAGCAACAATCAGCCACTTTTCGATTTAGTGGCCATGCGTGCTAGCCCATTTTTGTTCGATATTGTTGAAGAAATTGAAAAGCGCGGCCTTCCAATGGAGCTTGCTTTATTACCGATTGTGGAGAGTACCTATAATCCAAATGCCTATTCTCCAGATCATGCTGTAGGCTTATGGCAAATGCTAGGGCCAACAGCAAAGAGCTTTGGTGTCCAACAAGACTGGTGGTTTGACGGCCGCCGCGATCCGCTGATTTCCACCAATGCAGCGCTTGACTATCTTGAAACACTCCACACAAATTTTGGCAATGACTGGTTAGTCGCTATCGGGGCCTACAACACCGGCGGCGGCAATATGCGCAGAGCAATGCGCAGAGCAGATCAAGCCTATGAGGACTTAGATTTTTGGAGTTTGCCAGTCGCATTGGAAACCCGTTCTTTAGTGCCAAAACTTTTGGCATTTGCAGCGATAGTAGAGGATATCGAGAACCACCCTTTAGAATTACCGGTCATTGAAAATAAACCAGCTTTGGAAACTGTGCAGCTACCAAGCCAGATAGATTTGACACAGGCCGCGCAGCTACTAGCCATTGACCATGATCAGCTCCGCAGCTTCAATCCAGGCTATCTGCAATGGGCAACCCATCCAGATGAGCCCAAAATACTGCGAGTCCCAATCGCAAAAGCCGAACCATTTCGGCAAGCCTTGTTAGAATTGGATTCGTCTTCACTGATTACTTGGGATCGCTACGAAATCCGCAGCGGCGACACCTTATCAGCCATCGCTAGAAAACTAGGTACCCGTACGGATGTACTTATGCACATTAATGAAATGACATCGACGCGCATCGTGATTGGGCAGTCATTATTAATACCACGTAATGTTGCCTCCCTATCAAGTGTTGCCGGATACCAACTGCCAAGCCAAAACAGCAAAGCTATAACAGTCCCGACTCGTTACACGGTAACGCGGGGTGACAATCTGTGGAGCATTGCCCGTAGATTTGACCTTAAATCCGCAGAGATAGCTGCATGGAACGGCTTTGCCACCGATTCAATTCTACGGCCAGGCCAGGTTATAGACTTAAGTTTTATTCAAAACACCCCAGGCAGTGATAGCGAAGAAACAGAACTCGCCACAGCTGAGACAATGCTCCACAGAGTAAGCCGCGGCGATTCAATAGAAAAAATTGCCAAGCAGCACCGCCGCAGTGTGGCTGAACTTCTCCGCTGGAATAATTTAACTAAAAGCGCGCTGATTTTTCCTGGTCAAGACATTCGCATTACCCCTCCTGAATCTGGAGTCAATTAACAATGGCAGAGTCACGAATCACTAGTTCGCAACCGGCAGAATTTCTTGGCCATCCAAAGGGGCTAATGATTTGCTTCCTGACAGAGATGTGGGAGCGCTTTAGCTACTATGGTATGCGCGCGCTGCTAATTTTTTATTTAACTCAGCATTTCCTGTTCTCTGATGAGGCCGCCGCTGGAATCTATGCAGCATACATCTCTCTTGTTTATATTACGCCGGTCATTGGTGGCATTGTAGCGGATCGTTACTTAGGCGCTGTAAAAGCGGTAATTCTTGGCGCAGGGTTGCTCGTTGCCGGTCACTTGGGCATGGCAATCGAAGGCAGTCAAGCCATAGAGCTTACTGCGGGCGATTCCATTACAGTCCAGCGTGACGAGTTTTTCTTACAAATTTTTTACCTCTCTCTCGCATTAATTATCATGGGCGTGGGGTTTCTGAAAGCAAATATCTCAACTCTAGTTGGATCAATGTATGAGCGCAGCGACCCGAGACGGGACGGCGCTTTTTCATTGTTCTATATGGGGATAAATACGGGTTCGTTTTTAGGCGCAATCGTTTGCGGATTTTTGCTCCAGTATGGCGGTTTTAGCTGGGGGTTTGGCGCTGCCGGCATCGGCATGCTTGCTGGCCTATTAGTCTTTCTGCGAGGTCATCATTTATTTGGCGAGGCAGGTCAACCACAAAACCCAGAATTATTAAAACGTCCAATCGCATTCGGAATAAATCGTGAAATGGCGATTTACGCCGCAACTCTGATCGGTGTCCTAGTGTGCTGGCAGTTGATGCAGAACCGCGCAATTGTGGGCGGATTGCTCGGAGTATCGTTGGTGATTATGACAGCAACAATAATCGGATACGCCATTCTGAAATGTGAACCTGTTGATAGAAACCGCATGTTAGTCTGCCTTTTTTTAATGAGCTACCAGATCTTATTTTGGTCACTGTTTGAGCAAACCGGCAGCTCTCTAAATCTCATGGCAGACCGTAACGTGGATCGATTCATTTTTGGGTATGAAGTGCCAGCCGCCGTATTTCAATCCGTTAACGCGTTTTTCATCATCGCCTTGGCCCCGGTATTTGGCTGGCTTTGGACAAGCTTGGCCAAGAATGGCATAGAGCTTACGGCGCCCACCAAGTTTGCTCTTTCGCTAATTCTATTAGGGCTGGGGTTTCTTGTTCTTGTGTATGGCTCTGCATTGGCCGTTGACCCAACACAAGTCGCACTGATTTGGTTAGTGCTGTTGTATTTTTTTCATACCACAGGTGAACTCTGCATTTCACCTGTTGGCCTATCTATGACCACTAAGCTGTCTGTTCCCAATGTCGTTGGAATGATGATGGGATGTTGGTTTCTTGCTATGGCCGCTGGAAACTATGTCTCTGGCACCATCGCTTCGATGACCGGATCAGACACTATTCAAGGCGAGGTTGCCGATCCAGCGGCTGCTTTAGCCAGCTATATGGATGTCTACCAAACTGCGGGCCTGTATAGCATCGCTGCCGGCGTTCTAGCGATGATTTTTGTACCACTGCTCCGGCATTTTATGCACGGAATCAAGTAGGGGTCCCCCTCTTTTTATTGTAGAATCTCAGAGCCTCAAACAGATACAAGGATAAAACAATGGGATATTTAACAGGTAAGAAAATACTAATTCTCGGGGTCGCAAGTAAGCTTTCGATCGCCTCAGGCATTGCGGAAGCCATGCATCGAGAAGGCGCCGAATTGGCGTTTACTTATCAGAACGAAAAACTTAAGGAGCGCGTCGAAAAATTCGCCGCTGGATGGGGCTCAACGTTAGTTTTTCCTTGCGATGTTGTAAAAGACCAAGAAATCACCGACTTGTTCGAATCATTAGCCAAAGAATGGGATGGCTTAGACGGGATAGTTCATTGTCTAGCTTATGCGCCAGGCCATGAATTAGATGGTAATTTTGTCGACGTTTCGACTCGGGAAGGTTTCTTGCTTGCCCATGAAATAAGTTCTTATAGTTTAGTTGCGTTAGCAAAAGCTGGCCGCGAAATGATGCGCGGTAGGAATGGCTCACTGCTTACGCTGAGTTATCTTGGCGCGGTACGCAGCCTACCAAATTACAATGTTATGGGGCTTGCCAAAGCGAGCTTAGAGGCTAATGTCAGATATATGGCTGCTTCATTAGGCCCAGAGGGAACGCGAGTGAATGCGGTCTCTGCGGGCCCCATAAAGACACTAGCAGCATCGGGTATTAAGAGTTTTAGAAAAATGCTTCAGCATAATGCGCAGCAAACCCCACTCAGAAGAAACGTCACAATTGAAGAAGTTGGTAATGCGGCGAGTTTTCTCTGCTCAGATTTAGCTTCTGGCATTAGCGGAGAGATACTTTACGTAGACGGTGGCTTTAACACCACCGCTATGGGATCACTAAACGATTTAGTCGACGACCAGTAGAATGGGTAGGAAAGAAGCCTAGCTGCCGCTAAAGGCAGCTAGCGCTTAATTAGAAATCTTCATCTGCCATTCTAGAGCTAACGTCAGCATTCTTTTTCAAAGTACCTAGATAGGCTTGAAAGTCACTATTACCTAAATCAGATATCATTTGCGAGGTCAGCGTGCTTCGCTCACCTTCCGGTAACGCATCTAGCGTGCCTTCTGTGACCGAAGTTAACTCCATCACGACAAAAGTTCCATTAACCAATGTCAATGTCGTTCGCACAGGCTCACCTTCGGGTTCGGCTAACGCAAAGGCCTGCTCCAATATTTGTCGATTCACCGAATTAGAGTTGCGCGCAACCGATGCGGCTTCAACCCATTCTATCTCATTGGCGGCCAGTATTTCGCTAAGTGCAGCTTCGTCATCTAAGTTTGCAAAAATTTCTTCGCCGAGTGCACGCACTGCCTCTCGTTCCATTTGTGTTCGCAGAATCACCGAGATCTGAGCCTCCACCTCTTCACGTGGCAGGATACTAGATTCCGTAAATTCTATTACCCTCAGCACAATGGATTGTGATTCGTTAACTTCTACCACATCACTGTTATTACCATCGATCAGAACTTCGTCCGAGAAAGCAGCATCGGTCACAGCGGGGTTTGAGAATACACCACTACCACCTAACCTCGTAAATTCGGCGCTGCTCAAAATCGGCAGGCCAAGTTGCTCCGATATCGCAGTTAAATCTGCGGTCTCAAAGGCTAAATTCGAAAGGTCCGCTAGACGCTCAGAATAGAGCAACTCAACTTCAGCAGACTTCAGCTCTCTTTCAATTCTTGCCGACACTTCCTCAAAAGGTGGATAAACATTTTCGTTATCTTCAGTTAACTTCACAAGATGAGCACCAAACTCGGTTATTACCGGATTGGATACCTGGTTTACAGAAAGGGTCAACAGCGCCTCTTCTAACTCTGGAGGGAATGCGGTTCCATCGGTATAACCTATATCCCCTCCGTCTTCAGCTGAGACAACGTCGCTGGATAATTCTAGCGCTAGTGCAGCAAAATCTTCACCGGCGTCAAGTCGCTGCTTAGCCGCTGCTGCCGCAGCAACTGCTTGCTCCTCGGTGTATTGCCCGCCAACTTCAAAAAGAATATGGGAGGCACGCTTTTCTGCAGAGCCCTCGAACGCACCCCGCTCTACTTCATATTGAGCTCTCAATGTCTCCTCATCTACAGCAATCTCATCCGCAATCACTGACTTATCAAGCATGACATAATTAACGATAACGGATTCTTCTTCTCGGAATGATTCCTTGTTGGCATCGTAATATGCCTGTATCTCATCGTCTGTAATTGCTGTCCCTAAGGTTCGAGTACCAAGCGTCACAGACAGGTACTTAAAATCACGGGTCTGAGAAGTCAGCTTAATTAAATTTTCAAGCTCGGCTTTAGTGACAAAATTTGAACTGGCATAGGCGTTAGCAACTTGCGACATTAACATTTGCTGGCTCAATGTTTCTCGGTAGAGAGGGACGCTAAAGCCCTGACTGGCCATAGTTCGAACCGCTAAATCTGGGTCAAATACGCCATTAATCTGAAATGATGGGGTATCTATGATACTTCTATCGATTCTATCGCTGGAGATAGTCATTGAATCCTGCGCAGCAACCTGTCGCATGACTCTTTCTTCAATTAATTGGTTAAGAGAAATTTGTTCTAGTAAATCTTGGTCCAATGCGTCGAGATTTCCACCCAATGAGGCGATAAGATTCTGAGTGTTAGCCTGCAACTCAGCCTCTGTGATTTCTTCACCGTTTACTTCGGCAACAGGAGGTGAAGTCACAAAGCCACCAATAATCGACTCTACGCCAAACAAGGCGAAAATGGCGATTATCAGGCCTACGATGACTTTAGCAATGACACCTTGGGAATTATCTCGAATATCTTGAAGCATTTTCTTTTCCATTAACCGCGATGTTTAATTCACGGACTTTTGAGAGCCTCAACCGCCCCCTGATTATCGATTTATAAAATTAAAAAAGGCGCATCATTGATGCGCCCTGTATTCTAACTCTACTTAGTTACGATTAAACCAACTAATCCATTCCGTGATGAAACAAACCAGTCAATTTACCCCAACCGAATTAACTATTAACTGAATCCTTCAACGCTTTACCGGCTTTGAAGCTAGGCACTTTCGCAGCTTTGATCTGGATCGGAGCACCGGTTTGAGGGTTACGGCCTGTGCGAGCGGCGCGGTCTTTAGTGGCGAACGTACCAAAGCCTACTAGTACCACCGGATCCGACTTTTTCAGCGAATCTGTGATTGCGTCTATCATTGCATCTATGGCTCGACCAGCAGACGCTTTTGGAAGGTCTGCACTTGCAGCAACTGCATCGATTAGTTCTGATTTATTCACGTTATCCCCTTATTATCAATTTGACGTATTTTTAGTTCTTGGTATTAAACAGCTCTGTCTTAACTATCGTCTTGCCAGATAAAAAGTCCAACGATACTAATATAAAGAGCTATTAAATTTTATCGAGTCTTGCGGCTTCGAGCGCGCTGACTGTCGTACTCGTAATTGTACCCGTAATGTTAACCGCGATTGCAACTGCAGTGAGCTGTAAGCCCAGATATAATCAGGTCTTTATACCAATTGCTAGAAAGAGCTGTCAACATAAACACTCTCGTTTAATGAGTATTTATGTGGTTTTCGTCACTAGTTTTATCGCTAGTTTCGCTAGCAGCTTCCTTTTCTACGCTGGGTGCTTCATCGCTTACTTTAGGAGTGGGCATATACTGCAGCGCCACTTCCAATACCTGATCAATCCACCGCGCCGGCACAATCTCTAATTCGGCTTTTATATTATCCGGAATCTCTGCTAAATCTCGCTCGTTGTCAGCCGGTATGATCACCGTTTTAATATTGCCTCGATGGGCAGCCAATAGCTTTTCTTTAAGTCCACCAATGCGCAGGACTTGTCCTCTAAGGGTGATTTCGCCTGTCATAGCAACATCAGCCCGTACTGGGATATTTGTCAATACCGACACCAGCGCCGTACACATACCTACGCCAGCACTAGGGCCATCTTTAGGGGTCGCCCCTTCCGGAACGTGAATATGGGTGTCTATTTTCTCGTGAAAATTCGCCTCCAGCCCAAGGCTGCTCGCACGACTGCGAACCACAGTGAAGGCGGCTTGAATCGATTCAAGCATAACATCACCAAGGGAGCCGGTCTTAGTGACCTTGCCCTTGCCCTCGACTGCAATAGCTTCAATCGTTAATAGCTCACCACCAACCGAAGTCCAAGCGAGTCCGTTTACTTGGCCAATGCGATTTTCTTCCTCGGCCTTGCCATAGTCGTATTTACGCACGCCAGAATATTTCGCCAAAAGCTCGGAATTCAGATCAACTTTATCGCTACTGCCTTGGAGTGAATTATCCTTCACCACTTTGCGGCACACCTTGGCGATTTCTCGCTCAAGACCACGGACACCTGCCTCTCGCGTGTAATATTGAATTAGATCTCGGATAGTTCGCTCTTCGAACTTCAGCTCACCTTTCTTTAACCCGTTATTTTTCATTTGCTTAGGCACTAAATAGCGCTCAGCGATATTTACTTTTTCGTCTTCGGTATATCCTGGGATTCGAATGACTTCCATGCGATCGAGCAGCGGCTCAGGAATATTCATGCTGTTGGATGTACACACAAACATAACTTCGCTCAGATCATAATCCACTTCTAAATAATGGTCATTGAAGCTGCTGTTTTGCTCAGGGTCCAAAACCTCAAGCAGCGCCGATGCCGGATCACCACGATTGTCCATGCCCATTTTGTCGATTTCGTCTAATAAAAACAGAGGGTTTTTAACGCCGACTTTGGATAGCTTTTGGAGCAATTTGCCTGGCAATGAGCCGATATAGGTACGGCGATGGCCGCGAATTTCCGCTTCATCTCTAACTCCGCCCAATGCCATGCGAACGAATTTTCGATTGGTGGCTCGGGCTATTGATTCACCAAGTGAGGTTTTACCAACTCCAGGCGGCCCCACAAGACATAGGATAGGACCCTTAAGCTTTTTGACCCGCTTTTGCACCGCCAAATACTCTAAGATCCTTTCTTTAACTTCTTTCAAGCCATAATGATCGCTTTCTAAAATTTCTTCAGCCTTCGTTAAATCAAGCCGAACCTTGCTTTTTTTCTTCCACGGTATATTGACCATCCAGTCAAGATATGTTCGCACCACAGATGCCTCTGAAGACATTGGGGACATTTGTTTGAGTTTATTCAGCTCGGCATTGGCCTTTTCCTTGGCTTCCTTAGGCATGCCAGCTTCTTCAATTCGCGCTTTCAGCTCCTCAGCTTCGTTGGGAACATCATCAAGCTCGCCCATTTCCTTTTGGATAGCCTTCATTTGCTCATTGAGGTAATACTCGCGCTGACTCTTTTCCATCTGCTTCTTGACGCGGCCGCGAATGCGTTTCTCCACTTGAAATAAATCGATTTCTGATTCGATTAGTGCCATCAAGTGTTCAATTCGAGCTTGCAATCCAGCAAGTTCCAACAGGTTCTGTTTTTCCTGCAACTGCAAAGACATATGAGAGGCGATGGTATCAACAAGCCGCCCTGGTTCATCAATGCTAGAGATTGAAGTCATTACTTCCGGTGGTATTTTTTTGCTTAACTGCACATACTGATCAAATTGCGACAGCAGCGAGCGAATCAAAAGTGCCGATTCCTTTTCAGGAATATCTTCGGCTGCGAGGCGATTAGTCTCCGCGGTAAAGTGATCACCATCAAATGAGACTTGTCGAATTCTAGCTCTGTCCAAGCCTTCAACTAACACTTTGACAGTGCCGTCTGGTAAGCGAATAAGCTGTAAGATAGTGGCTACGGTACCAACCTTAAATAAATCGTTTATACCCGGCTCATCCTCAGAAGCGTTTTTTTGCGCCACCAAAAGTACGTGCTTGTCGCTAGCCATTGCAACTTCTAGGGCTTTTATCGATTTGGGTCGTCCAACAAATAAAGGTTGGACTATCTGTGGGTATACAACGACATCGCGCAGGGGCAAAAGGGGAAAGCTTGTGGAATTCGAGACTTCTTCAGACGTGCTCATAGGTTACCTTTGATCAGAATTAGGCTTATAACTAAGATTGCGGCTAACCCTGAGTTTTCAAGGGCCAGCCACAGCCTTATTCATCAGCAGCAGACTTGGTTTGCTGCTCTATATTCTCGTACATCAGCAGCGGTTCAGACTCACCTTCGATTACGGCTGCGTCAATGATTACCTTGCTTACTCGTTCAAGGGAAGGAATGTTATACATCGTATCTAACAGGACGGTCTCCATGATGGAGCGCAGGCCACGGGCACCGGTTTTGCGTTCTTTTGCCTTTCTCGCAATCGCTTTTAAGGCGTCGTCGCGGAACTGAATCTCTACGCCTTCCATTTCAAAAAGCTTAGCGTATTGCTTTGTCAGGGAGTTCTTGGGCTCTTTAATAATCCTTACTAGAGCGTCTAAGTCTAATTCGTCGAGGGTTGCTATCATGGGCAAGCGGCCCACAAATTCCGGAATCAGACCGTAGCGAACCAAATCCTCTGGCTCTACATCTCGAAGTGTCTCACCAACCTTGCCCTCGTTCGACTTGCTGCGAACCTCAGCAGAAAATCCAACGCCACCTTTCTCAGATCTATCACGGATGATTTTGTCGAGACCGGCAAACGCACCGCCGCAGATGAAAAGGATATTTGATGTATCGACTTGTAGAAACTCTTGTTGAGGATGCTTTCTGCCACCTTGCGGCGGAACAGAGGCAACGGTGCCTTCAATCAGCTTTAACAGCGCTTGCTGCACGCCTTCACCGGATACGTCTCGCGTAATAGACGGGTTGTCAGATTTTCGTGAAATCTTGTCAATCTCATCGATGTATACAATACCAATCTGCGCCTTCTCAACGTCATAGTCGCATTTCTGAAGCAGCTTTTGGATTATGTTTTCAACGTCTTCGCCTACATAGCCAGCTTCAGTGAGAGTCGTTGCATCCGCAATGGTGAATGGAACATCCAAGAGTCGGGCGAGAGTTTCAGCCAGCAATGTCTTACCAGTTCCAGTGGGCCCCACCATCAAAATGTTGCTTTTACTTAGCTCAACATCGCCCTTAGCCTTTTCGTAGTTTAGGCGCTTGTAGTGATTGTAGACAGCAACAGACAACACTTTTTTCGCGCTTTCTTGCCCAATTACATATTCGTCGAGGGTTTGCTTGATTTCTTCAGGGATTGGCAATTTACGTGTCGATTTATCAGTCTGCTTGTCTTGGATCTCTTCACGAATAATGTCGTTACAGAGGTCTACGCACTCGTCGCAAACAAACACAGAGGGACCGGCAATCAGTTTACGCACTTCATGCTGACTCTTACCGCAAAATGAACAATACAGCAGTTTGCCGTTGTCATCGCCTTTATCGTAACGATCGTCTGACATAATTCTCTTTAAGTGTATAACTTTCCTAGAAATTTGATCTGACGCTCTCCATTGCTCCCATGGAGAACCCGAATTGACCAGACAGTCAGCTGAGCAAGTCAGCGTTAGCCCTTAAATTGCGGGCATTAGAGCCGAAATGCAAGCCCTACTTTCTAGTAGTCTGGCTAAGTTACTCAGCCTTGCCTTTATTATCTGTTCTTCTTTCGATTACTTTATCGACTAACCCGTATTCTTTCGCTTCTTGAGCACTCATAAACCTATCGCGCTCAGTGTCTTTAGCGATAGTTTCTTCAGGTTGCCCTGTATGCTCTGCAAGCAGAACATTAAGTCTTTGCCGTATCTTTATGATTTCTCTAGCTTGTATCTCAATGTCGGACGCTTGACCTTGAGCACCACCACTGGGCTGGTGAATCATCATTCTTGAGTGTGGCAACGCGAATCGCTTTCCCGGGGCACCGCCAGCTAACAGCATTGCGCCCATACTAGCAGCTTGCCCTATGCACATAGTACTTACGTCCGGCTTAATAAACTGCATTGTATCGTAAATTGACAGACCCGCAGTTACTGAGCCGCCAGGTGAATTGATGTACAGATGAATGTCTTTATCGGGATTTTCCGATTCTAAGTACAGCAACTGAGCCACAATTAAATTTGCCATGTGATCTTCTACCTGACCGGTCATAAAAATGACTCGCTCTTTGAGAAGCATGGAGTATATATCGTAGGAACGCTCGCCGCGGGCCGTTTGCTCGACCACCATGGGCACTAGGGCCGCACGAGGCGAAAAATCGAATTGGGCCATCAATTAATCCTTAAAATTACTAAATTTGGGCCCCTATGGGCTTTGATGCTAAGTATAGACCGTCGAGCTAAGCTCGCGGGGCTAATTATTACTACTCGCTTGGCTTCGAGCCCGTCTCAGGCTTAGCTGCTGGCTTTATCACTTCTTGATAAGTCACCTTCTTTTCGGTGACTGCAGCCTGCTCCAATATATGGTCAAAAACTTCGTCTTCAAGCACTCCAGACTCAATTCCAGACAACTGCTCTTCGTTACCGTAGTACCAATTAATCACTTCTTCAGGTGATTCGTAGGTGGAAGCTAACTCCTCCACAGCTTCCCGAACTTTCTTAGGGTCAGCCTTTAGCTCTTTGACTTTAATCACTTCTCCGAGCACTAAACCAAGTTTAACCCGGCGGCTGGCTTGTTCGCTAAACAAGTCATCCGGCAACATGGAGGGATCAAAGTTTTGGCCGCCTCCCATTTGCTGTAACGCTTGTTGTTTAAGTTGCTGAATCTCAGCGGTTAGCAGTGCTGCCGGCACAGCCACGTCAACTTTCTCAATTATGGCGTCCATAATGGCTGTTTTGACTTTATTGCGACGCGCCGTCTTCATTTCGCGCTGCATATTTTTGACGACTTCTTCTTTAAACGCCTCAAGTCCGCCTTCTTCGACGCCAAAACTACTGAAAAATTCCTCATCTACCGGCGGCAGAGTCTGCTCGCTCACGGTATTCAACGTGATCTCAAATTCGACGGCCGCACCTGCGAGTTCTGCCGCTTGATAATCTTCTGGAAACGTTAGCGGCAACGTGAACACATCGCCCGCTTTCTTACCAATAATACCGGCTTCAAACCCAGGAATCATACGTTCAGAACCTAGTTGCAGATTAGAGCCCTTGCCCGCTCCACCTTGAAATTCTTCGCCGTCTTTACGACCAATAAAGTCGATGTTAACTAAATCAGCATCGGCGGCAGCCCTATCGACCGCTGTCCACGTTTGCCGCTGTTTGCGCAGTGTTTCAATCATCTCGTCGACGTCAGCATCTGTGACTTCCGCAACAAGGCTCTCTACTTTGATTGCGTTGAAATCCGGCAGTTCAACCTCTGGATAGACTTCAAACGTGGCAACAAATTCTAAATCCTGACCTTCGGCAAGCTTGGTCGCTTCGATTCGCGGTTGCCCAGCTGGTTTGAGGCTTTGCTCGGTTACTGCATCGTAGAAAGTTTGACTCATCAATTCACTGACTACTTCTTGACGAACGCCTTTCCCAAATTTGCTCTTAACGACTTTAAATGGCACCTTGCCTTTTCTAAAGCCTTTCAGCGCGACAGAGTGTGTGGCCTGTTGAAGTCGAGAATTGACTTCAGACTCAACCTTTTCGCTAGGTACAGCGATGGTCATTTTTCGTTCTAAACCCTGTGTAGTTTCAACTGAGACTTGCATTTATTAACCTCTAGAGTTCCGGTCGCCCTGCGACCAGCATTACTTGGACACTGTTCCATTCATCACTTAACAGATTTTTTGTGCGATTGGTTGAATTTTAGACAAACATACTAAGGCAGCGAAGTTTTGTGACTTCAGCATGCCCACTGACGCGGCAAAGTGCGGGATTCTCCCATACCGGTATAGCAGTTTCAATCATTTGCGCAATTTACAGCCTAGCCCAATCCCCGAAAAGTGCGCACGTATCGGGCCCATTGACGAATCTGAAGTCCTCATTGAGAAAGATTGGCTCAATGTTGCCACTAATTAAAAAATTGTGTTTGTTCCCTCTTGCTCAATCCTCAGCAGAAGGGTAGATTTTAGGCGGCTCGAAATCGCATCGAAGTTTAGGAAAATGTAAGGAATGGGGTAACTTCATTCATGGCATTGAAAACTTAACTTTGATCGCTACCGCTTAAAACCACTGCAGGATTCCAAGACATGACCAAAACCATCAACTCTTCCACACCCTCTCTGGCAAGCGCATCAGATAAGGTCTATGCCAACGAAGACCTATGGTATTTCGACACAGAAGATGGCGAAACTGTTGGCCCCTTTAGATACAAAAGCGAAGCAGAGAATAACCTAAGCCGGTTTCTTGAGCAGCTTCAAAACCAATTAGGCGCATAACCCTGATCTGGCTCTACCCTGCGGTCTGATGACCGCATTCCTTCAACACCGATTTATTCATTCCTATTATTGTCCGACTTGTCGATTAACCGTATTTGTTGAGTTACACTCTCGCTAGTTTTGGCAAAGCTATAGCGTCTAATGAACTCATTTACACAAACTTCGCGAACATTAACAATCGCTTACGGTCCCGGCTATTCAAGCAGCAGGGTTTGGAACGATATCAAATCCAAACTCATCATACCTACCGAGGTAATGTCACTTTCCGTTGCTCAGCGCTACAGCCCAGCCTTGATAGTGTTAGATCATCACCTCTTGCGAGACGTAGAATATCAAAAGTGGGTTGAAGAGTTCCCAGAGGCGATCTTTATATGCTCGGATTCGATGGACGAGGACGCAGACCTTATCCTAGACAGCGAACTTCCCTATCGCGCAACGATAAAATTGCTAGAAATGGCTTGTTATCAGTGGATTCTTAAGAGCGAAAAGACTGAGCGCGCACGCATGCAGGACACAAGCTTTCGCTATTTAAATAAGCTTGCCGATATAAGTATTTCGTTGTCCGCTGAAGACGATTTGATGAAGCTACTGCGCAAGATCCTAACAGAGGGACAAAACATTGCGTGCTGCGACGCAGCATCGTTGTTTTTAATCAATGAAATAAGCGATCACGAAAAAGATCTTGTCTTCAAGTTAACACAGAACGACTCGATGGATTTTCCGTTCGAAGAGATGCGCTTCCCTCTAGACGAAGGATCGATTGCTGGATATGTCGCTCTAACAGATAGCGAACTAAACATTCCAGATGCCTACCATTTATCTAAGACTGTCCCTTACAGATTCAATCAAAGTTTTGATAAAAAAACAGGCTACCGCACCAAATCCATCTTCACCATACCTCTCACCAACAAACAAAAATCAGTAATTGGCGTTTTACAGTTTATTAATCGCAAAAAAGCGCGATCGCTAAAAATTACTGACGAGAAATCGGCACTCGCCTACACATTGCCATTCGACAGCGATATCAACGTGCTGTTACAAGCGCTGGCAAGCCAGGCGGGAATCGCCATTGAAAACACTATATTGCAGAACGATATCAAAGCGCTTTTCGAAGGCTTCGTAAATGCCTCTGTTGCGGCTATCGAACAACGAGATCCAACAACTAGCGGTCACTCGTTTAGAGTCGCCGATCTATGTGTTGATTTAGCCCAATCAGTTTCTGCATCGAACATAACGCGGTTACGCAATACTCGATTTACAGAATCAGAAGTGCGCGAACTTAAGTATGCCGCCCTACTCCACGACTTTGGCAAGGTTGGCGTGCGCGAATCGGTGCTTGTCAAAGAAAAGAAGCTTACAGCTGGCAGTTTAGAAAATATTCAGTACAGAATTTTATTAGCCAAAGAACGACTCAAATCATCGACCTTAAGCAAACAACTAGGCCTATATCGAAATGGAAATTATAGTGACGATGCATTTGCAGCCTATGACGATGCACTGCTCAATGAAGTAGCCCTGTTGGATGACTTTTTTCAAGCTATTAAGGAAGTTAATGAACCATCAATATTGAACCAAGACAACCGAACCATGCTTGATCAAATCAACGGCTATCGCTTAGGCGCGAAAGGCGAGGAGTTAGCCATCATAACCAAAGAAGAGTTTGATCTTCTTTCTATCGCCAAAGGGAGTTTATCGCCTGCCGAGAGAAAAGAAATCGAATCCCATGTTGTCCATACACAAAACTTCTTGAACCATATCCCTTGGACTAAAGAATTTGCTAATGTGCCCACCATCGCCGGCGCACACCATGAGAAACTCGACGGCACTGGGTATCCCTATGGCATGAAAGACGATCAAATCCCCTTGCCGTCCAAAATTATGACAATCTGTGATATTTATGACGCCCTGACAGCCTCCGACAGGCCCTATAAGCCCGCCATGAATAACGACAAAGCCATCGATATCTTAGTGAGTGAAGCAAAGCGAGGCCAGCTAGATAGCGATCTGGTAAATATTTTCATCGAAGCAAAAGTCTTCCAAGTTATCGTAGGCAAAGAATATTCCTCCTCTCCCACAACTTCGGCGAGTTTTAGCAATCACCCCTGCGACCCCGAATTACATGATCATAGTAAGCATGAGTAGAAATAACCGAAATGGACTAAGCGTCTGTTGATTATGAACGCTACTTTTTCTCTTAGAAGATAATGACCACCCTATGCGAGCCTGCCATTTCTGCACGGATAGGGTGATATAGATCACAGTTTCTTAAGTCCCCGTCTTTTTCTGGGCTTGGCAAGGAGTAAACTGACTACAAGTGCGTCATTATAAGGCTTTTGATACACTCAACCGATTATAATAACAATCATTTTTAGATTTGAAGGGTATAACAATACCTACCACTTCAGGGCCTAAAGACTCTAGTGATAGCTTTAAACACAAAAGCAGGGAAACTGACTTTGCCATTTATATTTATGTTGATCTGCGGATTTACACACGCTGCAGATGAGCCTGCACCTATGGCGGAGATGGATAGGCTAATTACTGCCGGTCAATACGAACAAGCCCTTGAGCTTGGCAACGAACAGTTGTCCGAATGGGAAGGAGAAGATCCTGATTTCGACTTTTTATATGGTCTAGCTGCCCTAGAAGCAGGGAGGCCAAACGATGCTGTATTTGCACTCGAACGAGCCAGCATAGCGGCCGAAAGCTCCGTGCTTCGCTCCAGGGCGCAGCTAGAACTCGCTCGGGCCTACTATGTTACTAATAACCTTACCGCTTCTGAAAGTCTTTTTAATCAAGTACTTGCAAGCAATCCACCAGCTAATGTGCGGCAAAATATCGAAGCGTTTCTACAGCTGATAGAGACTCGCCGAAACTCCCGTCAGCCTTCATGGCGTTGGTCACTGGCTTCGATTATTGGCAGTGACGACAATATTAATAGCGCCACGAACAACGGACTCATTGATACTCCGTTAGTTGGACAAATTGAACTAAATCAAGATGGACAACAAACCGAAGATAATTTTTCAAATACCACCGCGGGGCTTGTATTCAGCTATCCTCTAACCCGAGACCGCTCTCTGGATCTCAGTGTTAATTTAAGCCACGCAGACAATTTTGATACCGATACTTTTGATATTGACAGCATTAGAACATCAGCTTCTTACAATTGGGGCAGTGACAAAAATCGATTTAGCCACGGATTTTCAGCCAGCAAAGTCATCCTGGACCAAAACTCATTCCAAGACTCTCTCGCCCTAACCTCTTCATGGCAAAGAGATGCTGGCCAAGGTTGGTTTCAAAGCGTATCGGCCACCTACTCACAAATTCGTTTCGATACTGGCAGTGGAGGACCAACTGCCGCCCTTAGAGACATAGACCAAATTCTTCTCACTGGCGGGCTCACTAAAGTTGCTGGACTGTTCACCCACTCCATCAATCTTTACCACGCCATTGAAGACCCAGAAAATCCTAATGGCGGCGAACACAATGGCAGAAGCTTCAGTGGCGCCGCTTACAGCTTGCTTTACCGCTTGAATTCAGAACACACGCCATACCTTAGGGCGTCGGTTCAAGATGTAGATCATGACAGCGAACATCCCGTGTTTTTTCGCACAGTGCGGGGCGACGAAACTCGCTCTTTCACTGCAGGGTGGCTGTGGCAGCTGCGTCAGCAAATTTCAGTCACGGCAGAAGCGTCTTACACCGACAACACCAGCAACATCGTCTTATTCGATTTTTCGCGCTTTCGATATCAAGCTGGACTGAGGTTAAATTTTTAGCACTGCGTGTTACAGCCAAGCATGCACTAGGCATAGTTTATGACCATTAAAAAATTGCTTACCAAATCGATAGAACACTTTAGCTATGGGTTTATCCTGCTTAGCTTGTCGCTGTATTCGCCAAACTTTTATGCCCAAGAAGAATTAGCCGGCCGCGTAGTCGCCGTAAATGGTGTAGTCACCGCTATTGATAATTCAGGCGCATCCCGTCCGCTTAGCCGTCGCTCACAGATATTTGTAGGGGACACAATCGTTACCGAAGCATTGTCGTTCGCACAAATTCGTATGGAAGATGCGGCTATTATCGCTCTTAAAGAATCCACTCAATTTGAAATACTTGCCTATAGCTACACTCAAGACGCCGAAAATGACGAATCCACCATGCGTCTTATCGAAGGTGGATTCAGAACAATCACAGGCAACATAGGCCGACAAAATAGAGACGCATATAAAGTAGAAACTGATTTTGCCACTATCGGCATTCGAGGCACAGATCATGAAGGTGTAATAACCACTGAAGGGCTCTATACCGGTGTTTATGATGGTGGCACGCAAATCTCAAACAATGGCGGATCGATCAATCTGGGTCTTGGTGTTGATTTTGATTTTGGCCTCGCATCAGATCAAAACAGCCCGCCTATCGGGCTATTGATTCAACCGTTGGCGCTGGGAGCAATCAACGTTATCAATTTGGCCGCGCAGCAAAATGACGATGATGGTGGTGACAACGGCGATGGTGGCGATGGCCCCGATGGTGGCGCTACGAATGGCGATGGCGCAAATTGAGGTGACTACGCCCCTGGTGGT
>CAYGRT010000033.1:0-518 GCA_964352355.1 uncultured Pseudohongiella sp. | reverse complement strand
CGACGGTGGCAACGGCGGGCTTGTTGGCGAGAACAATCCCCATGGCGGAAATGGCGGTGACAACGGCGGTGGTGGTAATGGAACTAGTAACGGCGGTGGTGCTGGCGCTGGCTCTTCAAACTTTCAATCCCCGCCAGCAACACTATTAGGCAATCAAACGGGAGGAGTTGGCGGCAGCGGCGCTGGTGGAGGCAATCAGTTTCAAGAGACGAGCAACATCCAGGTCAATCCCAACGAAGTTAGTGGCGATGGGACACTGGCTTGCACATTAAATAGCACCAACCCAGCTTGTAGACCTGTTCAACAACCAACACCAACTCCAGGGCCTACGCCGGCACCGACACCTGAACCAACCCAAGCGCCTACGCCTGAACCAACCCAGGCTCCTACGCCTGAGCCAACTCAGGTACCTACACCTGAACCAACCCCGGCGCCAACGCCGGAACCAACCCAAGCACCAACGCCAGAGCCAACCCAGGCGCCAACGCCGGAACCAACCCAAGCACCAACGCCAGAAC
>CAYGRT010000032.1:27875-39720 GCA_964352355.1 uncultured Pseudohongiella sp. | reverse complement strand
GGGTTCCTTCACTCAATCAGGAGCCTAAGGTCTCCTTCTATCGCTCAGCGCTGGTCTCTTAATGCAGCATAACCGCCTACCAACCCCCGATACCTGTAATTCAGAGTGGTAGTCGATATCTTAAACTTCGAAGGTATTAGGCTTGCCGCCACGCATCGATTAAGGCTTCGGATGGCAGCATGGGGTGGGGCAGCGATCAAAGACCAGCGCTGAGCGCAGTAAAAAGACCGTCTTTCAGGGCTTTTTACGGAGAGAAGGGACCCGGGAGGGGCGCAGTCTGCTGCAACACCCCGTGCTGATATCTGGAGCCGATCGAAGCCGCTTGATGTCATCACTAGTTGGGAAAACTTTCTACCCTCGAGCAGCTTTATTGGAAAACCACTCAAGGGCTAGAAGGTATTAGGCGTGCTGAGATACTGATTTTCTAAATTTGTATTCCAAGAAAGGATTCATAAGCCTTGCCAAACCTTTTGTGAACGTCAACGGGCTATCAAGGACTGCAAAACATAGACAGCCTTCATCACTGGCTGGTCTGTGCATATGTTCTTTTGTGCGAACGACGAAGTCAGAGGCGCGATAGTGGCCTAATTCATCGGAAAAGCTGCCGTCAAGGACCAAGGTCACTTCGCTGCCTTGATGTTTGTGCACAGGAACCTGACTGCCCGGTGTCATGTAGATAAATTCACATTGGGTTTCGTCATCTAGTTTTACCAATGCTTGATTAATGCCACCTGCAAGCTTTTTCCAGACTAGACCTTCAGATGCCGCCTTTGCTAAAACCCGGGGCAGTACCACGCTGTGGTTAAGCATGTGCATTTCACGGACAGTGTAATCTTCTTGAGGTTGTTCTTCTTTGTTTTGCGGCTGGCTTACGATCGAAGCAACCATGGCAGAGAAATCAGGTGTAGCCGGTGCGTCTGAGGTTTGTAGCCAAGACACGATAGCGTTCGATTCCATCTCGCTAGTCTTGCCTCGGCAAGTCTCGCAGAGCTCGATGTGCGCAGACAAAGCAACGCTCATTCCAGCGGACAGTTCGCCCTGAGCAAAGGCACTCAGCAATTCTTGCGAAGGGTGAAATGTAGTAGTGTAGGTCATGATGTAATTCCAATCAGCGTTCGTAATTTACCCACTCCCAAGCGCAGTCTTGACTTCAAAGTTCCGAGGGGAATTTGCAGCGCGGCCGCGGCTTCTTCGTGAGTTCTGTCCAATATAAAAATTTGCTCAACCACCGCCTGTTGCGACTCTGGCAGTTCAGCGTAATAGCGTTCGATTTGGGCAATCTCCACTTGGAGCGTGCCCTGTTCCTCATGCACAAATACCGAATCCGCTTCGCCTTCGCTTGGCCAAATATCGTCTGCGCTAATACAACTAGGCTGACGCTTTATCTTGCGTAGCATGTCAAAGCAGCGGTTCCGGGTAAGGGTAAAAATCCAGCTCTGAGCATTGCCTCGATCTAAGTCGTATAGCGGGGCTTTCTGCCACACCATAAGCATTGCTTCTTGCACTAAGTCCTGCGCCAACTGCTCGTTGCGCGTCAACTTCATGCCCATGGCAAAGATTTTCTTCGCAAAACGTTCAAACAAGCGATTAAACGCCGCTGTGTCTTGACTATTACCCACCGCGATTAGCAGATTTTCATCGCTATCGGGATCAGCCTTGGGTATCGGCGTGGTGTCGTTGGCAGAAATGGTGCGTGATTCCTTAGGAACTAGGGATCCTGGGCCAAAGCTACTCATAGGGTAAGTCAATTGATGCATACTCCGAGTATACGGCGGTCTTATTGGGGCGGATCACTAATGATTTAACTGTTTTTTAGTGATCCAAACATTACCAGAAGCCGTTTACGGTTTAAACCTTATTTCATTGTGTGATTGTCGAAAAATGAGCAATGTAACCAACCTTAAAACAGGAAAAGCGGAAACTCGTCTATCCAGTGTCGAGCAGCTAACTGCTCGAGTCGTGAAAGCATACAAGTCGCTTGGCTCAGGAGATTTTGCTCTGATCGAGCCCTTATATGCCGACGACATTTATTTTGAGGATCCATCCCATGGTATTCAGGGGAAGGCCGGTTTAATGACTTACTTCGTCAACATGTTCAAGAACATGGATAACTGCGATTTCAAATTTCACCAAACCCTCACCGCAGGCAATGACATCTTCATGACCTGGACGATGTTCCTAAATCATCGCAGGCTAAACGGCGGCAACACCATCCGGATCGACGGCTCGAGTTACCTTAAAACACGAAACGGCAAGATCTACTATCATCGCGACTACTTCGACTTAGGCGCCATGGTCTATGAGAACCTGCCCCTTATTGGGCGCATCATCAGAAAGATAAGGCTCCGACTGGGGCAATGAATATCCTCATTACCGGAAGTAGTTCTGGTATAGGCCTGCAATTGGCTCGCGATTATCTTGCTGAAGGCAACACGGTGTATTGCTGCGGGCGTAACAAGTCATCCCTGCAAGGACTGAAAGACAGCTTCCCTGTATTGGCCCACTTAGTCTTGTTCGACATACAAGACCTTGCCGCCTGTAGAGAAGCGCTCGCTCACATTAACCAACTAGATCTAGTTGTTCTCAACGCTGGTACCTGCGAATACATTGACGCTGCGAAATTTGACGCAGAACTGTTCGAGCGGGTGATGCGCATCAACGTGATGGGCATGGCAAACTGTTTAGAGTGCTTGCTACCTAAACTAAGCGCCGGTGGTCAACTGGCAATTATGGGGAGTAGCTCTAGCTACGTGCCGCTACCTCGCGCTGAAGCCTATGGCGCGTCGAAAGCTGCGGCAGAATATTTAGCAAAAACCCTAGCTATCAGCCTAATGCCGCAAAAAATCAGCGTAAGCTATATAGCACCGGGGTTCGTCGAGACACCACTCACTGACCTTAACGATTTTCCTATGCCTATGAAAGTGAGCGTTGCCTTTGCATCAGGCAAGATTCGCTGGGGTTTGCAAAAACGGCGAAGTGAAATTCACTTTCCCGTGGCATTTACCCTGGCATTAAAAATTCTTGGCATTATGCCTAATGCCTTGCAACGTTTTCTAATATCGAAAGCCCTTGCTTAGTATTTACGCACCGAGACTTCCTAATTATGACCTCACGAAAAATAGCGATCATCGGCAGCGGTATATCGGGGCTAACTTGCGCTCATCTGCTTCAGCATAAACACGATGTTACAGTATTTGAATCCAATGATTACATTGGTGGCCATACCCATACAGTACCTGTTCAGGTTGACGGCGAATCGTTCATGATCGACACCGGCTTCATTGTGTGCAACGACCGCAACTATCCGAACTTTCTCGCGCTGATGACTAAGCTTGGTGTTGCAGTAAAGCCCACCGAAATGAGCTTTAGCGTGCGGAACCCGGTGTTAAATCTCGAATACAACGGGCACAATTTAAACACGCTGTTTTCCCAGCGATTGAATCTATTCAGGCCCAGCTTTCATCGCTTAGTAAAAGATATTCTTAAATTCAATGAAGTCAGTAAGGCCGCCCTAGCTGCTGGGGAGATCGATGAAATTAGTCTGGATGAGTTTGTCGCCCAACATAATTTAAGCCGTCAGTTTCGAGAAAACTACTTACTGCCCATGGTTGCCGCGATTTGGTCCTGCAGCCTGACTCAGGCAGGCGAGTTTCCGCTGGCGTTCTTTCTGCGCTTCTTTCTTAACCATGGTCTTCTGGATATAAAAAATAGGCCCCAATGGTATGTGCTAAGCAAAGGTTCTTCATCTTATATCAAGCCCATGACAGAAGGCTTTGCCGATAAAATTCATCTCAATAGTCCTGTCACACGCTTAAGCCGAGGGGCCAATGGCGTCACCATTGAAGTAGCTGGCAGCACACAAGTGTTTGACGAGGTCATCGTAGCAAGCCACAGTGATCAGGCGCTCTCCCTATTGGACAACCCATCCCATAGTGAAACATCAATTCTGGGAGATTTGGGCTATCAAGCAAACGATGTCATTCTCCATATGGACGCCAGCATTATGCCAAAGAAATCGCTTTCTTGGGCAAGCTGGAATTTCTTAGCTGGACAGAGCCAGTTGGACCAAGCGCCTGTCGTCACTTATTGCATGAATATCTTGCAAGGTATTCACAGCACCCGGCCTTTTTTAGTGACACTCAATGGTAGAGATAAAATCGATCCTGCGAAAATTCTGCAAGAGTTTACCTACGACCACCCGGTTTATTCAAAACAATCAGTAATCGCACAGCAGCGTCGATCAGAGATTTGCGGTGTGGATGGCATTCACTACTGCGGTGCTTACTGGTACAGCGGCTTCCATGAAGATGGTGTTCGGAGCGCTCTTGACGTCTGCAAACGGTTCGACATAAGCCTATGAGCCATACAGCCACTACCCTCGAAAGCGCCATTTACCAAGGCTTTGTTCGCCACAGGAGATTCTCGCCGGTGGCTCATCAATTCCAAAACAAATTATTCATGCTGCTGCTTAAAGCCGATGAAATCAACGAGGTGTTAGAGTCATTTTGGCAGCTGGGAAGCGGCAAGTTTAAATGGGCACGCTTTCGCCGCGCCGACTATATTGGCCCGCAGAACAGATCCATTGCGGATGCTGTAAAACAGAAAATTTCTCAAAAGCTAGCTTGCGCCGCGCCAGTCGAGGGCGAAGTGTATATGCTAGTACAGCTTCGTTACCTAGGTTTCTATTTTTCGCCGCTAAACATTTACTACTTAAAAATGGCTGGAAAATTTAAGTATATGCTAGCAGAGGTGAGCAATACGCCATGGCATGAAAAGCACTATTATTTGCTTGATCTCGACGACATCCAACCCCATCCCAAAGAATTCCATGTATCTCCTTTTAACCCCATGAGCCAAGACTACCATTGGCGAGTCATACCTCCTGAGGCTGACCAAAAAAAATGCTTAGTGCATATCCAGACTCATGGACAAACCAAGCATTCTGAAAAGGTTTTTGATGCCACCCTAAGTTTAAATCGGGTCCCATTAAACCAAAGAGAATTGACTCGCGTACTACTTAAAACACCTGGGCAAACTGCGAGTATTGCCATTGGCATTTACTGGCAAGCGCTAAAATTATTTCTCAAGAAAGCGCCGTTCTATCCACACCCGATTAGACGCAAGATTAGTGCAAAAAAAGGTACGGTATGAATCAAGAAAACCTAACGCTAAAGGCAATCGAAGCATCCTCATCAATTAACACGGAAGCCAAAACTACTGTGCTTCTTCGAAAGATTTTGATCTCTGTGCTTAATCATGCAACGGAAGGCCATTTTATTCTAAAAGAGAACGGTCGAGTCATCGCTGAAGTTGGGAGCAGAGACGACACTTTGCAGGCCGAGGCGGAAATTTTGGATTCACGGGTATATGGGCGAGCGCTTTTTGGCGGCAACACTGCGGCAGGCGAAGCCTTTGTGGACGGCTGGTGGACGTCACCTGATATAACCCAGGTGACACGCTTTTTCGCTCGCAACTTAAGCATGATGGATTATTGGGGTCAGCGCTTTGGCTGGATGTTAAAACCGTTCAGTGTAGTAAGATTGATCCGCAGAATGAATACAGCGGCACAGGCTAAGAAAAACATTCTCGCACACTACGATCTTGGCAATGATCTTTACCAAGCTTTTCTCGACCCTAGAATGCAATATTCTTCTGCTATTTATAATCATGAAGGCGAGAGCCTTTCGGCAGCGCAAGACAATAAACTCATCAGGCTTTGCGAGCAGCTCAACTTAACAGAGCAAGACCATCTATTGGAAGTGGGTTCTGGTTGGGGCGGGCTAGCGATTTTCGCCGCGTCACACTATGGCTGCCGCGTCACTACCACGACAATTTCCGATGCCCAATACGCATTTGCCAAAGAGCAAATACGCAGCTTGGGCTTAGAGCATAAAATAACCCTGCTCAATAAAGATTATCGCAAACTGACTGGTGAGTTCGACAAAATTGTCTCTGTAGAAATGATCGAGGCTGTGGGTGAAAAGTACTTACCAGGCTTTTTCAAAAAGCTTAATAGCCTATTGAAGCCTAACGGACTGCTAATGCTGCAAGCAATAACCATAGCGGATCAGCGCTTTGCTGAATACAGCCGTAGCGAAGACTTTATACAGAAACACATATTTCCTGGCGGTTTTTTACCCTCAATGGCGCTTATGTCGAAAATAGTCGCTGACAAAACTGAACTTGTAATTCGGGACGTTCTCGATATTGGTCAAGACTATGCACAAACCCTGGCACACTGGCGTCAAGCATTTCTGCTGCAGCAAAAAGAGTTACAGACTAAAGGTTACGATGAGAAATTCAAAAATTTGTGGCTTTACTATTTGGGCTATTGCGAAGGTGGTTTCTTGGAAAAGCGAATTAGCGCGGTTCAGGTTCTTGCCAGCAAGGCGCCTCACCGTTACTAATATGATTACCCGAGCGCTCGATTATATCTGCGAGAGTCTCACTACACAGCTCGATTTACGAACAGTAATTAAGTCAAAATTTTTTAATGCAATTGCGTTTAATTTTCTTTGGCTGAGCTGTGTCGTTGGTCAGAATGACACCATGTGGCTCACCGCACCGCTGCTACTGGTTTATGTATCTTTCATAATCCACGCAAAACTTATTACACTCTCACGTTTGTTAGTGCCCGCCCTAATCGGAATCACAGTTGATATCTGCCTAACCTCTGCGGGAGTCTTTCAATTCGAAAACTCACTTTTCATCTTACCCGTTTGGCTAATGGTTTTATGGCTAGGATTTTCCGCCACACTATCGCAATCACTCTCCATTTTTGGCAAAAAAACTTGGGTTGCTGCGTTGGCAGGTGCTGTATCTTTTCCGCTCAACTACGGGGTCGGCGAAAAGTTAGGCGCAGTGGCTTTTCCTGAAACCTATCTCACCACAATGATTACTATTGGTCTTGTTTGGGCGTTGCTATTACCCCCGTGTTTCAGCATCAGTGAGGACAACTTGCAGCCTCGACCGGGAGGAAAAAATGTTACGGCTTAGCGCAATGGTTCTTTGTTTGTTATTTCCGTTAGCTGTAGCGGCTAACCCAGTGGCAAATCTCGATAAAGTTGGGTCCGCAAAACTTAAAGTGCTGCTTTGGAATATCTATGAGAGTGCCTTGTATTCACCCAACGGTGATTTTGCCGGCATAGAGCCTGGACTCGCTTTGGAGATTGAGTACAAACGCAATATTTCTAAAACCGCATTCATCGACTACACCCGAGAAGAATGGCAGAAACAATCACTGTACAGCAGTGACAGTGAGCAATGGCTAAGTAGCCTGCGCCAGATATTCCCCAGCGTGAGAAAAGGTGACCGACTAGTGCTTAAAGTCACAGATTCATTGACTAGCGAATTCTATTTTAATGATGAATTTATTGGAGCTGTTGCCAACGCCAACTTTACTCATGAGTTTTTAGCAATTTGGCTTTCTGAACAAAGCAGCTATCCTGACCTAAGAAACCAATTAATCGGTAAGGCGGGCTAAAACTAGCTCGCGAGACTCCCTGTTCCCCCCTGTATGTGCTCACACCGTTTGATCTGAAGCAACCATCGCCCCGACTCTGCAAAAGATGGTTGTTCTCAGTGACGATTTCTATAGAATCAGACCCATAATAATTAGAAATAGTAGGAGTCTGTGATGAACAGAACGTTGATGACTGCCGATAACCACATCCATTTAGTTGATCATTCAGTTTGTTGCAAACTTCTTCTGGTTCCAATTGTTTTAGCGGCCCTCCATTTCTCAAGCTCCAGTTTTGCTCAGCAAGGAGCGCAAGCCGGCGAATGGCAAGCCTATGGTGCCGATATCGGCAGCACCAAATACACAGCTCTAAGTCAAATTGACCGCGACAACGTTGAAAAATTAAGCCTAGCTTGGCGCAGACCTGCCCTCGATAAACTCTATACTGAATTAAATCCCCAGCAGCGATATTCAAGCAACTGGGTCGCTGCGCCCATCATTAAAAACGGAATTGGCTATATTCCCAATGGCGTTGGATTAATCGAAGCATTTAATCCCAGCACTGGCGAAACTATTTGGGTACAAGACCCGCCCGGTGGTTTAGAAGGATTGCCTGGCGCTACCACTCGAGGTGCGGCTTATTGGAGTGACGAAAACAGCGCTCGCATTTTTGTTCAACGAGGTACTGCTTTGTTTGCCCTCGATGCCACAAGCGGACAAGCCATTATGGACTTTGGCGATGGCGGCAGCGTAAATTTGCAGCGCATACCAGAGGAATTTGAGCGCTTCCGTTGGGGAGGTGTGCCCATGGTTGTGGGGGATGTGGTCGTTATCGGGCAGGCCATGTCGGATAACTTTGATAGCCGTCAAGCCTATAGAGGCGATGTTCATGCCTTTGACGTTAAGACAGGTGAGCTGCGTTGGACCTACAATACGATTCCACAAGAAGGACAATTCGGCACTGATACCTGGCAAGACCGCTCTTGGGCCTATACTGGGCACGCACCGGTGTGGGCGTTATTTAGCGCTGACGAAGACCTAGGTCTTGTCTACATGCCAATCTCATCATCCACTAACGATATGTATGGCGGCCACAGGATAGGCGACAATTTGTTCAGCCAGAGCATTGTAGCCGTGGATGCTGCCACCGGAAACCGTATGTGGCACTATCAAACTGTGCACCATGGTCTGTGGGATTATGATCCACCTGCAGCACCAATACTCATGGACATTACGGTCGATGGGCAGCCCGTCAAAGCCTTAGCTCAAATAACGAAGCAAGCATTTACCTATGTGCTTAACAGAGAAACTGGCATACCCGTTTGGGATATTATTGAGACGCCTGTACCACAATCTGATGTACCCGGCGAGGTGACTTCGCCGACTCAGCCTATTCCTACCAAGCCTGCACCGTTTGATCTTCAGGGAGCCACAGTCGAGAATCTAATAGACTTTACGCCTGAGCTTCGAGCAGAGGCTCTTGAAATAGTAAGCAACTATGTTTTAGGACCACTATTCACTCCACCCTCTATACGCACTGAAAACGGGACACAAGGCACTATTCAGCTGCCCGGCTCACAAGGCGGAGCCGATGTTCAAGGCGCAGCCTTCGATCCCGAGACCGGTATCCTATATATTCCTTCAATAACATCTGCATTCATTGCCGATTTAGTGCCTGGCGACCCCAATGAAACTGATTTACGCTATGTAAAAGGTTCTCGAAGCTGGATAGCAGGGCCGCAAGGCTTGCCGCTATTCAAACCTCCCTATGGCCGCATAACCGCCATCGACATGAACACCGGCGAGCATAAATGGATGGTTCCCAACGGTGTAGGTCCTGTGGACAATCCAGCTATCGCCCATTTAAATTTAGACAAACTAGGCGTACCCGGTCGCCCCTCTCCTTTGTTGACTAAGACACTTTTATTCATCGGTGAAGGCCAAACCAATCAGCGACCCGGCGGGCGAATCCCGGCCAATATGCCCGTGGAAACTGCAACCAACAGTGGCGGCCCAATGTTTCGCGCCTACAACAAAAACACCGGCGACGTTGAATGGGAAATCACACTTGACGCTGGCACCACAGGCGCACCAATCAGCTACCTACACAATGGCAAACAGTTTATTGTCGTTGCCATTGGCGACCGACTCCATGTACCTGAGCTGCTAGCATTTGCGCTACCATAAAACAAAGGTGTTCGCGGATTTTAACGCCGAGGTTTAAAATGAATCTTGGATGTTGGTTGATCTTAAAACCCCCAGCGACTCCAGTGTAATCAAGATGACAGCGTGGTTTTTATGGCTCATTTCCAACGTTGTATCTAACTACTAATGTCCACCCGCCTTCACCAGTACCCTCAAGCGAAGCCTTGTAGTCTGCGGGTGTGACCGTCGCCCGCAGGGATGCGGGCGCCGAGACTACAAGGATGTATTCACGTCGTGTCACAGTTGCAGACTGCGAGGCTTCGCCGAACACCGAATTAAGGAAAATAGCACACAACTCATTTACACCAAGAAAATTGCCCCACTCCACAGGAAGCGGGTAGACTCCAAAAACAGAAAAAAAATCAACAGAGGTCATCCATGAGTCACAGCAATACCCGACGAGAATTCATCCGCAGCAGCCTTTTAGTCAGCGGCGCAGTGGTCGCACCATTAACACTCGCGCAAACCCCAAGCCAGCGTGTGCTCAATAAACTGGATGAACTTGGTATCAATCTCCCGCCTACCCCTGCCCCGGTAGCCAACTACGTTGCCTATCAAGTCGCTGGCAATATGGCTTACATAGCAGGCCAAATTCCATTCCTCAACGGAGAGTTAATTTACCCCGGCAAGGTGCCCATTGATGTTTCCATTGAGCAGGCGCAGATTGCCGCGCGGCAATGCGCCATTAATATGCTGTCTGCGTTGAAGGGGGCTTGTGATGGTGATCTGGATCGAGTCAAACAGTGCGTTCGTTTGCAGGGTTTTGTCGCATCTGAGGATAGCTTTACCGGTCAGTCCACCATAATGAATGCTGCTTCAGACTTAATGGTAGACGTATTCGCAGATGCAGGAAAACATACAAGACTTGCCATCGGCGTAAACACCTTACCACTTAACGCCTGCGTAGAAATTTCGGGGATTTTTTACATCGAATAGGCTAAGTCGTGCCGCGGGTTTACTTAATACACTCGTAAACAAAAGCCGGCGGCACATTTCGAAACGTAAAACGCAGTTTGACGTCGCTAAACACAGGCTTCATATCCCCGTAGTTTTTTAACGTGTACTGATACTGTTGAAAATAACCGCCTGGTTTTAAATTGTTGCCCACGCTGACTAATATATTGTTGACAACAGCTGTATCGATAAGCGCTAAAGGCAGACTGGAAACAACATGGTCAACTGCCTCAATTCCTAATTTGTCCAACTCCTGTCTTATCGATGAAGCACAGGCATTAACAACTCTAAGCCTAGGATCCGCTATTAGTTCCAATTGCTCTATAAACGTCGAATTCAACTCAAAACAAACCAGCAGACAATCTGGATGAAGTTTCTCCAAAATCGCTTTTGTAACGCAGCCGTTACCAGGGCCCAGCTCGACAATACATCGAGCAGAGTTGAAATCGATGGGAGCAAGAAGCCGTTCAATAAGCCTAGGAGAACTAGGAGTAATAGTCCCTGAGGTCTTAAAGCTTTTAATGAGACGAAGAGAGTCTCTAAACATCAATTGGGCTGTCATGCTCGTAGCCATTCCCCTAGTTCTAGTCCAGCAAACACATAAAATGTAACGATAGGAAGCTCGCCCAAAATTACGGCTGCGACTAATTTCTTATAAGACATTTTTGCGATGCCTGCCACATAGCTGATTAAATCAGTTGGCACTAATGGAAAAAATGACCATCCAACAACAATCCAGAAAGAATAAGGGCCTTGCATCTTGTCTTTAATTTGGCCGATTTTTTCTGGGTATTTGGCCTCTAAATATTCATCATAGCTGCCAAATGAAGGGAAGCTATAAATAAGCAGTGTACCAGTGACAACCCCAAAGTAGGAAATAAGGAATACCCACACTGGAATGTCAGGAAACGCGACTGCGCCAGCCAAAATAAATGGGGTCGATGGCATCATTAATAGCGCTCTTGCTAGCGATATTAGTATATAAACTAGCAGAGCTGACGGGCCCAATCCTTCCAAAAAACCCGCAATACTGTCTCTACTCAATAGCTCAGGATTAAGACCAAGGTAGATCAAAACCACCGCCACAGCCAATAGCCATAAGGTATTTACATGCTTTACCACAACTTCAAATGCCTTGTTCCCTCATTGGTTGCAGGAGTTTAGAGCGGCAGCTAAGCCGGTGCAAGGAGTCATTTTTTGGATCGTTTCAACTTCAGGCCACGTTCT
>CAYGRT010000032.1:0-27775 GCA_964352355.1 uncultured Pseudohongiella sp. | reverse complement strand
TGCCTTTATCGACCGTACTACCGGCCGAGACGTGACGTTTAAGCAAGCCTTATTAGGGGCCTTGATACTTGCACGCCGTTTCAAAAAGCTAGAAAGGGGGCGCATTGGAATTATGCTGCCAACTTCGTCTGGGGCAGCCCTAGCCATCGTTGGTGCGGTCATGGCTGGACTAACCCCGGTGATGATCAACTACTCAACCGGTGCCAAGAATAACTGCCTATACGCAAAGCAGCAATGTGATTTTGAAACCATAGTGACAGCGCGCGCTTTGCTTGATAAAACTGGCTGCCCTGAATTACCCAATATGGTGTTTCTTGAGGAAATCATGGCGGGGCTAGGAAAGACTGAAAAAGCCTTAGCATTCGCAAAAAGCAAACTCCCCACCAAGCTGTTAAAACGTCTAACTGGCAAAGAGGATCTTGAACAAGCTGCGGTAATTCTCTTTACCAGTGGCAGCGAAAAAGAACCTAAAGTGGTGCAGCTGACGCAGAAAAATATTTTGTCCAATATAGATGCATTCTGCCACATGATGGACGTGTACAGCATGGACAGGCTACTTGCCGTGCTCCCTTATTTTCATGTTTTTGGATTAACTATTAATCTCTGGACACCGCTTTGTCTGGGCATGACTTCAATCACCTACGCCAACCCTCTTGAATTTAAAACCGTTGCCAGCATTATCAAAGAGACCAAGCCAGAACTCTTGGTTGGCACCCCTCTTTTTCTAGAAGGCTACGGCAAGCAGGCGAAGCCTGGAGATTTTAGCAGCGTCGTGCTTACCGTTTCCGGTGCTGATAAATGCCCCGAGGCTCTTCGAAAACTATACCGCGACAAACATCAGCTAGAAATTTTTGAAGGATACGGTGCTACCGAGACGGCGCCCGTAATATCAGTCAATCCCCGCGATAGAAACAAGCCAGGTAGCATTGGCATTCCAATTCCAGGCACTGTGGTGAAAATAGAGAGTTACGAAACAGGGTTAGAATGCTCTACTGGCGAAGTGGGTAAAATACTCGTGAAAGGCGACGGAGTAATGCATGGCTATCTTAATAACCTTGAAGAGTCCTCACTTCGTATCAAGTCTGGTTGGTACGATACTGGCGATTTGGGCTACATAGATGAGGATGGTTATCTTTGGCACAAAGGAAGACTCAAACGATTTGTGAAAATCGGTGGAGAAATGGTATCGCTGGTAATGGTAGAAGAAGTTCTCAATGAGCTCACCCCTAACGAAGTCGAATGCTGCGCGGTGGAGCTACCCGATTCTAAACGAGGGTCTTTGATTGTTGCTGTTACCAGCCAAACGGTTGACCAAAGCGAAGTGAGCAAGAAACTAGCCAAAGAAATCCCTAACCTCGCCCTGCCGAAAAAGTATGTAACGATTAACGACTTTCCCCGCATGGGCAGCGGCAAAACAGACTTCAGAACCCTAACAGAAATGGTTCGGCGTAAGCTGCTGTCGTCAAATAACGCTAACTAATTGTAAAGATGGCAGGCGACCTGTCTGTCTAGATCTTTAAGAGCGATTAACTGAGGCGTTACGTTTCTACAAACATCCATCACCTTATCGCAGCGATTCGCAAATCTACACCCAGCAGGCACATTAACCGGTGAAGGAATTTCACCACGAATGCCTGTTGAAGGCCGATTTCGCTCCACCTCAGGATCGGGCTCGGGATTCGAACCCACTAACACTTCAGTGTAGGGGTGTTGGGGATTAAAATACACATCGTCCGCTTTACCAATTTCAACCAACGACCCTAAATACATCACTGCCATGCGATCACTAACGTAACGAACCATCGACAGATCATGGGCAATGAATAAAAGTGTTAGACCGAGACGGTCTTTCAATTCACCCAGCAAATTTATTACCTGCGCCTGCACCGAAACGTCCAGCGCCGAAATTGGTTCGTCGCAAACAACAAACTCCGGCTCCATAATCAGTGCCCGAGCGATGCCAATGCGTTGGCGCTGCCCGCCAGAAAATTCATGAGGATACCGAGACATATGGTCGGCATTGAGACCTACCAACCTAAGCCAGTGGGCAACCTTTTCTTTAATCTGCGCCCCTTTTTCGTCGCTATTCAGATAAAGACCTTCACCAATAATTTCACCCACGGTCATTCTTGGATTAAGCGAGGCATAAGGGTCCTGAAAAATCATTTGCATGTTTTTAGCGTACTTTTGGAAATCCGCAGATTTGTATTTTTGCGGCAGCTTAGAGCCTCGGTAAACGACATCGCCGGAAGTCTTGTCATACAATCCCAGTATCGTTTTACCTAACGTGGATTTACCCGAGCCACTTTCTCCAACCAAGCCAACGATTTCTTTCTCACCAATAGTTAACGAAACTTTTTCAACGGCATGCACCCGCTGGTTTTTCGACAACTCGAAAAACTTAGTGAGCTGGTTGATCTCTACTAGAGTTTTCATGAGACTTTTTCTTTAACGTACAGCTCATTGGGTTTAACCGGAGCATCGGGGTGATGTAACCAGCAGCAAGAAAAATGTGAATCTTCTACATAGTATTCGGCGGGACTAGTTGAACTACACACTGCCATAGCATTTGGGCAGCGGGCGCAATAGCCACAGCCTGCCGGTGGCGCGAATAGATCCGGTGGACTGCCCTCTATGGGTTGTAGCGACTGCGTCTTAGTTGGGTCATTGGAGGGCATTGCCGCTTTTAAACCAAGTGTATATGGATGCGCTGAACGATAGAACACATCATCTACGCTGCCTTGCTCCACAACCTTACCGGCATACATTACCGCTACGTCATCGGCCATTCTCGCCACAACCCCTAAATCGTGGGTAATTAAAACGATGGCCATTCCTGTTTCTTTCTGTAGGTCTCGCATCAGATCTAGAATCTGCGCCTGAATCGTCACATCTAACGCGGTCGTAGGCTCATCAGCGATCAGTATTGAAGGTTTGCAGGCGATCGCCATGGCAATCATGGCACGTTGCAGCATGCCGCCGGAGAATTCAAACGGGTATTGCTTTGCTCGCTTTGCTGGCTCAGGAATTTTGCTGAGAGCTAGCAAATCAATCGCTGCCGCTACTGCTTGTTTGTAGCTAAAGTTTTTATGCACCTGCAGCGGCTCGGCAATTTGATCGCCAATGGTCATGGTTGGATTAAGCGAGGTCATGGGGTCCTGAAAAATCATACCTATCTCGGCGCCGCGAATCTCTTTGCCGCCTAGTTTGTTAACCCCTAGAATGTTTTGCCCTCGCAGTTTAGCGCTGCCCGCCGTGATGCGACCAGGTGGCGTTGGGATTAGGCCCATAATGCTCTGAACCGTGACAGATTTACCGCAGCCAGACTCACCCACAATGGCTAACGTTTTTCCTTCATGTACATCGAAGTTAACACCCCTCACCGCTTTTACTATGCCGCCATAGGTATCGAATTCGACCGTGAGGTTTTCTACAGCCAGTAAAGGAGGTGACTTCATGCTTGCTGAGCTCACTCTTGATTCCTCATGCGCGCGTCCAGAGAGTCACGCAGTCCATCTCCAAGTAAGTTAAATGCAAGCACTGTCACGCTTATCAGCAATGCGGGAAAGATTAACTCATGTGGGGTTGTTAACATCGTTTTGATACCTTCATTAGACATAGAGCCCCAAGATGGAGTCGGCGGCGCCACCCCCATGCCAATAAAGGACAAAAACGCCTCGGTGAAGATGGCGCTAGGTATTGCAAACGTAAGAGTGACTAATACCACTCCCAGCGTATTAGGAATCATATGGCGTAAAATTAGGTAACCGGTTTTTGCTCCCAAAAGTTTCGAGGCGCTGATGTAGGCTTGCTCGCGGATTTGCAGAATTTGCCCACGAACCAATCTAGCAGTAGCGGGCCACATTAGGACTACCAGAGCCACCAACATGGGAAAGACGCCAGATTCGCCAGGCCCAACACCAAATGCAATCTTAAACAAAATCATAAAAAGCAAGAATGGTAACGCCACCACAAAATCGGCAAACCGCATCATGATTTGGTCAGTTTTGCCGCCGATAAAACCTGACAACGAGCCATAAAATACACCAAACAGTACAAACAGAAATGGCGCGCCAATCCCGATAAAAAGTGAGACACGTGCCCCTGCCATTAACCTCGCAAGCATGTCTCTACCCAAATAGTCTGTACCAAGAGGGTGCCAAGCAAGAGCAATAGAATCGCCAATTGCCACGTCATCAATGCTCTCGACAAGTTGTTTTTCAACTGCTTCCGTCGGCGTTATAACCCGTTCAACAGCAACCTCTATGACTTCAAATGAGTCTAGCAACTGCCCTTGGGGGCCTAGCGGGACCACACTGTAATAGTAACTGCGAGGCGCTAGATCGAATCGGTCTTCGAAATAACGAGTCGTTGTATCGAAATACTCCGCAATAGGGATTCCAAACGCTTTCTCGGGACCGATAGGGTATAAGTTGCGATACACTCTGTAGCCGTTTGCGCCGGTTAATTGTGACCATTGCAGCCTCACTGCCTGCGTTGTCGCATTGCCAATTACGGCAACACCATCAACGTCACGTTCCTCTTCACCAAACCAAGGAGTAATGTCAGCGACAACTCTGGCCGACTGGGCCGCACTTGGCGGCTGACTCACCTGATCAAGATCTTGCGCGGAAGGGTCTACAGTCCATACGACAGGGCCGAGAAGCGTAAATACCAGCAGCAAAATAACGACATAGAGAGAAACAATGGCACGCTTGTTCGAGTTAAGCCTGATCCAAGCGTCTTGCCAATAGGACAGTGAGGGGCGGCTAATCCCTTGGTTGGAGCGCTGGCCTGCGAACGGCGTAAAATCCGGTGAAATCATTTCACTCATGACATTTCCAGCCGCACTCGAGGGTCAATGAAGCCGTACAGCACATCTACGACAATCACCATGAAGACCAAAAATGCACCATAGAAAACCGTAGTGCCCATAATCACCGTGTAGTCCAACTGCTGCACCGCTTCAACAAAAAACCGGCCAAGCCCGGGAATCGCAAAGACGAGCTCGACCACGAAACCACCTGTAGTGATAGCCGCGATCGCCGGACCTAGCACCGTCACCACGGGCAATATTGCATTTCTAAATTGATGCTTAGCGAAAATTCTTGCGGCGGGTAATCCTTTAGACTTGGCAGTACGCACATAGTCCGAGTTGACTATTTCAAGCATAGAGGATCGCATCAAACGGGTCAGATAGGCCATGGTACCCATACCCAACACCATAGACGGGACCAGCATATGCAGAATCGTACCCCAACCCGCAACAGGCAGCAGAGTGCGTCCGGCAATACTGTTTATCGTAACCAGCGACAGTTGACTGAGCGCAGCAATCACAAAGCTCGGCACTGAAATACCCAGAATCACCAGAAACATGATGACGTAGTCCGGTAAGCGATTACGATAAAGTGCAGTAAGCGCGCCGAACAAGACACCGCCAGAGGCTGCAAACAAAACCGCTAGAACACCAAGCATGGCAGAGACAGGAAAATGCTCGCGAATAATATCGTTAACTTCTCGGTTCTCTTGGGTAAAGGAAATGCCAAAATCTCCTTTCAGCATATTACGCAGATAGATCATATACTGCACAGCTATTGGCTCGTTTAATCCGTACTTAGCCTCAAGGTTGGCTCTGATTGAGGCTGTTGTTGCTCTCTCATTTAGTAAAGGGTCACCTGGCACATTGTGCATGGCGAAGAACGTAGCCGTCGCAATAAACCAAACCGTTAAAACGCCTTGGAGCAACCTCTTGATTGTATAAAGCCACACTTTAGATTATTTTCCTTGTTATTTTTTGGGGCATAGTCATGGTGCAGCGCTAGCATCAATATAAGCGTAGTTATAATCAACCTCAGGGCCTACTTGGCGACGGATCATACCTTTAAGTCTCGGGTCCACCACAAAAGACCAACCCCGTTCATACATGGGAATAATGACAACCTGATCGCTAATAATGCGCTGAATTTCACCAAAAGCGTCCATGCGCTTTTTCGGGTCAAGCTCGCTTTGGCCAATTCTAACCATGGCATCCAACTCGCTGCTTGAAAAGCGGCCTCGGTTGTTGAGATTCCAAGAAGAAAACAAATCACCGAATGTTAAGGCATCGAAATAATCTGGCCCCCAACCACTCATAACTAGGTCAAAATCACCAGAGGTCATCTTTTCTAGCCGCTGCTTAAAAATTTGAATGTCGATGCGGATCTCTAGGCCTAAGTTTTTTGCGTAGACTTGCTGATAGTATTCAGCACCAAGCACCCCTACTGGGGTATCCCCCGTAAGAATTACGATAGGTGGAAACTCATCGAGCCCCAGTTCTTGTCGAGCCAACTCTAGATGTTCCCGCGCCTTGGCAACGTCCAATTTGTGAAGTGTTGGCGGGTATTCTTTTCTAAAGGGTTCCTCTACCCCTTGAATCCAAGCTGGAAACAGACTCTCTGCTTTTACGTAAGCAGGCTCTTTAAGCACTTTAAACACTAACTCTGCAGGGTCCTGCGCTAACATCATGGCTTTGCGGAAATTTAAGTTTCGGGTTATTCGATTCTCCCGGTGATTAAACTCCATGAAAAATATTCCACCGTCCATTACTCGGTCGATGTGCCAATTGCGTAGCATTGCCTGCGGCAACATGGGCGCAACTAAATCGGTATCTGCAATTTGACCGTCCTTAAAAAGATTGAGCTTGGCGTTGACGTCTGAGGTGATGTAAGCAATCTTAATCTGGTCGAGGTGGCCCTTTTCCTCGTTCCAATAATAAGGGTTTTTGTCCCAGAGCATCCGAGCGCCGTGCACCCACTCGGTCAAAACATATGGACCATTTGACAGCAACATATCCGCATCGGCGCCATAGCGGCCATTGGTGGATTCGAAAAAATCCTCACGTACAGGTAGGAAAGTAATGAATGCAGTGAGCTTGTCAAAGTAAGGCGTGGGCTGCTCAAACTCTACTTCAAGAATGACATCTGAAACAGCACGAACGCCAAGTGCCCTCGGTGGTAACTCACCCTTATTGATGGCTTCAGCATTCTTAATGGGGTACATGATAAAGGAGTACTGGGAAGCGGTTTCAGGGTCAACTACCCGGCGCCACGCAAAAACGAAGTCGTGCGCCGTCACCGGCTTGCCATCACTCCATTTAGCATTCTCACGCAACCAAAACGTTGCTCCGTCGGCGCGCATTTCCCAGCGTTCGGCCACTCCTGGAATCAATTGGTTGTTGGGATCATAGGCTGTCAACCCTTCTCCCGTATGGGTAAGAACGCCAAAACTTGCTGAATCCGTAGACCGCCCTGAATCAAGCTGAGGGGGTTCCTGCCTCACGGTTACGGTGATGGTGTTGTTGGCGATGTCGATGCCGCCCACACTAGCGCCATCATCCGCAATGAGTTGGGAAATCAGAAACAGCGCGACTACGAAAACTGAAAGCGCAATCGCAAAAAAAAGTGCTAGCTGTTTTCCTGCACTGTGAGGGGCACCTTCTATTGCCGGCATATGTGGTTTATCACTTGTGGCTATTAGCTCTCGCAGGATAACTCAGCTCATCTGTAGCGACAAGGCATGTTGGGATATCTAAGCCGCTGCGCATTAACAGCACAGCGGCAGCCTAAACAACGATTTTAATTGCCCCGATTATCGGGACTTCATCCTCAAAGGATTGCCATCACACTATGAAACAGGCTACCCAGAAGCACAAATGCCGTGGCAATCAATCCGACGAGAAATCCCTTGCCGCGCGCACTGGGATCGGACACGTAGCCCGTTAAGTACAAAATTCGCCCGACGAAAAAAACCAGCCCAGCACCCGCTGCATACAGCGGATCTGCCAAATGGGCAAACATGAACATTGAAGGCAGGAAAATAATCAACTGCTCCATCGTGTTGCCATGAACGCGGGCATAGCGTTCGAAGATTGGGTCACCAGTGGTAGCGGGTGCGGGCACATTGTATTTGCCTCTAGCCCGTCCTACCAAGGCCCCAAACACAAAATACTGAACTAGCAGTAAACACGCCACAATCATTACATATTCCATACCTTTCTCCCTTTTCGTTGATTTAGCAAAATCGATTTGTCTAATTGTTATTGATTCATGAATGTTTCTAGGTAAGCCTGCGAGTTTGTGCCCACCAACGGACTAAACTTTATGGTGGGGTGAAGTTCGCGCATGCGTGCATCTAAAAGTCCATGGGCTGAATAAAGCATGGAATCGAGGATAATGTTGTCAGTGTCGCAGCCTTGTGCAAGCTTAATTAATCTGTCAAAACCCACTAAAAAGTTTTCTGTATGCCGTCGCCTGATTTCTGTTCCATAGAACAGATCCGCGTAATCAACATTGCCATTTCCTGCCATTACCAGAAACATGCGAGAGAATACTTCACTGTCTCCGCTAGCAAATTGCTTCCAGAGTTCGGCAGATTTTTCAGAGTTTATGCTATTGTTGCCAACAGTCCCTTGGCTGGAAATAAGCAGCAAGCCCGACACCGCGCCCAATTGCCGCCTTGTTGATTCGGAAATCTTAAAAAACGTTTCTTGCCTGGCATTCAACTCAGTTGCAGCGATCGCCTGGGTTTGTTTCTCCGAATGCAGATTATTTCTACGTAGCTCTTCGTTGTTTTCAGCGAGCACTGATTGCTGGATAAAAAGACCGATAACCAACCAGAGAAAAGCTAAAAACGCGAAAGCGCCTTCTAAGAACGTGCCCATTTCTTCAATTGGTAGATCAAGAAAATTCCCCCAACCCACGTTTCTAGCGACATAGATACCAAGAAATACAAACCACAGAAAACTCAGAACTAACGCGACAATTATGCGCCAATCTTTCGGCCAGAGAGAAAAAGGAGGTTCATCACGTTCCATGATGTTCAGACCAATGGGGTGTTGGGAGGAAACTTAGAGTAATTCGCGGGGCACCTCGCGTCAATTACCTGTCACATATTGCCCTAGGCAGTGGCAGTCAGGCGCGGCGTAGTCTACGCTTGTAAATGCAAACGATAGGTTTAAGGAAAACTAGCCGTGCAACACCATAACCGCAGTTGGAAGCGATCTGAGCTCGACGAAATAAATGCGTCGGCCATGGACATCGAACGCATCCACAATATGATTAACAATATCGACAACAACCTCAAGGCGATGCACGCCAGCCCGATTGATGCTCGTAAGCTACGAGAACTAAAGGCTTTTTTTGAAAAAGAGCTGCGTAAACGAGGCGCCTAATAGTAAAGAACCTGTCATAGTTTTCTTTGGGTGTCTGCGCTAAACTGCAGCAACAGCAACTGCCTATTTCCCGTTATGCCGCAAAACCTGAAAGAACTCGCACTACTCGAGGATGTCAGCTCTCTTCCCAGCAGTATGCAACTTGTCTATCTGCAATTGGTGTCTGCTATCGATCTCTCGCTTTCCAAACTGCGCTCCTATGGTGCTGAACCTGAGCAGCTGAGCGAAGAATTTATCGAGAATGTAGTGACTCAACTCATCGAAAAAGAGCTAAGCCAACAGGCTTTGGAAAGATGTGTTGACCAAGAGTTTCATAAAAAAATTCTTGAACAGGCAGATAGCACTATTATCTGTTAGCTGACTTAGTGCGCAAAACTCAATACTGCGCACTTATTGCTCGAGCCGTCTAGATTTTAGAATTGCGCCCTGTCGCTTTACCAGATATTGAATCAGAAACTCACCAATATGCTCATTGACCTCGACAAAGTTCACACGAACGATGTGCGTTAATTTAGGATCGCCATCACTAAGCGAACTCGCGTCCCCGTCACAGCCAATAACTCTAGCCAGCAGTTTTAAATGTTGTCGACCTGACTGCAGCAACAGATCTAGTTGAAGTAGTTGACCTGAAACAATTGCCTGATCGGTAGGAAACGCCATCCCTGTCGCGCTGATGTCCACTTGCCGCTCTGGGAATTGAGTTAAATTTGGCAAATCATTGGCGAGATTAGAATGACGCAGAATCAAATTCAATTTCTTGTTTAGTAAATCACCTAAATCTGACATGTCAGGGTATTTGATTTTTAACCTGTCTATGACTAGTTGAATTTGTTGATCAATTACAGCCAATTCGTCTAATGGCGGCACCTCGGCGAGCCGACTGGCCACGCGTAGTTTGGCGAACTGAGCTTCATCTATTTCGCGGTAGTCGAAACCGATAAAATCGATTATCCGAAAATAGCCCCGCTCATCTTTCTGTTGCTTTTCCGTTCCCATAATAACGCTCTAAAAAGTCTCAATTAAAAAATGCTTGAAGGTGGCAAATTGTAAAGAGTCGCCGATGGTTCTAATCTCAAACTGCGATAGAGTTCCGGATCGACATTCTTCAATACATCAATCTGTTGTTGTAGGTCTGGATCGATAGCTTGCCTTATGACTATTTCCACACGTCGATTTCTTTCTCTGTTTTGCGGAGAATCATTGGCGGCTAAAGGCTGAGTTGCGGCAAACCCTGTCACCGAAAATCGAGTGGAATCCAATACGTTTTCGATGAAAAGCTCTTGCGCAACTGACACCGCACGCAGCGCTGATAGATCCCAATTAGACCGAAATTGGTTGGAACGAATTGGAGTATTATCGGTGTGCCCTTCTACATTTACAGCCCCTTCGCGCTTCGCAATGGTCTCACGAATGATTGCCAAGATTGGGTAATAGTCCGGAGAAAGCTCCGCGGTACCAGGCCGGAAAGAGCCTTGCTCATTGATCCTCACAACTATGGTGCGGCCTTCGGTTTCTATTTCAATCTCTCCCCGCACAACCTGAGCTTGCAAATCTTCAGACAGCGCATCGGCATCCGCTTGAGTTTCACGAATTAACTCTTCGAGTCTTTCTACAATGGGCAAAGTCACGCCCTGGGTCTGATTTTCTGTACCTTGCTCAATATCAAAAATTTCTGTTTCATTAAAATCCAAAGTGCTCTCTGTTATCTCACGAGTCGACTGATAGATTTCGTTAATCGGTGTAGGCTCGGGGATTCCGGGGCTAAACTCTTGGGCAATAATACTGGTGCCTTTGGGGATGTCATCTACGTCTAATTGATTCTGCACGCCAAAGGCTTGGGCCATCGAACCCGCCAAGCGTTTAAACTTTAGTGCGTCCATTTCAGAAAAAGACAAAAGCAAAACAAAGAAGCACATGAGCAGCGACATAAGGTCAGCAAATGTCATAACCCAGGCTGGTATACCCGCTGGACATTCTGGACATTCTACTTCTTCCATGGCGAATATCCCTAAGCGTCAGCCGTGGCTGCTCGCTGGGAGACCGGCAAATAGGTTCTCAGCATAGTGTCAATCACCCGGGGATTTTGTCCTGCTTGAATTCCCAATAAGGCATCAATCACAAGGGATTTAATTTTTTCTTCTTCTGAGCTACGCAGGTTCAACTTATCGCAAATTGGCAGCGCCAACATATTTGCTAACATGGCTCCGTAAAGCGTTGTTAAAAGAGCTACCGCCATGGAAGGCCCAATAGATTGGGGGTCGTCCATACTCGCTAACATACCCACCAGACCAATGAGCGTTCCTATCATGCCCATAGCTGGGCCCACGTCTCCCACTTGCTGCCACACTTTCTGACTCCAATCGTGGCGCGCCACAGCCTGCTTCATATCTCTAGTTAGGAGCGTCTTAACTACTTCCGGATCGTGGCCATCAACCAATAGTTGAATGCCATTCTGCAAAAACTCGTTGCCTACTTGTTTGCCTTCAAGTGACAACAAGCCACCTTTGCGAGCGGCATCTGCCAGCTCTACGATCTCAGAAATTAAGTCTTCAGGTTTATCCAGCTTGTCTGAAAAAACCTTGGCCGCTGTTTTCAGGGCACCGAAAAATTGGCTCATGCCAAACTTCATCATCACCACGAGAAGCGACCCCGCCACCACGATAAGAAGAGAGGGTATGTTGACGAACATATAGGCAGAGCCACCCATCATGATGGTGACTATGATTAACAACCAGACCCCAAGCATGCCGACTAACGTTGCTAAATCCATTTCAGGTTTCGTCCTTAACTTACTGTCAATCTAGTTCAATTTATACTGAGTAGAGTAAGCACCTAGCGTAATAACCTTAGGTTATAAGCAGAAAGTCACTTACTCGACCAACTTCATCCTATTCCTACTAAAGTCTAGTTCGCTTTTTGGGAGAAAGAGTCAAATCTTTAGCTAACTTGCACAGGATTAAATGTGCCTGTGAGATGCAATAAGCGCGACTTAACGTATAATCTGCAGCATACGAACACTCTGGAAACACTGCCATGGCCAAATCCAAGTCCGACAGTTTCGATTTCGAAAAAGCGTTGGAAAACCTCGAGAGCCTAGTAAATTCGATGGAGGAAGGTGATTTGAGCCTCGAAGACTCGTTAAAAGCCTTTGAAAATGGCATCAAACTGACCCGAGAGTGCCAAAATGCCCTGAAAGCGGCCGAGCAGAAGGTGCAGCTGTTGGTTAACGAAAATGGTGAAACCGAGGATCTAAACCTTACTGGCGATGACGATTAAGCCATGAGCAACCACAATTTGGCTGATTTTCGGTTACAAGAATACCTAGAGGCACATCAAAAGCGCTGCCAAGACAACTTAAGAACCGCTCTCAATCTCAATTACCGTAACTCGCGACTTGGCGAGGCTATGCAGTATGCCTGCCTTAACGGTGGTAAGCGGCTTCGGCCAGTACTAGTCCATGCTGCCGCGGAAGCGGTCAACGCTGACTCACGGATTGCCGATGGGCCTGCCACAGCGGTTGAACTGATTCATTGCTACTCCTTAGCGCATGATGACCTTCCCGCCATGGATGACGATGACTTACGCAGGGGCAAACCCACGGTCCACAAAGCCTATGACGAAGCGACGGCAATACTTGTGGGTGACGCTTTGCAGAGCCTTGCGTTCGACTTATTAGGCACAGCCACTAGGGACTTGCCCGCAGCAGTAGTACTGACCATGATACAAAGTCTGGCTAGAGCATCGGGTGCCATGGGAATGGTTGGCGGTCAGGCTTTGGATTTTGCAGCTGTGGGACAGCAGCTTAATCTTGAGCAACTACAAACTATGCATAATTTGAAAACCGGTGCGTTAATTTCTTGCTCGGTAGAGCTTGGCGCGCTCTGCAATCCTCAAGTAACGAAGAGCCAGTTGGAGGCGTTAAAGAGCTATGCGGCGAATATTGGCCTGGCTTTTCAAATTCAGGACGACATATTAGACGAAACTGGGGATACGCAAACCCTCGGCAAACCTCAAGGGTCTGATAAAGCCTCACACAAGCCCACATTTGTGTCGCTGCTGGGCATTGACGCGGCACGTAAGCAAGCCTCCGATCTTTGCAGCTCTGCAATCAGCGCGCTTAGCGGTTTTGAGTCCGAGGCCAATCCGCTACGCGCCCTCGCTTTGTATATGGTGAACCGAACTTTCTAAGCCAGGGATGAGGTTATTACGACAACATATCCCAATGTCTTGCCAGCTAGAGCACTTAAAGTCTTGAAAATTAATGCTTGTAGAGTTGAAATACACGAATGTTAAATGAAATTCCCGTCATACGACCTGACACTCCGCTACTGGACCAGATTAACTCGCCTGAGGATCTCAAAAAGCTGGCAATTGATCAGCTTGAAGAGTTAGCCGAGGAGCTGCGCTCGTTCTTACTCTACTCGGTAGGTCAAACCGGCGGGCATTTCGGTGCTGGCCTCGGGGTTGTGGAACTAACCATTGCCTTGCACTATGTTTTTAATACCCCAACGGACCGGCTTGTTTGGGATGTTGGTCATCAGGCTTACCCCCATAAAATTTTGACAGGCCGGCGTGATGAAATGCTCACCATGCGCCAAGCCGGCGGTCTTGCTGCGTTTCCAAGTCGAAAAGAGAGCATCTACGATACATTTGGCGTCGGGCATTCAAGCACTTCTATTAGTGCCGCACTCGGCATGATGGTAGGGGCTAGAATGCAGCAATTAGACAGCTATCAAATTGCAGTGATCGGCGACGGTGCGATGACGGCAGGCATGGCATTCGAAGCCCTCAACCATGCGGGCCATATTGACGACAACCTATTGGTCATACTTAACGACAATAATATGTCGATCTCCAATAATGTAGGCGGGTTGTCTAGCTATTTTGCCCGAATGTGGGCCAGCAAACCGTACAACTTTATCCGCAAAGGCACCAAGAAAGTTCTATCCAGTATTCCTCCAGTACTTAAAGCGGCACACCGTACCGAAGAGTATATGAAAGGGATGGTGTCACCCGGCACTCTATTTGAAGAAATAGGATTTAACTACATAGGCCTTGTCGACGGCCATGACACTGCAGGGCTAGTGGAAATACTCAGCAACATCCGTACGCTGCGAGGACCACAGCTATTGCATATTGTGACGCAAAAAGGCAAAGGTTATACCGCGTCTGAAAAAGATCCTTTCGGCATGCATGCGCTTAGTAAAATAGAAACCAAAAAAGAACAGTCAGACAAAAACAAACACCCGGCCAGTGCGCCAACCTATTCAATGGTTTTTGGCGACTGGCTTTGCCAAGCAGCCGCATCAGACCCTCTGGTGGTGGGTATCACGCCCGCCATGGGAGAAGGCTCGGGCATGAGAAAATTTGCCGAACAGTTTCCTGATCGATTTCACGATGTGGCCATCGCTGAACAGCATGCGGTGACATTCGCGGCAGGCATGGCATGTGAAGGATTAAAACCCATCGTCGCCATCTATTCGACCTTTTTGCAGAGAGGCTATGACCAACTGATTCACGATGTGGCATTACAAAATCTCGACGTGCTTTTTGCTTTAGATAGAGCCGGCTTAGTAGGCGAAGACGGCCCCACCCATGCAGGTAGTTTTGATATAAGCTACCTGCGCTGTATACCCAATATGATAGTCATGGCACCTAGCAACGAAGATGAAACCTACAAGCTTCTCTCTACAGGCTTTGCGCACAAAGGCCCTGCCGCTGTTCGTTACCCTCGCGGTAAAGGGCCGGGAGTCGAAATTTCGAAAACCTTGGAGCCGATTGCGATCGGCAAAGCGCTGCCCAAACGCAAAGGACGCTCCGTTGCCATTTTGGCGTTTGGAAGCATGGTACAGCCTGCCCTAATCGCAGCCGATGAATTGAATGCAACCGTTGTCGATATGCGTTTTATCAAACCAATGGATGAGCAGCTCATTGGCGATATGGCGGCCAGCCATCAACTCATCGTAACCATTGAAGAAAATGCCGTAATGGGCGGTGCGGGATCAGCGGTTAATGAATTTTTGTTGAGAGAAAATTATCGCACTCCTGTACTAAACCTCGGGCTGCCAGACATTTTCGTTGAACACGGTAACGTTCAACAAATGTTAGTGGATATCGGTCTTGATGCTGACTCTATTGTGAAATCGATTAGAGTCAAACTTGCTGCTTGTAAAATTCGTTCAGAGGCAGTTTAAGCTAAGGTCTTAGCGTGCAAAAATGCTCATTACAGAATAGATAATCGTTAAGTTTTCTAAATTCCCTCCCGCGCAGAATCCAGAATTTCACACATCATCTCGGCCCCCTGCATTATCCGAAGTGAATTTCGCTGCAACAGATCGGGAGGAATAAAGTGCAATTGCTTATTTTTGGCAGCAGTAAGATTGTTCCACTTTCCCCAATCATCAAGCCATTCCGGGCGCTGCTCGTCTAACCCACTTGCCACAATCACATCTGGATCGGCAGTCAAGACTGACTCCGCATTGACTACAGGTGCAATTGGAATGACATCAGAGAAAATGTTGCGTCCACCGCAGAGTCGAATAACATCTGAAACTAAATGACTCCCGTTCAACGTTGTAATGGGATCATTCCACACTTGATAAAAAACACTGACTGAAGCACGGCTCTGATACTTGCTGCGAAGTTCCTTCAGGGTTTGATCGAAATTCGCCGCTTCTAATGCAGTTTGCTCCTCTTGGCCGACAAGCTGCCCGAAACGCTGCATTGACCGGGAGATATCTTCTATTTTTCTCGGCTCATCCAAGTATACGGTTAATCCAAGGGACTTAAGCCGTGAAATTATCTCATCGCCATTGCCGCTGGCCCAAGCGATTACCAAATCCGGTTGCAATGCCAATAAGGACTCGTAAGCAATTGCGTTGTGAGAACCAATGACAGGTATGTCATGGGCTGCTTCGGGATAATCGCTATAAAGTACAGTAGCCACTATTTTGTCCCCCGCGCCTGCTGCAAATAGCATCTCAGTAATATGGGGTGACAAACTGACGATGCGCTCTGCCGGCTTGCTCAACACTATGGTGTTGCCACGATCGTCAACCAAGCTGATGTCAGCAACCACGTCTGTTGAAAAAGCGATTATCAACAAAACCCAAAATACCGAATGTACTCTTAGAAGGAGTTTCAATTTATTGGTCCAAATTTACTCAAAAATTTTAAGTGATTACTAATGGCGTACCATCCAAGGGATTCAATTGCACAAGTGCGTTGGCGTTAAACACGTCTTTCAACAAAGCCTCAGTGATGATTAGATTGGGCGGCCCGTTTGCTGCCATTTTCCCATCTTCAAGCACTACAATATTGTTAGCCGATTTAGCCGCCAAATTCAGATCGTGAAGCACCACTAGAATAGCAACCCCCTGCTGGGCGAAAAAGCGTAGAAGCTCCACGACCATTTCTTGATGAGCTAAGTCCAATGATGCGGACGGTTCGTCAAGTAAAATGAAGCGCTGGCCGGCTTGCGTCGGCTGCCATACCTGAGCCGCCACTCTGGCAAGCTGCACTCTCTGTTTTTCTCCTCCTGACAAACTTAACCAAGATCGTTCGGCAAGATGCTGACAATCCACTAGCGCTAATGCCGCATTGACTATTGCATTATTTTCCCTAGCGGCAGAGCTATGGGGAATGCGCCCCATAGTGACTACCTCATGGGCTGAAAACGGAAATTCCAATAGGGATTGCTGGGGCAACACTGCCATACATTGAGCTCGTTGTTCTAACGGCCATTGGCTTGCAGGGATTTTATTGAAAAGCACTTCTCCTTTGCTAATCGGTAGATCGCCACAAATGGCCCGCAGCAACGAAGTCTTACCGGCGCCATTTGGCCCGATGATTGCCGTGATCTGCCCTGATGCAACAGTAAACTCAATTTCATCGAGAGCAATTGTTGAACTGATCCGGGCACAAAGTCCTTTAATTTGAAGTGACATGGTCATTTCCCAAGAGGCAGGCGCTAATGCTTTTCCAAGTTGCCAGAGGCTTTACCGCGAATCAGCAGGTAAAAGAAGACTGGCGCACCAACTAATGCTGTCAGTATTCCTGCCGGAAGCTCTGCAGGTGCTATTACTGTGCGGGCAATCATATCGGCCAGAACTAAAAGTATCGCACCCGCCAACGCCGAACTAGGCAGCAGATATCGATGGTCGGGACCGATAATGCTGCGCAGCATGTGAGGCACCACCAAGCCAACAAAAGCAATATTGCCAGAAATAACTACTGCCACACCGACTGCCAGTGCAGTGAGAAAAACCAATTCTCGCTTTACATGATTGACCGAAATACCTAGATGGCGCGCTTCTGATTCACCCAATAAAAATGCATTCAGCGCCAAGGCAAAACGCGGCAATCGAAACATCAAGACTACGGCTACCAATGCTATTAGCCAGAACCGCTCCCAATCCGAGCCATCCAAACTCCCCATTGCCCACACACTTATTCGGCGCAGCATTTCACTGTCGGCAAAGTAACCGAATAGATTATTAAGTGCACTCGCGACAGCACCTATGGCGACACCAGAGAGCAGCATGGTAATAACCGATGTGCCATAGCGATTGGTTGCCATGCGGTAGACCAGAAATACCGCCAACATAGCGCCGACTACGGCGCCTATACTAACAACTGACAAGCCCAGTACTGCACCGCTACCTGAGTAGCCCATACCAAACACAATCATAAAACTTGCGCCTGCCGACGCGCCGCTCGACACGCCAATCAACGAGGGGTCTGCGAGTGGATTTCGAAACAGCCCCTGCATCGCTGCCCCGCAACTTGCAAGGCATGCCCCCACAAGTGCCGCCACTAACACCCGAGGCAATCTGATTGATTTAAGAATCTCTACTTGCAAAGCATGGCCAGAGTCACTTGCCTGACTAAAATCTAACAGCTGCAAGGGTGAGATAAAACTCGGCCCCACTGCCAAATAAATCAGCATCACAAGAGGCAAGGCGCAAGCCAGCAAGGTGATAACCAGTGTGTGACTCGCTCTGTTCACGGCAACAAACCTAATTTAATAGCCCGGTAATTACTCTTGAACTTAGACGCTAAATGCTTTGTGTTCATACAGAATTGATACTTTGCATACGGAGTGAACCAAAGTCAGCGTGATTTACGACTAAAAAGTAAAAAACAGGTTCTACTAAAAAAAGAGTGATAAATGCGAGGAAGTAAATCAGATTGGCAATTGCCGGAACCGATTTAAAGAGCCCTCCGCTCATTCAGTGTAATGACCACCAAACAATTCAGATTGGTTGTCTGCTCTAGGCAGGTATCGGGCTTCGCGGTTGCAAACTCGCGTCACCGTTGCGGGGGCAGCCCAGGATTTAAGAGCCGAATATCGCCTCGTCACCTGTGTTCCCTTTTAACTTCCAGCTATGCTCGATAGCTGTTAGCACCTAAGATTGAATGATTATAGAGAGTTACTTCTGGCTGTGTCAAAGTGCGAATGCCCACAGGCATAAATTGACTCGAAGGAGACGACTCTATAGACTGCCGCCCGGTAAATGAGTCTATTGCAGGCTCACGAGCACTCTTTGACAGGTATCAGCGCTGCGCGCTGATTTAAATGGGAAGTTGGTTCAATGCCAACACTGCCCCCGCAACGGTAAGCCTACTATCTATGAATTAGCGATAGTGGCGAGTCCGATACCAGCCTGAAGAAGACGCAATACTTGATGCAGCGGAGGGCTACATCAGTAGACGAAACCGCATCTACTCACCGGTATTCTTCTGCCTATCCCTCCCTCTATAACGATAAATTTTAAGCGCGCTAATAGGCGTGTAAATTTGAGGGAATAATGAACACATTAATAAAAACCATCAGTAGTACGGCGATTCTTCTGGCCGTAGGCAACATAGCTTACGGGCAACAGCCCAATAGCTCGTTAGAAGAGATGATCATAGTTGCTAACCGCGTGCCCGTTAGCGCGAAGCAATTGGGCATGTCAGTCTCTGTCATCAACGAGGCAGAAATACTTTCCTACAACAATGTTTCACTTACCGACATAATGCGCCAACTCCCTGGCATCGGCGCGTCTCGCAATGGACCTGTCGGTGCAGCCACGTCACTTCGCATTCGCGGCGAAGAGGGTTTCAGAACCTTAACTCGCTTCGATGGCATCAAACTGTCCGACCCGAGCGGGCCTCAAGTACAACCCCAGCTTCAACATATTGTCAGCAACGGGATCGAACGAGTAGAGGTGCTTCGAGGACCTCAAGGTTTAAGTTTTGGCGCGGATGCAGGGGGTGTTATCAATATCACCTCAAGACAAGGCAGTGGCCCTTTAGCAGGTGCAATCGATGGTCAAGCCGGCAGTTTTGGCAGCAATCAAATGGCATTAACTTTAGGTGCAGGATCAGAGCGTGCTGACTTTTATGTTGCCGCATCTCGCTTTCAAACCGATGGTTTCAATGCCAGAGTCTCGGACACTAATCCAGGTGACGATGATGGTTACGACAATGATAGCTTTCATGGCCGCGTAGGCTTCAATCTTTCTGATCAGTGGCGGCTTGACCTCGTTCATCGTTACAACGAGGGAGACACAGAATTTGATGGTTGCTCTTTCACGACCAATGATTGCAACTCACTGTACGAACTTGAAGCCAGTAGAGTGCAACTGAACTACTCCGGTGATGAAATGAAGCACAGCTTTGCTTTGACACAAACTCGTAGCGATAATGACAGTCTAACCGCGGGCGTTTCAGCGTTTACCGCAATTGGTAAATTGGAGCGTGTTGAATATGTCGGCCAGTTGACTGAGCTTAACGGTTTCGATCTTGTATTTGGCCTGGATTTGGAAGAAGAGATTAATAACGCCATCAGCCGGGACAATGTTGGCTATTACGGCGAGTTCATCAGCGATTTTTCTGAATCCACATTTCTCACTGCCGGAGTCAGACTCGATGACAACGATGACTTCGGTCAGCACACAAGTTTTAGAGTCAGTACTGCGCATTTGATCAATTTTTCTGACGCTACTCTTAAGCTAAAGGCGAGTTTTGGTACTGGTTTTAGGGCACCGAGTACAGCCGAGATTGCTTACAACGCTGGAGCGTTTGCTTCTCCGCCTGCATCAAATGTTCAGCTCAAAGAAGAAACCAGTCGAGGATTTGAACTTGGTGTTGAGTACTTTTTGGGTACTACGCTTGAGCTTGAAGCAGTCTATTTTAATCAAGAGGTAGAGGACGCAATCTTTTTTGATTTGGACTTATTTAGCGGCTACCTGCAAGACATCGGAGATAGTAAAAGTACTGGCATAGAGTTAATAGCTAACTATGCGATTTCAGCAAACTGGACCTTGCAAGGTAACGTAACCTTCAATGACACTGAGCGACCCAATGGGCTGCAGCGCATAAGGAGACCGGAGTATCTAGGCAACTTGGGTGTAAAATACCTTAGTAGCAATGGTAAATTGGCGTTCAATGGTTTTTTCCGCAGCTCGGCAAATGCCGTTGATGGCAACACCGTACTTGTGCCACTGGATGATTTCGGTGTCCTAGATATTAATGCGCGCTACCAGCTAAACAAGAATGTCGAAATCTATGTAAGAGTAGAGAATGCACTCGACGAGGACTACCAAGAAATCAACGACTTTAACTCGGCCCAGCGAGGCTCATATATTGGAGCGCGCCTCAGCTTTTAAACCGCCCTACTCATAACACTTAATCAAGCAGGAGAAATGTGTGTCAGTCCAATCTGAACGAAACGAACGCCACAAACGTGCCATGCAGAGAAAGAAAGCTCATATCGATGGTAATATCGCCAAAGCAACTATCGATAAAGGCCTGATGATTGTTCTAACTGGAAACGGCAAAGGCAAAAGTTCTTCTGCTTTTGGTATGTTGGCCCGCAGCGTCGGCCATGGGCTGCGCTGCGGCGTTGTGCAATTCATCAAGGGAGTTTGGGAAACTGGCGAGCACCTGCTCTTTCAGGATCATCCCTTGGTGGAATTCCACGTTATGAACACCGGTTTTACTTGGGAAACCCAAGACCGAGAGGCAGACATAGCAGCGGCCGAGGCAACCTGGTCAAAGGCCAAAAAGCTGCTTACTGATCGAGAAGTAGATGTAGTTATTCTTGATGAACTCACCTATATGCTCACCTATGGATATCTTGATAAAGACGAAGTCATAGACGCATTGGATAATCGGCCAGAAATGCAACATGTGATTGTGACTGGTCGCAACGCCGCTAAAGAACTAATAGAAATTGCGGACACTGTTACTGAGTTAGGCGAGACTAAACACGCTTTTTACGATGGAGTAAAAGTGCAGAAAGGAATCGACTACTAAGCTGGCAGCAAGAATGAAAGCTATCGTACTCACCTAGTTGTTAAAGAATAAGCCAAGCACTGAAAGCCCAAGCGTTTACCATGTTGCAGGAAGCTTCTAGAAGCGCCATCGAAAAACTTGATTGAGAGAATACCTATGATCATCCCGGTAGTTATGGCAGGCGGCTCCGGCACAAGACTTTGGCCGGTTTCGAGAGAGAGTTTCCCGAAACAATTTTTTCAATTTCAAACCAGCGAACCCTCACTTTTTCAGCAGGCCCTTAAAAGACTTGAGGGACTGGAAGGAATCCAAACCCCGACGGTACTATGTAGCGATAGCTGCCGCTTTTTAGTTGTTGAACAGCTAGGCGAACTCGGCATTGACGACGCTCGCATTTTTTTGGAACCAGTGGTAAGAAACACAGCCCCCGCGGTAGCCTTGGCCGCATTGAACGCATTAGAGCAATCACCCAATGCGCGCCTCTTAGTCCTCGCAGCAGATCATCACATCGATAAACTAGACGCTTTTCATCGCGCAATCACTATTGCAAGTGAAATTGCCGCAGAGGGGCAGCTAGTGACTTTTGGCGTGGTTCCTACTCGCGCCGAAACTGGCTATGGCTACATAAAACGAGCGGAGCCTTGCGGCAATGCCTACGGGGTTGAGCGCTTTGTTGAGAAACCCGACCAAACGAAAGCCAACGAATATTTTCAAAGCGGAGATTACTACTGGAACAGTGGCATGTTTATACTCCATGCAGCCACCTATTTGGCAGAGTTGGAGAAATTTGCTCCAGACATTTTCCGCACTTGCGTAAAGGCCTTTGCGACTGCAAGGGTGGATTCTAAGTTTGGTTTTACGCGTTTTGATGCGGAAGTATTTTCGCAGTGCCCTTCTGACTCAATTGACTATGCGGTGATGGAAAAAACCAAGCGAGCCACAGTCGTTCCTCTTAATGCTGGCTGGAGTGATCTTGGGTCATGGGAAGCCATATGGGAACTCGCGGAGAAAGACCCCCAAGGCAACGTGCGCGTTGGCGATGTCTTGCTTGATGGAGTAAGCAACTCCTATGTCCATGCCAGCTCCAGACTTGTGGCCGTTCAAGGGTTAGAGGACGCTGTGGTCGTTGAAACTGCGGACAGTGTCCTAGTAAGCCGAAAAAGCTCATCCCAAGATATCAAAAAAATTGTAGAAGCTCTAAAGCAGCAAGGCCGGAGCAACGCCAACGAACACACCTTAGTGCGCAGACCTTGGGGCAGCTATGAGCGTCTGGCCAGCGGTGAAAACTTTCAGGTAAAGCGTATTATAGTTAATCCACATGGTTCGCTCTCCTTGCAACTCCACCACCACAGAGCCGAGCACTGGGCAATCGTTAGCGGCACTGCAAAAGTCACAGTGGGAGATACCGTGTCTATCCTAGCAGCAGGCCAATCCACGTATATTCCGATTGAAGTAAAACATCGCTTGGAGAATACAGGTGAAGATCCAGTCATCCTGATTGAAGTACAATGCGGCAATCATCTTAGCGAAGAGGATATCGAACGCTTCGACGATGCTTACGGCCGAATAGAATGATCAACGGGTTTAAAGGCACCCTTTACCCCAAATGCCTGAAAATGTAGTATCGCTTCCATGCCATGGCTTCTTCTTACCGCTACCAGTACTCTGAAGATTCTTATCAAGAATGGGAGCTCCACGCTGCTGTTTGAACCAAATTACAATGAAGCTGCCACGTGAGCGCTTTAAATCTTAACGAGCAAATTGAAACTTGGTGGTATAGCAGACTCGCTTCTTTTCAGAATAAAACAAGACCATTCATCACTCTTTCCTACGCGCAGAGTTTGGATGGCAGCATCACTACTCGGCAAGGCGAAGCGTTTAATATTAGTGGTCCTGAATCCATGTCCCTTACGCACCAATTGCGTAGTTTGCATGACGGCATCTTAGTAGGGGTTGGCACCGTTTTGAGCGATGATCCCCAACTCACCGTAAGGCAGTGGCATGGGTCAAACCCTCAACCAGTCGTAGTAGACAGTTGCCTAAGAACCCCAAAGACAGCAAGAATTTGTAATCATCCAAACAAAAAATGTTGGATATTGACACGGCAATCAGGATCCGATTCTTATGGGAGCAATGTCGAAATACTAACCGTCGCTTGCGCTGAGGAAAACGATCAAAAAGTGCCGCTGGTTGCCGCCATGAACTTACTGCGTGAGAAAGGCATCCGTAGTCTCATGATTGAGGGCGGTGGCCAGATTATTACTGCTTTTTTGCAAGCTGGACTTGCAGACTCAGTGGTATTAACAATGGCACCGCGACTAGTGAGTGGCTACAGCGCGGTGGGCAGTTTGAGCACACCAACCACTAACGATAATCATATTCATATCCAATCGCTAAATTCGGCGCGAGCCGGTAAAGACCTTATAATATGGGGTGATTTGCATTACCAAGGACCAAATTCGTGAATACCCAACAACTCTATTTTGTGGCACCCGGTCAGGTTGAGATACGCCAGCAACAACTCAATCCTTTGCAGCAAAACGAAATTCTACTTAAGAGCTTGTATTCAGGCATTAGCGCCGGCACAGAGATGTTGGTTTACCGCGGTCAACTTCCAGATGGCATGGTACTTGATGAAAGCCTCGCTGCATTTGCGACACAAAAAATCCAGTATCCATTACAATATGGCTATGCCAGTGTAGCTGTAGTCGAAAAAATCGGACGAGACGTCGATACCAGTTGGTTAGGCCAGAAAGTATTTTCATTCCAGCCTCATGGCAGCCATCATATTTGTACTACCGACGCCGTCATACCATTACCGAATACTATAGATGCCAAAGAAGCCGTTTTCTTGGCGAATATGGAAACAGCCGTTAATCTCGTGCAAGATGGCAAACCAGGTTTGGGGGATCGAGTGGTTGTGCTTGGGCAAGGCATAGTGGGATTGCTGGTCTCTGGAATCTTAGTAAGATTTCCCCTCGCCGGCCTTTATGGCGTGGAATCCCTAAACTCTCGCCGGGAGTTGTCAATTCACGCCGGAGTTCATGAATCGTTTACTCCAACATCTGATGGAGACATTGCTGCGCTCAAACAGAAGTTAGAATTAAATGGCAGCGGCGGAGGTGCCGATGTCGTGTTCGAGATTACTGGCGCACCAACCGCACTCAATCTAGCCGTCGACTTATGCGCGTACTCCGGCCGCATCGTTATTGGTAGTTGGTATGGCAGCAAGCGCGCCGAGATAAATCTAGGAGAGCGATTTCATCGTAATCGACTGTCTATAGTCAGCAGCCAAGTAAGCACCATCGCACCTGAGCTAGCAGGCCGCTGGGATAAAACACGCCGGTTTGCAGTGGCTTGGGATATGATAGAAAAATCCCAACCCGCACAGTACATTAGCCACTGCGTACCTTTCGCCGAAGCAGCCAGCGCCTATCGCTTGCTTGATGAAACACCGCAGGGCGCTACACAGGTAGTTTTTGATTATCAGGGCAAATAGTTTAGCCCATTTATTTTAGTAGAGGTTTAAGAATGTACACCGTATCAGTAAGGCGCGACTTAATTGCTAGGCACTATTTGATTGGCGGCGATTGGGGAGCCGAGAACAATCCTCATTCTCACCCCTATGTTATCGAAGTTAGGCTCGAAGCGGCCGAACTGGATCAACACGGCTACTTAGTAGACATCGTTAAAATTGAGGAAGAATTACAATCGGCAGTAGACTATTTTGGCGAGAGCCTACTCAATGATTTGCCTGAGTTTCAAGGGCTAAACCCGAGCATCGAACACTTCAGCCGCATTGTTTGCGGCAGGCTTTTAGATGGCATCAAGCCGCCGGGCACGGGCCGATTCACAGTGAGAATTTGGGAAAACGACAGCTGCTGGGCAGCCTATGCCAAGGACTACTAACTGCATTTAAATTGTCAGTTACAAAATTTCTCTAGGGTGAGCTGTTCCGCTGTGGGATAAGCAAACCAGGCAAAACTGCCGCCCCGGTCAATAAAATAACGCCATCCCGTAAGCGCATTAGTGCGATCAAACCCAAAGCAGCTGACAGTGGCAGAGAGAGTGCCTGAAAGCTCCAAAATAATCCCGCCTCGACGCTACCAATTCCGCCTGGCAATGGCAGCAAAAAGGCCAGCCGTATCACCGTAAATAACAGCACGAATCCAGCCAGGTCTACTTGGACATTAACGTAGCTAAGCAATAGCCATAGCTCACCGATCATGCCAAGCCACCCTAAGAGTGACAAGATAAGCGCAAAGCTCAGCGCGCCTCGTTGGTGAGTGATTAGCCGCTGTAAAGATTCTGTCAATCTAGACCAGTGTGTTTCGAGAGAGCGCAAGCGCTCATGACCGAGCCAGCGACTTGATAATTTTTTTATCCATTGCAAGCAGCGCTGCGGCTGTTTTAAAACAAACCAGCCAACTACAGCCATCAGGCTGCATAATCCTGTCAGTACAACTGCGACCATAAACCAGTCAAAAGATGGCAAAGTAGCCGATGCAATTAGCACCATTACTGCGATCAAGAGTACCGCGAAATTAATCCAAAGCTCATAGAAGCGATCTAGTCCAAGGGCTAATAAAGCCTCATGGCCCGAGACCTTATAGCGAGTCCATAGCCAATAGACTTGAAACGGTTCTCCACCAAATTGAGGGCCAGGTGTCACAAAACTAATCAGGCCACCTGCTTGCCGAACACGCAGTAATTGGGCAAGAGTGCACGGCAGTTTCATCGCTTTAGTAAGGACGAACCAACGACTAACCAGAAAATAAATAATTACCAGATTCAAGGCGATCCAGACTAGCCACTGCGATCGAGTAAGCTCAGCAATCGCTTGCGTCATCGCTGTCAGAGGCAATTGAAGCAGTACCCATGCGGCAAGACCAATGGCAACGGCCCATATGAAACCACTAATTACGCTAGTTGTAAGTTTCAAGAACCGTCATACCTATTAAGCCAATGGTCATCTTCTTGCCAGAGACTAAAGCGCCCCGTGCCCAATAACAGCAACCAAATTACACAGCAAAACAAAATAGCATCTATCGTCTGCAGCGGGTTGACGATGTAGTACCATCCCAACAAACCTAGCAACAACAGACTAAAATAACGCCCCGCAATACCTAACAAGATCATTAGAGATGTAAACCCTAAGCCCCCTAGCAAAATATTGCTCAGCAAAACACCACTGCTGGCAGGTAGTAATGGCAGCCCAGCCTGCAACACGATAACTACAAGCAACACAACGACAATCATTCGAAGGGCCGGTTGTAACACTAAACGACTTAACCGCCCTAGCATTTCAAAACGCGGGTTGCCGCCACTCGCCTGCTGCCGTATGCGGCCGCTGACAAACAACCAGTCGCTCAGAAAGCCCAATAAAATAGGAGTCATGAATGCGAATCCAGCCAACGAGGTAATAGGCGGAAAGAATAATGGCCACAGCGCAACCACCAAAAATCCCATTTGAAATCCTGCCCAAGCTCGTCGATGAAATGCCGGCGGCAAAGGATATACAGGCTGACCGCGAAACTTACGAAGCGCCATGCCACCTTGAAACAAATAGAAGGCAGCACCGAGAATAAGATAACTCCAATGCACTTGACCGTAGCCATAGGCCAACACTGCAGCAACCGCCAACCCCAGCGCATCAGAGACGGTATCCAACTCGGAGCCAAGCACGCTGAACTGTCCGCTGCGCCGTGCAGCAAAGCCGTCTAAGCGGTCTAAAATTGCGGCAAAGAAATAGAGTAGCCCCGGCAGCCAAGCCAATAACGGACCTTCAGGCCAGGGCAGAAACAAAAAGCCAGCCACGGCTGCGATTAGCCAAGAACGCAATAAAGTCAGCCGATTCGCCAAGCCTAAACTTGCATGAAGCGCCGCACCAAGTTCTGGGTAGTTAAGAGGCAGCCGACGCTGCGTCTCATAACAAACATAACCCCACACGAACCCCGCCTGAATCAGCCATTGTAACGCGCTGGCCCAATGCCAAATCACACCCAACAAAAGACTGCTCAAAAGAAAACCCACAGCGCCCAGTAACCGAAGCCCAGAGAATTCTCTTTGCAGTTTCAGCAGAGGCTGTGAAATTGAGTGTGGTGTGTCAGACATAAACCAACGATACCAAATTAATGGAACAATGCGCAGGATGATATAACGTCACACTTTGGGATGTTGGTTCTAAGATAAGTCTTTTTCTAAATGGGGTTCTAGGACTTTACTACTATAAGGCTACGTTCTGACACTCAAAAGGGGCTTCGAACGGAGTCGCGGCTGGTAAGC
>CAYGRT010000031.1:23878-40378 GCA_964352355.1 uncultured Pseudohongiella sp. | reverse complement strand
GAGCGAATGGCTCAGGCCGGTGTGGACGCGTATCAGATCGACGCGCCTTACGATGCGATAATTTTGGAGCAATAATACCACTCACGGGGTATCACTTGCTTCGACCTTACAAGAGCGTCACTCAACTCGCGATTAGCAGCTCAGCTACGATTTGACGTTTAGTTGAGCACCAACAAATCTACCCTCTATCTGCTAGAATCCTGCCCATCACCCGACTCACCCGCTCTAACAGCTTCCTTTCGCCCTTTCAGAATCCAGGTTGGCATTAAACCCTTTCCCTTCACGTCGATCTTACCCCTTGGCTCAAAGCAAAATTCAGAAGCAACCCTTGCTTGCATTTGTTCGGTTACTTGAATCTCCCCGATAGGCGCTGTGGATTCCATCCGACTGGCTACGTTCACCACGTCTCCCCACAGATCATAAACAAACTTTGATTGCCCGATAACACCAGCCACCACCTCTCCTAGATGAATGCCGGCCCGTATATCGACTTTAATGCTGCGAGATTGATTGACGGCATAGACTGCTTCACGCATGCGAAGCGCCGCTTCACATGCTAGAGAAGGATTAACAGGTCGTTCGATGGGCAGTCCGGCCGCCATCATATAGGCATCACCAATGGTCTTGATCTTTTCAAGGTTGAGTGATTCGGCAATAATGTCAAAGCGAGTGAATATATCATTTAGTATTTGAACTAGCTGTTCCGGTGGTGTCGAACTGGCGAGCGTGGTGAAATTCACGATGTCAGCGAAAACAACCGCCACCTCTTCATGCTTGTCAGCGATAAGCTGCTCGCCGTCTAACATTCGTTCGGCGATTGAAGCTGGCAACACATTGAGCAGAAGCTGCTCAGAAATCTTTTTCTCCTCTGCTAACGACGCCTGAACACTCCATGCCAACCTTTGGGCTTTCTCTTTCGCATAGGCAACGGTTACCACAGTTACTGTTGTCGCCACACTTAAAAACCCAGGTGAAAAGGCGTTCTCGACCCAAGCCATCAATATGAAAATCCAGAAGAAAGTTGCAGCAATGGCTAACGGGGCGCAGTAGCGCACCAACAACCCGCTTGCCACTACTACCAATGTAAGCCCGAAGTTAAAGGAGAGAGAGGCCAGAATAATCCAAGGGCCGTACCACTGCTGGGAAACGAAAGCGATTAAGAACAAGCAGGTAGCAAACAAAAAGACCAACAGCTGCCCGTGCCGGACTGCAGTTTGTAAATACGTTAAGTAAAGCCCGGCGAATAACAAGACAAGAACACCGACCCGATAGGGAAGCAGTCCAAGGTAGTATTCGTAACCATCCCAACCTTCTTTATAAAACCCATAGTATTCAATAAGCAAAGGGATGGCGACATAGCCAATAAAAAGCATGATAACCAGTCGCAAGCCGGGCAACGCACTCACGTTATGGTGCGCTACATAGTGCTTTTCAAACTCTTGGTCTTGAAAGCGAAGAGTTGACCGAGAGAAAGCGTGAGCTTTATTGACTAACTTCATTTAGTTTTTTTCCACACCAATGGGAACAGGTTAGAGAACTATCTAAAAGTTGATGCAACCTGAATGCCACAGATTTCTGGCAATTCACAACAACGTCATTAACTGAAACATACATCAGCAGCTAAAAATATGACACCCACAAGACTTTCCTGTGTCAGAAATTTTACCGTTTAAAGAAAAAACCGCTCTTCATTCGCGTGTCACAAAATCGACACAGCTTGTTAACAGTTGTGTCATACAGCGCAGGTAAAGTTCTCCATTCCAAGCACAGGACGCCAAGCATATGCGTCGGTTGTCCTAGGCATGGACACGTTAGCGCCGAGATTTTTGATCGCAATAAATCTAATCTGCATTGCCAAATCAACACCACATACTAGCAATGCACTATCGTCGCTGAACTTATTATTACTGTTTGGGAGAACACAATGTCTGCATCTCGTGGAAAAACTATACAAAATGAAGTTAATAGAATCCGCACAAAAAAATCACTATTAGGCGCTGCTATTGCGGTTGCCTTAACTTCTAATTTCGCCGTTGCTCAGAATACTCAAGAGAACGAACAAGCCAGCGAAGAAATTCTCGAAATTATCTCTGTCGGTGCACGGCGAACATTCTCTGCACTAAGCACAAACCAAGCCATGTTGGATCAACAGAGCCCAATCACATCGATACTTTCCACCATTGATAACCTTCCGGGTGTAAACATTACCGAGGGTGATACCTTTGGATTTGACGATTGGTCCACCACCGTCAACTTACGCGGTTATCAGACAAGTCTTGCCGAGCAACAAGTTGGCACTACCATTGATGGTTTTCCTAATGGCGATTCCAACTATGGCGGCGGTGCAAAGGCGAATCGTTACATCGACTCGATGAACTCAGGCGGTGTTGAAGTAAACCAAGGCATTGCCTCTATCGACACCAGAACTACCGAGTCATTAGGTGGCACACTAAATTTCACGACCAATGACCCTCAAGAAACGGAGCGCATGCGCGTCCAGCTTGTGCAAGGTGATTTCGAGTCCCAGCGATACTATGGCCGCTACGACACTGGTCGTATTTTTAATGACTCTACAGTGGCTTGGATTTCAGCTAATCACAACGAAGCAACTGATTGGGTTGAAGGCTCAGCAGAAAATGAGCGTGACCACTTCGCGGCTAAATTCATTACAGAGTTCGGTACCAACTATCGTCTTACTGGCTACTATGCTTATGATGATATTCAAGAAGACAACTACCAGCGAATCACACCCGCAGAGTTTGTTGAAGACCCAGATTCAGATCGCTTGATTGGCACATGGACTGACGTGCCCTACATCAACCAACTGTATCGTCGTGCCTGGTCTACTCTGCGTGAAAACCGATTTGGTTACTTGAAATTTGATGGTGAACTGTCTAACGATTTTAATTTTTCCATTGGCCTTTATGATCATCAGATGGAAGGCCGTGGCGATTGGGTTCCACCCCAGATCGTTGACTTAGTAGATGATGCCGGCGGCGCCGAGTTCGAAGTTGGCGGTAACTTGCCTATTCTAGGCGGCTCTCCTATTGGCAACTTATTTTTTGTGAATGCAGCGGGCGAAGCTCTGTCTCCCGATCCAGCCTGTGTCTCATCGATCACGTTTCCCTATGGAGGCGCGGGGCCGGAAGCAGACCCGCTTTGCTATGGAGCCGGTGCTATCCCACTTCAGTCTTACAGACATACTCATTACAGCCGCGATCGTACCGGCTGGACTGCAGATTTCGATTGGACAACGTCATTTGGTGAATTTGAAAACACTCTCAGTGGTGGTATTTGGTTAGAAGACTCAACTCGCCTTGAATCCAGAGACTGGCATAAGCTTACAGATGCCCGCGTCGGTATTGCCTTTGATGAGACTCCGTACTGGATTCAATATGACAGAGATTTCAACCGTGACACGCAGATGTTTTATTTGCAGGACGAGCTGCGCTTTGGCGAATTAACTATTACGATTGGCCTCAGAGAGTTCGACGTTGATAACAGCGAACGAGATGTATTTGGCGTTGCTGCCCCAGAGTTTTTAAATTCCAATACCGACACCCTTTTCAGCGGCGGCGCAAACTATGCCCTGCCAGTTGATGGATTAGAGCTGTTCTTTGGTTACTCCGAAAACGTAAAGCCGTTACTGGACACAATCTTAGAACGTGAAGGGTCTTCGAGCGCTGACTTAGAAGCAGAACAGGCGGACAACATGGAGCTAGGCCTTCGTTATAGTTCAGGCCCATTGAACGCCAGTGCTGTAATTTTTCAGAATGAATTCGAAAATCGCTTGGAGTTTTTTGGCCCTCAAATCGCGGGCAACATCCCTAACTATACGATTGGTTTAGCGGGTCGCTTTGACAACGTTGGCGGTATTGATTCTGAAGGCATTGAATTGGCCGCAAACTATGAGATCAACGAAAACTGGTCAGTCTATGGCTCTTACACCGACACCGACGCAACCTATGTTGGTACAGGGTTGGGCGCTGCGGCAGATGCGGCGGTTGGGGTTTTCCCAGGCCGACAAGTAGTAAACACGCCAGACAACATGTGGGTGCTCTCGGTAGATTGGACGCGAAATAATTACTTCGCAGGCCTGTCAACTAAATACGTTGGGGAGCGGTTCGTTGACCGTGCCAATGCCCAACCTACGGATGAATACACTGTGTCAGACTTTTATCTAGGAGTTGATGGCGCCGCAGTGAGCGACTTATTACAAGGGTTCGAATTCCGTATGGTCGTTAACAATGTATTTGATGAGTCCTATCTTGGTGGCATTTCAGGCTTTGGTGCATGGATAGGCGCGCCAAGAACTGCCTCATTTGCGATGACTGTTGATTTGTAGGCAAACTCGCTACACTTTAGCAATTAAATGCCGAAATTTCGGCAAGTGATCAGCCCAGCGTGAAACTTTAGTTTCCGCTGGGCTTTTATCCAAAGGCCATTCCATGAAAGTTTTAATCAGATTAATGCCCTTTTTGTGCGCTGTGATTTGCTCGTCAATTCCACGGCTGAGCTACGGCGCGGAGAATATTGTCCTTGTCACCCTAGACGGTTTGCGCTGGCAGGAATTGTTTCAAGGTTTAGATAGGCAGCTAAGCGATAGCGATGATTTTACCTCGCAGCGGGAAGCTGTGCTTAACGCCTATGATGCAGATGACAGGGATCAGCGAGCACGCCTGTTGTTCCCGTTTATGCATTCGACTGTTTTTAGTCAGGGCAGCTATGTTGGTGATCGAGACAGTAATTCATGCGCTAATGTGAGTAACGATTGGTACTTCTCCTACCCAGGCTATTCCGAAATCTTAACAGGCGTTGTCAATAACACCATCAACTCCAATGCCAAAATCCCTAACCCTGAGCGTAGTTTTCTAGAGTTGCTTGAAAGCAATACCGACTACACGGGCAAAACGGCAGCCTTCGCATCTTGGGACGTGTTTCCATCTATCTTTAATGTGGCCCGGAGCAAGCTCCACGTGAATGCGTTTGCAGCGGAAGCGGAACCAAAGAGTGAATTCGAAGAGCTGCTTAACACGCTTTATAACGACACACCGCCGCCATGGCCGACGGTTCGCAACGATTCGTTCACACATCATTACGCAATGTCTTATTTCAAGCGTGAACTGCCTCGAGTGCTTTTTATAAGCTACGGCGAAACCGATGATTTTGCTCACGATGGTAAGTACGACGAATATATTTTTGCCGCTAACAGAACCGACAGATTCATAGAAGAAATATGGCAGATGATTCAGCAAACCCCTAGCCATAAAGACAAAACCGTTTTATTCATTACCGTCGATCATGGTCGAGGAGAACAGCCGTTAGAAACTTGGAAGCACCACGCCAGCAAAACATCAGTATCTGGCTACATGTCCTCGTTGGCTCAGTATGAAAACGGAATTGAAGGGTCAGGTGCGGTTTGGATGGCTGCCATGGGGCCTGGAGTGGCGAGGACAGGTCTCATTCAAACAAGCGAAGGCTGCTTAACAAGTAATCGCATAGCCGCAACCTTACTTGAACTGCTTGGCGAGGATTATCGAGATTACAATCCTGCCATGGGCGAGCCGATGCTGGAGTTTTTGCCGTGAGAATCCTGCTTGGATTAGCCGTGTGTTGTTTTTGCCAGTTATCCATGGCCGAGGGGCTGCAGCGAATTGCATTTGGTTCTTGCAGTCATCAGGACAAGCCACAGCCGATTTGGAATGAAGTATTAGCATCTGATCCTGATTTATTCATCTTTCTTGGCGATAACATCTACGGAGATTCTGAAGACCCACAAGTGCTGGCGTCAAAATATCAGCGTCTGCTAGCTGTTGAGGGCGTTCAAACACTATTGGATTCAACCGAGGTAATCGCCACTTGGGACGATCACGACTATGGCAAAAACGACGCAGGCAAAGAGTATCCTGCGAAAGAAGCCTCTCGAAAAGTGATGCTGGATTTTTGGGGAGAGCCGCTGTCCAGTGAGCGCCGTACAAGAGATTCAGGAATCTATACCTCGTATCTCTATGGAGACCCAGGCCAACGTGTGCAAGTCATTTTGCTTGATCTGCGCTGGAATCGCACAGAGATAGTAGAAATCAACGATTCAGATAAGCGACAACGCCGAGAGGCTGAGCAGCGCGGCCCTTACGAAGTGGCGCTCAGCCCTAATGCGGAAATGCTAGGCAATGATCAATGGGCATGGCTCGAGGAACAACTGCAAGTAGACGCAGACCTTCGCATTATAGGCTCGAGCATTCAACTGCTAGCGGAATTTACAGGCTGGGAAACTTGGGCCAATTACCCACGGGACCGGCAAAGGTTCTTCGATTTGCTGACAACCTATCAAAAAGAGCCGGTTATCATTCTTTCCGGTGATGTACATTGGGCAGAATATAGCCGAATTGACGAAACGGCAAATGGCTGGCCATTAATCGAATTAACATCGTCAGGCCTAACCGAAGAATGGAAACAGATAAGCCCAAATAGACATCGGGTAGGTGAGGCCTATGCGGTCGCCAATTTTGGTCTATTGGAGATTGATTGGTCGGGGCAGCGCCCTAGCCTCGATTTAATCATTAGAGACGAACAAGGAAACGATTTAATAAAGCAAACAGTCGGGTTTTAGCATCTAGTCGTCGACGACCCCCGCCCCCTTCAAGACAACAGCTTCAGAAAATGCGCACTTCGATAAGCCCAGAATCATTTTTCAGATAAGGTCTCTGTGAGTCATTTTGTAGCTTTCTAAATGAACTTGTTGCTGTTCCCTAATTGCCAAGAAAAAGCGTCAGCACTTTTCTAGATGTTGCAAGTGTATTTCCGAATGCAGGGCCTGGTGCATGGAACATCCATGGCCTGAACAAAACTAGACGATTGAATCGATACGGTACAACCATTGTCTTCTCCCATGCCGACTCGTCTATTCCGTCGTTTTCTAGCAAGTTTCTTATGCCTTGAGATGTATCCCAACCGTGCTTTTGCAGCACTTCTAACTCTCTCGGCATTTCTTCAAGGCCAGTTCGTCGATGCATCCAAAAAACCGTACCATCAACCTCAGGATGATCTTCCGACAAATAGATAACCCCTGCCCACCTGGTCTTAATGAAACCATCAAAGTGGATATATTGCAGATAGGGATCTTGCTTCATCGTAAACCTAACTCTTCCGTTTAAGTTGGTTGACGAGTTAATCGATGACTCTGACGTCAAAAGCTTAAAATATTCTCTGTGGGCTTCGCCTATAAATTCTTGCGAACTCATCGCCCCCGCATATTTCTGACCCGGCGTAATGTCAGCAACAGATTCTAGAGCAGCCTTGGCAACCTGCTGTGGATTATCAAAAAAATCATCAACGATAAAATAGCGATTTAACATAGTGGATGTCCTATTCCCTATATGAACTACAAATCGGCAGCGAGCAAAAGCTTAAATTGACTGAGATTCAATTAAGGTTTCGGTTGCTGCGTGGGAATTATTTTCCCTCGTTACAGCGAGTCTCGCAGTAATAAATTGTAACTCCATGGTATGAACACCACCCTAAAGTGATAATCGGATGTCAGCAGCTTTCTGGCTAAGCGGAGTCAAAACCACAAGCCATGCCAAAAGAGCAACAGCAAGCCGTGCGATTGGATGTAATTTATTGTTGAGTCATAAGCAGGATACTGGCAGATTGTGGGTTTACTTGTCAGAACCCGCTTACTGCTATGAATATTCGCGTTTACCTACTTGCCTTGGCCCTAGGTGTGGCTCCTCTCCAAGCCTTTGCCCAAGTGGATGAGAACGCTGCGGCTGAAGTAATAAGCAAAACAGGAGATGGGGACTGGAGGGAAAGCGTTAACGAGGGCTGGTCTCCGGCACAGGTCAATCAGCAACTTCTAGCAGGGACACATATTCGAACCGGGAGCAGAAGTAAAATGGGGCTGTTGTTTCGAGATCAGAGCCAGATGCGTCTCAATCAGAACAGCCTGCTAATCGTTCGTGATGTGTTGGATGAAAGCGGCAACTCCACCCGATTTCGCCTTGACGAAGGGCGCGCTTGGATAAAATCCAAAAACATCCCCGACAGACTCATTATGGAGACACCGTCCGCTGTTGCCGCTATCCGAGGCACCGATTGGGAGATTGAAGTCAACGGCGCGGGAAGAACTATCCTCACGGTGCTTCACGGTCAAGTCGAGCTTGCCAACGCCCTTGGTTCGGTGATTGTAAATCCTAACCAACAAGGGGTTGCCGATATTGGTGGGGCTCCTTTTATTCTGCAAATCACTAATCCAAAGAACCGCATACAATGGGTTACTCAGTATCAACTGCGCCCTCTTGCTTATTTTTTGGAAGACCCTAGCCAACTGCCTGCCCCACTTATTGCCATAATAAACTCACTGGAAAACGGTGCGATTGAGCAGGCAACCGTGGCTGCTGCAGCGTTAGATCTTACCGATGATCGCAATCGAATGGTATTAGCTGTGTCGCAACTTCTGTCAGGCCAAGTGGCGCAGGCAGAGCTTCAGTTATCGGGTATCGAAAGTCCCACTGCCCACGGATTACTTGCAGACATTTATTCCTATGCAGGTGAAATAGAAGCCACCATCGATTTTTTAAACCGATCCAGTTTTCTGCAAAGTCACCCCGAACTCACGTCCCTGCTTGCAAGGGCGCACCTTGTAAATGACGAGGCAGAAACAGCCAAGGCGCTGATTGCTGCGGGACTTATCGACTTTCCTGAATCTATTGAATTGCTTCTCACCAAGGGCGAGATTGCCATTTTTGATGGCGATGCTGCATTGGCTACTAGGGTGTTCGAGGAAGTCTTGCAAATAGACGCAGATAACGATTTAGCATGGTACGGACTAGGAAGAATTTACAGCGAGCGAGAGTTTGTTGCGCAAGCGCTGGAATCCCTAACCACTGCTATCGACATCAACCCAAGAGGTGCCGGGTATATTGGTGAAAAGGCTGTGGTTGAAACCTTCGCCAATCAATACCGGGCTGCTGAGGCGTCATTTGATCAGTCTTTAAGTCAGCAGGCGGCTGACGCTGTTGCGCTCACGGGTAAAGGCGTATTGCGCTTGAAACAGGGCAAGTTAGACGACGCCATTCAGCAGTTTCTCAAGGCCGGCTTGTTGGAGCCCAAGCTTGCTCGCGTGCAAGTGTTTCTTGCGATTGCCTACTACCAACAGGGAAACGCCGATCTCGCCTTAGAAACATTGGACTTGGCCAAAGAAATTGATGACAAGGACCCACTGCCTTATTTTCTAGAATCCACAATCCGCAAAGAACGCTTTCAACCAAGAAACGCAATGTTAGCCAGCAAAAACGCAATCGAAAGACTTCCAAATCTAAAGTCACTCAATCAAGTGGTTAACGATCAGCGGGGCAATACAAACCTCGGCTCATCTCTTTCAAACTATGGCTTATATGATTGGGCATTAAAATATGCCGTAGACTCTTACAATCCATTCTGGTCTGGCAGCTCTCTGTTTTTAAGTGACCAAGTTAACAACAGTGACTATGTTTCACTCAGCGAAAAAATAAAAGGTTTTATGAACAATCCGCTAGCGTTTGGCGCGCCCAATAGATATTCAAGTTTGGCGCTGAAGCCCGGCAATTATATTGCGCTGTCCAACGTATACTCGACCTTAGAAGGTGGCAATTTCGACACTGTCACTAAGTCCCCTTCTATCGTGCTCAATGGCATGAACAGCAAAGTATTTCCCGTATCTTATTTCTATTCAGACAATAGTTTTTCCCAAGAGACCAAAGTTAATGACGCTCCTTCGGGCACGAGTTTCGGAACTGAACTAAAGCCGACAATACGAACCTATGGCATAGGCGCAGCACCCACCAACAATTTGAAATTGTTTTATTTTACTGATACGCAAAAGTGGTCTGCCAACCAAGAAACAAATTCTCAAAACACGGCGGCAACGCAGTTTGCAATAACCACTACAAATGATCAGAGTCAAACTGCGCTAGGAGTTCAGTATTCCTTCTCACCAGAGTCACAGCTATCTGCATCCCATACAGTATTCACCGCCAAACGGGATTCCCGCGCTAGAAATTCTTTTCTATCGGAATTCAATGAACCCCCTAGCCTATCAATAATATCCACTGAATCGAATTCCCAGACATTTCTTGATGATTCGCTGGAGGTCTTGCAGGTGAAATATGAGAGACAAATTGGAACGAATTATTTGTCTGCAGGCGCACTTCGAGTCAAAACCACGAACCGAGTTAACAGCACGACCGAAACCGCCAATAGCAGTGAATTTTATTTTGAGAATCTGCTCATTTCAGAATTTGAGACAAACAGCGCCACTGGGGTCCGCACTGCCGCCACATTAGATGAAACGAAAGTCTACCTGCACTATATCCATAGCTTTAGCGAGCGCTTGAAAGCGGAAATAGATATGACTCGCTCAGCCTTCAAAGTCGTCGGATCTACAACGTTTGATGATTTTATCACCGGCAGCGAAATGGTGACTCCTCAAGATGACTTTGAGTTTTCCGATAATTACCTTTCATTAGGTTTAAATTATTCGATAGATGACCACAACTACATCAGGCTAGCATTTCAGGACTACCTTCATTTTAATCTGGCAAATACTCTTAATCACACCACAACTGCCGGCATTCCTTTATCCACGGAGTTTCTACTAACAGGGAGTATACAAAAGCGAACAAGGTTGCAATGGGAGAACACTCGCTTTGAAGATAGTTATCTAGCTGTCTATTTTGACCAATTCGAACTAGACAATGACTTTTTTGCATCAAAAGGAGTGACGCTACCAACCGTCACCAGTGGCCTCGCTCAGATTGATCAGCTGACAGGGCGCGTTGAGCGAATATTCTCTGACGACTACCAATCAAATAGTTTTAAGCCCTTCTCAGTAAATCGAGGCGAAATGAACATTGTCGGATTTGATTTCAATCGAGTCGTAACTGACCGCATAGGTCTTCATATAAATTTCAGACACACGGACTCCTTAGTAAAAAAGGGCGAGAACCAAGGCTCTGAATTTTTAGATGTGCCTATAGAAAAAATCCGTTTAGGACTCACCTATGCCGCACCTTTTAATGGCAAAGTGGGCCTGCAGTTTGACTATCTTACGTTTGCCACCAATAAATCTGAAACTGCGTTCACTTTCGCAACTGAAGGACTTTACACAAAACTCAGCTGGGTTCAGGAGCTTTTTCAGCGACGTCTAATACTCTATGGGCAAGTTATCTACGATGAAACCGTGCGCGATGGCAACCAGGCGTTTAGCATTGGCACAGAGTTAAGATTCTAATGAGAAGTCAAAAATACACTCTTATTACCTGTGCTGTCAGCTTGCTGGCAATGCTGTTGCTTCTGCAAACCGGTTTTTGGAAGCTAGTGGACCAAAAGTCCTTTGATGTTCTGTCGGTGTTAAACCCTCCACGAATTACCGAGACTAATATACTCATAGTCTCTATCGACGATGCATCATTTAATGACATTCAAGAATTCTGGCCCTGGCGCCGTGAAATGCACGGGGCTTTATTGACGCGGCTAAAAGCCGCTGGGGCACAGCTGGTTGTTTTTGATCTCATTTTTAGCGAACCGTCTGCCTTCGGTGAGAGCGATGATCTCTATTTCGCCGAATCCATTCGCAACAATCCTCCAGTCGTATTGGGTAGTTACCGAAGTCAGCAGCTTTTGGCAGAAGGCCTTCAGATAACGTCAATCGAACCACTGGACTTGTTTTACGATGCCGGCAGCCATGCAGGATCAATTGGCATAATCCAAGACAATGACGGAGTTGTGCGCAGAGTACCCAGCGCTGAAAACGCCCTTTGGGCATCCAGTCTGCAATTGTCCGCCACTGGGACCATTGCTGCTCAAGACTATGGAGGCAAACTTATACGCTTCATCGGGGACGCCAATGCCGTACCTAAAGTGTCGTACTACCGAGCGTTAGACGAAAAGTTGCTTCCTGACGAACTATTTAATGACAAAATCGTATTGGTGGGGCTTGATGTATTTGCCGCGTCAGAACTGGGTATTTCTCAGGATGATCGGTATATGACGCCGTTTTCTATCGCGAGCGCTCAAACTATGGCGGGAGTCGAGCTGCATGCGAATCTAATGATCAACTACCAAGAGAATTTATTTGTTTCCACATTACCGGAGCTATACCACATCCTTCTGCTCAGCGGTTTGATAGTGCTGTTTAGTGTGCTCTTCAGCAATTGGACGCTGAAGAGAGGCACGCTGCTACTGCTGTTAGCCGCGGGGATTATTGGTGGAACTCACTGGTATGTTTTTGTATCCCATCAAGTCTTTATTCCGCTTTATAGCCTACTGCTTTCGCTCTTTCTCCCATATATGAGTCAAGGCGCACTCTCTTATCAAAATGAAATGAGGCAGAAGCAGTTTATCACTAATGCATTCTCGAAGTACGTTTCAAAAGAAGTACTAAACGAGCTTCTGGAAACTCCAGAGAAACTTGCTCTAGGGGGGGAAAGAAAACAAGTCACTATCCTTTTCACGGACATTGTCGGTTTTACATCTATTTCTGAGCAGTTGGACGTGGATCAAGTTGCCCGTTTGCTGCAAAACCATCTCACTCGAGTGAGTAAAATTATCGTCCAACATGGCGGCACGCTTGATAAATATATTGGCGATTCAATCATGGCATTTTGGGGAGCTCCCATTGACGATGCTGATCAAGCTGACCATGCCCTGCAAGCAGCTATAGCCATGCAAAAAGAATGTAAGCAGATGCGGCAAGAATTATCCGCCCAGGGTTTACCGCAATTCAGCATGCGCGTTGGCATTCATAGCGGCGAAGCAGTCGTAGGCAATATGGGTTCTGATTTTCTATTTGACTACACCTGCATCGGAGACTCAGTGAACCTTGCCGCGCGACTGGAAGGCATCAATAAATACTATGGGACAGATATAATACTAAGCGATCACTCGCGGCAGATGCTCAAACTCGACACTAATTTGCAATTAGTTGACCGAGTTGTTGTAAAGGGTAAGTCGAACCCAATCCCTATATTCACCGTGACAGAAAACTTTATTTACAATGAATCTAACATGGCTTTTTCGTTGTATGCCGAGAAAAAGTGGCGAGAAGCTTACAAGGCCTACGAGACCATACTTGAACAAAACCCTGAAAATATCATTGCCCTTTATTACTTGGAGCGTATCAAGCATTTCACGGACAACTATCCTGGCAAGGACTGGTGCGGAATAACCGTTTACGAAAACAAGTAGAGCTGCGTGACTTGTTATAGAAAAGCGAGGGACTGTTCACGGACTTATTAAAGACACTAACATCAATATCCAAGGGTAATGAACATCACTCAGCCAACTGAAAAGCTGATAAAGTGATAAAGAACGCCCCCCTTTCATAGTTCTAATCACTTTCCAAAAAGCTCAAGTCTCGCGTATCATCTCCTACAGTTAAACATCAGTGCGGTCGTTCTATGAGTTCAGCTATACGCCTCAATGCGCTAGAAGCCTTCCTAAGCGCGATTATGTTATGGGCAAGCATTGGAACAATGGCTGCTGAGTCTCTCACTCGAGTTACCGACTCATTGAGCGTCACGGAGTCTGGGTTACTGGTGGTTGATCTATCGGAAGATGCATTTCAAGCTGCTTCACTTTTTGACCTAAGCAATAAGACTCTGCGAGCGGTACCATCAAGTACAGGTTACTCCACCGAGATTTTAGAATCTCGTTTTATCAACTCGGAAGGACAGCAGGTTAGCCCAGGACAAAACCCTATCCAACTTACTAAATTCGCTTTTAACTTTTCGGGCCAACTGTGGGATAGCTTCTATATAAATGCAGATAACACGGTATCATTTGGTGCTGCAGATGGCGGTTACAATGCCTTCAGCCCATACACCGATCTCATCAATCTATTGACTTCAAATGAGCGCCCTCCACTAATTGCACCACTGTTTCGTCTAGTCACCAATGGCGAAGTGAAAGTGAACCAATTCGATGACCGCATCGCAATAACTTGGCATGTGACACCGACCAATTTGCAAACCAACAAGGACATTTTCGCCTATCTTGTAGCGCCGGAAATCAATACGTTTCAACTTGTATTGTTTGCGTCTGGCGTTATTGAAATTAACTACAAACAGTTAACTATTGAAGATGGAATAGTCGGAATTTTACCTAAACGTGTCCCCACGCCTGTCTTAGTTGAAGCACTTCCAGGAACCTATATCCGAGAACCCTATCAGAATGAGTTTCATCAAGGTGATCTCACCCTATCCGGCGGCAAGCTTAAATGGCGAAACCTTGCTGGGGTTGAATGGGAGTTAGCACTCGGCACACTCAGTGAGTCTCGCTTAGCAACTATTGGCAGCCCCTATGGAGACAGCTCCGAAACTGATTTCACAATAGAAGTGTGTGACGATGGCAGGATAAAGGGTTTTCGATTTTTGAACGAACTGTATATACGTCAATCCTCGTCCCCTTGCTCAGGGACCAGTATTGATTTGAGCACACGAGCGGCTTCTGATGTTGATCAAAGACCTTTCGAAGTATTTCATTACACAAAACCAATTAATCTTGAGTTTATGAGTTGCGCCTTCATACCGTTTGTAGGTGATCAATACGATTTTATATTGGGATTCACCCCATTTAGATTGGACAAACCACTGGCCGGTTCTGGTATGCGGGTATTAAGAAATGCAATTGACGGCATTGGTTATAGCCGCTTTGATTTGTACAGCACATCAATATGTAGCGACAGTCGGCTCCAAGCATCACCAGTCGTGCCTTGGTATCTTGAGTCCCCTTTAGGCCGGGGCGCCAGCACTGGCGGATTAGATCAAAGCTATGATTTCTTCTTATCGATGGCGGGTCATGAACTAAGTCACCGCTGGATGGCGGGAGTGGATGCAATAGTCGATGGTAAACTAATCGAGTTACAAGACAGTAGCTGCAATTGTCATTGGCGAGAAGGTTTACAAGCCCCGGCAGCGCATCCCTGGAAAGAAGACAAGCAGGCATCTGCCATGGGTGGTGGGTACTGGCAGGACAACAACGACGGTACATTCACACGCATTGCCGATGCATTCTTTGTCCCAGCCTCTGGCTACTCCTATCTTGACCTCTATTTAATGGGCCTTGTTCAAGCCGAGGAAGTGCCAGATTTTTTTCTGATCGAAGATCTGAAATTGATCAATTCTGACAACCCCGATCGCCCTATCTATAGTGGGTCTCGGATAGATATAACGGTAGAAGACGTTATTGCCTCAGCAGGGCCTCGAAGTGTTTCTTTCATCGAAAGTCAAAAGCAGTTCAATACAGCCTTTGTTCTTTTTCTAGAACCTGGCAGCAATCCGGACACTGCAGATCTAGAAAAGCTTGCAACCTTGAGAGCCCGTTTTTCAGAGTACTGGTCGTATGTCACCGGTGGTGTCTCATCGATGAATCAGGAGTCTTTAATCAAAGTTGAACAGCCAAGCTTTAGCAATCAATCCAACATCCTAACAGTTCCTGTGCTATCAATAGGATCCGATTCTTTCCGGCTTGAATTTTCTGTGAGTAGCACTGAACCTTTAGAGTTGACACTCTCAGCCTTCCAGCAGCTCGATACTATCAATAACATTGCCACTTCGAGTTTTACCAATGGCGTCCTGACGCTTCCTAGTTTACGCGTTGGAGAAGCGAATTACCGAGTCGAGTTCACACTAGTTAACGATAATCCGGTGACCCTCAGATTAGTAAGTGCAACTGTACGTTAAAAAATAGCTTGAAATGCGGTCAGCCCTAAGAAAAAAAACAACTCATAGATCTGAATTCAAATCAAACCTTACACTGCTGTCCCTTACAGTATCGTGCAGCCCATTCGCCGCCTAAGATTAGCTGCCTGTTTAGTGACTATGGCGCTGAAGGTAATATGAAATTACATTGCCAACTGCGCAGGGACTGATCAGATTCTACGTAAGATGCCGAACCTGCTGGATAAACGTACTTGTCTTCTGCTTCAAACCAAGGGTGGACCATGATCTTAACACTGTCCAAAGTCCCTCTTTCGTCAACCAGTCGCCGGGATTCTTGGCAGATTTGCGACTGGCTGGGGCCAATACTTGGCCCCACTACGCCGCGAACGGTAACAACCCAAAAAGGGTCGTTTTCAAAATAGCTAATCTCTTCAAAAAATGATGAGTCCTCCGCTTGTGTTAGCTCAGTTTCTCCATTTAACTCCGGCAGCTCCATGGATTTCCTGGGCGACCTTTCGTAAGGCAAAAAGTAGAAAGCGACGGCGGCGACACTGGCAGCTATTACAATTCCTGTATAGGGGGGATAAAAAACAAGCGAGATGAGCATCACACAGGCTGCATCCACCAGTAGGAACAGCACGAACGGGTTGTGACGCAAAATGCCTTGAGGGAGTTTGACTTCAACCAGAAACAGTAGCACCAATGCCCCGCCAATAAGCCAGCGACACCGACGTATTTGAGAGGCCGACATCAAAGGCAACCGAGTGACTAATACTGCCAGTGGCAACATACTAAATAGATG
>CAYGRT010000031.1:0-23778 GCA_964352355.1 uncultured Pseudohongiella sp. | reverse complement strand
ACATCCACAATTGTCGTCCCAATGATGACTGAGCGACCAAAATAACAAAGACTAAAGCATTAGCCCTAAATTAGGCGCCAACTTGTCAGCATCCTCCACCGATTCTTTGAATAAGGGCGCAAAATCCTCAAGAGCAGACCCCATCAACTCAAATACCAAAAACTCTTGAGTCGCAAATTGAAGCTCACCTAAGGTCAAATCAAAGACCTTTCCTTGTCGTATTAACTGAATATCTTCCAGATGCTTTGAAAAGTGACTCCCGTGCAGGATTATTTTCCATCGCCCTGATTCTTCCATTAAAAATGCTGGGCATCGTCTTTGTTTGCCGTCTTCTAATTCTGCTTTGGGATTGATGAATCTCACCGCCTCGGCGTGGTCTCCAATGATCTTAAGTTCTACATTGATTAGATTGTTGCCTATTCGGTCGAGTTTGCTGACTGCAGCGATTGTATGTAGCCTTCCCTTTTTGGCTCCATAAGAATACGCAGTAATCCACCCCAGCGACATTTGAATGCTGAAACGGGTTTCTTCTGTTTGCAGCAGAATTGCGTCTGTATCTGAATAGAGCTTTTGCCAAAGTGTTCTTGCTTTCGTATGTTGATCTTCACCGATAAACGAAGACCGTTCGGCAAGGGCTTCGGCTAAGACTCTTCGTTGCTCTGGTGGCCGCTGGTCGTCAACTTTTAATTCGAAGCATTCTTTGAAGCCACAATAAAGAACGATATCTGTCGCCTCTCTGGTTTGGGAAGGAAAGTCTTTACCAGCATTTCCTATAATTCTGTCATTCATTACATAGAGCTGCGAGGCAAAATTACCGGGTATTTCCCTCATCCCGGAAATTTTTCCCACTGCACTGTCCTTAATATTTTTGACACTAATCAACTCAGCTAATAAGGCTGCTATGTTGGATTTGAGGCTTTTAATACTGACTACCTTGCCAGGTTTTTTTTGCTCCATGAAATGGGATTGCAGCCTTGGCGCTTGGTCCTGACTAAAGCCAATGATTAGAGTGTCGTCATCTAAAGGCGCCTCTTTCTCAAGCTCATAAATTGAGACCGCTTTCGATTGAGCTGCAAGATACGTATCCACGTATCTCTGCTGCTGTGTGGGGTACCGCGAGAGATCGAAAAAGCCAGCCAGTTGTGCTCTCAGATAAAAGTCCCGAATAGTCCCGTACTTCTTAGTTTCGCCTTGCCTAATCATTGACTGGGTGAGAACTTGCTCAAACCCAACATGTTCATAAGCATCCATAACATAAAAGATTTTATTCAGCGACTGCCAACTGCTAGCTGATAGTGGGCGATAGCGCAATGCGGCTACTTGCTGCTCTAAGTGAACGATCTCCACTATTCGAAAGCTGGATTCAAAAATTTGCGCTCTGGCTTTACCGTAGCGCCAATTGGGAAGCTGATAATCATGCATAAATAGCAGTTCGTAACTTCTACGAATAAGCCTAAGATTGTCGGTGCACGTGTCTAACAGATGGGCGCGCTTGGGGTCATCAGGCATGATTCCTTGTTTTGAATAGGTCAAACTCAAATTAATGGCCGCCATATAAATAGACTTCCAGTAGATGGGGGTGAGTTCCAACCGCTGTTTATAGGTAAGTGGGTAGGCGTTAAAGATATACAGATCTTTTTTGATTTTTTCCAGAATGGCATAGTTGTTTTGACCAAGCTCACTAAGACTTCGAGAGATCGCAGGCGCAGACGTTTCCGGCTTTTTCACTCGCTTGCTGCTGGGGCTGCGTGTGAATCCCAATTCAATGGTGCGCTTTGGAAAGCTCTTACCGAACAAATTCTGGAATCTACTCGTGTTTAACTGCGGGTTATCAATATTATTATCAGACATTCATTTCTCTCATTAATCTAATTAGCTTGCATCTCAAACTTACCCTACCCTGCAATAGGCGGCAAACCAACCGCATGCTGCTGTGCTATTCCACGCAGCCACTACTTTTGCGTTGGGTTTTTGACTGATCAGTGCATCGCTTGGATGCGAAGCGGAATTTCCCCATCAACCTCAACGAGAAAAGTCCGCCAAACCATGGCGATTGGCGGCATTAGGATTTGGCTGCAGAATGGAACCTACAATCATGCCAACAAGGCTCAACAACAATCCGATTAGTTGAGGTTCGAAAGGAAGATCAGGAAAGAATATCTCCAATAGTAACCAGCTACCTAACCCGAAAATTATGGATAAACCGGCGCCAAGGTTGCTTGCCTTTGACCAAAACAGTCCCGCTGTCAGCGGCACAAACACCCCTGCCAAGGTAATCCTGTAGGCGTTTTCCACCATGCCATGGATGCTTTCACCTGACAATGCTGCATTGGCGACGACAAATATCGTGAAGATAAAAACGGTAATGCGGGTCGCTTTCAACAATTGCACATCAGACATATTCGGGCGGAAGTTTTTTAACACATTCTCTGTGAATGTCACCGACGGGGCGAGAAGCGTGCTGGACGCAGTGCTCATGATGACCGATAGCAAGGCCCCAAAAAACACCGCTTGCAGCCAGAAGGGCATATTTGTTAGCACAAATGTAGGCAATACCAGTTGTGAATCCTCTTGCATCAGGCGCTCTGTCTGTACCGGGTCGATCAGGCTGGCACTGTAGGCAAGATAAAGTGGCACCGCCGCAAACAGGAAGTAACCTATGCCGCCCAAGGTGGTTGCCCACACGGCCACGCGCTCATTCTTGGAGGTATTAACCCGCTGAAATACGTCTTGTTGGGGAATCGAGCCAAGAGCCATGGTAAATAGGGCGGCCATCCAGCCAAGCATGTCGACTAAATCCAATGTGGGTAGCCATTCAAACTTACCTTCTGCTGCCGCCTTGCTAAGAACCGACGACATTCCTCCTGCCATATCGCTGGCGGTGTTGGTGACGAGGACGAGGCCGATCACGATGATGACCATCTGCACACAGGTGGTCACGGCAACCGACCACATACCGCCATACAATGTATAGGCAAGCACAACGGCAGAACCGATGAATATACCCTGAGTAATGGATATAGAATCCTCGGATAGTACGTTGAAGACTAGCCCCAGAGCCGTGACTTGTGCAGACACCCAGCCTAGGTAAGAAAGCACGATACAGGTAGAGAGCACCAGTTCCGTCTTCTTATTGTAGCGAATAAGGAAAAAGTCACCCAAGGTCATGAGCTTGAGTCGATACAATGGCAAGGCAAACACCAATCCAAAAAGCACCAAGCAAATGGATGCCCCCAGCGGGTCAGAAATAAGGCCGCGAAAGCCCTCATCTAGGAACGTTGCCGAAATGCCCAATACTGTTTCAGCCCCAAACCAAGTGGCAAACACCATTGCCATAACCATAGGCATAGGCAGGCTACGCCCTGCCGTTATGTAATCACTGACCGAATGCACTTTGCGTGCAGCAAACAGCCCAATAGCGATTGAGACGACCAGATAAACAATGACGGGTACAAGCAGCATGACGTTTCCGAAAGAACTGAGTGTGGCCAATAAACCCTGACGTCAACTCAATTGAGGACGGCAGTTTTTGTAGAAATCGGGATGATATAGAAAAACTCGCCGTTGACAAGCACACATTTCAATTAGCTAGGCCCTATAAAGGTGCAGATGACTCTTCTGTTCAGCTTGCTGGGTAATTCACAGCCGCCTAATGGTTTCATCAGACCGAAATGGAATGCTCAATTGAGTAAGAATCGACAAAGGCTGACCGGTTCCGTTACCTAGTTTTTCAATGTGGTCCTTGTCAGAAAAGGTGCCAAAAAGTCGATCCCACACAATGATTACACAGCCGTAATTAGTATTGCTTTCATCGTAATTGCAGGAATGGTGAAGTTGGTGGTACTGAGGCGTATTAAAGAACCAGCCCATAATCCCGGGCTTTAATGGCAAGTTAGCGTGGGTTACCCGGGTGCAAGTTACGAGCACGGTCACAAATATTGCCGCCACATCTGGGCTAGCTCCCAATAGCGCCAGCATCACCGCGCCACCTAAGTTAAGTGCCAAAAACTCTAGGGGGTGTGTGCGATCAGCCCGTGCAGCACTCATCTTTGTGATGTGGTGGTGGGTGGCATGAATACGCCAAAAAAACTTGTAGCGATGCTGAATGCGGTGAGCCCAGTAGCCTATAAATTCTGCTGCTATCAGCGCGATAAATGCGGTAAACAAAAGCCCTAATGTGGACGTTGGTGCAAGCGTAAACGGCAAACCAAGTGTTTCTCTGAGGGCAGTAATAGCATCTGATATAGGCGTGTCATAATATTCGTCATAAAGAGGCAGCCATATAAAAAGCCCAGACAGCACCCAAAACACGTCCTCGCCAATATCCGACCAATTCAAAACCCAGTCTTGCCTCATGGGCGCTAGTCGTTCGGCAAGAAATACTAAAGGAATACTGCTGGTGATGATTAGAGTTACCAGTAGATCGGCATCCATCCATTGCCAAGTAATTGCAGTGGCCACAAGCAGCGCCGAGCCCACCACATATAATGGCTGCGGCAGAGACCAAAGGAAATTTCTGTCAATTCTCATCGCTGATTCCTCAGGAATTGGCATCGCGGATGCCGGTTTTTTTAATCCTACTCCATTTTTATATTGCAGGGCTAAAGCTATCAATTAAAGACGAGTTCAAGCTCATATCGTCACATTTCTCTTGATAAGCGCACCAGCAGGCCTTTATTCTTTGTTTACCTTAATACCGTCCAACTAAAAATAAAAAGATGAGACTCACATGCGCTATTCTTCCATCACCCGAGCCATCACCGTAGCAGCTGCGCTACTTGCGCTTGTCTCCTCTGCCAATTCGCAAGAAATCTATAGGACAGAATGGGGCCATCCGGATCTTCAAGGCGTGTGGAACTTTTCCTCCAACATCCCATTTGAGCGCCCTGCTCATTTTGGCAGCAGAGAATATTTAACGCCTCAGGAAATCCAGGATATTCAAGCGCGTCTCGCTGCGGAAGCTGCCTCGGGGGAGATGGTTGAGGCCAATGAAGATGTCGCGAATCGGGATGGACCCTCCGATGATGGACGATTCGTTTATGGCTATGATCATTTTTGGTATGAAATGGCACCAATAGCCGACACAGTGAGAACCTCTCAAATTATCTACCCTGAAAACGGACGATTGCCCACATTAGTAGACGGTATTCCCATTGGGCAAAGCGGATTTCTAGCTGACGCCGAAGGTCAGCGCCCTGTGCGCACTGGCAGCGGCGGCATCGGCAAGGATGGGCCTGAGGACCGCGGTTTACCAGAGCGATGTATCCTTGGTTTAAATGGACTGCCTCCCTACCGCCCTAGTCGCTACAACAACAATTTGCTTATCGTACAGAACCGAGATCATGTAGTAATCATGTCTGAAATGCTTCATAACGCACGCATGGTGGCTTTAACGGATCTACCCCCGCTGCCCAGCGGAATAGAGCAGTGGACCGGAGATTCCAGAGGGTATTGGGACGGAGACACACTAGTTGTCGAAACTCGGAATTTCAGCTTCTACACAGCTAGCCTAAACAATATTGGCACTGGCAAAGAAAAGTTTCTGACCGAACGATTTACTCGCACCGACTATAACTCCCTCGACTATCAATGGACATTAGAGGATTCAGCCACGTTTACGGACAAAATTACGGCAGTGCTGCCCATGGCAAAAGTCGATGGTCAACTCTATGAATATGCCTGCCAAGAGGGCAACTATGGGCTGCTCAATATCCTGCGCGGTGCCCGTGCCGAAGAAGCAAGAGCCAACAACTAAGGTTCAATGCAGCTATTAAGTGCCTTGAACTAATAGGAGTCGACTTTCGCTTCTTATTGCCGCGCTAGTTTCGCAAATAGGTATAACTGGCCAAAGATGCTTCATAAAAATCAGACAGCTTCACACCTTCGCGAGCACCGATGTTTCCTAAGGCAATCTCGGCGTCGATCATTTTCTTAACATCAGCTGCCATGGCTTGAGTGTTGTACTGCATAATCCTCAGCACTTGGGATGCTGTTGAGCCGGCAACATATTCCTCGATGTAGAAACCACCAGGTTCTTGGGTATCGCAAAAAACATGCACCTCATTTACTCGGCCAAACAAATTATGAGTGTCGCCCATAACGTCTTGATAGGCCCCTGTTAAAAACAGGCCGATATAATATTTTTCCCCCTCGACAAGAGGGTGAAGAGGCAGTGTTGAATGATTTGCTTGCGGGCCGATAAACTCAATAATGCGACCATCGCTGTCGCAAGTGATGTCGGCAAGGGTGCAATTTTTGGTCGGCTCTTCGTTCAATCGAGAAATTGGCACTAAAGGCAATACTTGCTGTATGGCCCATACATCCGCTGCGGATTGAAACAACGAAAAATTACACAAATACTGAGACGTCGTGGCCGTCTGCAACTCTAACAGATCTTCCGAGCCGCGTTCCTCCGGTTCTAGCGCCCGTGAAATAGTATTCATGATCCGCCCATACAAGGTCTCAGAACGAGCTAACTCTTCAAGCCCAAGTATCCCCAGCTTAAACGCGCTTAGAATATCAGCAAGCAGTAGCGACGCATCGTTATAAATGTCTTGGTGAGTGTCTTTGTCACCTAAGCTCTCCATCAAGCCGTGCATGTTAGTCACTAAAATGTGCTCATCTTCAACCGGTTCCATTGAGACAGGGTTAGCATCATCAGAAATTTCACCCAACGCCTCCATCACAACGCAGGAGTGATGGGCAGTAATGGCGCGCCCGCTTTCACTCACCAAGGCAGGATGGGGAACTTCCTCCAAGTCACAGATTTGCTTAACTTCGAACACCACACCTGACGCATAGTCAGCCATGGAATAGTTCATGGAAGAATGGCGCTGTGACTGGCTGCCATCGTAATCCACTGCTAGACCGCCGCCTATATCGAGATAGCTAAGTGGCACCCCCCGCTTGTACAAACGAGCATAAACCCGAGCAGCTTCCTGTACCGCTTCTTTTACATAGCGAATATCTGAAAGCTGACTGCCAACATGGAAGTGAAGCAGACAAATGCAGTCGCCGAAGCCCCGTTCGTTAATGAGTTTGATCGCATTCAAAATCGCTGAAATAGGCAAGCCAAATTTCGCACCTGTGCCGCTAGACTCAGCCCATCGCCCTTCTGTTTTCACTCGCATTTTAATCCGCAAGCCGATCATTGGCCGAACATTCATCTCGGTGGCCAAACGCAGTAATGTCTCAATCTCGCTAAACTTTTCGATAACTACGACAACTTGGCGCTTAAGCTTTCGACCAAGTAGCGCGAGACGCATATAGTCTTCATCTTTGTAACCATTACACACGATGAGAGATTCAGGCGACGTGTTGCAAGAAAGTACCGCCATTAATTCCGGCTTTGATCCCGCTTCCAAGCCATAATGATAGGGCCGCCCCGCCTCGACTACTTCGTCGACCACCTCGCGCATTTGATTTACTTTTATGGGAAAAACTCCCCGATAAGGCGCAGTATATTCATACTTAGCAATCGCCTCGTTAAAGGTTTCGTTGAGCTGCCTTACACGATTGCGGAGTATGTCGTGGAATCGAAGCACCACCGGAAACTGAATATTTTGTTCTTGCAGTTCTGTCACCACATCTTTAAGCGCTATAGGGAACTCTCGCTTACCCACATCAGGCAACACACGCAAATCGCCATCTTCGCCTACGCCAAAATAGCCATCTCCCCAATAAGGAATAGCGTAAAGCTCTTCTGCGTCTTTTGTTGTCCAATTTGTCATTAGCTATACCCTCGTGCGCTGCTGTTCTGCCAGCAGATAAAGAAATTCAAGAACGAGCGTGGCCCCTGCTAGGGCCGAAACCTCCGCATGATCATACGCGGGTGCAACTTCAACTAGATCAAAGCCGCAGATCGATAGTGTTTTTAAACCCCGCACAATTTGTAGTGCACGATCCGAAGTGAGGCCGCCTGCTACTGGCGTACCCGTGCCCGGTGCGAAAGCCGGGTCAAGACAATCAATATCAAAGCTCAGGTACGCAGTAGCTTGGCCTACTCGCTGAAGGACTCGAGCGACACACTCCGCGGCTGAATGTTCATTCACCCAAGATGCATCCATGACTTCAAATGGATGGCCTTCATACCCGTACGCTGTGCGGATACCAATTTGAATCGAGTGTTCGGCTTGCAGCAAACCTTCATCCAGCGCCTGTTTAAACATTGTGCCATGATCAAATTCACCACCTGCACCATAGGTGTCTGTGTGAGCATCAAAATGAATTAGTGCCACTGGCCCGTGCTTTTTCACGTGAGCCCGCAATAGTGGCAATGAAATATAGTGATCGCCCCCTAAAGTGATAAGGCTCTTCCCTGCGGCAACGATATCGGTGGCCTTGCTCTGCAATGCCTCGACGAAAGCACGTGGGTCACCGACGACAGGATTGATATCACCTAAGTCTTCGACGCCTAATAGGGCAGCTGCATCAAAATTCCACGGCCATCGAAGTTCTTCCCAGGCAAGATTGGAAGATGCCTGACGAATAGCGGCAGGACCAGAGCGCGCACCAGAGCGACCTGTAGTGGCAAGATCAAAGGGGGCGCCGAGTATCATGGCTTGGGCTGCTGACTGCGCTATATCGTCGCAGGCTGGCCGTCGCAGGAACGTCGCGCTACCGGTAAACAGTGGGAGATCAGAAGCCATGGTGAATTCCTGAAATAAGGGCATTGGGCAAAAAAAGAGGGGCAAGAATATAGTAATTTTCTAGTATTTCAAGGATTCAGTGATCACTTTTAGGTCAAATGCAGACCGATGATGGCTTCTAATCCTGCTTCGCTAACTTGGATTGCCGCCTCTCGATACCACCTCTAGCTAATTCGCATTTTGCCCCCTATTCGGGGGGCGCTAGTCATCGCAATAGATTGCTATATTTGATCGCGATCAGATGTTGGTGACCATCTCGTCGTTAAAACTTCTCAATTACAATTAAAGCAGAGAAAAATTATGAAAAACTTCTTTAGACTCGTTACAACCACGGTAATGCTGTTCGTCATGTCCTCCAATCATGCAGTAGACATGGCGAGCATAGTCAAAGCACAAGTGATGCTTGGTCAAGTCTCGCAAATCGTCGAGAAATATGCAGAAGTGCAAGCGCTCCTCGACAACGGCAGCATTGAACTTGAAGTACCTGAACCCGCTGACGGAAACACTGGCAAATTCTATTTTCCATTTAATCAGGACGGCTATCTGACGGCCTGGGCTGACAAGGCGCTTAATGCACAAGTAGGCGCAGAAGCTGGCGGTCTTGTGGCCGATCAGGCGACAAACGCTTTAGCTAGCAAAGTACCCTTTGGAGGCTTAGTGGGTGGCGCGTTAAAAGGAAAAGCAAAAGAAACTGGCGCTGTAATGGCAATTGGCGGCTGGGAATTTATCAAGGAAAGCTCCGATACAACATTCAATAGCCTAAACGACCTATCAGTATATATGCACGTGGAATTTTATGGCGACCCAGATTATGAGCAGGCTCTAGCAGCTGCCACCTCCTTGTACCCAAAACTCGAAAAAGGACATGAGCGTGCAGTTAGCAAGGCCTACAAAGACGCTCGTAAAGCCGCTGCAAAGCTAAGATAGCGCTACCCAGTGGCGATGATATCCTTACTCCAAATCCAGTGAGTATCATCGCCATGCAGCATTACGGAGAGCTTGTAATCACATTCAATTCCAATAGGCGAAGTGTCAAGTTCGCGCTATCAATCAATTGAAATTTTGCTTGATAAGTCTGTTCACCCACCTGAATAGTATCGTCATAAACTCCTGAAGTTAGTTCAATGCTACCGCTGCAATCGGGGACCTCGCCTTTTTCATTGAGAGCTCCGGTTGCATTGAATGGCCGCACCCGAGTCACACCGATAGTCCCTTGCTCAGTGGATACTATTTGGAAAGAGATATCGTACTGAGCCACCCCTTCAAGAGAAGACGGCAAACCGTTGGAGAACACCCTCAAGCAAGAGTAGATCTGACCATCAGCTGGATTTAACGCGCTGATATTATTGAAAGGAATTCCCAGAGACTCATCCGGCGACACGCCGCTATAAAGAGTAGGCCAGCCCTGCCCGCTTGATGGAGCCTCTACAGTGATGGTGACAGTTGCTGAGGTGGAGGCTCCTGCCGTGTTTGTAGCCTTCAGAGTAACCATTGTCTGACCGTCAGGAAGGGAAATCATTGCGGTGAGTCCAGTAGCCACTACCGCTTCGTTGACTAGCCACTGCGCTACCTCTAAGGGACTGCCAGTAGCTGATGGCGTGGCAGTGGCTGAGAAATTGACCGACTCGCCAGCAACCCCATTAGAATCAGCAACCGTTCTGTTTCCCAAGGCGATAGAAAGATTAAACGCTGCCGCCGCTGCGGCTAACTCCAGTAAATTACCGCCTGCATCCATGTTGAAGCTGAGAGAACTCCCCTCCTGATAGAGCACACTACTCAACCGACCAGAGCCATCATAAGTATAGGACTCGGCATAGACTGCCGAGTTCGCAAAACCACTTACTATAGTCGCCACTAAAAATTGCTTTAACCGCAGTTGTCTTCTCATTCTCTTTGCCCCTAATTCGCTCAACAGCTCAAACCCAATCAGCTGTCATTGGAATGAATATTTTCCTCTATTTGTTGGCCTATATTTCTGATTACAGAATTAAAAAAAGAGAAAGCCCACGTTGTTTCCAGCATCTGGATCGATACCCGTAAACCCCGGAACGAAACTGCCAAGCCCATTGGCAAATGCAACTAAGCTATCTAGTGCCACTTCGATTTCATGCAGGGTGCCAGCACTCCGCAATTGTTCCCGGAACAGTTCATGCTGCGTCTTGAGCATTTTCTGCAGCCAATCCAATGATTTATTTTTCTTGCGATAGATTTGCACCACTGATCTTGAGTTATCGCGATAAGACTTCAAGGCCCCTTTTGTCGCCGCATCGAAATCTTCCGTTGCTTTACCCACCTCGTCGTGCAGTTTTTTCATGGTTATGGCTATATCGAGAACCTGAAGCCCAACCCCCACCTTTCCTGCGCTTTGCAGAGGTGCCGCCACTTTTCGCAGGTCATCTGCGGTTTCAAGCGCTTTTTCACCTTTAACCACAGCCTTCACTACCGCATTGATGTCTGCAGGCGCATCGCTACCGACGGAGTTAGCCAAGGCAATTAGCTGCTGTCCCGCTTTTTGCAAACTCTGTGCCTTACCCGCCTTTAAATCACCCACTATGCCGGCGATTCCAAGCTGGGTGCTAGCCGCAGCGCGAGCTGCCTCTTGGCGCGTGGGCGTAGTGCCAGAAGGGTCAATATTGTTTATTGGGTCGTTGGCCGCATAGCCATAGATGCTATTTTGAGGATAAATCAGCGGCATAACGGGTTCGGGAGTTAAGAAGCGACCGTTGGCTGGGTCCATCACTCTGCGCTGCATATGATAGAAACCTAGAGTATCTGAAATAACCCCATAGATACCCGCAAAGGTAAATGGATTATCAATCTCGGCAGACGTGGTGATCGTTCCATAGGGGCCATAAGCATAGGTGGTGACAACATCACCTGCATCATTGCTAAGCGCCACCGTGTTACCCCGCTCGTCAAAATGATAGTAAAGGCGACTATTGTCAACGGCATCAATACTGTAGAGCAGCCGGCCGCTAGGAGTGTGAGCAAAATAACGCGTGTCGACACCGTTGTCGCGAATGATACTAATAACAGGCATCTTGCCCGTATGGTTCCAAACGTACTCTCGCGTGTTGGCACCTTCAGTACGTTTTACGATGTGGCCAAAACCATTATATTGGTAGGACACTTGTTTTTCTGCCACCACGCCAATAAGGCGTGAAGCGCCATCGTAGGTATAAGCCCGCTTGCCATCGTTGGTCACTCGACCCAAGGCGTCATACTCAAACTCCACTATTCTGTCAGCAGCGTCATAGGTGTAGTTTAAAGAATCTGGCAGAGCCGGCGCTAACGCCTGTGAGCGATTAACTGCAGAGATTTGGCCATCGTTATTGTAAATAATTTCAAGGCTGGAAAAACCGTGATTGATTGCTTTACTGCGTCCCGATACGTCATAGCTAAACGTCGTTGCTAGTGAATTTCCGCGGTTCAATCTACTTACGTTACGGCGAGAATCCCACTCTATGGTTGTTGTGTTACCCGACCAGTCTGTAGCACTTACTAAATCTCCACTAACTGAGTCATAGCTATAGGAAACAGTTTTACCTGGCGCTACGGTAACTTCCGTGACTCGACCAGCTGCATCTCTTGCCGTCGTGATTCCATTGGCACTTATTATGCGGCTGTCGCTATCATAGCCAATAGTAACCGCATCTGTGCTTATTAATCTTCCTAGGGCGTCATATGCATCATTAATGGTAGGGCCTGAATCCCAAGCACGAGTAGTGATGTGGCCATAGGCGTTATAGGTGTAATTTACCCCTCCTAAATTGCCCGGGTACGTTGTTCGGCTCACTCGATTGCGACTATCGTAAGTATGGTTAATTACATTTCCGATTGGATCGGTGCTGCTTGTCACTCTGCCCGATGTGTCATATTCATAGCGCCAAACACCGCCATTGGAAGACGTAAAGCGTTCAATTTGACCAAGCCCGTTTCGCTCCATTAAGGTGCTGGCCCCACCTTGTAAGGTGATCGATTTAATCCAACCGGATTTTTCGAAAGTGTTTGTAGTCGTTCTGCCGGACGGTAAAGTGACTTTAACCATTCTACCCAATGGATCGTATTCGTAAGTTGTGGTGTCACCACTAGGAGTCGTCGAACTCGTGATTTGACCCTGCTTATCTCTACTGTATGTTGTCTTGTTGCCTTCATTGTCTGCAGAGCTGCTTAAGTTTTGAATGCTGTCGTACACCAAACTATTGGTACGACCTGCCCCATCGCGAATGCTTTCTAGCTCACCTGTGGCATCGTAGGTATAGATTTCTTCGCGGCCATCGGACGTAGAAGATTTTGAAATTCGGTTCAAATTGTCGTAAGTATAAGTAGTTGTAACTCCTGCTCGGTCAGTGTATTTAACCAAATTATTATTCCCATCATAGGCCGATGTCGTGGCTTTCCCGCTGGGATCAGTCAAGGTAAGCAGATTGCCATTTGCATCAAAAGCGAAAGACGTTGTGCCACCGCTTTCTAGAGTAAGGCTAGTCTGACGATTAAGAACATCGTAAGTCATTTTTCGAGTAGCACCGTCAGCGCGAGTTACTGTTAACAGTCTATCAAAGCCATCATATTCAAACGTTGTTGTGTTGCCTGCTGGGTCAGTAGTAGAAAGGGGGTTACCTCGCTGGTCATAGGCATGGGTTGTCGTACCTCCAAGCGGATTGGTTGATTTCGTCAGGTGACCAAAACCATCATATTGGAAACTAGTGGTATAGCCATCTTGATTGGTCTTACTGAGGCGATTGCCATTTCCATCGTAGCTAAATTTTTGAGTTGAACCATCGGGGTAGGTGATTGTCGTTAACTCTCGGTGGGTGAAACCTCGCGAATCTGTCCGAGTAATATAGCTATAGCTAGTGGTTTGCCCCCCTGCGAACGTTTCTGATGCAACCTTGCCACTAATAGAATCATAAGTTGATGCAAACGAGCCGCCGTTGGGTGAAGTGACTTTATTTCGAGCGGTTGTTGCCGTATTGCTTATAACACTCGTGTTGTTATTGGCATCTGTACTTTTGGTTAAAGCACCTGCAGCAGAATGCTCATGAACTTCAGTGAGCCCATCAGGCCGAGTAACGGTGGTTCGCTTGCCATTAATTTCTTCATAAGTGAAACTTGACACATTACCAAAACTGTCAGTTTGTGTTTTTACACGCCCTCTATCATCAAAGGTTTGGCGCCAGGGTGAGTTACCGTTTGGCCAGACTTTTCGAAGCATTAACCCCGGGTCAGCGTGAGCCGTATCGTAAACGTATTTCGTCGCTCGATTATTGGCGTCAAGCACGGTTGTGAGATTATCGTTTTCGTAGGCAAACACAACGGCGCGAGCACCGTTGTCTGTGATTCTGGATACTTTTTTAAGAGCGGGGTTTTGCTGAGTAGGGTCGTAGGCAATTCTGATGGCACGGCCAAATGAATCTGACACTTGAATCAACAAGCCATCTGCATCATAACTTAAGGTTTGGACGTTGCCTTTGCCATCTTCGATGGAGGTTAACTTGAATTCGGACAAAGCGCCGGGCACGCTAAACACATAGGTATAGCCACTGCGAGGGTCGAGTACGGCCCAAATCGTTTTACCGTCAGTAGTTTGAATTACTTCAAGCGGCACATCCGAATTGTTCTGCTGGGTCCAATCATTTGTTGTGGTGTCGGTCTTTAGATACTTGGTTTGACGCCCAAAATGATCAACCACCTGAAGGGTGTTGCCAACATTTCGGAGAGTCCATTCGAAATTGTGACGCCAGTTATCGCCCATTCGACCGACCACTAACCAGCGGCGTAAGTGAGCGGCGTAGTAACGCCTAAATTCAAGGGGCATTGGCTGATAAAAATACTTGAGGTCGGCGTTTTCTGTAAAAAACAGCTCTCCTGATTCAGTATTTATCGGATCTCCCGCTTGCGCTGCCTGCGCTTTGTTAGCTTGGCTCTCATTAAACGCTGTTAGAATATCACTGACCGTGACAGTGATTTCTTCTTCCCCCTCGGCCGCTTCACCCGCATCCATAGCGCGGTAGCATGGGTCCGATGCCACCATAGGCGCATCCCCATGCTTCCATTTCACTTTTATCTTTACTTCAAGAGGTATTACACCAGACCCCTTGATAGTAGATACAACAAACAGCTGCGAACCCGTTACTTCAATTGGTGTAGAAGGTGATACTTTAAGCGCGGTGTCGGGGTCAACGGTTACTGTCACAACAGTAGGACAATTAAATCCACCTGGATCAAGCAGCACGAATGATGGGTTTTCATTCTCATCATCTGGGTTGCTAATGACCAGGCTAGTGGTGTTCAACTTATGGGCATTTGCCAAAGGCGTAAGTGCCGTAACCAGCGTGAACAACACGCAACTGAAATAGAATTTCATAGAGCGGTAAGCAACGGCAGACTCAACGTTTCGAACTGATGGGTTGATACTAAACATAGCTGGCTCTCCGCTGTTCTTCGCAGTAACGTGTTTTAAGAAGCACCCTTGTTTAGCGTAAAATGCCTGGACAGTCCCTGTTGGGGGCGCATTTCAAAACACTGGTTTATTACACAGCATCATATGCTGCTTTAACCCCATTAATAATCCCTGAACTCAGGGGTGTTTTGTGGCTAAAGAGAAACTGTTGATTGATGTGAAGCGAGACAAGCTGCGGAGATCAGCTTGCAGGGCGAAAATTGCTTTCAGCCCATGGGCTTATTGTTGAAAAGAAAGGGCCTTATCTAGTTGTTGCCCTGAGCTGCGTCTGCTTCACCACGGCGAGCGCCAGCTAAAATACTGGGCAGGCTGTAATTGCCTTCATGACAAGCAAACTCATAAATGGGTTCACCGTCAGCTTTGCGTAGCAGTTGCATTTCTATCGTGAAAGGTTTGGAATAAATAACCGGATCGGTCACCGTGTAGCGATAAAAGATTTCGTCGTTGGAGATCAGCTCAAATTGTTCTGTAACCTCAAACTGATCCGAGGACTTAATGAAGAAATTGGATTGCTGAGGATGAAACTCTGTCGTATGCACAATAAGAATATCATCTTGCCAATGGGCTATTGAATTTCCAAACCATTTAGGGAATTCATCGGCTTTACGCTCACCTGCTATCGGTATAATTCGCGCATCGTGAACCATCTCAGACATGAGAACAAAATATCGATCAGTTTGCACGATCTGGTAGTTGGCATTGTAAGTCCACGCCATCATCGGTGGCATCTGTGCCCCTACGTGAAGGCAGCGCTCCATTTGGCTCCGAATTTCCGGCCCATCAAAAGCACCGCGGCCGGCAGTTCGCCAATCGCCAAATATATCCTTGGTCGCACCACCTTCAACAAACGGAAAGCGACCATCAGGTGGGTCTACAATAAGCGAAGTACGGTACTCTCCTTTTATTTGCGTAATGTTGACCCGAGTATTAGCAAAATTCTCATCGGCCTCGAATAAAATCACCCCACCCTGCTCAGGCGGGGCACGATTGCCATCTATTGGCGCCGCTTTTTCTTCATCAGAGCGAAGGGCTTGGGAAAGCAACTCCCTCGCTTCTTCCTCGGTGTAACTTTGTTTTTCACCTAGGGCTGGAGGACGTTCGATTGGGGTCTGGCTTGCATTATTCCAATAGCCTTGAAAGTTCGGAAACCCATGCTCAGTTCTTGGTAGTTCAGTGGGAGTTTGACCACTTGCTCCCAAGGCAGTAGCAGCGCTTAACAAAAGCAAAAGAGTCTGAATCGAGTTTGATTTTTGAAGGCTTAGTTTCATTGGTTTTTGTTCTGTGTTTCGCCAACTGGTAGAAGCATCCTTTGACCGTTGCCGACAACATATTATCGGCAATAACCAAAATGCGCCGCAATTTCCAAGGTAGCGACACACAAAAGCGCTATGCTCCGCCAAGAAAGTCCATCTTGCCAATTTCAACTCCGTTGTGTCTCAAAATGTTATAGGCGGTAGTCGCATGAAAATAAACATTGGGAAACACGAAGTTCTGTAAGTAGGCTTTACCTGTGAACTTGAATTCAGTTGGGCCCGCTTTTAAAACTATCTCTTTTTCCTCACTGCCATCAATCGAATCCGCAGGGATGGATTCGAGAAACTTGATGGTATTGGCAATGCGGAGCTGCAATTGGTCAAAGCTAATTTCGTCATCTTTGTAGCTTGGCGCTTCGATGCCCGACAACCGCGCTACTGCGCCTTTGCTTACATCGCACGCTATTTGTACCTGGCTTGTCAGGGGGAGCATATTTGCAAACAAACGGGACCCCGCTAAGACATTACCATCAAACCCTTTTTCCTCTGCGTAGGCAGCCCCTTTTGCGAGAAACCCGGCGAGGTTATTGAGATTTCGGACAAGTACAGGGACTGAGCTTTCGTACATAGAAAGGGACATACATTACCTCGTGAAAAAGACAATAAAAGGGTCGGAGAGACCAAATCTTAATCTCTTCGACCCCTTTATTAAAGTAATACCTAGTTATTGGGCTTTAGAGTGCCCGCCGCCAAGGCCAACTCGTAGCGCAGGCGCGCATTGTCAATATTACGATACGTGTCTTCCAGAAAGCTTGTACGTACCACAAAGCGGCCATTCAGAACCAATAGATCACCGATGCGCACAGCAGTGCGGGGATCGCCGCGAGCGGTTAAATTGCCCCAGGCCAAATCCAAAGCTACCAAGGCTAACCCTCGGCACAGGAAACACAGTGTATAGCCTCGGGTATTGCCTCCAATCGCGCTGGGTTAATCTCTACGCCACAGCAGGCACATTGACCATAGCTGCCTTCACTGATTCTTGCCAGTGCTGAGCGAATATCATCAATCGCTGACTGAGATTCCTGTCCTATTTCTTCTAGAACCTCGTCGTTTTCTCGCTCCACAGCTTGCTCACTAGAATCAGCCGAGTGGCTTTTACTCATATCGGTTTTGATATGGGCAACTCGTTCTTCTAACTCGATAAGTTTCTCTTTAAGCTTTTTCTCAATCGCTATCGTATCCATAGTCGTTCCTTCCATTTAATCCTCGTCGGCCGTCAACATTTTATAGAGTTCATCTTTGAGATGAACTCGCCGCATCTTTGCTTCGGATTCAGTATGGCTTGCTACAGCAGTTACCTCATTCTCCATATTTTCGATTTCAGTAGTAAGTTCATGATATTCATCAAATAGCCTGCGAAAATGATTGTTGCTTACTTTTAGATCGTGAATTCGATCTCGCAGTTCTGGAAATTCATGTATTAAATCATGATGCTCGATAGCCATTGCTTAACTCCCTATTTAGTGTCCGTCTATGAGATTAGAATACCTGCTCTATAGGGTTTCATAATGATCTGTGTCATACTTTTCACGGGCAACATAGCGCAGTCCTTGCCGCGAGCACAGGCTAGCCCAGTTCACAAATTGAGATAAGTGAACAAAGGCGGGAGTGTAGCCATAGGGGTAATCTGGAGAGCACAGTAATGAAGAAAATGAATAGATTTTTATCTTTGTTGATACTTGCCTTAACGGTCAGTGCTAGTTCTATTGCCATCGCGCAGCAAACAACTACAGCGGATGGAGTATTCACAGCCGATCAGGCCAAAGCAGGCGCGGACGCATACAACGCTGCTTGCAAGTCCTGTCACGACATGAAATTCTATCGCGATATATGGGACTACTGGGAGCAAAAACCATTAGAAGGGTTTTGGTTCAGAATAGTTGCGGAGATGCCTTCTCAGAATCCAGGCTCATTACTGGATGAGGAATACACCAACATAGTCGCCTACATTCTGTCTGATTTAGGCTATCCCGCAGGGGAGAACGTGTTGGACCCTAACCAGGGTATGAGAGACATCACTATTTCAAAAAGGCCTTAACTAGAATTAAGGCCATTAGTTGAACTTAAGAGTTAACCCTAAACTAGTCCCTTTCGATTCCAAACAACTCTTTGACCAGATAGCTTGGCCTGCGCTTTAGTTCATCATATATCTTTGAAATATAGAGGCCTATGATGCCGAGGCTCACCATTAGCATGCTACCGATGATTAGAATAAGCAGTATTACTGTTGTAAACCCAGTGACCGCTTCACCCACCAACCATTGGTAAATAGTAATAGAGCCAAGGACTACACTCACTGCCAGCATTACCATGCCGATAATCGTCACTATTTGCAAAGGGGCAGAAGAAAATGAGGATAGGGATGTCGCCGAATACTGAAGTAGCTGCGCACCGTTCCAAGAAGTCTTACCCTGTGTTCGCGGTGCAACACTAAAGGGAATTTGGAAAGTTGGTAGACCTAGCCAACCAACAAGCCCTCTAAAGAACCGATTTGTCTCTGGTAGCTTTTTGAGTATCTCTACTACCTCTTTGTCAAGAAGCTTGTAATCGCTTGTGTCTTTTATATCGAGGGAGCCGAGTGTTTGCATTGCCCGGTAAAACGCTCTGCTTGAAAACCGATACCAGGTTGACTCAATTCCCCGATCTGCCTTAACTGCTTCAACTACTTTGTAACCCAACTGCCATTTCTCGATCATCTGAGGGATCAGCTCAGGTGGATGCTGTAAATCAGAATCCATGATAATGCAGGCATCGCCAGTGCAAAAATCTAGGCCTGCTGAGATTGCCGCTTCTTTGCCAAAATTTCGTGTAAAGCTACACAAACTTATTCGGAGAATTTCCGACTGTGCGTTCTTCACTACTTCGGCGCTTCGATCACTGGAGCCATCATCAATCACTACCACTCGAAACTGATAATCACTGCCAATGTCGGCAATAGACTGTTCCAACTTTTCGAACAGTTGAGGCAGCCCCTCTTCTTCGTTTCTGACCGGAATGATAATGTTTATTTCAAGGCTCATAAGCTGCTCGTTTGAATAAACCAAACTCCCAAAACTATAAGTAACGCACCAAAGGTTGCGGATAGCGATAACGGCTCTTTGAACACTGCAAGAGAGATCAACAATGAGAACGCAATATTAAACCCAATAAAGATCGGGACTGCACGAAAAAAAGCGCTGCCGGATAAGATCTTTATACTGAGAATGAAAGAGACAAAATAAAGCACCAGACCCAGCAATATCCACCACCAAGAGGTTTTCAGGGCTTCAATCACTGTCGCAGAAACACGAAGTCTATCCCCAGCAAACTTAAGCATGGTTAGCGCTACGCTGTTGCTGCAGGCAGCGACGAGTAGGAGAAAAAGGTTGCTCATGCGCTGTCCAAAGTAACCAAAAAGTCACCATTCAATTTTTTAATTTCGCCCTGATTTCCCACTAATTGTCGCAGCTTATACTCGTAGGGAAAGAAATGAATATGCAGGTCGAAAGTGTATCGATACTCTCTTTGACATGGCACAACGATTATAAGACGCTTTGCGCAAACGCGCTTTATTTCATCCAGTGCTTTGCTTATGTCTCTGATGTGCTCCAAAGTATGGGTACAGACAACAGTATCAAATTCCTTGTCAGCAAATGGTAGAGCTGTAATCTCGCCCGAGATAAACCTTGGGTTATTAGAAGGTGCTGATGGCACAATAATATCGACACCTATGACGGATTTCCCCTTACTTACTAAGCGCTGCGAAAGAAATCCGGACCCGCATGCTACATCAAGTACAGTTTCGCCAACGACCAGTTTATCGATAGCATCAATGCACTGGCGATTTAAATCGGTGGGACGGTCTATAAATTTCTCACCCAATAGTGAGTATTTTTGATTAATCTGCTCATTTGAAAGAATCGGTAATTGCTCTTTGAAATTGAGAAAATCAGCAGTCTTTTCTCGGAACACCAGATAAAACAACGGGTACATAAATACCCTGCTATCTCGCAGCACAGGAGGTAGCAGATGGTCCAGAATAAAGTGGACAATCAAGGTCACGTTTCGACTAACTGTCATTACAGTGCTTCACTCCCGTTGCTATAGAGCTATCGGCTTAATCTCAAAAATCCACACCCTCACTTGTTGACCAAGGCAGAAATCATCTTCGCTATCATAAGCGAAACCCGACTAGGGTCTTGACCATTGCACTTCGGGTGCGTTGTGAGAGATGACAAGCTCATCAGAATAAACCTTAGAACCATCTTCTGATAAGTAGCCGATAACTAGGGGCAGCGTTGTTGCAACATAATACAGCTTGACCTCGCCAGCTTGAGGTAGCCGTATAGCCCCGAGAAAATCTGAAATTGCGTAGTAATTGTTACCTTGGTAAGGACCAAAATTCCAACTAAAAATATTGTTAACAAACGAGAACCTGACTTTCAATTCTCCCGCCGGACGCACTCGACTCCTATGATCTTCTAAAAGTCCAGCTAAGCTACCGCTAATATCTACCATACACTGACACTGGGCATCATATTGATATAAGGGTTGGCTTTGTTCGGTAAGCAACAACATATCAGGCACAGAAATGGGCGAAGACGCATTCTCTTGGGTTAAGTCTTTAAGATCACGCAGTCCCCGATAAAACCAATAGGCATTAAGGACATGATCACTGGGGAGAAAATAGGATTGTTTTGAGTTATTCCAAATAAAGTTTGCCTGCACATCAAACGGCGTATTAGCGGAGGCTGCTTGCTGACGAATCGATTGCTGCGAAAAAAGCAGAACGGTTGTCAGAGTTAGTAAAGCGATAACCGAACCAGACCTTAGGGCATGAATGTTAAACTTACCTGGAAACTTCGTGAAAATGGCGTTTAACAAGAGTGGTAAGGACAGCGCAAATGCAAACCAAATCAGCAGATAGTATCGACCAGGATAAAAAACCTCCGGCGTCTGAGCCAACGGGATAAGCGGTGCCAAAATCAAACCACAAACCACAAAACTCACTAATAATTTCCAGCGCTCTAACCACGCAGTAGTGCCAAGTAGAACCAAAAAACTAATTGCAAAGAGTGGCCAATAGGCTCCTAAAAGAATAAAGGGAATTCGTAAAAACAGTTTTAGGGCGTCTAAAACATAGGTAAGTGTAAACAACTGCTCTGCACTAGCATAGCCACCAATTAAATTTTGAAGCATATAGGAGCGCCAGATGGCATAGATAACGGTGAATACAGCGAAGCTAACAAACAGCTTAATCCTAGCGCTTCCCTGCCCCTCTCGCAAAAAGGGCAGAAAGACAACTAATGGTACGAAGATTTCTTTAGCCGTCATTGACAGTGCATACAAAAGACACGACACCACCAAAAAGCGTGTGTTATTTGATCGCAAGAACAAGACTGCAAAATAGAGGGCTAAGGCTGCAAATACCAATCCCTCTATATAATGCCGAGTCATCAGATTATTGGACACAGCAACTAGAGGAGCGCCACTGAGGAATAGCACGGTGCCAGCAATGCAGTAACGCAAATTGCACCATAGACTTAGCAACAACATAGCAGCGATAGCTGCCAGCCAGATAGCCAAAAGTTGATGAATATAGAAAGCGCTCGGCGCAAGACCCGCAAGCAACATGTCAAGCTTGAACGACGCAACAACCCAGGGAGTGAGATTAGCGGGTGAAAGTTCCTGCCATACCACAGGGCTGATGAAACTTTGCCAAAGAGGATATTTAACGACGTGCACTAAAATTTGAGGATCGTCAGCACGCCAATTGCCGTTTAGTGCGTCTCCGTAGAGGATAAAGACGAGCATCATCAGTGAGAGCGCTAAGCCCAGACACACTAGATAAGGTTGATGTCGCTCGCTAATTTTTATCAACTAACACCTTCTCAACAGCCCGATCTGCTGCAACAGGCCAGGTAACGGCACTCAAACCACTAATAATTAGTTTGCATCTTAAACCATACAGCGGGCAGCTTAAATGGATAAAAATAGGTTTATAGGGTCGACACTTTAACTGCTACTAACCCTTGGCAATTAAGAATCAAGTGTGGGTTGAGGCTCGATTGTGACCACTCGAGAGGAATGTAAAAGCGCTACTAACTAGCCGTTCAAGGTACAATCCTAGTCAAACTAAGGCCCGACACTGAAAAAACTTCAGAGAGGCCTGCCTGAAACCCAATATCGCTTGTGCAAGAATTGAATCACTAATGATTATCAGTTGGTGAACAACCGGAGCCCTTCCTGCAAAGGGCTCAATTGACAATAAGATGGCTGTGCTTAATTCGTTGAAGAAAGCATCAATGAAACCTAACTAGCTATAGCTATTTTGCTGTTGCTAGTGCATTTAGAAAGGTTTCAAAATTATTGTATAGCGCACTTCCCACCGAAAGCTGCGCACCCCCTGTGTGAGCATCACCTGGCACTCCTCCGGTTGCTTGACCCAGTATGTACGACACCGCGTCACTTCGGGATGCTACAAAATTTGATAATACTGTGAAGTTGGCAGCGACGGAGGTAGCGCTCGCCCGCTCATACACTAGGCCAGTATTGTCAGCAATGCCACCTGCCGCATGACATACCACACACTGTGCGTTAACAATTTGCGAGGCTATATTTTCTTGGAAAAGCGCAAATGCATCTACCGTAGGCTCAACTACATTTACTGAAAAACCGGAAAGCTGAAATTGAATGGGATTATCACTCACCAACACCATTGTCACACGCAAATTGTCGGCACCAACTTGTATCGCTGGGATGGTCAAGGTAACGCCTTCGAAAGTACTCGCTCCAGCTAGGTCAACTCCTGTGACATCTGTCGCCGCTGTCAAATTAAACAAAATGGGATCTGATGCTGGCACCAAACTTAAATCCACCGCAAATGTGGAAGGGCCGACACTAACTTTAGGAATTTTAACCACCGCACCTTCCAAAGTAGCAGACTGACCGTAGAGGGAGCTCATGGGCAACAATAAAACAACCAGAATGCCTATCACTCTGAAAGGTGGAAAAGTTTGAATTCGAGTCATGATTATGTCCTTTTAGAATTCACTGACGCACAATTGTGGATCAACTTTAATCTATTGCTGCAAGAGGCCCTTTAGCCTAACTCCAGCTATTTTATTACACATGGGCCTAATAATATCCCACGCAATACGCAGTTATTGCGACCAAAATCACCTTATACACTGAAAATCTGAAAGTCTTCAGTGTTGTTAAAAGGAAATGGACTGCTTACGGGAGAGTTATGGAGCCCTAAATATTTTCGAAGGGCCAAGTGCACGTGTTTAGGATGAATGGCGACCCCGTTTGCATAATCCTGTTTACCAGTTTTCAGATTTATTGGATAGGTATTGTGGCCGCCGTCAGTTTC
>CAYGRT010000030.1:12158-40896 GCA_964352355.1 uncultured Pseudohongiella sp. | reverse complement strand
GGCTTTGCTCTTGGCGGAGTCCGCACTATTTTTATCGCACCATTAACTAGCGCCACTATTGCTGTGGTCATAGAGTTGCCCTTCATTTTATTTATTAGTTGGCTATTGTGTAGAAGAACCATTGGGTTAATGGCGGTTCGTAATCTTTTTCGCGACAGAGCAGCGATGGGAGTATTTGCTTTAGTATTTTTGCTAACGGCTGAGTTTGCGCTTTGGCTCGTTATGTTTGCCGGAACGGCAGAAACCTTTGTTGCTCGATACCAAGAAATAGCAGGAATAATTGGGCTATGTGCGCAGATTACTTTTGGACTATTTCCTATCGCGCAAATTGTAAGACAACCCTAAATCAACACTCATTGCACCACTTTCACTACGCAATAGAAGTATCACTGGAGAGGATCATTGATCTTTCATACTGCTCTCGTGTTAGCTTTGATCGCATCATGGTTGATCGCCTGATTCCTCACTGGGCGGCTGATACGCATATTTCTGAATCAGTACCCTTTTGCTGATCTTCCAACCTTGATCGGTTCGAACAAATTCGTCATGGTACTCCCCCATCAGCGCGAAATTACTCACGGTGGTTACTCCGGCAGGCGCGCTGTAAATAGTTGCATAACTTACCCCGCTGGCATGATCATCATCAAGCGGGACAATTCTGACCGTGCTCATTTCATGCCTTATAGTGGCGCCAGTTTTTAATGCTTCAATCCGCTGTTCTATTTCTCCTTTTCCGACCCACGATTGATTCAACACCGTTAGCTCCGCATCTTCGGTAAACAAATTTGCAAACTCTTTAGCATTGAAGCGATCACGATGAAACGCATAATCAATTACCAGATTTCGACATGCCCAAAACACATCGTCAGAGGCCGAACTTATTGAGATTTGTGCGAGCGCCAAACAGGTTATTGCAATTCGTTTTATCATGATTTCACCCTACGATTGATACAGTGTTAAAGAAAACAATTGCTCAAGTTACAAAAAGTAATAAGCTATAACAAAGAATTTCATCTAGCCCCATCGCTTGAGTATAGCTATGACTCCTTCGAACTTGCATACAAAAGTAGCGAAATTTGATGAAATACTGTTGGATATCCAACTCACTGCGACCCGCCCTTGCTCACATCCTGAATGAGTTGTGTTCACTTAGCCGTCAGCCTTTGACTATCTCCAGCCCAGCTTATAGTATTTCTAGCGATGGTTTAACCAAACTTGCTTCAGCGCCATGAGTTCTCATCACTACAACTGGCTTATCCTATTCGCCAGATGCATGATCTAGTAGAGTCTTCCTGCTGCTATATGACAGTGTCTACTGCATTACTGTCGAACCATAAACCCATACACTCACAATCTAGAAAGGATTTTTGTGCAATCGAAAACACCAAACAATCAAAGTAAAAAGAGCGTCCCCGACAACAAAGTCGTTTCCACCCTACAACAGCTTCGCACTAGAATCCAAACTCATCATATCGCAGATGAAGCTTGGATTCTTGATCAGTTAGATGCGGCAAACGCATTGAGCCCTGAAAAGCGTCAACGCATTAGCACAAGAGCTATCGAACTAATCGAATTCATCCGGCACTCTGGAAAGCCCGGTATGATGGATCAATTTCTTAGCGAGTACGGATTATCTACTAATGAAGGCATCGCCTTGATGTGCCTTGCTGAATCCTTACTGCGAGTACCAGACTCAGGCACTATCGACACGCTGATTAACGACAAAATAACGCCTTTTGATTGGGCTGAACATCTGGGGAAATCCGAGTTTGGAATAATCAACGCGGCCACAATTGGCTTGCTATTCACCGGCAGAGTGCTAGATGAGGACAAGAGCTCGAGTATTACAGGGCTTTTGAACCGAACGGTAAAGCGTATTGGCGAACCGGTTGTTCGTATGGCAGTAAGGCAAGCGATGAAAGAAATGGGTAACCAGTTTGTTCTTGGACAAACTATTCAAGAAGCGCTTGAGCGGGCTAAGCCGGAAATCGAAAAAGGCTATCTCTATTCTTTTGACATGCTGGGCGAGGCCTCTCTTACAGAAACTGCATCTGATAATTATCTTGAAGCTTACGCTAAAGCGATAGAAGCTATAAGCACTAACCAACCCCACGACTCTGTGGTTGGACGTCCTGGTATATCGGTTAAACTATCTGCTATTCATCCTCGGTTCGAATTTTCTCAAAAAGAAAGGCTAGAGAGTGAACTGGTTCCAAGACTCACATCGCTATGCCGCCTTGCTAAAAAAGGCAACATACCCCTTACGGTAGATGCAGAAGAAGCAAACCGCTTAGAGCCACTGTTAGACGTAGTTGAAATGACTTTACGCGACAAAACACTGGCGGGATGGGATGGCTTTGGTATTGTTGTTCAAGCCTATGGCAAACGAGCGGTAGCAGTTATAGATTGGCTGCACTGTCTGGTTGAAGAACTCGATCGTAAAGTTACGGTTAGGCTCGTAAAAGGGGCTTACTGGGATGCAGAGATCAAAACCTCGCAGATTATCGGTGCAGCCGATTATCCGGTTTTTACGTCTCGAACTTCAACCGATATATCCTTTGTTTGCTGTGCTAAAAAACTATTCGAATACTGCGATAGAATCTACCCACAGTTCGCTACTCACAATGCACAAACTGCGGCAACCATTCTTGAACTTGCCGAAGGTAGACGGTTTGAATTTCAGCGCTTACATGGCATGGGGGAGAGACTTCACAATCATCTGATTGATGACACCGATGCTCCCTGTCGCATCTATGCCCCAGTGGGTCCGCACGAAGACTTGCTAGCTTATTTAGTTCGCCGTCTGCTTGAAAATGGCGCGAACTCCTCTTTCGTCAATCAAATAAATGATAAGAAGCTCCCATCAAGAGCTCTAGCACTAGACCCCTTTGAAAAACTAGCGACAAAGGGTGTGGGAAAACCAAATGGGCTGCCGCTTCCTAACTCAATCTATCAACCGGCACGTCGTGACGCCAAAGGCTGGGATACGAGTAGTCCGGTTGATATTACTGACATAGCTATCAGTCGGGCTAAATTTGATGACAATTTTTGGAGTGCCAGCTCCATTGTGAGTGGTTCGAAGCCTGCGGGAGACAAGCATCGCGATGCCGAGTTGGTCGTCAATCCTGCCAATTTTAAGGAACAAGTGGGTGAAGTCGTTATGGCTTCACAATTCGAGCTCCAGCTAGCCGTTGAACAAGCAACCCCCTGGCGGGACAGTACGGCAATACAGCGGGCACAAATTCTTCGGGATGCATCGGACTCATTGGAAGCAAATGCAGGAGAATTTTTCTCTCTATTGTGCCGAGAATCAGGCAAAACTCTTTCCGATGCCATCGCTGAACTGCGGGAAGCGGTAGACTTTCTTCGCTACTACGCCAATCAATGCGAAAGCTACGAAGGGTCAGCGCCACGAGGGGTAATCTGTTGCATATCTCCTTGGAACTTTCCTCTGGCAATCTTCACTGGCCAGATTGCTGCCTCTTTGGCCGCTGGCAATGGAGTTATCGCTAAGCCCTCAGAGTTGACACCGTTGGTTGCATTTCGGGCCACACAAATTCTACACGAGGCAGGAGTTCCAAAATCGGTACTACAGCTGATTCAGGGTACGGGTAAAGAGGTTGGTCAATACATCATCGACAACGAAAAAATTGCGGGTGTTTGTTTTACGGGCTCTACTCAAACAGCACAAACAATTAATCAATCCATGGCTGCAAATTTATCACCCGAGGCACTGTTGATCGCCGAAACAGGCGGGCTTAATGCATCCATTATCGATTCTACCGCCCTGCCTGAACAAGCTGTGCGGGACACTGTGGCCTCGGCATTCCAATCTGCGGGACAACGCTGCTCCGCGCTACGGGTATTGTATATACAGGATGATATAGCAGATGAAGTACTTCAAGTTCTGTTTGGCGCGATGGATGAGTTGAGCCTCGCTGACCCTAAACTGCTATCAACGGACGTTGGCCCTGTGATCTCACAAGCCGCAAAAGAAAAAATTGACGCTCATATTAACCAAGCTAAAAAACAGGGAAAACTGCTTAAACAATTAAATGCTCCAGATTCAGGCGCATTCGTTGGACCCGCAGTCATCGAAGTAGATGGGGTGCAATCATTAGAAGAAGAGATATTTGGGCCCGTTCTGCACATAGCGCGTTTTGACGCAGATCAGTTTGATCAAATTCTTGAAGATATTAATCGCAGTGGGTATGGACTTACCTTCGGGCTCCACACTCGAATTAGTCAGCGAGCAGATGCCATTAGCGGGCAACTGCACGTAGGCAACATCTATATCAACCGAAATCAGATAGGCGCTGTGGTAGAAACTCAGCCGTTTGGTGGTGAGGGACTATCGGGCACAGGTCCAAAGGCGGGCGGCCCCCATTACTTACGCCGTTTCTACAAACCAAATCGACGCACAGGCAAATGCCCGGACAACCCTAAATCCATCGCCACTGATGAATTACAGGCTGTCCTCAAAGATGCCTCCGAACATCCACTAGAACTGCTTTATACAAGAGAAATGCCCGGCCCGACCGGTGAGTCGAATACCCTCAATGTTTGGCCTCGGGGCGTGGTTTTATGTCTTGGGCCCACGGCCGAAGATGCCTATTTTCAAGCCGGTGAGGCCCGCAGTTTTGGCTGCCCGGCAGTGGTGTGCGCCCCCGGCGCGACTGGTCATTGGTGCATCGATGGAGAAGTGAAAGCGCAGCAATTCGCTGAACTTAAACACTTCGACGCAGTGGCGTTTTTTGGAGATGACAATGAAGCGCGCAAACTGCGAAAAATTTTGGCCGCAAGAAATGACCGTATAATTCCACTATGCGTCTCAGATGATCTACATCATCTGTGCATACAAGAACGCCATACTTGCGTCAATACAACGGCATCCGGCGGCAACACGACACTGCTATCTTCCTCGCAGAATTAAACTATCGCACCTGCAGCAGCTTTTCTTCGCGCTTGCTTGAAAAGCTGCTGCATAATACATCTGTAATAGGCCTTCGCCCCAGAATAAAAAGTTACACGTGATGTAATTGCAACTAATTGTTTCTTAGCCAGATATTTTCAGGCAGATAACTTATAGTTGGTAATCTCTAGTTGCATCGTGGCCGTACACCTTGCATGAATTTAGAAATGATACACGTATGGGGCCTGGTTAGGGCAACGAGCAGTATGTTAAACCAGTCGCGCCGCCGCATTTTATCGTTAATTTTCTGTTCTACCTCTGTATTTTTCCATTATTGCCAAGCCCAGTCTGCACTACCTTTGCTAACCAAGATTGATGATGCAGATGCCAACATCTCCCTTGATGGCTTCATCGATGAAGACGTCTGGCAAACCTTACCAGTGATTGATGACATGAAAGTAGTGGATCCCGACACACTCGAAGATCCGCCATATGAAACCCATATTCGATTTTTCTATACAGAGCGTGGCATCTATATTAGCTCTATGAATTTTCAGCCAAAGGAAACGCTGATAGCCCGAATGACCTCACGGGATAATTTCATTACTCGCGATGGCTTTGCAGTGTCAATTGACCCCTCTGGTGAAGGCCTGTATGGCTATTTTCTCCGTATTAACCTCGGTGACTCATTAAACGATGGCACCATCTTGCCAGAGCGACAGTTTAATCGGCAGTGGAATGGCGCCTGGGATGGTCGCACACAAGAGCTAGAAAATGGCTGGAGCGCAGAAATGTTTATCCCTTGGTCCATGATGGCCCTGCCGCAATCTATTGATGAGTCAGCAAGAACCTTAGGGCTGTATTTTGATCGGCAAATTGGCCACATGAGTGGCAATGTTTGGTCCAATCCACCCCTTCCACGCACTGTAAACCAATATCTTTCTGCATTTGAAAAGTACCGCTACACGGACATCGAACCAAGACGTCAGCTTACCTACTTTCCATTTATTGGAGGTGTTTTCGATAGCATTCGCGATGACATGCAGCTCAAGGTAGGTGCTGATATTTTTTGGCGCCCGACCACTAACACTCAGTTCACGACGACACTTAATCCAGACTTCGGCAGCGTGGCCGCCGATGACGTCGTGGTGAACCTCACTGCGTTTGAAGTTTTTTTTGCCGAACAGCGCCAGTTCTTTTTGGAAGGACAAGACATATTTATCACCCACCCACGCAATTCAAACAACGGAGGTGGCGTCCCTGGCGGCCCTATTTCGATGCTAAATACTCGCCGCATTGGTGGTGCAGCAAATTTCGATATTCCCGATGGCGTGACTACCAACCCAACAGATGTCAGCCAACCCACGGAACTTCTTGGCGCTGCCAAATTTACTGGACAAAGCGGTAACTTGCGCTACGGCCTATTAGCCGCAGCTGAGGATGACTCGCAAATTCGTGGTATCAATCCAGACGGCAGCCGGGTAGCGATTACGGCTGAGGGTCGCGATTTTCTCATCGGCCGAATGTTGTATGAGGACACCAGCGCTGGCGGGCGACGCAGCATTGGTTGGATGGGCACTAATATCTCTCACTCCAGTATTGATGCTACCGTGAATGGGATCGACGCCCATTATTTCTCTGCCAACAACAGACTTGTCATTGATGGCCAACTATTTCACAGCAATGTGGAAGGCGTAACAGGTGTTGGCGCCATGGCGGATTTTCGTTTCCGCCCAGGACGGGGACGACAACACACTGTTAGAGCGGTCCATTTCGATGACAACCTCGATATCAACGATCTAGGTTTTTTAACTCGAAATGATCAAGTTAACTTGGATTATGAATACGAGCAGGTTGAATCTGACATCGAGTGGCTGCGCAATAAACGAACTACTTATCGGATAAATAATCAGTGGAACACTAACGGTCGACCCGTAAGGCTCGGGCTAACTTATGATAGAGAGTACAACTTCCTTAACAACGATACGTTTAGGTTTGGCATTGGTCACTTTCCGAAACGCGTGGATGATAGGTTAGGTCGCGGGACCGGAGATTTTGAAATCCCTGCCCGAAATCGAGTCAATTTCTCCTATGAAACTGATCCTTCACGACCTCTTTCAGTTTCCACTCGTGTGGAAGCTCGGCAAGAAGCCTTGGGCCCTAGCCAATACAACTTTGATGCAGGCCTTGACTGGCGGCCCAATGACCGTTTTTCTGCAGGCTTTGATGTCCGCTACTCTGACACTGAAGCAATTTTAGTGCACCAAGGCGCAGGTGCGTACACATCGTTTGAGGGCCACCAATGGTCGCCTAACTTCGAGTTAAACTATTTTATCTCTAACTGGCAGCAGCTGCGACTGAGAGTACAATGGAATGCCCTGAAAGCCTTCGAGGACCGGTTTTGGCAAGCAAACCCAACCGTTCTGCAAGCCTTACAGCCCGTCCCTAAACCCAATAACGAGCCAGACGATTTCGTGGTTAGCCGAATGACACTGCAGGCGCGCTATCGTTGGGAAATTGCACCACTCTCAGATTTGTTTCTTGTCTATACCCGGGGCAGTAATCTACCGAGCGATGGTTTTGACACATTTCCAACATTGTTAGAGCAATCATTTAATGATCGCATCGTTGACACAGTTGCTTTCCGTTTACGCTATCGGTTTGGCTCTTAGACACCGCCTCTACTGGTCAAGGGCTTCGCAGCTAGCAAAGTTTAGGGCTTGAACAAGAGCGAGTATTGATTTTGCCGGTAGCTTCTATCCGAATTTTCAAATACATTGCACTCTAGAGCTTGGCTATAACCAGCCTAATGAAAAAAGGCCCAACCTGTGTAGGTTCCTTGCTTTAATAGAGCGATGTGTGATGCTCAATCCACTGCCCAATTAAGCATAACCTGATAACTACTTTGCATGTTCTATGGTCGGGCAGAACTCGCGGAGCAATTATGGAATTCAATCTAGAGGACTTAATCAGCCGTTTATCTGTCAATGTGCAGAGAATCGTTGAGGCTGTTGTTGATCCCTATGTCATTATGCAAGCCACTCTCGTGGTCGGCATCTATTTACTGGCGATTATTATTGCCCGTCGTTCCGAGCAAAGTCTCGAAGACCAAGCCAGAAAGATAAAAAATAGCCCAAGTTTGCTTCGAGTGATTATTTCCTTGCTGCGCAGACTCAAGTGGTTCTACTTCGCGATCCTGACAGGAATCACATGGGCCATCCTGGACAATATCGATTGGCCAAGCTCATACCTTGTTTATATATCCATGCTGCTTTCCATGACCTGGCTCCTCATTACAGCCAGTGTTCAGACCATCCGCAATCGCTCTTTACGTCGACTTTTATCTATTGGCGTATGGTTCTATGTTGCTATGGTAATTCTTGGCATCAGTGACAACGTCGCTGAGTTTCTGAACGCGGTGGGTTTTTCTATCTCTGGTTTCAGAATTTCGTTGCTGCTGATTGTCAAAATAGTCGTGGTGCTGAGCTTATCCCTATGGGGCTCAATCGTAGTAAGTAATTTCGTCGATTTGCGTATTCAACGTAACGAGGATCTTACGCCGGGGCTAAGGCTTCTTATAGGTAAGATGCTGCGAGTGTCACTCATCACACTGGCAGCCATCATTGCTATATCAGGGATCGGTATCGACCTCACCGTCCTGTCAGTACTTTCAGGTGCAATCGGGGTAGGTATCGGTTTCGGATTGCAGAAAGTGGTTTCAAACTTTATCTCAGGGATCATCATATTAGCGGACCGATCCATTCGCCCTGGGGACACCATTTCGTTGGGAGAGACATTCGGCTGGATTCGCGAGCTTCGAGCTCGATTCGTCTCAGTAGTCACTAGAGACGGGCGAGAGTACTTGATCCCAAACGAGGATTTCATTACTCACGAGGTCATTAATTGGTCATTTTCTGATGAAATGATAAGGCTGGATGTAAATTTCGGCGTGTCATACGACTCTGACCCACATCAAGTTACAGCCCTCGCAATTCAGGCCGCATCTGGGGTCGCGCGAGTGATTTCAGCTGAACCTCCAAAGTGTTGGGTCACTCAATTCGGCGACTCTTCAATTGATTTTATTTTGCGCTTTTGGATCAGAGATCCCCAGAACGGATTGACCAATATACGAGGACAGGTGCTTTTGGCGCTGTGGGATATATTAAAAGAAAACAACATTAAGATACCTTACCCTCACCGCGAAATCATTTATAAGAATGCGCCGCCTCAATAGAGTTTGAACCATGATAGAAACGTTTCCAGAGTTGCCCAATTATCATTCTCTGTTCGCTCTGATAATGATGGTAGTAAGTTTGTATCTTTTTACCCGAGAAGAAATTCGTCTTGAGATTTCAGCGCTAGCTATTCTCACTATTCTTGCCATTGCCTTCACTTTATTTCCTTATCAAGGAGAAGGTGAGCTTTTCAACCCCACAGACTTTTTTCAAGGCTTTGGACACGAAGCACTGATAGCCGTTTGTGCCCTAATGGTTTTGGGCCAGGGAATCATCAAAACTGGCGCGTTGAGTCCTGTGGGAAGAATGCTTAGCAAAGCATGGAAAGTCTCACCCTTCTTTTCAGCGCTCGCCACGCTAATTGTTTGCGCAATACTAAGCGCCTTCATTAACAACACACCCATCGTTATTCTACTGTTACCAATCTTGGTAAGCGTTTCTCTGCGGGCTAATCTGTCACCTTCGAAGTTACTGATGCCGGTTGGCTTTGCCACTATCGTAGGAGGGATGACAACCACTATCGGAACATCGACAAACTTACTCGTTGTCAGCGTGGCCAGCGACTTAGGGCTGCCTGCAATTGGGATGTTTGATTTTGCGGTGCCAGCTGCTATCGCTGGCTGCATTGCCCTACTCTACTTGTGGCTCATCGCACCTCTAATATTGCCGGATATTGATATCGAATTGTCAGATACCTCACCGCGACAATTTCAGGCGCGGCTTATTCTCGATGAGAAAAGTACCGTTATCGGAAAAACACTGGCCGAGGCAAAAGAACTGGTGGGAAACAAAGTTAGGTTTGAGAGAGTACGTCGCGGTGAACACTTTATCCTCCCTCTGCCTGACGTTGTATTACAAGAAGGCGATCGTATTCGAGTTATTGATACCGTTAGTAACATCCGCGAAGCCGCTGAAATTTTGAGAGCAACACTTTATTCTGGCGACTTGCTTGTCGATGAAAACACGACTTTTACTGCTGAAAATCAGACTGTGGCGGAAATCGCAATCGTCAATGGTTCAGGCTTAGCAGGACTGACGTTGCGCTATGCCCGTTTTCTGGACCAATACCAATTGCTGGTACTTGCACTCCACCGAGTGGGTAAGCAAGACCGCAAAAATCAACAAGAAATTCTAGACCTGAGTCTCGAACCGGGGGATGTGCTGCTAGTTCAAGGAGACTACGAAAACATCCGAAAGTTAAAAATGAGCCGAGAATTTCTCGTGCTTGATGCTTCCGAAGAACTGCCCGGCACAACCAAAGCGCCCATTGCGATTGCTGTCATGCTTTCGGTGGTATTTGTCTCAGCGTTAGGGATTATGCCCATTGCCATTAGCAGCGTGGTCGGCGCATTTGTACTTTTAGCGACACGCACGCTAAAAATAAGTTCAGCAATCAGGGCAATTAATCCTGCTGTGCTATTCGTTGTAGTCGCCAGTCTTGCAATTGGCCAGTCGCTAGAGATTACCCAAACCTCCGGTTATCTAGCTCAAGTCTTTCTTTACTTCTTCCAAGATTCCTCGCCAACATTTGTCATGAGCGCCCTCATGTTGGTAATGGCAATACTCACCAATATTGTCTCCAACAATGCAGCAGCGGTAATCGGCACCCCTATTGCTATCGGTATCGCTCAGCAACTATCGGCGCCGCCCGAAGTATTTGTACTGGCTGTTTTGTTTGGTGCCAATCTGAGCTTCGCCACGCCTATGGCCTACAACACTAATCTATTAGTGATGAGTGCTGGAAATTATCAATTTAATGATTTCGTAAAAGTTGGCGTGCCTCTATCCATTTTGATGTGGGTAAGTTATTGCGTCATTCTGAGTGTCATGTATTTATAGCGTCTAGCATCTTGGATAGCTGCGTCTCAACCTGTCGGTTGAGATGCAGCCGCTATCGCGGCAACAATCACAAAAGCAAGTGACGATTCTTCGACAAGCGTCTGTCAATTTCTATAATCTTTTATCTCCCTCTATCCGTAACAATCATCATGGAATTGACACAATTATTACAAGGCTCGGCCTCGGTAAGCACCGCACTTCTTTTTGGTGCGATGGCTTTTTTCTCGTTTTTGATGGCTCCCTTAATCTTTATTAAACTCGAGGCGGAGATTGCCGGAAAATTTGTCAGAGCCGTATTTCCCTGGTACTACCTAACTCTTATCTGTCTAAGCTCGATCAGTTGTCTGTTATTGATAACGATTGCTCCACTAAACGCAGGATTACTGGCGCTTGTTGCATCTTCCGCACTCTATTGCCGGCAGATTCTTATGCCATCCATCAATAACTTTCGAGATCAAGCAAAGTCTGGTGACATTAAAAGCAATCAGTCTTTCGAGCGGCTTCATAAACGGTCCGAGTTCCTCAATTATTTACAGCTGATCGCGGTCTTGGCGGTAATGCTGCATCTTAGCTTCGTTAATTTCTCTTAACTCTCAAAATGACTTCACGCTCAGTTGCAGCCTAGCCAGACATAGTCTCAGCACGCCTATAGCAAGAATTCCTCTGGGATTTCTTTGCATCGAATTTACAGCAGAGCCATGCACTATCAACTACACTTAAGGTTGGATTCAAAGCCTAGGGCTAAGCATGGGCCGTCAACTGATCAGATGCGTTATCGCTTCATATGCCTTATTGGTTTGCTGCGTGAGTTTCGCGCAAATTGAACTCGCAGAAAGCGACTCCCTGTATAACTTAATTGGTTCAAGCAGGTTTGCGCTAAGTGAAGATGCTAATGCAACGATCAAAGAAGCGCTCAGTTTCCAATACCTGCAGTATGGCAATGACAATGAAAACACGATTAATCTGGGTTATCGGCAACGCCCGGCTTGGCTGCGTATTGAGTTTAACAGCGCCGTCGAGCGGGCAGATCAACCTTGGATTTTGGATTTAGGTTCTAAGCAGCTGGCCGAAGTTAGCATGGTCCACTTCATTGACGGAGTGGAAATCAATAGCGTCACTATTGATCAACAGACTAAATTTAACGAACGCCCCATACCCCATGCCAGTTCGGCCTTCCCCTTCCCCATGCAAGCTGGCCAACATACTTTGTATTTCCGCCTTGTATCAAATCTCGGCTTAGTCATCGCACCGCGCTTAGTGGAGCAAGCTGAATTTTATGAAAGCGTCGCCCTTAAGGACCAAAGCGTAGCGTTCTTCTACGGGGCACTAACTATACTGCTGCTGTACAACTTTCTTGTGTTCCTATCGACGCGAGACGTTCTGTTCCTGAGCCATGTAATGATCATGATAACCATGTTGGCATGGAACCTGTCGTTGAATGGCGTAGGCTTTCAATATTTGTGGCCCGACCAACCTGAGCTCACCATAGTCATTCAACGCGCAAGTATCTCGTTGTTTTCTGCAGCGTTAGGCGTTTTTTCCTTCACAATGTTTCGAGGAATTTTTTGGCCTAGATTAATCCACCAAATCAATACCGTCGGCATCGGCGCCAATCTTTTTATTGCTGCATTCCCGGTGTTTAGCTGGGCTCCTATCATAGGGTTTATTGGGCTTTCCATTTGCCCAGCCATTTGTGCCTACCTATGTTTTGAGGTAGTTCGCAAGAGGCTGGCCGAGGCATACTACTACGCGACAGCGTGGTTTATTTTTGCACTTGCATTTGTTGTAGGGATTTTTCGCGTTTTTAGCTGGCTACCAGTCAACTTCTTCACCGAAAACATTGCTCTTATTGCTCTACTTTCCTCTTTGTGCATGCTATCCAACGGGTTAGCTGGACGAATCAAAATTGAGCGCATTGCAAGAGCGGCGGCCGAGGCATCTACCAAAAGTAAAATGGAATTTCTGGCCAACATGTCTCACGAAATCCGCACGCCAATGAACGCTGTTTTAGGATTCACCGATTTAGCATTAGGTGCTGGCGCGAATGAGGAGCAGCGGCTGTATCTGAAACGCATTCAAAGCAGTTCGAAATCCTTAATGAATATTATTAACGACATTCTAGACTATTCAAAAGTCGAAGGAGGTAAGCTCGAGCTAGAAGTGCAGCCATTCTCAGTCAATGAACTTTGCATAAACGTAATAGGGCTATTCGAACATCAAGCTAACACTAAATCTTTGGCACTGTCTTTTCAGAAAGGCAACGATCTCCCAGAGTTAGTGCTAGGGGACTCAATGCGGCTGGGTCAGGTTCTCATAAATCTAGTTGGAAATGCGTTGAAATTTACCCACTCGGGAAGCGTGACTCTGACAGTAGATGTCCACTCCTGTAAGAACAAACACTGCAAAATAGGCTTCACCGTAAAGGATACAGGTATTGGCATTAACGCCGAACAAAGAGTGCATTTATTTCAACCTTTCTCACAAGCAGACAGTTCCACAACCCGCAACTACGGCGGTACGGGCCTTGGGCTGTCGATTTCAAAACAACTACTTGACTTGATGGGAGCCGAGATTAGTTTAAAGAGTGATGCAGGCAAAGGGGCGGAGTTCTCATTTGTCTTGGAGCTACCGATCGCCAAGACTGAAAATCAACTAGCAACGTCCAGTGCAGAGATTAAATTACCGATAGAGCCAGACAGCCCTGATAGTACTGATAGTCCTGATGCGCAGAATTTATGGGATGGCGCCCGTGTACTGCTAGTCGAGGACAATCAAGTTAACCAGCTTCTCGCTCAAACCATGCTAGAGAAAGGCAATATATCAGTTGAATTGGCGAGCAACGGACAAGAGGCTATCCAAGCTCTTAAAACGAAAGAATTTGATCTGGTACTAATGGATGTGCAAATGCCCATTATGGATGGCTACGAAGCGACAAGCGTAATTCGCGGGGAACTAAAGCTTGCAAACTTACCCGTAATCGCAATGACCGCCAATGCATTGGAAAGTGATCGCGAGCGTTGCATGCAATTGGGCATGAATGACTTTTTAAGCAAGCCTATTGATCGCGAAAATTTATATCGCACTATTGGGAAATGGAGAGCGACTGACTCGTCTCAGCTTTAAATTATTGCTATCTAATGCAGCGCCAGTCGAATAAAGCTCAATTCGCTTTTAAGGAATGGATCCCAAACGAGCCCAGCAACTAAGTAGAGTTCGTTCAAGTTAAAAGGGTTCGCAGTGCAGTAGTTACTGCGCCTACAAACCCTTTAATCCTGTTTGGTATTTCTTAGTTAGGCAAGAACGGTCCAAGAATATAATTATCTACATCGCCCTGGGTTAGCGTAGCACCCACCAAGGTTATGGTAGTGACAAACTCGTCACCTCCGCCATCGGCATCAATCTGTACCAGAGTATTGCCACCGGAAGGTTGGAAGCGCAAGAAGCCATTGGTAAATGCGTCTTGACCACCGGGCCCGTCTATTGATTGCAGTATGCTTCGCAGATCAACAATATCCCCGCCCAGCCCGAGCTTAAAAGCATTGATTGTCTGGTTTGGCACTACATACACCTCATCGATGACGGGGCCTTGTAGGTTGGCGTTAATATCGCTCCCCGTTGGATTAGGTGTCAGGCTTTCAAAGCTAAGCACAGTATTCGTACTGGTGGCAGTAAAGGAAAGTACTTTTTGTTCCCACTGCATGTTCGCTTCGGTACTGTCCTGATTGAACGTAAAGTCTTGGCTTGCATTGCCAGCCGATACTCTCACCGCAGAAGATGTCGCGTTAGGATCTTGCGAGAGATTGAACGCAACCGTATAGGTCTCGCCGACTACGGTGGACAAACTCTGTGACAATCCACCAGGGCCAGAAAGGAAATTACCCCCACTAAAACTAAACCCATTGAGATTAATTACACTGTTGCCATCGACCGGCTGCCACAAGCTGATGACTTGAACACCATTGCCGAGACTAGACCAGTTGTTAGTCTGAGTTTCGAACGAACCGTTGGTGACCAAGTTAGGCAAGACGAATATATCCTGCACATGACTGATATCCAGCGTTACAGTTGCGGTGCTCGTTTCGCCGGTGGCATTTTGAATCGTATAGTCAAAGCTTGCATTGCCAAAATAATTAGACAGCGGCGTAAATGTGATAACACCATTATTGAGTGCTACCGTACCCTTTTGTGAATTCTGTACAGACACTACATTAGAAGTTGCGGCACCGACATCGTTTGCCAATAGCTGGCTTTGATTCAGATTAAGTACATTATCCTCAACCAACGGGAAGCTATCTGCGACAGCGGTTGGTCCATCAGCTGTGCCAGTGATGTTTACTGTAACCGAGGTAGTTGTGCCATCAACACTCGTAACATTAAACACATCAGTCACTAATTGACCAGCCGTTAAAAAGTCGAGCGCACCATCGGACGCAAAGCTCCATTGACCACTGGCATTAATGCTGAAGCTTCCATAGGCTCCAGCCGTATTAGTTTGCGGTGTAAACACAGCCTCGCCCGTGTCTACATCAGAAATCGTTAATACACCACCAGTGTTGAGCTGCGCATTGGTTTCCACCAAGTTGACTGTTGCACTGCCAAGCAGAGCAGGGTCATTGCTGCCGGTAATATTTACCGTAACCGAGGTAGTCGTGCCATCAGCACTAGTGACATTAAACACATCCGTCACTTCTTGTCCCGCGGTGAGGAAATTCAGCGCACCATCGGATACAAAACTCCACTGCCCACTGGTGTTAATGCTAAAGCTGCCATAAACCCCTGCCGTGTTAGTTTGAGGCAAAAACACTGCCTCGCCTGTATCAACATCAGCGATGGTAAGCGTGCCATTGGTTGTAAGCTGAGCGTTAGTTTCGGCTAGATTCACCACCGCACTGCCAAGAAGTGCAGCGTCATTGCTGCCAGTAATCTCAATAGACACTGTGCCTGTGCTTACACCACCATCTACATCTTCAATTTGGTAAGTGAAGCTATCAATGGCAGTTTCACCGGCGGCCAAGTATTGATAGGCAGAACTAGGATCATAGCTAAAGCTACCATCACTGTTTAACACAAGCGTGCCCGAAGGCGAGTTAAGTAACGTCACACCCAACAAATTAGCTGGGATTTGGTCTGCGCCATTACCATTGTCGAGTAACACGTTGCCTGTAATAGCAACATCTTCACCACTGGCAAAACTGTCATCCTTCGCGACAATCTCTTTGTTATCCAGATCGATAGCTTCGCCATCGACAAAAACTTTGAGCTTCTCCCAGGCGCTAGCGGTTAATCCGAATGCGTTAAACACGAACGCATTGTTGTTCGCTTGTCCAGTGGCAGCGTCGGTATTGTCTTCCAAAAACTGTAGGTAGTTCGCCAAGTCTGTCTGAAAAGTAGGGTCCAACCATTCACTTCGATTGAGCTCAAGTTGAAGGGTGTCAATACCATCACCCCCATCATAAACATCAGTAGCTCCAACGTTTTCAGCAGCTTTATAGTTGCCCGTATCAGAACCGACCCAACCATAGACCAAATCGTTGCCTGCACCACCATCGAGGTAATCGTTACCTCCTTGATCTGCTCCGGAGCCACTGCCTTGAGATGCCCATTTCTGCCACGCTGCACCTTCTCCACTAGCCGCGCCTGAGCCCGATCCTGAACCTTTACCAGAACCAGAACCAGAGCCCTTGCCTGAACCAGAACCTTTACCAGAACCGGAACCTTTGCCTGAGCCAGAACCTTTGCCTGAGCCAGAACCCTTGCCCGATCCTGAGCCTTTGCCCGATCCTGAGCCCTTGCCTGAACCTGAGCCCTTTCCAGAGCCGTTGTTGGTTGAGTCGCCCCAGCCTTTGCCGCTGCCATTGATCTTGCCGTCACCAAGCAGCACGTCATTGCCCGCACCACCAATTAAACGGTCGTCACCGGCATTGCCAGCTAAAATATCGTCGCCATCGCCACCATTAAGTGTGTCATTACCTTTACCACCATCAAGCAGGTCGGCCTCGCTGCCACCATCAAGGTTGTCATCGTCATCACCACCAAACAACACGTCCTGGCCTTGACCGCCTATTAGCGTATCCTCGCCTTTGTCACCGTCTAACAAATCATTGCCGGTGCCACCATCTAGGTAGTCATTGCCTTTGCCACCTTTCAATTCGTCATCGCCACCCAAACCGAATAGGCGATCATTTCCATTGCGGCCATCGATTTGATTGTCTTTATTGTCACCAGTTAATACGTCATTTCTATTGGTGCCTTTGAGTTTCTTAGACATAGCCTTTAAATCCTTGATCAAGTGCGTTTGCTGGGTTTGAGAGAATTTTCTCACTTATCCCTTATCATAGAGCTTGAGCGGGAACCCCTTCAAGCTGAGTAAGAGCGATTTAGGGAAAGAATGGGGAAGATTTGAAGGGAAACCCTGAATTACAAAAAAAACCACAACCTCCGTGACTCGCCTTTCATTAATAAACACTTGACGGCATCTAGTTTTCTGTCAAGGTTGAGACCTTTTTACGGCTGAGCGTCCGAAAACTCAGCAAAATGCACGTTGAGCTGCGAAATGCCCCTGAAAGAGAACGAAATTAAACAAATCTGCCGCGACCTGCTAAATACTGAGATTAGCTCTGTCGAATTCCCGGGCGGGTCCTCTCGCGAATCAGTTCGAGTCACCAGTGGCGGCCGCGGTCTAATTGTAACTCGACGCAAAAAGCTTGAACGAGCCAAGCTCGAAAGTGGCGTGCTACGCATACTTAACCGGCACAATGCCCCCGTGCCACGTCTAATAGCCTGTAAAGATAATTACTTGATTCAACAAGACATGGGCATGAAGCGCCTCAGCCAACAGCTGCAGGGCAACGCGATAAATACAACAACCGCTCATACCACAAACCTATTGTTAGAATCGGCGTTAGGCAGTCTGCACGCTGTACACAGTCTTGGCGCTAATGATGAGCTGCTCAATTCGCTGCCTACGCTCGGTAACACCCGGAATTGGCTAGCTGCTTTTATTGGTGCCGCCGAGCGTTTGGGTGTGCAGCTTGATATACCAGCGCCGGGGCTCAACTACGATAGTTTGGCTCAACTACTCACCGTGTCTAACCCAACTTTTATCAAATGGGACGCACGACCAGGTAATGCGATTGTTCGTGAAAACGGCAGCGTAATTTGGATCGATTGGGAGCATTGTGGTAAGCGGCATCCCCTCGATGATGTGGCTTGGTTGCTGACTGATGAATTTACACCTTATTTCCCCAGTCAAGAAAGTGACCTAATCAGCAAAGTGATCCCTGCCTTTTCACACGGTTTTTCAGCCACTCAAGCCCACGAATACCTTCGGGTTTATGGCACTTTTCATGCCTGTATTCGGCTATCACTGATTATTAAGTATTGGGCAAAAGATGGATGGTGGGATTTCGACTATTGCTTAAAACTTGACAAAGTGGGTGTGGTAAAAGAGCTCGCCCTTGCTACAGCACAAAGGATCGCCGCTTGGTCAACCTACAGTGAGTCAACAAAACACCTCAAGCCATGGGGCGAAAGTTTAGTCGAACGGCTAATGGTAGAGTAAAAATCCGGCAATCTGCCGCAGATTCACTCTCTTGCAAAGTTGAAATGGGCCTATTGCTATTAATCTTGCTCATAAATTGAGCAATCTCTTCTAAGCCGCCATGTGATCTTCAGAGTGTTTATCTATTAGAGTACCCCATGCCGCAATCTACCCTGACACATTGACAAACTTTAATAGAGATGACCTTTTTGCTAAACTGCCCCGCGTAAGCCCGTCGATACTCGCGCATTTTTTAGTGCGAATACCTAATACGCATAGGGCCGCATCGCTTGAGCCTATAAGGTCCGTTTACGGCCCTGCCGTTTAGACTTGATAAAAATTAGAACCAAGAGAACACGTGTCCCTATGTTAGATATTTTTCCCAAAGGCTTTTCTGTACTTTCGTCTTTTAAGATTCAATGCCAAACGTCTCTATTGCTGCTAACTTGCGCCTGTAGCTTTGTTCAGGCTCAAATCGATACACAAAGCAGTGACAACTGGCTCTCCATAACATTTGAGCAACAGTCTCGAATGCAATTTCTTGACGAACAGTTTCGCGCTGGCCTAAGCGGCAGCGACCAAGCGCTGGAACTACGCCATATCGCAAAAGCGGAAGCTAAATTCGACAGATTCTCTTTGACGGCCGAAGTGGCAGATATGCGGACTTATTTTAGCGATAGTAGCACTCCATTGGACGGCACTATTACCAATCCGCTGGATATCCTGCAAGCCAATGTGACGATTCCCGTAGCAGATCTATTCAATAGAGAAAACGAGGGCTTTGTAAAAATTGGTCGCTTCACCATGGATCAGGGCGCTCGGCGCTGGGTTTCTCGAAACCGCTTTCGCAATACCATCAATGCCTTTTCAGGCGTGCATGCCAAACTGAGCGACGGCGATTCAAGCTATGAAATTTTTTACACGCTTCCCACTAACCGACGCTTCGATGGTGACCCACTGAACAATGAACCGCGGCTGGACAACGAGCCAGGCGACACACGATTTTGGGGCGCTTTTTTTGTCAACCAGTTTACGGAACGTGGGGACTTTTTTGAAACCTACCTTTATGGTCTTGAAGAAAACCGCCAAGCGCTCGACAAGCGAGAGCGTTTCGACATTCTGAGTACAGGTGTTCGCATCTATCGTAGGCCGGCTCCTAACCAGTGGCACTACGAAGCAGAAGGCCTATTACAGTTTGGTGACTCACCTTCAATAGATGCCTTTTCACCGCAGAGAGATCACCGAGCAAGGTTTTTACATTTGGAGGCTGGTTATAGTTTCAGCATGCCTTGGCAGCCGCGACTAAGTGTGATCTACGATTATGCCAGTGGTGACGAAGATCCATTGGATAACGAAACCAACAGCTTCGATTCTCTTTATGGCGTGCCCCGCCCTGAATACGGACCCACAGGGATTTACCGGGCATTCGTGCGCAACAATATCAATACCCCTGGCCTACTTTTAAACCTACAACCCGCCGCTAATATTGATGCATTCGTAAAGCTGCAAGACTACTCGCTTGCGGCCGAGCAAGAAGGTTGGCGCACCACTCGCTACAGACATCCCGGCAACCTAGGCGAAGACCATGTGGGAACACAATTAGAAACTAGAGTGCGCTGGCATCTTATGCAGCGAAAGCTAACTCTTGAAACTGGATATACTTGGCTAAACGCAGGCAAGTATATGGATCTCGTCAATAAAGATGACGCCCATTACTTCTACATGCAGACCATCGTCCGCCTCTAATTACCGCCTCCAAAAATAAAGGGCTCTGAGAGATTAGATTTTAATTTCTCCGACCCCTTTATTTAATCGCCTATCTGGATGATTTTAGCTAGTATCATCTTGCAGCTAAGGAATCGCTTTGCAACTATCCGCTTCTAACTATGGATAACAACAACATGAGTAATCGGCAGATAAAAAAATTGCTAATCGCTAACCGCGGAGAAATCGCAGTGCGAATTGTCCGTGCCTGCGCTGAACTAGGCATTCGCTCAGTTGCAATTTATACCGAACCAGATCGTTATGGCCTGTTCGTCAAACGGGCTGATGAATCTTATTCTTTGGGAGAAGACCCTCTGGCGGGCTACCTCAACCCCGCACGAATAGTAAATCTCGCTGTCGAAACGGGCTGCGATGCACTCCATCCAGGCTATGGGTTTCTATCCGAGAACGCAGAACTGGCTCGGCTCTGCGAAGCTAAAAACATCGCGTTTATCGGGCCATCTTCCCATGTCATTCATCGCATGGGGGATAAAACCGAAGCCCGCAAGGCAATGATAGAGGCTGGCGTGCCGGTAACACCAGGATCAAACGGCAACCTTGCAAATATCGACGAGGCGCTGGTGGAAGCGGAGCGAGTTGGCTACCCGATTATGATCAAGGCCACCTCCGGCGGCGGTGGGCGGGGTATCAGACGCTGCGACGACCCCGAGGATTTAAAGCGTCAGTATCCAAGAGTGATATCTGAAGCGACCAAAGCGTTCGGGTCTGCTGAGGTCTTTCTTGAGAAATGCATTATCAACCCCAAGCACATCGAAGTGCAGGTTCTTGGGGATTCACAGGGCAATGCCATTCACTTGTATGAGAGAGACTGTTCAATTCAACGTCGAAACCAAAAGCTAATCGAGATTGCTCCTAGCCCTCAAATCAGTCAAGCACAGCGCGAGCGATTAGGAGAAATGGCCGTAGCGGCTGCAAAATTTGTGGGCTATGTGAGTGCTGGCACAGTAGAGTTTTTATTAAGTGGCGAAGACATTTACTTCATGGAGATGAACACTCGCATTCAGGTAGAGCATACGATTACTGAGCAGATTACCGGCGTAGATATCGTTCGTGAACAAATTCGAATTGCCGAGGGAAAGCCGCTTAGTTATCAACAGAAAGACATTAGCTACCGCGGCTTTGCCATGCAGTTTCGTATAAACGCCGAGGATCCCAAAAACGATTTTCTGCCTTCTTTTGGTCGCATCACCCATTACTACGCTCCAGGTGGACCTGGTGTGCGAGTCGATACGGCGATTTATACTGGCTACGAGATTCCGCCCTATTACGATTCCATGTGCCTTAAGCTCGTGGTTTGGGCACTTACATGGGATGAGGTTATTGCTCGAGGTCAAAGGGCCATTGACGACATGCGCCTTCACGGCATTCGCACCACCGCGGCTTACTATAAGCAAATTCTAGCCCACCAATCATTTCAACAACGGGAGTTCGACACTAGTTTCGTGACAGAACATCCAGAACTCTTAAACTATTCTGATAAGCGTCACCCAAGCGCTGTTGCCCTGGCACTGGCTGCGGCTGTTGCTGCCTATTCAGGTTGGTAAAAAAGTATCGGCAGGAGACTAAAGCATGACAACGGCTAAACCAATTCAAGTTACTGATGTGATTTTAAGAGATTCCCATCAATCCCTAATTGCCACTCGCATGCGCACGGAAGATATGCTTCCTATTTGTCCGCAACTCGACGAAATTGGTTACTGGTCGCTAGAGGTTTGGGGCGGCGCTACTTTCGACGCCTGTATTCGATTCCTCAAAGAAGACCCTTGGGAACGCTTACAAAAATTGCGAGCCGCACTTCCCAACACTCGATTGCAAATGCTTCTACGAGGTCAAAACCTTCTCGGCTATCGGCATTACGCCGACGATGTAGTTGATGCTTTTGTGAAAAAGTCAGCTGAAAATGGCATTGATGTGTTTCGAGTCTTTGATGCCCTCAACGATCTACGCAATATTGAAACAGCCATGAAATCAGTCAAGGATGCCGGCAAGCATGCACAAGGCACCATCTGTTTCACCACAAGCCCAGTACATACAGCACAGCTTTACGTCGAACAAGCTAGGCAACTTAGGGATATGGGCGCAGATTCTATCGCTATCAAGGATATGGCGGGACTCCTGACACCTTATGGAACTTACGAGCTGGTACTTGCAATAAAAGAGGCTGTACCATTGGACCTCGTAATTCATAGCCACTCCACCTCTGGCCTTGCGCCACTGTGCCAACTCAAAGCAATTGAAGCTGGTGCCGACAGAATCGACACTTCCATTTCAGCGTTTGCGGGGGGCACTTCTCATCCATCCACTGAGGCACAAGTGGCAGCACTCAAAGGAACTCAATTTGATACTGGCTTGGATTTAACCAAACTGACAGCTATCGATGACTATTTTCGAGAAGTTCGAAAAAAGTACCAGCAATTTGAAAGTGAATTTACTCGAGAGGATATTTCGGTTCAGATCAATCAGGTGCCAGGCGGCATGATGTCAAATCTCGCTAATCAACTTAAGGAGCAGAATGCTCTTGATCGTATTCGAGAAGTCTTTGAAGAAATTCCTAGGGTTCGCGAAGACCTAGGCTTTCCGCCGCTAGTTACTCCAACCTCGCAGATCGTGGGCACCCAAGCGGTTTACAACGTCCTGTCCGGTGAACGTTACAAAACTATCACGAATGAAGTGAAGCGCTACTTGCTAGGCGGCTATGGGCGACCTCCAGGAGAAGTAAACGAGCAACTGCGCAACAAAGCTATTGGTAAAGAGGCTTATAACGATGACAGACCTGCTGACTCCCTCAAACCAGAACTAAGCAAATTACGAGCGGAAATAGCAGATCTTGCAAAAAATGACGAAGATGTCCTGACCTTCGCCATGTTTCCCGATCTCGGTAGAGAGTATTTGCAACAAAGAGCAGATGGAACACTTGTTCCTGAAGCGCTATTGCCAGCTGGTGGCGCAGAGCGTCCTAAAACGAAAATGGCGACGGAATTTAAGCTTGATGTACATGGCGAGACTTACGAAATAGCGATCACCGGCGTCGGCGAATCCGGCGCAGGTCGCCGTAAGATCTACTTGTCCATGGACGGCATGCCAGAAGAAATAACATTTGAACCACTGAATGAATACGTTGCCGAAAAAGGCGACAAGCGCAAAAAAGCCACCGAGCCGGGGCATGTTACCGCAGCTATGCCAGGCAACGTTGTGGACGTACTTGTCACCGAAGGAAGTACCGTAACTGCAGGCCAGCCAGTACTGGTGACTGAAGCCATGAAAATGGAAACGGAAATTCATGCCAATATCGCTGGCAAAGTGATCAGCATCAATGTGAGCAAAGGTGACCGAATCACACCCGGTGATCTGCTAATCGAAATCGCTTAACAACAATTAAAAGGGCCGGAGACATTATGTTTTACCCTCTCCGACCCTATTAATTGCAACCCTCAATTGTGCCTATCGAAAGAAATCTACTTGGCTCCATAACCACGACATTCGCGGTTTATCGATAATATCTTATTAGGCGTGGATTGTGCCCGCAATCTTATGCTATAAAAACGTTCTAGAATGACTCCCATATCGCGCTGCTAACAAAATCAGCTCCCTCGCATCAAAAAGATAACAAGGATTTACTCATGCCAAAAACAGAAAAAATAAAGGGTGATAAAGGTTCGCCAAATGATCAAATATTAATCAGCGGCTCAACTTCAACCGATGTTAAATCTAGCAAAGGCGATGATGTAATTACCGACATGGGTGGGTCAGATGACAAAGTGCGCGGCGGCTCCGGTAACGATACAGTTGCATTTCATTACACTGGCAATGAAACCGGCAATAATGATTATGATGGCGACAAAGACAGCGACACACTAGAGCTACATTTTACGCGTGAGCAATGGATGCAGCTAAATGCAGCCATACAGACTGACATCGATAGTTTCATCGCTCATCTTGCTTCGTCCAGCAAAAAAGGCTTTCAGTTTCAAAGCGTGGGGATCGAAGCCAGTGAATTTGAAATTATAAGACTCTTTGTTGATGGCCAAGAATTAGCTCCCGAAGATGACAGTGTAAGCGCTCTTGACGACACCGCGCTTCTCAACGAAAACTCATCAATTGACGGCAGTGTTTTGGATAATGACATCGTGCCCGACCTTGTTCGTCAAGTTGATCTAATTGGACCCGACGTTAATCGCGGCACATTATTACTCAATGCTGACGGTAGCTTCGATTATGTAACAGGGGAAGACTTTGAAGAGCTAGCGCTGAACGAAACCACCACGGTTTCATTCTCTTACAGAGTCACTGACGCCACTGGTGACTCAGACACTGCCACAATGACACTGACCATAAACGGGCAGAACGACGCTCCAGAATTGGCAGGCGCCGAGGCCACTATAGTAGAAGACGGGCCGGTTGTGGCTGTCGATCTATCTGAACTTGGAAGCGATATAGACAGTGACGACGATGGCGATTCACTCGTTTATACAATCAATACCTTACCTAGCTCGGGTCAAGCAGGCATTGCGGGGAATACGCTCAATCTGCAAGGCGGCCCAGATTTTCAATCCCTTGCCGCCGGAGAAACTACAGAGATCACAGTGGGAGTTACAGCAACAGACAGACATGGTGCTGCCGCCAACAACTCTGTGCAAGTGACTGTTATTGGTGTGAATGATTTGCCGGTACTGACTGCAGATCAGGCACAAGTCTTGGAAGATGGCGTTGTAACACTAGACGTATTGGCCAACGATAGCGATATCGATGCCTCCGATATCTTGCGACTATCTGCAGTGAGCAACCCGAACAATGGTGTCGTTTCTATTCTCCAAAGCAGTGACATCACGACGCAGAACGATCAAATTCTCTACACTCCAAACCCAGACTTTAGTGGCGAAGACACATTCAGCTACACCGTAAGCGATGGCAATGGTGGCCTGGTAAGCCAAACGGCAACCGTGCAAGTCGCAGCTCAAGCAGATGCTCCTCTTGTCTCTCATCAAGTTATCGCAGGAGCAACAGCAACTCAATTCACACTTCGGGTCAATGCCCAGCAGACCGATATAGACGGTTCTGAATTTATTGATCGAATAGTGCTCCGCGCTAGTGCTGCGGACGGCAGCGTTATTGATATCTCACAGTATGTGCAGAACCCAGTTTGGTCTGCAAGCCAACAGAACGGGGATGTAAGCGCAGATTTTTTAGTCAATCTTCCCGCTGGTGTCGATACTGATTTGCAGATTACTGCAACCGCCTATTCTCGCGAGCCATCTAACGGAGAAGAAGCTAGCAGCGATTCGGCGCTATCGATTACTGCAACAGGCTCTTCAGCGTCCAATCGGTATACTTTTACCGCGGAGGATCAAAGCATTTGGGCAAACGGTGATGCGTTTAACTACAACACTGCCTTCAACGTTGGCGGCTCCTTAGATGAGGCTGCAGATTTCGTCACCTCAGTTATTGGACCAATCGATATCCGTGTTGCAGGAACCGGGGCCACAACTCACTTTTCAACATCGGTCCGAACAGAAGTCGATTTAGACCTTGGCATGCAATCTCGTTTCGGCGTCACTGGTGGAGAGGTAGATGCGGTTCTCAGTTATACCACTGACGTTACGTCAACTTTAAATAAGACAACTGACGTATTATCTATCCAAACCCAAGCCCACAACTATTTACCAGAAAACGGTTTCACAGCAACGACACCCAATATAAGTTTTGAGCAGGCCTTAACAGAATTTTCTCTAGACATGAATTTTGCGCTGTTTTTCTGGGGTTACTTGCATATCCATTATACTGCCGGCACCTCCCGTGTTGTGCATATGCCAAACATCAATGATGGTTTGCGAATCAGCTCTCCCGATGTCGGCATAGATTTGGGTGGATTGTTTGGGCCAGACGGGCTGAGCTTAGTGCGCTATGACGGCAACGCCCTCCACTTGCTCGAAGGTCTCTACACTCAAAGTGAGTACGCGGGCACCAAAGAAGACAATTTAGGCAACGAGCTATTTTCTTGGCTGCTTAATTCGCACAAATTCAATAATCAATCTGATTATGTAAACTGGGGCGCAAACCAAGTGGGCGGCTCCGAATCTCGCGCGTTTGCAACAATCACTTTCGATTTAGACGGCATCGTTGCTCATCTGCGCAATAAGCCTAATCCTGTGCATCAGGAATTAGACGCGGTAAATATTGGCCCCCTCAACGTGGGAGCCGGCGCAGAGCTTCTCGATGTCGATCTAGTTCTTTCAACGGCCTACCGCCAAGACAATTTTTTGCAACCAGGTAGACTCAACGGAACCGTGATATTTGAGGATGACAGCGAAATCGATTTTATTTTCGGTGACGAAATCAATATTAGCAATGCGTCTGCAAAAGATATCAATGGAGATGGTCTGATAGATTACTATTTTTCAATGAAGCCTGATGCACGCTTTCAAACCAATGCATTTATAGATCTAAGCTTGCGTGACGAAGTGGACATTCTTTCGGTGAATGTATACGGCGGAGTTGATGGTTTTGGGGGTATTGGAATTAACGAAGGGCCGGTCGAAGAATGGAACGGCACTGTGATCAATCAGTATGTACCCATTCAATTGGTTGGCAATAGCTTCGCTTTAGACGTTGGCGCTGTTAATTCACAACCGTGGATTGTATAAGCTGAAGCTCTACGCTAAAAAATAGAACCAAAAAAGGGCTAGCAAGATCGATTATTAGATTTTGCTAGCCCTTTTTGACAGCAACTAATTAAAATCCGATGCGGTTGGGGATAGCTCGCCGTAGATGTTCATTGTCGGCAAATCCGGTTTGAAGTCGATGTGACAAGCTTCACAAACATCCACAATCCTGTCACCTGTCAAAGAAATCTGCTGCAAATCACGTGATTGTGAGGCAGCCACTGCATCGCCTGCGGCCTGCTGGCCTTGAAATTTCATTCAGGGTCCATCGCTCACCGGCCTAAGAAACAATACCCTATGGCCCATGGTGACTACCGCAATTAATAACTTAAGGTTAGAACAATCGAAGTATGGATTGAAACTGATCTTCGGCTTCTTGCTTGTCCGAGTTATCTGAAATGCTGGACTGAGAAAGCCTATGAACTAACACAGCATGTTGTTTCAAGCATTCTCGCTGCGAAGCGTCTTCACATAAAGCGATGCAAGTGTGGAGCGCTTTGAGCAAGCGCACGATGACAATCTGACAGGCGTCGCTATGCTGCCTTATTTGATCAAACGCGGATTTTAGAATGTCTGAAAATCCTACCGTCTTTGCTACAACTACAACACTGCCAGCTTCATCAACAATTTCTGCTGAAGGAAAGCCACGCTCCATTATCTGACAAATCGCAGTCTCCAAACTATCAATACACGCCAGCGCGGTAAACGGATCATTGACACCAGGAGAGAGGGCCCTAATGGCTATCTCTACCAGTTGATCAATCGAGTATTCGATGTCTTGCTCTGATGTTCTATGAGGGCCCAGTAAAAAGGCATCACGCAGCCTGCACTTAACATCTGCATCAAATTCCACCTTGGTAGTGGTACATAACAATGGCATTCCACGGGTAATATAAGAACCCGGTTTGTGCTTTAACCTAATAACTACTTTTTTATCACAGGCGATTTTAGCTAGGGCTTCAATATCTATCGCTTGTAAATAACCGTGTTTTTCAGATGTTAGCGCGGTCCCTTCTACCCCAACATCTTGTAGACGCTCTGGCTTGTTTTCTATGGAAATATTTTCAGCTTGTTGTACCGACTTTTCAGGGAATAATTGTTCTATGGAGTTATTAAGCTCTTTGCCTATATTACTAATTACCGCTTCCATCTGTATTGACGTGGCAACATGATGGATAAAGAAGACTAAAACGCCAACGTTGATCAATGCCAGCACCAAAGCAAAATTAACCAACAGAGTTGGCACGAAGCTCTCTTGTTCAGCAGGACCAACCGATCCTAGCGCACAAAGGCAATAGATGAACGTCGCGATATAACTACCAAGAACAACTTGATTCATAGTGCTTTGCATAAAATTTCGATGAATTCTTGGTCCAAATTGAGTAGACGCGAGAGTCAATGTCACGATAGTGATAGAGAATACCGTACCGGCAACGGTGATCATTGAGCCAGCGATAGTGGAAAGAATTACTCGTGCCCCACTTGGGCTAAGTGGTTCCAAAAAACTAAAGAACAAAAACGCTGAGAATTGCGTTTTTTTGTCTAAATCCAACAACACTAAGAAAATGGCTAGCGCGCCAACTATCATTAGAATTGGGATCGGCCAAAAACTAGTTCGCAGTTTTTCCCATAAATTTATAAGTCGAGTTTTCAAGTTTTCTCCAAGTTTCAAGCCACAGGGTTTAGCTGTCCTTTAACTTCGCAGGCTGTTTACCCACTTAATAATAAACCGGCACCATCTAGTGACTTGTTAAACGCCGAATCTGCT
>CAYGRT010000030.1:0-12058 GCA_964352355.1 uncultured Pseudohongiella sp. | reverse complement strand
CCCACTTAATAATAAACCGGCACCATCTAGTGACTTGTTAAACGCCGAATCTGCTACACAAACTATGTACCACAGCGAGCATCAGCAGCAGGCGCTGAGGCGAATCAAGGCCGTCAAACCAAATACCAAAAAAACTGCAGGAAAACTATCTCTAGTTTTCCCAAGGCACTAAGTTATTGCTTACACTAACTCGACATAAAACATTAGAAATTAGGATAGCATTTTGTAACGAATATTGCCCTGCTGTTGTAGCTACTAAAGCAGCTGTCTGCACAACGAATTGCTAACCGAAACCTAAGAATCAGCATGAGCCACCCCTCTAAAAAGCGATTAGCGGGCAGGCGCATGTTGCGATCAAAATTGATGTCCATGAACAATGAGACTTGCCTGGCTCTACAAAAAACACCATGACAGCCCATGTGATTAGGTTTAAGCTGCGCGCTTTCTAGCGCCAAGTACTACCTAGGCTCGGCAGCTTCACGGTTTTAACAGTCAGCCTAGAGTTACTTTAAGAGATCAATTGATTTAGCGCAGTGCCCGCCAATAATAAAATCTAAACCAAGCAAAAAACACGTAACCGACACTGGACACCAAAAACGAAGGAAATATGTCGCACTACCGCTGGTTCTATCAACATGCACTGACGCTAGTGGCATTCATTGGGCTGTTTATCGCCCTCAGTGTGCCAAACCAACTTGTGTGGGTCAGGCCCTCTGCGTTTATTTACTTTCCGCTGGAATTAGTAATTATAGGATTGTTGCTACTGATACCCGGCCGATTAAGCAGCATCATGCGGGTGGCACTCTCTGTCCTGCTTGGCGTCTCCATTTTGCTGCGCGCTGCTGACTTGGTTAGCCACGAGGTCCTGGGTCGACCCTTCGATCTGATTTTTGATGCACACCTCCTGGCTGACGGCGGACAAGTTCTTAGTGGAGCTTTGGGTGAATTTGCCTCGCTCGTGGTAGGCCTTCTGCTGCTCACGTTAAGCTGTCTGTTATGCTGGCTCGCTTTCACTGTTTTAGGCCGCATTCAACGGACTTTACAATCGAGACCGCAGAACTACGCGTTAATTCTCACCACTTTACTGGTCGCTTGGGGAGTGCTTGAGCGTGCCGGTTGGTCTCGCGCAGGGACTTTTGCTTGGGATCAATTGGTCTGGCATAGCAACGATACGCTTCATAGTGTACGGGATATCAAGCTATTTGCTGAATCCGTAGACGATGATGTTTGGGCCAACTCCCCAACTAAACCTTTGTTTGAGAAGCTAGAAGGTAAGGATGTATTTGTAGTTTTTGCCGAATCCTATGGTCGTGTTTTGCTTGAACGGGAACCATTTGCTGAATTAGTCACTGCGCAACTTATCAAGGCTCAAAACACGTTAGCAGCGGAAGGCGTCCATGTTCGAAGTGCTTTCTTAACCTCACCCACCGTAGGTGGTTTAAGCTGGTTAGCTCATGCATCGACACTGTCTGGCGCTTGGATCGATAGCGAGACCCGCTATGAATCATTGATCATGAGCAAGCGAGTAACGTTAAACCGTCTGTTCCAAGACGCAGGCTGGCGCACCGTTGCCGCCATGCCAGCAATAAGCCTAGCCTGGCCTGAGGGCCATTACTTTGGCTATGATCATATTTACGACGCGCACAATTTTGGCTACCAAGGCTTGCCCTTCAATTGGGTCACTATGCCTGATCAATATGTCCTTTCTGCACTCCATGCGAGAGAACGAGGTGAGACCAACCGAGCGCCGGTAATGGCGGAGATCGCACTGATCTCATCACATGCTCCTTGGACTCCCATAGCACAATTAGTACCATGGAACGAAGTTGGCGATGGTAAGATTTTCAATTCACAAGCGCTTGCCGGGCCCACTCCGGAAACCGTTTGGAGCGAAGTTGACTCTATTCGCTCCCACTACCGACAGGCCATCGAGTATATGCTGACTACGCTGGTATCTTATGTACAAGAATTTGGCGATGAAAACTTGGTTATACTGCTATTGGGCGACCACCCCCCGGCTCCGATGGTTTCTGGCGACCCTAATGCCCGACAGGTTCCAGTGCATCTAATCGCCCGAGATTCCCGTGTGATAGATGCTATAGCAGATTGGCAATGGCATCCTGGCTTGCTGCCCGGTGACGATGCCCCAGTTTGGCGCATGGACAGCTTAAGGGACAAATTTGTCGAGGCATTCACCCTTCGAGAAACTGCTAACAAAGTCATGATGACCGCTGAATAGCAATCACGTGCTCGACCCACCGAGCAATCTCGATGCGCTAAGTTCCATTGAAGACAAGCTAGCAAATATTTTTGCTGATCCGCCCTTGGAAATATAACGTATTACTTGCACCCATGATAAGATGCGCCGTTTTACGTCGGTACTAAGCTGCAGACGCTAAAACATTTATTCAATATCGATTCCATTCTACCAGAGCCTCTATGACTCAGCTTTCAGTTACCCGCCAAGCCAGTGCGAAGATTCCCACTGCCCATGGTGTCTTCGAACTTTGCTATTTTACTAACACCGTGGATAGTAAAGAGCATCTTGCTCTATGCATGGGTGATTTATCTAGTGAGGATTCAGTTTTAGTGCGGGTGCATTCTGAGTGCTTTACGGGTGACGTATTGGGGTCCAGACGCTGCGACTGCGGCGAACAATTAGATGCTGCTCTGGCTATGATTGCGCGAGCCGGAACTGGAGTCGTGCTCTATCTTCGTCAAGAAGGTCGAGGCATAGGCTTGTTAGAAAAACTTCGAGCATACAATTTGCAGGACGAAGGATTCGACACAGTGGATGCCAACTTGATGCTTGGACACGAAGCCGATAGTCGAGACTACTCGATTGGAGCACTCATGTTGCAAGACCTTGGTGTCCGATCAGTGCGTTTGATGACCAACAATCCTGCCAAAATCACGGCCCTAAAATCCGCTGGCATTAATGTGAGCGAACGAGTTTCTATCGAAGTCGCGGCCAACGCTGATAACGCGTGTTATCTCAGCACTAAGGCCCAGCGCATGAATCATTTACTGAAACTGCGAAACGCTAGCTGAACCCAATCTTTCAACATCAATTAAAAACATTCGACAAGCCGTCCAAACACGTGATCGGCAGGATCAACTAAAATGAAAAGTATAAGCTGGCACAGACTGTCTTTCGCGGCGAGTTTGCTGCTGGTAGGCTTGCTGCTAAAACTAATGGTTTCTCCACTCCAGAGCGTGGCGCAGAGCGCAGCTGCTTTGTCGTTTGACGCGAGTCAGGTTGAAGCTCGAGCACAGGCACTTGCCAGTTCGCCATATGAGCCTATCGAGCTTGCAGCTAACAGCCCACTGCGAGCCCTTGACTACGATGACTATAGGCGTATCGTTTTCAATCCAGAAGCTGCCGTCTGGAAAGACCGACATTCTCCTTTTCAACTACAGCTTTTTCACCCCGGCTTTCTCCATAATAATCCGGTCAGATTAAACCTTGTCGAAAACGGCCAAGTCGACGTTCTGCCATTCTCGAGTGACGTGTTTAATTACCATCAAGATTTGCCAGATATTGATCCCGATGATGCCGGCGGCTACGCGGGTTTTAGAGTCCACTATCCCATTAACACACCGTCTCGCCATGAAGAATTTTTGGTGTTTTTGGGTGCGAGCTATTTTAGGGGCGTTGGCCGAAATCAGTTCTACGGTTTATCTGCCCGCGGGTTAGCGGTAAATACTGTAGGCCCAGAGGGAGAAGAATTTCCCCGCTTTACCGAGTTCTGGATAGAAACTCCCCCCCACAACGCCACCCATATAATGATTCACGCACTGCTTGATAGTGAATCCCTAACTGGCGCTTACCATTTCAAAATCCAGCCCGGAGAGACGACACAAATGGATGTGGAAATGACCTTATTTCCACGCAGGAATATTGAGCGAGTTGGTATTGCCCCACTCACGTCTATGTTTATGTTCGATGCCAGTAATCGACCCGTGTTTGACGACTTCCGCAGCGCCGTGCACGACTCTGATGGCCTAAAGATTCAACAGGCTAATGGCGAGACAATTTGGCGGCCCTTAGCCAATCCGCGCCAGTTGCAAGTCTCGAGTTTTGGCAGAGCTAAACCAACGGGTTTTGGCTTATTACAGCGTCATCAGGAATTCTCCCAATTCCAAGATGCCGAAGCTCGCTATGACAAACGTACTTCGTTATGGATAGAGCCTAAAGAAACATGGGGCGAAGGCGAAGTAGTGCTGGTAGAAATTCCAAGCCAAGAAGAAATCAATGACAACATTGTAGCCTTCTGGCAACCAACCGCCGGTTTACTTGCTGGTACACCTTACCGTTATGCCTACCTTATGACCTGGGGAAACGAACTCGGTGCAACGCACCGAGGACGAATACTTGAAACGGCAACAGGATCTGTCGATGCCAGCGAAGAGCGACTGTTTGTCATTGACTTTAGCAGCGGCGACACCATCCCCAATGTGATGTCCAGCCCAGACGCGGTCAAAATTAATACCTTTAGCAGTGCAGGTAAAATAACCAACGTTAGCGGCACATTGGTAGATGCCACTGGAAACTATCGCGTTTACTTAAAACTCGACCCTGCAGAAGCTGATCTTGCAGAACTGCGGGTTGCGTTAGAGGTTGATGGCGCTCCCTGGGGTGAAACCTGGTTGTACCGGTGGTCTCGATGAGTCAATTCATGCCCTTAACTCCCTCTAGCGCGGCTCTCATCATGCCAACCCAGGATCTTTCCCGGAGGCCATTACCACATGCCGCCGCCAAGAAACGTTCCCCATGGCTAGCTCGATTGATTACTTTTGGCGGCAGCCTAATCCTAACTCTTATCGCCGCTCAGCAAATGGTTGACATGCTACCTTTACCCGGAATCGACAGCGGGCTCGGTTCAATCCATTCGCCAATTTTGACATTGCTTGTTTGGCTATTTCTTGGCTTATTCGTTCTCACGTTTGGTTGGGTTGCCCTCTCAGCAATGGCGGCGCTTGCTGGCCTAGTGTCCCGGCCTAATGAGTTGTTGGCCTCCCCGAACACAGCCATCAGTGGCAAAACTGTCATGATAATGCCTGTCTATAACGAAGACCCGGCGAGCGCCTTCGGCGCCCTTGCAGCAATGGCAGAAGATCTCGCGCATCTTGGTTTGGAAAAGCACTTCGAGATATTCATTCTCTCAGATTCCGACCGACCAGAGCTTTGGTCAGAAGAACTCATAGCCGTACAGTGCCTGAAAGAGAAGTTAATAGACACAATGCCTGTTTGGTATCGCAAGCGCGATATCAACACAGCACGCAAAGCCGGAAACGTGCGAGACTTCATCACCCATTGGGGTTGCCGCTACGACTACATGATTGTGCTCGATGCCGATAGTCTAATTGCAGGCGAAGCGTTGGCGAGTCTAGTGCGAGAAATGGATGCTGATCCTGACTTGGGCATCCTGCAGTCGCTGCCTAGGCTATTCGGTGGAGAAACTCTTTACGCCCGCTTGCAACAGTTCGCTGGGGCAGTTTACGGGCCAGTGTTCGCTCGAGGACTCAGCGCTTGGCAAGGACAAGATGGCAACTACTGGGGACACAATGCCATCATAAGGGTGCGAGCTTTTGCTGAGTCAGCAGGTTTGCCAAAGATGAATGGTCCCAAACCGTTCGGCGGTGAAATAAGGTCCCACGACTTTGTCGAAGCCGCATTAGTTCGACGAGCGGGATGGTCCGTAAGGATGGTGACGAATCTGCCAGGTTCTTGGGAGGAATGCCCCCCAACCCTACTCGACGCCTCAATCCGTGACCGTCGCTGGGCGCAGGGCAATGTACAGCATCTTGGCGTGGTCTCTGCCAAAGGCCTACACTGGCCAAGCCGAGCGCACATGTTGATGGGTGTAATGAGTTACGTTTCCTCGCCACTGTGGCTTGCCTCAGTACTAATGGGCCTTATTCTTAGCTCATGGAATGCCTGGTCTACAAATAGCGGTGCATCGGGCCAAATTCTGCAGCAAGAACACGCAGGATTCGATTCCGAGGGCATGTTAGCCCTATTTCTTTTTACCTTGGCCCTACTCTTAGTCCCAAAGATAATTGGTCTGATCAATGCAATGGCGGATAAACATTCTTTTCTGAACCAACGCCGGGGCAGCATTCTTGCCAGCGCTATTTTAGAACAAGTTTTCTCCATTTTTTACGCACCGATTGTTATGTTTCTCCATAGCGGTCATCTCTGGGAAATTTTTCGAGGCAAAGACTCTGGCTGGGCGGCACAGCATCGCAGGGGCCGAGCGATTCCATGGTCTAAACTATTCAAACGTCATCGCGTGCAGACTGCAGCAGGCCTGCTCGCAATCTTAAGTTTAAGCTGGCTGTCATCACCCCTGTTCTACTGGCTATTACCAATGACCCTTGGACTAGTACTTTCAGTACCCCTGTCGGCATTAAGTGGTAGTCGACTTGCGGGCAGATTGTTAGCCAAAAACGGAGTTCTTAACACTCCCGAAGAGACCAGTGTGCCCCACATCATGAACCGCCGCCGAATACTTATAGACAGCTTGTGCGAAGAAATACGCATTCGCACACAGGCTCAGGCCGCTCTTGATGCGCTTCCGGAGGTGTTAAAAGACACCGCTGCGTAAATTCTATATCCAACTGACTTGAATACGAGGATTACCTCGGCAACATGAAGCATCCGTAGTAATACTAATCCCTCAAAATGAAAGCGACTCTTCTATGAACAAAAAAATCTATGTGCTTCACGAGCACAACGATTGGACAGTACATCTTCAACACAGACTGGAAGAGCTCAAACTGCCTTACGAACTTTGGCATTTGGATGAAGGTCAGCTTGATCTATCTAGCGAGCCGCCATCCGGCGTGTTCTACAGCCGCATCAGCGCTTCCTCACATACTCGCAACCATCGATTTGCGCCCGAGTTCACAGAAGCAGTGCTAGCTTGGCTGGAACGACACGATCGCCGAGTGATTAACGGTAGTAGCGCGCTCCGACTGGAAATAAGCAAGGTGAACCAATACATGGCTTTGAATAAGGCTGGCATTGCGACACCCAGAACTCTGGTTGCAGTGGGAAAAAAGCATATTGTAGAAACCGCGAAGATGCTGGATATGCCCAGTTTCATTACCAAACATAACCGAGCCGGGAAAGGTCAAGGCGTGCAACTTTTCCATTCCATTGACGCCCTTCAAGCCTATGTTGATGGGCCATCTTTTGATGAGCCGGTTGATGGCATTACCCTTATCCAACAATACATAAAAGCCCCTACTCCTCACATTATTCGTCACGAGTTTATTGACGGAAAGTTCTTTTATGGCGTAAAAGTGGATACATCCGAAGGCTTTGAGCTATGCCCCGCAGACGCGTGCTCTATCGAAGATATGTTCTGCCCAACAGACGGAGACGCGGCCAAAGCTACAGCAAAGTTTGAGATACTTAAAAATTACCGGCCAAGCTTTATCGAAAAGTATGAAACCTTTCTTAGAAACAACAATGTTCAAGTTGCAGGCATCGAAGCTATCGAAGATGCTAACGGCAACAGTTATGCCTATGATGTGAATACCAACACAAACTATAACTCAGACGCCGAATCAGTCGCCAATCAATTTGGGATGCTGAGGCTTGCTGAGTATCTTGGCAAAGAGCTTATACGCCTGTAAGGTAAAACCCCAGAATCAAACTTGGTAAGTGCAGCGCATCAGTGGCAAAGATGGCATAAGATTAAATGATCAGCAGAGCCATTCGTACTAGGAGGTGACAATAGATAACACGCCTCGGTATGTATAATGGCATTCTTGTTTCAACTAAAGCTTAAGCACATGATCAAAGCACGTTTAAGCAATCGGCCGTAATCCACTTTCATCCCTAAAGCTCACTTATGCGCCTAAACAGCGGCGTTAATAATCGAGCTCCCGTTAGGGTTAGATGATTCGAATCAAAATAATAAGGTGTCCATTCTGGCGAGGCAATATTGCACTGCTCACCGCATAAAAAGTCCGCAGGTTGATACCAACTAAAATTTTCATGACGGATCTCAAGGCCACGCAATTTATCAATTAGCACTCGGTTTTTCTCCAAGTGCTCGGTCAGTGTTAAACCAGAATTACTCTTTTTATGCCCACTGCTAAATTGTCTATAGAGACTTTCAGGTATCGAATACGAATAATTTGGCACCGGCGCGATGAAGGCGACTTGCAACCCAAGCTCTTCAGCGTTTTGAACAAACTGAGCCAAGGCTTCGCCTTTATCAAGCTGCGGGAGTGAGTGAAGAACAATAACATCGATAGCTTGCTTTACTGCTTCGCTCAGCACGTTTTGACCATTGTTAGTTGAGTTAATGGAATCGTAGCCCTTGAAGAGCCTTAAACCTGCACCGGCATCCTTTAAGGTTTCGGCGAAGGGAGCTTTGATGCTGTCAGCATGACTATCGCCAAACAATAAAAACATCGAGCTGCTGCTATCGATATTATTAACAAGACAGCTGTCTTCGAAATAGTCCACGACGCGCCAAGAACCCGAACACTGAAAAGGCCCCCGATCATCAATTGCATTGGATATCGCGACAATTTCTTGAGCATATTGCCTGCCGCTAAGAGAAGGCGCGGCGTAAAATAGCAGGACTAGTGTACAGCAGGATATCAGTGAGATCGATGCCATGCCTTTAACCGACAATCGCTGTCGTGCTTTTACTTCGACGAGTTGGTGCAGCGCAAATGAAAACGCAAGAACAATCAGTATGGCAAATGCGAGTGCGCTTAGGTCCCTCGACGCCAAATTAGTCCCAGAAAAAGGCTCGCGATTTATCAATACAATCACAGGAAAGTGAACAAGATAAACAGAGTAAGAATATTTCCCCAGCAGCATCAATCCTTTGGATAAGACATTGGATTCCGAGCCGGTTGTAAATCCAGCACCAATAGCGATTGCTGTAAGCACTAGCACCAAAAAACTAAGGCTATTGCTGTTGTTAGGCTCCACACTCGACAATCCGACTATGAGTACAAGAAGCACAAGCACACTGAATAGCCCAAGCGTGTTGTTTACCCGGTAGCGATGAGCTTGCTGGGCGACATAAAACCCCAACATGAACTCCCAGATGCGGGCAGGAATAAGAAAGAAGCCGGTTTTTGGGTCTATTACACCGAGCAGCCAAAACTCAATAAATGATAACGCGACAATAACCGCTAAAAACAAGGGCGATCGCGATTGGATTAGCAGAAACAGTGGCAACAATAGGTAAAACTGTATTTCTACCCCAAGGGACCAAAGATTTAGCAGTGGCCTGAAGAGCGTGTAGTCAAAGTAAGCAGCACTCTGCCAAAACCCAACATTGGGCACTAGAAATGCCGACCAAAGACTTTGCTCCATCACCATGCGCATCTCATGGGGCAGAACAAGGAAGATACTGGCGATAACTGTGAGGATAATTACCACATAATATGCTGGCAAAATGCGCAGACAGCGGCGCCAGAGAAACTGTTTCACCTGAGTGAAGGTCTTCATATCGCCATAGAGTCTCGCCATTAGAAAGCCGCTAATGACAAAAAAGATATCTACACCCAAGTACCCGAGTTGAAATCCTGGAATCTCGAGGTGAAAAAGCACTACGAGAAGAATTGAAATTCCTCGAAGCTTTTCTATATGCAAGATTCTTTCGATTGGCATCGCGTCAGTAGGAGGGCTCGCAGATTACCCTAAACACCTCTTATTGAAGTTCAAAAGCATAGCACTAATGACCGGACAGAATGGGTTGAGAGGCGCCGTGCAAGCATGATTTTCTCAGTTAAGTGGCCGGCTTCTAAGCAGCAACCACCATAGCGCCACCTGTTGGCAATACTCCAGTCCTCGATGATGAGCGATTCTTGGGAATACGACTAGTGAAAAAGTCCATCTACCTCGAATTGGTTCGCACAATGGCTGTAACTATTGTATTTTTGGTATTGAATTTAGGTCTCCACACTGGTTGGTTCGCAGATCCGCCCATGCTGTTGAATCGGAATCACCAACTTACATCCATACAGGCACTTTTTATGTTTTTTTACCCCCAAGTTCGAGCAAAAATTAAATCCTCTTTACGCTATAACCCATTGTTTATCATGACTTTTATCTTAACTCAGCAGGCGATGGCGCAAGCACCCAGCGATGCTGAAGAAACCGTAGATTGGATCGATGCAAGTATGTGCGCTATGGACAATCGGGCTGTCGATTTAAGCCAATCGCCTTCTTTTACCTACACAGCCAGCGACGGCAACAATCCTCGCCATTTAGATTCAGCTCAGGCTGGGCTTGTCACTTCAGATATGCCTAATTTGGAATTAGCTTGGGCGATAGCCTTTCCCGAAACCTCTAGCCTTCGCGCCGCGCCAGTTATCATTGGCTCAACAATTTTTTATTCCTCCACCGACACCGGTCACGTTTTTGCGCTGGACACTAATAGCGGCTGTGCTAAATGGGTTTATGACGCCGATACTCGCCTGCGCTCTTCTATGGCCTATGGGGTCATCGACGATGTGCCCACACTGCTATTTAGCGATGGGCGAGGCATGATTCATTCCATCAAGGCAGAAACTGGCGAAAGGAACTGGGTTGCTAGCGGCCAAGCATCCGGAAACCAGGGAATGCTGACTGGCACTCCCGTTATACATGAAGACAAATTAATCGTACCCGTGTCAGGTTCTGGAGTGATCACCGGCGGTAATCCGAATTACGAATGCTGCGAAAATCATGGCGCTGTTACTACGCTTAATGTTCGTACCGGCGAAAAGCTGTGGGAATACCATACTATGCCAGCCGCAGAATACACCGGCGCAGTCAGTGCGACAGGCGTTAAACAGCGCGGACCATCTGGTGCGCCTATCTGGACAACGCCAACTATTGATGCAGCACGCAATCAAATCTATGTGACTACCGGCGAAAATACATCCCACCCCACCACAGGGACGAGTGATGCAGTAATCGCCTTAAACCTAGATACCGGTGAGGAGATTTGGGTTTTTCAAGCTTTAGCAAATGATATGTGGAACTTCGGTTGCAGCGCCAATGGCCCCAATTGCATAATTTTGGCCGACACCAATTCTGTGGATTTCGATTTTGGCGGGCCAGCTGTCTTAGTTGAATCGGATGGTCGCGAACTTCTGATCGCGGGCCAAAAGTCTGGCGACCTATGGGCTCTTGATCCAACAACAGGCGCACTGATTTGGAATCAACGAGTAGGGGAAGGGACAGCACTCGGAGGAAATCACTGGGGCATCGCCACCGATTCCGAGCGCGCTTTTATGACTATCAATGACCCCGGCACCAGAGCGGAACGCGCACGGCCAGGAATCTACTCCTATTTTATTGGTTCAGGAGAACCTAGTTGGTCATATGAGGTGCAACCATCTTGCGGCGATGAGCGCACCGACAGATTAAGACGCTGTGAGTCACTTTATGGTTTTTCAGCGACGCCACTGTCAGTAGATGGCGCAGTAATAACCGGAGGGCTCGATGGCCGCCTATTCGTATTCAACTCCGACACGGGTGAAATTTTGTTTCAATATGACACGGCGCAAGACTTTGACACTGTTAATGGCGTGGAGGGTTACGGAGGATCCATCGACAGCCATTCTATAGCAGCTGGGTCTGGCATGGTGTTTGTAGGGTCTGGTTACGGAACATTCAGTCAGGTAGCAGGAAATGTATTACTGGCATTTAAGCCTGCCAAATAACTGAGCTCCAACTCAGGATAAACTCGCAACTTGTGGGCTAGCGATAAACTGCAATACTGTATTTTATTGCCGGCCCACTCTACAAAATTATCATCGTCAAATTGAAACGCGCAGCAGTAGCAACCCTACTTTTCGTCACTTAATCGCTTACAACACTCCGGAAGATATGGAATTTAGGGGACACTAATAGCTTAATAGTTTAACCGCACAATTTGCTTGTCATGAGATCAGCTCGCAATATTGAGCAATCAACCTTCTTAAGCTATTAAACTATTAGTGTCCCCTGTAGCACTGTAGCGCATCTGTAATATAGCTTCAGGTCATTACATTGAAAATACTCGTCACAGGCAGTTCGGGACATCTC
>CAYGRT010000029.1:0-42049 GCA_964352355.1 uncultured Pseudohongiella sp. | reverse complement strand
TGTAGACTATCGGGATTATTGAAGTTTTCCATTCAAGTCTCCCCGTCCGCACCATCTAAGTAATTGAAATTAGTATACATTATATCTTAAATCCTTATGCCAGCATAGTTATGGCATTATTTCCGTTAAATACTTGCCTAATTTTGCGCTCTCTCGATCTCGGGCCACTTTCCTAATCCACTTGGCATAAGTCTTCTCAATTAGCTGTACGGATGTTCCCATCTGCTTAGCCAGCCAGAAGATATTAGCTCCGGCCATTATGTTCATCGTGATACAGGTGTGGCGCGTGTTGTATGACGACCTGTGCTTAATCTTCAGCGCCTTCAATGCTGCGTTCCAAACCTCACGAGTCATGTTTCCCTGAGTTATTCGCTTGCCAGATTCAAAGCAGAAAACAGTTTCTCCTTTAGTCTCTAGCGCCTTCCTGAGATAGCTTTCTGAATACTCGTTTAATTCTATGTCTCTTGCCTCGGATGTCTTGGTCAAGTCCCTGAGTCCTTCCTGTGCCTGAGTTTTAACAATGCTTACCGTGTCCGTTTGCCAATCAACATCATCGGGAAGTAATGCGAATATCTCCCCTGGTCTTGCACCTGAAAAAAACCGAAAGCCGTAATGTGTTTCCCAATGTTCGCCTCGATTCTCTTTTATCCATTCCAGCACCTTGATTACTTGTTTAGGCTCTAGCGGCTCCGGTGGCGGCTTCTGAGGCTTAATGTGCTTGATCTTTAGCATTGGATTGACTGAAATCCAGCCAGCTTCTTTAGCGAAATCAAACATAGCTCTTAGCGGTGTTATGCAACCGTTTCTATGTTTAACAGATCCCCACTCGATACTCGCTATTGCCTCTTGAATCTCTCCTGCTGACAGATAGCGGTAATCTCGATCTGCCCATCTCGGTAGCCAAAAAACATCTAAAGCCGATTTGTATTTGCGTGTCGACGCTTTGCTTAGCTCTAACTGCTTGCGCCATTTTTCCGATAAGGCTTTAAAGTCTCTTGGCCTTCCTGCTTCAATCTGATTAATGTTTGAGCTTTCTGGAAAATACTCTCCAAGGTCAAAACAGTTGCGTTCTAAATCTTCTTTAATTTGCCCGGCCATACGTTCAGCGGCTTTCATGTTTCTAGGCGTAGGGGGTAGCTTTAACGACTCAAAGCATTGCTTTCCCTGCCAGTAGAAGACGAACTGGATTGACCTCTCCCTCGCTCGGAGCGTGACCTTTCTCTCTCTACCCACTGATTGTATCCCTCGATAATGACTTGAATCCGTCCGTCTGGTGAGTATATGTATTCCCGTCCGCACATCCAAACACCGTCCTCAATCTTCCGCTGCAAAGCCTTGACGGTATATCCTGTCAAATCAGCGTGTTTATTAAGCAATCTGTATTTGTCCATTTCGCTATACTTCTCTCTGATAGCCCATTGTTTCCAATAGCTCTTGTCTGGATACTTTGTTGGTCATTGGTTATGCGGCTTAACAAATCTGCAAAAAGAATCCCACATGCAATTTAGTTTTCTAAAAGGCATTGCTTCGGCTTGTGGCGGAGTCATTTTGTAGTGCGCCAAAAATTCAACCTGTTCATCTTTGGGCGCATTCAAGTATCTATTTCTTTTTATCTGCTCGCTCAGTGGCGTGTTCCAGTAATCACTCACAATCGCTTCCTCTTGTTGGCTAGTCTTTAAGGTTCAGGGCTTTCTCAACATTGCGCCAAATTTGCTGCTCAACTTTGAATAGCAATTCATCCATTTTTTCCGCGTTTGGCGCATGGTTTTGGGTGTGAATCCTCAAGTCAATAATTGGCTCACGAATTGCGCTATATAGCTCTGAGCTTCGTTTTTCGCTTAACTTCACAATCACTGCCTCCTATTGGCTAACTGGCTTTGGTAAATCTGTGTAGTTCTCAAAAGACCATTCGGGGCTGCTCATGCGGTAACAAACTTCGACTTGATAGGTAAACTTAGAAACCTTGTGCCAACCGCTGTTAATGTAATAAATCCAATGGCCGCCCCTTAGCTTTCTGTACCATTTAAATCTGTACATCATCTACCCTCGCTGCTAACTGGCTCCATGGTTAAAGAGGTGAAGTTATCGCAATGAGCTGTCCCGCTTATTACCAAAGGGAAGCTAAGAGAATCACCAAACAAATTGCACACATGGTGAAAGCCCTCATCTTTGGTAGAATGATATTTGCATTGCGTACATGCTTTTACCGACTCAACGTAGCCGATTTCTTTTAACAAAAGGTTGTGGAGCAGCGCCTCTTGGTCTGCTGTTAATTTATTATTCATTATCTACCCCCGCTGCTAACTGGCTTGGTGGTTGGGTGAACTTTCTTGCTGTGATCTTCAACGCCTTGCATACCCTGTAATAATTTACCGCAAACAGGACAAGGCTCCTTGCCATCAGGTCTGCCGTACACTTCATCGTCAATCCAGCCGCTACCTAGCTTTGCTGTTAAAAGACTTCTAATTGTTGGTGCTTTCATCACTCACCCCGCTGTCTGTTTCATCCGTACACCCAATGCAGGTAACATTTATCCCCTCCCATACTACGCCTAAGGGATTTATGCCCGTGCCGCCACAAACGGTACAAGTCTCTCTCAGCTCCTCGTACATCTGATCCAGCACTCGCATTAAATACTTTTCCAGATCAGTTTCAGGAGTAACACCTTCCATGCCGGTGTAGACTTCTTTGGCTTCGTGGATTCTTGACTCAAGCTCCGCTATGCGTTTGTCTTTATCACCTTCGTGAGCGTCATTTAGGGCTTTTGCTATCCACTCTAATCCTTCCTCGTCCACTTCGTTGCCTGTCATAACGCCCATAGGCCCAATTCTATCAACAACGATTGAGAAGCCTTTAGAATCGAAGACATAAAACCTTTTGCGCTCTTCACTCATTCTGTTGCTCCGCTGGCTGGTTGTTGGAATACTAAAGCCGGACAGTTTTCTTTATGTGGAAATTTTTCCCCTTCAGTTAAGCCAACTTGCTCTACTGTAAGGTTACAAGCAGAGCATCTAGCAAACCCAGTAAATACATTTAAAGTAGGCATCCAATCAGCTAATAAATAACCCGCGTACTCAAGTTTTTTTATGCGCTCCTCAAGCTGTTCTATTTTGTCCACAGCTATATTCATTTGAAGCAAAGCCTCCAATATGGCCGCATCTTGACCTTTGCTTAACCCTTTGATGGTTAATCTGGCTTCTCTCAACGTCTCCGCTGCTTGGTCTAATTTACTCAACTTAATTCTCCTTCGTTTTGGCTAACTGGGTGTTCTTGTTACTGAATATCACCTTCTTCCCAAAGCGTGCTCCGCTGATCTTCTAACTCCAGCTCTAATAGCAGAGACCTAGCATACATAACCGATTCTTTAGCTGTCGTTTTATGGTCTGTTTGGCGACAAGCAATAAAACCTTGCATTGCCATCGCTGAAAATTTATAGAGATTTTCCTGATATTTAGTTTCACTAGCAGCCTCAAGCTCCGCTATCCTATTTTTATCTATCATCGGACAGCCGGGGAAATGACTATCACTACCCTTAGATTTCGGACAAGTACACTCGCCTGCTGTGCGCTTAGCCATGCCTTCGTGGGCTAGGTCTAGTCGGCGCTGTAGATCGGCGTTTTGCTGCTCAAGCTCAGATACAACGTCTTCAGCTAGGCTTACATGTCTACAGCCAAGAGGGTCTTTCCAGTCTTCTAATGCGCTCACTTGCTAGGCTCCTGCTCTATGGGTGGGAGGGGTTCGGCTTGGTACGCTATGATTTGATAGGCACAAAAAGTTCTCCACATGGTTCGGAAAGTGTAAAGCTCATATGATAAGTGGCCGGCGCAATCCACCTTGCACAAATAGTCACCATCTTTTTCTGGCAAAGGCTTATCATCCACACTAACCCACTGGCTGCTTAGGGCGGCTAAGACAAATTCAGCATCGGCTTTTATCCCGCAGCCGCAGATACCTAACCCATCTTCTTTTTGAGAATCCAGTATTAAATATTCTGGATGGCAGTTAGGCTCATGTTTAATTGTGAATCTGTTATTCATCGTCTTTCCTCGTTAGGGTGGCTAAACGCGCTCAGGCTTTAAGCTTTCTCGAAGCTGCCTAACCCAATTATTTCGCTCTGCGACTCGACTAATTTCTTTTTCGTTTTCTTTAGTGTGGTACTCAATATTCCAATCAGCCTTTTCGAGAGAGGTATTTCGCCACCCGTTTCCGCTTGGCTGCTTTAAGCTTGCTAATCGCTCTCTGTGATACTTAGCGTCTCCATCAAAATTAATTGTTTGTCTAAGCTGGTCTAACATGAATTCACGGTACTCAACGTGATCCGAAGAAGGCGATTCCCATTGCTCAACCCGCTTTAACATGCCCGTAAGCCTAGCCTTTATCTCTTCGCATTTTTTAATACAACTTTCGCAGCTATTACGCTCTTTCTCGTAATCAGCAATTGCCATTTCGTGACACTGATCATCGGTCATTTGCAAGATTTCTGCTTTCTTTGCTATGGCCTTTTGTAGCTCTTCCGCGTGATATGTAGTTGGCTCAAACTCTGGAATATCTACGCCAGTGTGTTCGTCTCGCATAGTTACGGTTGCCCCGAAAGCTCTGGCACACTCAAGCGCAAACTCTTCAAAGCTTTGGTCTTCTTTACATAATTTTGCTGTGTATCCTGTTGGCATCATTAACTCCTTATCAATTAGGGTGGAGCCGCTTATAGTCTGTAGCACTGCTCTTATCGTCACAGCTCCAACAACGTCAGCTCCATAAAAGGGTGGGGCATAGCCTTAGACTCCTAGACTCTCGTTAGAAAGCCCAGAAAAGCGGTCGTGAGCCTCAAGGTATGCCCCATAAACTTATGCCGCTTTAATGCTCAAAGCATCCAGCGAATCAGTAGTGCCGGGGAAGTAAACCTTCTCCAGCAAGTTCTCAGGATCGCCAACAGCCATTTCCCGCTTAAACATTTCCGCTGTCTCTGTGAATATCTGATCCAGCTCACAGGGAGGGCAGATATAGCCTTGATCACACTCGCACTCTAATAGCTCAAAGACTGCGTTAAACTTTTCTTGCTGTTCGGTAAGGTTGATCATAGTGACTCCTAGAATAATGCTTGCTGTGATGGTTCTAATTTTGTTTCTGGCAATATGACGTGTTCCCAAAGTGAGTAGCCACAGTCATTTAAATTTGCGCTATCATTGATCTGAGCAATCTCAAAGACAGATTCATCGACCTTGAATGATTTACTAGTGACTTCGTTCTTAGCATCTGCCATGGCTTCTGATTCGTTGCTGCCAACTCCCCAAACAACCTTTGCCTCTCGTTCGATAACACAGATCATGGCTAACCTCGATAGGATGGATAGTGTTCTTGAGCACGAACTACCACGGATGGTGGAACCGGCCACTTAGGAAGCATGTCTTCCGTGATCTGCATTTTTCCCACACATTTCTCTGGGCGCTTTTTGTTAGCAAGCTGATATTCAAGGCCAGAAAGCGTCCAAGTCATGTTGTGCTTTGACCCATGCTTAGCAACAAGATTTTGTTTTTGCAGCAGCCCAAGATTTACCCTTACGCTTATCGCAACACCTTTAATGCTTTCGGCAATATTTTTTGAGGAGATGCCGTTGTGCTTGCCGATCTCATCAAGAATCTTGCACTGGAGTGGTGTTACTAAAATCATGCGGCACCTGGATACGTTGGTTTAAAATAATCTTCAAATCGGATGATCTTCGCTGCTACTCGCTCGGGGTCGATAGGCTTAGGCTGGTTCCGCTCTAAATGCGCTCGGTATTTACGCATCAAACAAATTTCGTTTTGCGCGAAGAAAACCAATTTTCCTGCTTTCCCGATAAACCAGTTTTCTTTGATTCGATAGATAATCATCACGCCACCTCTGATTGATATTCACTTACTCTTGCTTCTGTATTCATGCACCGAAGGCATAGACCACACTCGCCAGTACAGGACGTTCTAAGCCGCCATTCGTAATCAGCAAAGGGTAAGACCTCGTCGTCATCACCGCTTAGCCAGTAGCCCTCAAAATCAGCCACAATGCGTTTAATCACGTCATAGTTAAATGTTGCTGCTAGAGAGTTATCTAGTATCTGATCGATTCTTGGTGAGCTGTCCGCATGAGCCCTGATTCGCTCCCTGATAGCTGCCTTATGATCCAATTGCACATCGGTCATAATGTCGTAATACTCGTCCCAGTTATGGTCGATGTAGATAAGCAAGAGGGCAGACTGTAGCTTTCGATCTGACTCAAATTCAGCCAGCTCATTAACGCCAAACTCTCTAACCATTTCCTGTAGGTGCTGATAAAACTCCATGGCTACGCTCCAACTTTGCGCCAAACCACCAAAGGCCTAGCATGTGATGACTTTCGTTTAGCATTGGTAATGCCGACTTTCTTAATCTGGCCTCGCTTGGATAAGCGTAAGATCACACCGCCCCAAGCATTCGATGACGCTGGCTCGTTAAGCCCTTTTTCCTTCATCCACAACTGAGCTTCCTCGGCGGTAAAGTCGTTAAACTGCCAGTGGTCTAAAAATTTAAGCATTAGCTCGGCTGCTTGATCGCTCCAGTTAGGCTCTACCGAGTCAGCCTTAGAAGTAGCTAGGCTTATGCCGTGATCTCTAAGCACATGGCCTTCGTTATCAAACATGGCTGACTGGTTCATTTGATTAATAACCGCTGCTTAGATTCAACAAGGTGCGCGCCATCTATCTTCTCGCCCGCTTTAAGTCGCTTAGCAATTTCGGCCTTGTTCGGCTTGATCTTGGTTTCAACTTCATAGAGGTGTTCTGGTAATACGCTTTCATCAATAATTTCAGCATTCCATGTTGGAGCGGCCAAAGTGATTGAGAACAACGGGCAGTTAATTTTCTTAATGCCGGTTTCGCGCATACTCTGGCGGAGCTTGTTTTTAAACCATTCGTCTTTTTGCTGTATCGAGGATTTCTTGGCCTGAAGCCTTTTAATCTCAGCGTCTATCGAGCCGATGTTTGCAGTGACGTTTTTGGAAATGTTAATTATGCTCTGGGCTTTTTCTTCAAAACTAAGCTGCAAACCTTCCATCGTATCGACATAGGCTTGCATTAAGGTTTCATCAACACCGTCAGACTCGTTTGCCAATTCTTGCAACTCGACTAAGTCTTTAGTTATGTGAAATAGTGTTTCGCTCATGCTGCTAACCTCTCAATTTGTTCAGCCATTTTTTTGCTTACTTTGAAACTATTGCGAAGGTTTTTTACAATGTCTGCAGGCGTTCGCTCTCCGCTCTGAATCTTTGCAATCATGTTGGGTTTCATGCTGGCCAGATCGTCATCACTGAACCAAGGCTTGTCATCGTCTGACACGGGTTGTTGTGATGGTTGCTGAGTTGATTGCGCTGCCGGTTGACCATGAGAAGAGTTGTCCATGGTGTCAGCGTCTTTGGTGTCATCAATTGCTAACAGGCCATTCAGGGCGTACTTACGAGCGTAAGAGCTGGCCGCACCAGTTACTTGAGCCTCATCCATGCCTTTCTTGCTTAACGCCTCTCTGGCCCAGCCGTGAGCTGTCTCAATGACCTCTGAGCCTTTCTTGATGGTTGCCGTGGCTTTCACATAAACGCGGTCACCAATGCACACCATTTCATCCGAGAGAGTCAGGTGACAGTCGTGCTCAAACAAAAGGGGCTTCACGGCTTCAACAATGTCTTCACATGACCTGTACTGATAACCGCCAAAGGTGTTTGTTTGGCCTTTAGGCGCTTTGAGCTTCTTTTGGATTTCGCAAATCATCGTGTTTGCTCCGATGCAATCTGTTCAATTTGATACTGTGTTGAATAACCACGGTCATAGTCATGGCTCTGGCCTGATAGGTGAGGGTTGCCATTTCTGCAATCTGATTGGCCACGTAGAAAGTCGCTGATGACTTCCATAGGCTTGCGCCTGATCTGCGCTGTGATGCTCTTTGCGCCTTGGCTTACTATCGCTAAATCTGTCATTTCCAATTACCTGCTTAGTACCCGTTAGTGAATTTAGGCGGCTTGCTCTTCTTGTTTTGGGATCGCGTTTAACTTCGCTTCTGCAAAATCAAGAATAAGTGTCGTTTCTATTTTCTTGTCTTCGCAGTCGTAAGTTCTTAAATGATCGCGATAGCTTTGAATTGATTTGTACCGACAACCAGCGCGAATCATCCAAGAGCCGGATTCGTCCAAGACTAAAAAGAACTGATAACCGTCCGAGCGTTGGGTTATGTAGTATTGGCCGGTGGCAGAGCTCAGGTCGGCATAGCTCAGGTAGGCAGAGCGCAGGTCGGCAGAGCGCAGGTAGGCAGAGCGCAGGTCGGCAGAGCGCAGGTCGGCATAGCTCAGGTAGGCAGAGCGCAGGTCGGCAGAGCGCAGGTCGGCATAGCGCAGGTCGGCATAGCGCAGGTTGGCAGAGCTCAGGTTGGCAGAGCTCAGGTTGGCATAGCGCAGGTTGGCAGAGCTCAGGTTGGCAGAGCTCAGGTTGGCAGAGCTCAGGTTGGCTTTTTCCCCGCCATCTTCATCTTTCAGCCACATGTCGTGCTTATCCAGAATAAGGTCTAGCTCTTCTTTGCTTATGTCTCTCATATCTATTCCTATTAGCCCGTTATTGGGATTGGGTTATTAAGTGCTTGGACCTAAGAATACGGGCGCGTATTATTAAAGTCAATACACGTGCGTATTATTTTTTACATAGTTATAAAAAACCCGCACTAAGCGGGTTTGGTTATCAATGCTGAGGTTAAAATACCTTGTTGAAGACGATAGTAAGGCCGGGGGAGAATAGGCAGATAAAGCCTGGATTAGGTACGCATGACACTACTTGAGCTGTAGCTTTGGTGGGGCTTTCAAACACAATATTCATTTCTGAGGTGGCGTCTCCAATGATAGAGCCAAGACTAAGAGTGCTGCCTTCGATCTCACCGCCAAAGATTGTGAACCTTCCATCACTCAGGCTTATGCTCGTGGCTATGATGCGGTTTCCGTTCTGATTAACAATTGTGTAACCGGTGTTGCTAGACTGCCAGATACCATCGTAAGGACCAGCGGCAAAAGCTAAAGAAGGCATCAAAAATAATACTAATAACAGTTTTTTCATTTCCCGCTCCTCATAAAGTACCCATCACAAACCCCGCAAATTACGGAATCTTCGGGGATTTTAATAATTCTTTCGGGCCAATCTGGGTTTATCGCTTGAAGATATTTCTCGCCACCGTCTATTTGTAGCTGTTTAAAAGTGACTTTACCATCGGGGGTTCTTACTATCACATCACTACCATTTACGGCAGGTTTGATGTCCTCCGGTTCCATTTTAAGTATGCAACCATCGGGATAACCTTCACCCGTACGAGGGTTAAACATTGAAAGTCCCGAGTTTCTTACCGCGTAAGCGTATTTGCTGCTTTTGAGAGGCCAGCTTATCCAATCTTCAGCGTCGTTAAGTTCGTATGGATTTTCCACGTCACCCCAGCTCCCTGCTTGGACAAAGGATATTAGCGGGATTTTTCGCACATGGGAATGGTAAGGGATCACATTGTTGTCGAAATTCTCGTTGTATGACATCGATTTATTGCTAACCTTGCCATCATCAAGATCGGGTATAGGCTTATTGCCTAGTAACTGATCTCTGTCCACGCTAAAAAACCGGCACAGCTTTACAGCATTTTCACTTGCTGGCTCTTTGCTTTGACCGTTTAGCATTCTCGTGAGGGTAGGCTGGTGTATGCGTAGAGCTTTGGCCAGCGCGGTGACGTTCAGTGCGCCGTTATTTTTTCGGTATTCCGAACCCACGCGATCGCACAAGGCTTTCAGCGTTTCATAAAAGTCTCGTTTCATGCGGCGTATCCTATCTGAAAGCTACATACGGGCGGGTATTGAATTAAATAATACACTCGCGTATGATTAGCCATTATCGACTCCCAACCATTTTAAAGAGAAAAGCCGTGGTGACTCCAAAACAAGCACTTTTAGAACTAAATAGCATGGGATTTAACCAGCCCCAAATTGTTGATGAGCTTTCAAAAATGGGCACATCAACTACCCAGGAGACAATTAGCCGAATAAGTACCGGCTCAATAAAGAACCCAAGTTTTGATCTTGGCATGTCCATTGTCTCCTTGCTTAGCGCGGCTAAAGAAAAAAGCGCAGCTTAAAAATTACCAGCCTTAGTGCTGGTTTTTATTTACGTTGAATTCTGGCTGTAAAGGCAAGTAAAGAGGTGTAAACCGAAAGATGGAACAAATCACATTAAATTTTGATGCTAGTGAGTTTGATGCGTTTGAAAGTGTTCAAGAATACTTCGCTCATCGCACTAGGTTAATCAAGGATGATACTGGTAGAGCTATTAAATTAGGCGTTCAGGCCATGGAAATGGACATGTCGCCTTCTCAGTACAGCCACAAGCTCAATGAATCAAACAACACCATGCTGACTCTGCGCGATGCTGAAAAGCACACAGAGATTTTTGGCGATATTGGTTGGGTTCACTTCCTAATTTTTAAGCACATCCTCAAGAAAAAGCGAAACCGTGAAGAGCTTTTGAAGTTAAAAGCTGAAATTGATGCGCAACTTCGGGAGGCTGATTAGTAATGCAATCTACCCCCCTTAATCGAACTATCACTGGCCCTATCCTAGACGCTTCTCTTCGATCTCATTACTTGGCTAGGTCTGTTGAGCGCATGGTTAAGATTAAGAAGGTATCCGCTTGACTCAATTCGCCATGGTTCCTATTGAGGTCTGCATGGACTCGAGACTGTCCAAAATGCAAATCAGGGTGTTAATCACTCTGCTTTCGTTTCGAAATAAAGATACGAATCTGGTTTGGCCAAAACGCGAGAAAATTGCTGAAAGATGCGGCTATGAAATTACAGTTATTAGTCGAGTAACTAGGCAACTGGTTGACCTTGGCTGGATTCAAAAAACTGGGAAAGGTGGATTTTCCAAATCAACAGAATACCGCATAACAGTGCCCGAACTGGTCACTGTAGATAATGAAGAATTGGAACAAAAACACCAAAACAACAGTGACCGGTTAAGTCACGGTATTGATGTAAACAACAGTGACCAAACCGGTAACGGTGACCGATTCGGTAACGGTGACCAAACCGGTCAATCTACAGTGACCAAACCGGTCACCTCAACAGTGACCAAACCGGTCACTCGCAAAGAACAGACCATTGAACAGACAAAGAACAGACCAGTAGTTAGCGCGAGTTATTTACCGCAGCTTGATTTCAGTTCATGGAATGAGTTTCCAACAAAACAGGTTTGGGAAGATTTCAGCAAAGTGCGAAAAGCAAAGCGAGCCCCTTGGTCGCAAACCGTGATTAACCAACTTGGTAAACAATTACAAATTGCAATCGAGAGCGGTTACACGGTTGATTACTGCCTGACTGTCGCAATCGAGGCTAACTGGCAAACATTCAAATTTGACTGGCTACAAAATCGGGAGAACCGAAATGCAATCAGCAACAACCCTGTTAAAAAATCTCGAAGTGAGCAAACCGACGATGACGAGGCCGCATATCTCAGAAGCCTCGGAATCGAGCCTAGCACGGGCTTCGCTAATGGCTCGGGTTTGGACGGAATTGAAAAGAAAGCAATTAGTTCATGACCCCCATGGCAGCTCTCGATTCAATAGTTTTTGCCGTGATCTTTTGGACAAGAGCGATTCACAGATTGCCCATGCGCTTGATCGCTGCAAGGATTTTACGGGCTTTTTCTCGACACCGGCCTTTCGAGAGTTGTGTAATCCAGATCATGCAACGCTTGGTTTGCCTGATCCTGAAGCTGCGTTCATGGAGGCGTGTAAGGCGTATTACCCAGTGCAGTGCAACAAGTGGAGTCATGCTGCTGTTTACCAAGCTGGGGCCGATACGGGCTGGTTCGAGCTGCGATCACAATCGGCTGATAAAACCCGCAAAGCATTTTTTGCTAATTACGCAAAGCGAGTTGAGCAAGTGTTAGCTGGAGTTGAATTGTCGGTTCCATCGGTTGAGCTGCTTGAGCAAGCGGCCGGCACTAAGTTATCAACCGAAGAGAAGCGAGCGCGCATAGCCAAACTACGCGCTGAAACTGGCCTTTAGGTACCGCGGGAAACACATGCCTCAAGATCACACAGTCCAGCAATACGACAGAGCAGTGCAGTTTCTTCGCAGGGGTCTCAAAGACGTTATCGTTGATGGTGACGAAGGCCCACGGAAGGAACGCGCTTACATGTTGGTGCCGACTAGAAAACTGGTAGCCGAGCTGTACGTGGTTCAGGACTCGCTAAAAGAGCAGAACAGAATTTTAAGACGGCGGCTTAGGCTTATATCCAAATCTGCGAGTGATGCTGCCAATGGCTGAGATACGAATGATTAAGCAACCAGGTGGCAATCTATCACCGGCCTTTGCTGACGATGCTGAGATTCTACACAAGGTTAAGAATTACGCCATCGTATCAGCGAAGATTACGCAGCCTAGAAACCCTGAGTTCCACGCTAAGTTCTTTGCATTGCTCAATCTGGCTTTTGACTATTGGGAGCCTGAGAAGACCGAAGAAAACAGCAAGTTTGGCGAACCGGTTAAGGACTTTGAGAGATTTAGGAAAGACGTTCAGATTATGGCTGGGCACCGCACATTGGTGGTGAATGTGAAAAATGAAGTCAGATACGAGGCTAAGTCGATCTCATTCGGCAGCTTAGACGAAATCGAGTTCAACAAGATTTATCGCTCAGTGTTTAACGTCTGCTGGAATTTAGTGCTATCGAAGGTCACTGGCATGACTGAGGAACAGGCAGAGAATGCGGTTAATCAGATGATGAGTTTTAACTGATGCTGAGAGTTCTTGATCTGTTTAGCGGCATAGGTGGATTTAGTTTAGGGCTTGAGAGAACAGGAGGCTTTAAGACGGTGGCGTTTTGCGAGATTGAGAAGTTTCCACAGCAAGTATTGAAAAAGCATTGGCCCGATGTACCCATTTATGAGGACGTGAGAAATGTCACAAGAAAGCAACTCGCAGCAGATGGGATTTTTCCCAATGTCATTACCGGAGGGTTCCCATGCCAAGATATTAGCGTTGCAGGAAAGCAAAAAGGCATTAGCTCAGCAACCCGCAGCGGCTTGTGGTCAGAGTGCGCCCGTTTACTTGGGGAAATTCGACCCGATTACGCAATCTTTGAAAACGTCACAGCGCTCCTTAGTGGAGACAATGGGCGATGGTTTCAGCGAGTTCTCTGGGACATTTCCGAGGTCGGGTATGATGCGGAATGGCATTGTATGCCAGCTTCCGAACTTGGCGCGCACCATCACAGAGATAGGGTCTGGATTGTTGCCTACCCCAAGGGCAAACAAAATAGGCGGGAGAGCCTCGGACAATTACAGGCCAACGCTGGAACAAAAAGTAAAGCAATTGATGTATCCAACGCCAACAACCAGGGACTACAAGGGAGCGAGGAGCCTAGAGTCTTTAAAGGCGGCAGGGCGGGATGGAACGAACTCCTTGCCAGATGCTTTTGCGGTTTCCCAGACCACGGCGCAGTTAAACCCACAATTTGTAGAATTACTAATGGGGTACCCGATAGGTCACACCGCCTTAAAGGATTAGGCAACGCTGTCGTTCCTCAAATTCCTGAACTAATTGGTAGAGCAATATTGAAAAGCGAGGGCTTTGCTCTATGACCGCTAAAGCCCAAAAGGACTGGCTAGGCATTGTCGCTGACTATGGATGCGTAGTAAGCCGAGAGAGCCGCATACAGGTTCATCACGTTATGGGGCGCACCTACAAGCACAACAAGGTATTGATCGGCCCTTGGTACGTTTTACCGCTGGCAATCAGGTATCACGATGTGCACAGCAATCACTTTGCCAACGTCACACACTGGCCTAAGCGCTTTGCGATTGAGTATGGGTACCAGCAAGACCTGTTTAAAAAAATGTGTCTGAACATGATCGAGCTAGGCGTGACGATACCATTCGATAGTGACGTGATGGACGCAATAATGGATTCCCCGCGCAGATGATTAAGAATAAATACGGGGCTAAGAGAACCGGCAAACACGCCTCGAAGAAAGAGGCTAGGCGGTCTGCTGATCTTCAGTTATTGCAAAGGGCCGGCAAGATCCAAAACCTACGCGAGCAAGTGCCTTATGTGCTTATTGAGGCCCAGCGTGATGATTCGAATAAGCTGATCGAGCGCCAGATTAAGTACGTTGCTGACTTTGTCTATGAGTCTGGTGGCAAAGAGATTGTCGAGGACACGAAAGGCTTTAGAACGGCTGATTACGTGTTAAAGCGCAAGATGATGTTGTTTTTTCATGGCATACAGATATTAGAGACTTAGCAATTAACTGAGGTGTAAGAATGTCCAGAGAGCGCATTGATAAGTTAATCGATATCTTCTTGGTCGACATGACCAATAAGTACAAAGGCGATCAAGCTGGTTGGGAGGCTGAATCCATGATGGCTAAGTTAATTGACTATCAAGGTGATATACCTCAGTTTACCGGCGGAGATCAGTCGAACCTTACTATGATTGTCGCTATAGAGGGTGTGCCGGCAATACATTATGAGCTGAAAAAGATCAAAGCAGTAATTTATCAGCTACTTGGCGAGGAAAAGAACGCTTCCAAGGTCCAATCCCTACTTGCTAGACACTATTACAATGGGTTGAATGGGGCTACAGGGCATACCTATACGGATGCTGACAGGCTCAAAGCTATTGGATTCCCACTGCCTTTTGATGATCCAGAGAGGGGCAAGGCTATTCAGCGATTTAGAGACAGAGTCAACGCGGGTTACAAGGTGCTAGAAGCAGAGATTTTGAAGTATGAGTACTACTTGGGAGCAGCTTATAAATACATGTAATAAATATCTTGATTTTAAATCCCACTCAAAGTATCGTTTGTGCTGACGTGGGATTCCTAGGTTAGAATCCATCGTAACGCATTAAAACCTCGTTCTAGCAATAGATCGGGGTTTTTTTATGCGTGTTTAAACGTAGTACCTCTCCTAGAGTAGTAACATTGCCTCAACCTGTAACGGGTTGGGGCTTTTTTTTGAACATACGGAAAATATGAAACGAGACGCGATGACTATCCAAGAGTTAATCCAACACATACCCCATGGATCGGCTCAAGACATGCTGATAAAGGTTAGCGGTGTAGCGGGTGGCGGTACGGTGTTTGCTGGACTGACGTTAGACATGTCTCACTGGTCTGAGTTAGCCCAGATATTTGCCAATTTTGGCATATTTATTGGCGGCGTGGCTGCTTTTGGGACGTTTGCTTACTCATTGTATAAGGGTCGGCCTAAGTGACAGATTTCACTTACAAACTGTTCAGATTCTCTAGCCAAGAGAACAGCACACTAGGCCTATTGATGGCTGGCTCCGAGCAGGACAACCAGAATTTCCGCTGCTTTACGCTCGAAGACGAACACAGAGATATCAAGGTCGCTGGCAAGACGCGAATTCCCGCCGGCAAATACGAGATAAAGCTGCGCACTGTTGGTGGTATGCACGAGAAGTACCGAAAGCGCTTCGACTTTCATCAAGGCATGTTGTGGCTTCAAGACGTGCCACGCTTTGAGTGGGTCTATATTCACCCTGGCAACAAGCACGAACACACAGAAGCCTGCATACTGACTGGTGATGGCTGTCATAGCAACGTGACCAATGATGGCTCAGTGGTTAACTCCACAGTGGCTTACGAGCGCTTGTACAAAGAGATCACTAATCTCATGGTTCTGGGTAAGCGCATATTTATTGAGATAGTAGACATAGCCTAATGACTGCTTTGTACGCTCCCGACAGCTACTTAAACGCGCTGTTGGTTGATCGTAAGCGGGTATGTAATGGCTGCGGGGCTGCTAACGCCAAGTTCGATTTTGTACCAGATTCAATTTACGGCTTAAAAATTCAAGAAGCGTGCCATATCCACGACTGGATGTATCACCAAGGCAAGACCATCGAAGACAAAAAAGAGGCCGACAGGGTTTTCCTAAACAACCTGTTACGCCTTATCGAGGCTCAAACCTCATTCGTGGGCAAATTACTTAAACCACTAAGGCGCAGACGGGCTCTTAAATACTACGAGGCTGTGGTTTCTTTCGGTGGGCCTGCATTCTGGGGTAATCAATAACCAGCTCATGTGCCATGTGTACACGGAGTTAAGAAGCCGTTATGCGGTTTTAGAGCAATAAGGCAACGGCGGGCCTTGATCGCCAAATCAACCATTAGGAGTTAGAACCCTATGAAAGATGAAATAGAAGCAGCAATCAAAAGAACGGCAAGTAATATAAAAGCAAGCTCTAACCATATTGAAGCTATGCAGTATTCGCAGGCTGTTTTAAACCTTGCGAATAGCCTTGTAGCACTTCGCAATATTGAGTAAAGAAAGCCTCATGTGCAAAAGGGCTGCAGCAATGTGGCCCTTTTTACTAACAACTAACCGGTAATGACCATAAAGATGACTAAACATCAAACTCTTGATTTGCTAAGAAAGCTCAACCGGGCACAGAAACACGCCTTGGCTTTCTTGACGTCAGCAATTGTCTTTCAGGGCTGCACCACAGTCACCTACGAAACTGCTGACGGCACCAAGCTCACTGTTCGCAAGTTCCAGATCGCTGGTGAGGAGCTATCCGTTGAAGGCGCTCTTGATGGCGTTGGCACTCTAGGCATTAACAAGACTACTGAGGACTCTAAGGAGACCGCTCAAGCTATCTTGGATGGCCTAATCAACGCAGCTAATCCGTGATCGACCGCAAAAAGTATAGAGAGATTCAGATAGCTGTTTCCAAAACGTTAAGGCGAGCCTCAAGCAGCAAGAAATCAAAAACTGCGCGAGGCAGCGCATTCAGTCAAAGGTAACTGTTTTGGATAAATCAAATATCCCCAAGATAGGCTTTAGAGAGATTGATCCTCTCCAAGATTACTACAGTGATGTAGACGGCAACTATTATTCGGTTGCAAGACTGGTTGACGAAGCTAAAAACTTAAAATCATTCGATGTGCCGCTAGCTGCTCTTGATCTATCAGACGAGATTTGGCAAGGCTGCAATATTTACACTCTGGCCTTTCACTGCAAGAAGGTAAACGAATCAGATTTGGCAAAGCCGATCATACTGGATTGGAATGGGGCTATTGCTGATGGTCGACACAGAGTTATCAAAGCGCTAATCAATGGTAAGAAAACCATAAAAGCCGTTCGAATCACATGGAAAGTAACCCCGTGCAGACTGGCAGATTCATAAAACAGACCTTCGCATCATTGTAAAACGGATCAATTATGGCTGGCGGTAGACCCACTAAATACAACAAAGCCTTATCTGAAGAGATTTGCTCAAGAATCGCTCAAGGCGAGTCAATGCGGTCTATTTCTCGCGATGAGAGCATGCCCGCATGTGAGACTTTGTTTAGATGGCTTAGGATTCATGAAGAGTTTCAAGAGCAGTATCGAACAGCCAAAGAAGAATCTCACCATGCTTGGTACGAAGATATTGTTGATATATCTGATAATCAGGTAGGCGTACAGGCCATGACCAAAGGGGAAGGCGGTGAAATGATTCCGTTATTTAACCCTGATGGATCTCCGGTAATGATTGTTGATTCGCCTGCAGTAGCGCATGCAAAGCTAAGAGTAGATTCCCGCAAGTGGGCATTGTCTAAGCTTATGCCTAAAAAGTATGGTGAACGAATACACACAGAACACAGTGGCAACCTTGGTCTCACTGATCTGACTGAGGACGAACTAGAACGCAAGCTGGCCGAAGTGGAGCAAGCTCATAAACAGTCCCTTAACGAGTAAGCAGCTAACCATAGAGCGCATTCAGCTATTGGAAGAGGCTACACGCAGAAGGAACCAGACAAGACTTCCTCGGCTACTGAATAGCTTCTACCCATGGCAGCGACGATTCATAGCGGCTACGGCTGACTATATCGCTTGTATGCTGATGGCAGCCAACCAGGTGGGCAAGACGCGCACTGGTATTGGTGTTGATGCGGCCCATTTAACGGGGGATTATCCGGAGGATTGGGAAGGGCATAAGTTTGAGAATCCTCCACTTTGTTGGTTACTTGGATACTCAGGAGAAAAGACCCGAGACTTACTGCAGAAGAAGTTATTCGGTGAATTAGATACAACTACGGGTAGATTTGCAGGGGGTTTGATACCGGCTGACAGAATCGATACCCAAGGCAATGGTCGGCACAATTACAAAGCAATGAGCGGCACATCAGGTGCTTGTCGTGAGGTGTGTGTAAGACACGCATCGGGCGGTAAGTCTATTGCTCAGTTCTGGAGTTATTCGCAAGGCCAACACGCTTTGATGGGGGACGTGGTTGATTGGTTTCACATCGATGAAGAGCCAGAAGACCCTGAGATATTTCCTCAAGTTTTAACTCGAACGCTTAACGGTGATCGAGGGAAGGGTGGCAGGGGAATACTGACTCTCACGCCTGAGAACGGTAAGACTGAATTAGTTAATGGGTTTATGGATGAGCCTGGTAACTCCAAGTACATGCAAACAGCCACATGGGATGATGCCCCGCATCTTTCCGAAGATCAAAAGCGCGACATTCTGGCTAACTATCCCGCGTATCAACGACCCATGAGGTCAAGAGGCATCCCGCTAATGGGTTCCGGTCTTATCTTTGAGCATGATGAGAAGGATATTTCATGCAAGAGGCGAGAGATACCTGATCACTGGTGGCTAATCAACGGTATGGACTTTGGCTGGGACCACCCTCAAGCCCATACCCAACTCGCTTTAGACCTTGATACTGGCACGATCTACGTCACTCAAGCGTGGAAGAAAGCTAAGAAGCAGCCTTTTGAAGCATGGGCCGCTGTTAAGCCTTGGTGTGAGGGAGTGCCTACTGCATGGCCTGCTGACGGATTACAGACAGAGAAGGGTTCGGCTAAGCAGCAGAAAGAGTATTACGAAGAAGCTGGTTGGGAAATGATTTATGAACACGCTCAGTGGGAAGACGGTGGAAATGGTGTTGAAGCGGGATTAATGAAGCTCAACGAGCTGATGTCGCTTGGCCGGTTCAAAGTATTCGATGACTTACCCGAGGTCTTAGAAGAGATCAGGGAGTATCACAGAAAATCAGGTGCTAATGGCACCAGTAAGATCGTCAAGGTCAAAGATGATCTTGTGGACGCTATACGCTACGCCTTCATGATGACGCGACACGCTGAGCAGAAGGGCCGAATTAATAAAACGTATGAGCCTGAAGATGATTTCAGGGAGCATACGAACGCAATGGGATATTAAATGTCTATCAAGCAGCTAGTCGATTGGATTGAAGAGACCAATATCGCTGAGGACATCGATGAAGATACCTTGATGACCATTGGCAAACGAGTCAAAGAAATCTATGACCGTGATTGGGAGTCGATGAAGGATTGGCGCAATTCCGTTGAGGAAGGCATTAAGTTGATGGAGCAGGAATACCGGCCCAAGTCTACACCATGGGAAGGCGCATCGAACTACAAAGACCCATTGCTGAACGAGGCTTCTATTCGTTTTGGTGACAAAGCTTCGCTTGAACTGTTAAAGCCTGATGATCTGGTCGGCGCTGGAATTATAGGGCGTGATCCAGAAGGTCAGAAGAAACTGATTTCAGAGCGCATAGCCGAGGCCATGAACTATCAAATCAATCACCAGATGGCTGATTGGCGCAAAGATCAAAAGCGGTTGTTCTACACATTACCAACAACCGGTGCCGTGTTTAAGATGTTGATGTATGACGGCGTTGAGGAAGAGTGTGAGTCTATGATGATCACCTATCCTGATTTCGCTATTAACCAAGCGACTAAGACGATGGACAAGTCTTTGGCATTCTCGCATTGCTTTGATCTGTCAAAAAACGAAGTGGCTGAAAGGGTAATGTGTGGCAAGTGGTTAGACCCTGATCGCGCTGAGAAGAAAAAAGGCAAAGAGCTTGATGCCAGCAAGGGCAGCAATGAAGAGCAGGGCGAGGAAAAGTCTAAGGATAATGATGAGAAGTATATCCAGCAACAGTGTTTTTTTGATCTTGATGAGGATGGATACGAAGAGCCTTACATTGTCACTATCAAGGCGAATACCTCAAAGGTTTTACGCATCGTTGCTCGTTATGATGAATGGTCCATCATTGTTAAGCGTGATGGCAAGATCATGCCACTACCTGAAGCTATGGGTATTCAAGAGAATGCTGAAAACGCTGAGTTTGGTGGTGTATTCAGAGAGCTCATAGGACTTAAAAAGCCTGAAGTTGATCCTGAAACGTTTGAGCTTCAAAAGATCGTGCCTTTCCAAAATGTAGTGAAGTACGGTTTTATTCCTAATCCTGATGGCACGTTCTTGGACCTTGGCTACTCACACATGATGGGCGCTATTATCCAAGCGGTTAACTCAGGCACTAATCAGTTGAGTGACCGGGCTACGCTTAATAACGTGGGCGGTGGATTTCTCTCTAAAGAATTCAGAAAGACTACGGGCCGCATTCGACTGAGAATGGGTGAGTATAAGAAGACCGATGTTCCGGCTGCTGTCATGCAATCAGGTATTTATGAGCATCCTGTCACTGAGCCTTCAGCAACCTTGTATCAAATGGTCAAGGATATGCTTGAGCGTGGGTCTCAGTTCTTAGCGACCGTGGATGTCTCTGGCAGGTTAAACGCTCAGACCGCGCCTACTACTGCTTTGGCTATCATTCAAGAGGCTGTTGTCCCTACTACGGCTCTATTCCAAAGCATTATCGATTCACAAACAGAAGAGTTTAAGGTGCTGTTTAGAATCAATCAGCGAACATTCCCCAAAGACTTGTATGCCGAAATACTCGGTGAACAAGCTGACCCTCAGGCAGATTTCAATGATCGATTGATTACTGTTAGCCCAACGGCTAATGCTGAAATGTCGTCAAAGATGAAGCGTATGCAAACGGCTGAGATTGAAATGCAAACGCTGCCTACTGTTTTGCAGGCTGGGGGTAATCCGGGGCCAATCGTTCGCGGATTCTTCGAGGCTATTGGGTCCACTCTAACCGATCAAGTATTCCCTGAAGACCAGAGCTCTATCTCTGAGCAAGACAGGGCGATGATGGCGAAGATGCAAGAGCAGCAGCAAATGCAGCAGCAGATTCAGCAAATGCAGCTTGCCCTATTGACTAGAGAACAAGACCGCTTAGACAAAGACACTGACGCTAAGGTGGCTAAGGCGCGTCAAGAGCTTAAAAACATGCAAGCTGAGGTCATCGAGACTTTTAGTAAGACTGCGTGGAATGTTGAGCGAGCTGAGACTGAGCAGCTTCAAAACAGGATTAATGATTATTCTTCTTTGCTTGAGAGCATCTTAGCGGGTGTTCCGGAGCAGCAGAGCGTCATTAGTTATGACTTTGATCCGATGACAGGAGTATTGCAGCCTAGTGGACAAGAACCAGCAAATACTAGATCAATACAGTAATCTGAACTTCGTTCAGAGGATAAAGAATCCGGCCATATTTCCTAACATCCCTAATCCGGATGGGTCTATTTCTACGCATTTAATGGCGGCAGAAACAGACGAAAATGGGAACTGGTATGTATTCCCCACTATTGTGCAGAATGAAGATGGCTCTCTTGAAAAACTAGAGCTTAGAGAGGCGCAAAGAAGGGCAATCCGGTCTGGAGAGTTTATTCCTTTTGGCAAAGATGCAACTTCTGCAATGGAGTTTTCTGCTGGCGGATATAAAACGCCACAGATGACAGGAAACCAATACCAACAAGGTAGGGCGCCTGTAGTAACAAGCGGGCTGACTGAAGTATTAAATCAGGGCCAGCATGCTTCTGCGACTCAGCCATATCTTGACCCTAGTATTCAGATGGGTTCTTACAAAAACCCAACTAAGATACGGGTCAATGTGCGCGGTCTCGATAAGCCAATAGAGATTAATATCCCTAGTGGTGAGGCTGCTGAGCAGTTTATGAAAAACCCCACCATTAATACCACCATCATGCTGCGTAATAAGTTTAGTGAACTGACTAATGCGGTAGAAACTATCAGCGCCAATATGACACCAGAAGAAAAGGCTATGCTTGTTGCCGGTCAGCTTCCTGCTGTTGGTGAGCTACAAGACGCGCATATGTATATTACCGACCCCGAAAGCAGAACCTTGTTTAATTTTATGATGAGCGGGGCGGGTGTTGTGGGGTTTCCTGGGGCTGCTGCGTACAGGGCTGCTGAAAAGGCAGCTAAAAACATTGATAACCTACCTATGGATAGCGCGTCAAGAATGGCTAGGGCTAATGAGGGTGGGTGGCGAATGGATAAGCCTTTATATCATTACACCGACAAAGACTTTGAAGAGTTTAAACTGCCAAAAAACCCAAATTTCCAACAGCTAGGCGAAGGCGTGTATGCATCTCCAGATAAAATGTATGGAGAGAGATATGTTAGAGATTATAAGTCTGGCGAATTAAAGGACGGGGCTAATGTAGTGCCTGTGGTCACAAGGGGTGATTTAGCAAGCCCAGAAGATTACAAAAAAGCATCTAGAGAAGTTGGTTTTGGTGGCGGTTTAAACCAGCAGCAGAGGAAGATACAAGAGATTTTGAAAGGTCAGGGGTTTGCTGGTATTGACATGAATAATGAAGTTCTTATTTTTGATCCGGTAAACGTTCGTTCTGTAAACGCTAAATTTGACCCTGCCAAAAAAGACTCTAGCAACATACTAGCTGGGGGCGCGGCTGGAGCTATTGGCCTCGGCGCATTAACAAATAGAGATCAAGAGAGTGGCGCCATCAGTCCCGAGTCATCACTAAAAGATTTATAAAAACTCATTCGCTAGAAATTAAGTCGTCATAGCACGGCTCATACCCTAATAACCACTATCGGTTATATATCGCCCATTAGGAGGCTTATATGCTGCAAGAACTGATCGATACGATCAAACCCACAAAGGTGCTAAGTCAGGATTTCAAACTCTGGAAAGCGCACCCGATTACTAAAGCGTTGTTTGCTGACGTTCAGTTAGCATTGCTTGAAGATGCAATCGTTCCATTACCTGCTGACCCATTGCAGGCTGACACGCTACGTGAACGCCGTGAGGGTGCTAAGGCTATGCTTCTTAGTTTAGATGGTTGGTCTCCAATTATCCTTGATGATGAGGACTTGCCAAATGACAACGATTAGACCTGTTGGCACGTTCGTATTAGTCAAGGTGGAAGAAGTTGAAAAGGTTACATCGGGCGGCATTGTTTTGCCTAGTGACCTAACCAGCAAAGAGCAAGCTGTTGTTGAATGCGGTGAGATCATTGAGTTTGGTAACTGCTGCTATCACGGTTGGGCTGGCTGCGAGGCCGAAGACCGACCTCCTCATGAACAGTGGGGATTAAAGACCGGAGACTTAGTTGAGTTTCGTAAGTATGAGGGCAAGGAATCTGCTGTGCCTGGCTACGAAAACTACCGCTACATTCCAGACACTCATATATTGGGAGTAATTCAAAATGACTGATGACGTAACTGCAGGGGAAGAGCTTGATCCCAATGCCGCTTTAGACGGCGAAAACCCTAACACTGATGACATTGATGTGGATTCATTGATGGCTCAACGTGAACAACACCAGCAAGATTTGGCTTCACAGCATGGCTGGAAACCCTTAAACGATTGGGTAAAAGGTGGCGGCGATCCGAACGAATGGAGGCCAGCCGGTGAATTTAATCAGGTGGGTGAATTTGGCCGCAAGTTAAAACAGCGCGATCAAACCCACACTGAAGAGCTGCAAAGCGTCCGTAAAGTTGTAGACGCACAGCGCAAAGTATTAGAGCGCCAGCTAGACCAAGCGGTTGATGCTGGTGACAAAGACGCGGCCAAGGTTATTCGAGAGGATATTAAAAACCTTGAGCAGCCTATTGCCCGTAAGCCTCAAGAAGTAACAGATTGGGAGGCTAGAAACCCTGATGTGTACGAACAGACGCCGAAGGGCGCGTTCATGCGTGAGCAATGGCACTTAATGCTGCCCTCGGTACAACAAGGCCGTTTGAGCATGGTTGAGGCTTTATCAAAGCTTGATGAAAAGATAGCTGCTAGTTTCCCACCTCCAAGAGGAAAAGTACCTCCTGTCGAGCGTGGTAATGGTTCGCGTGGTGTAAGGCAGTCAAGTAAAGCTGTGACCATGGACGATCTGACCACTGAGGAAGCGTATCTGTGGAAAACGTGCAGCAGCATGTGGAAAGGGGATGAAAAATCCTTCCTGAAATCTGTCTCATCATCAAGAAAGGAGCAATAGTCATGCCTAGAGGAATTCCAAACAACAAGCGTCAACGAAGTGCTGCAGACCTAACAGAATCACAAGCTTTGTCTCAAGGTCTTACCACTGAAGACACGAGAGACCCTAATGCCGGTAAAAGACCGCCACGGGTGCCTCTTAACAACTCATTGAACCTTAAAGTACCTGGCTATGAGTTTGACAATGATCGGTTTCACTACCGGTTCTTTACTGAGAACGTAAAGCGCCCGACTCGTATCAATGATGCTAAGGCGGCTTATTGGGAAGCCTGTACTGATAACGAGGGCAATCCGATTGTCAGAAACAATGGCAATGGGGGTAAAACCCATTTAATGCGCTTGCCTATGCAGTTCTGGCGTGAAGACCTTGCGGCTAAGAAAGCCAAGGTGAACGCGACTTTGGGTGAGCAAACTAAGCTTGGTAAGAACGAGTACGCGCCGACCGAGAAAGATCGAGAAGGCGGCGAGTCTTCAATGGTGAGCAGGACTGAAAGCCGGTCCATTAGTCATCCAGGGGACATTGCTCGGTAAATTCATACTAAGGCGTATTTTTATTGACTTTTTCGGCTTATTGCCGATAATCACTATATCTAGGTCATTATCGACCAAAAAAGCACCTATCTGGTGTATCTATATATTCTAAGCTTTCGCCGGTAATCCAAGGCCGGAAATCCGAAAGATAACTCAACACACACATTTTTCGTTTTTCTGACTAACGAGGTTTTCGTTATGGCTGGTTTTAAGTATGTAGGTTCTGAAACTGGTGGTGACATTTCCGGCAAAGTGAAGACATTTGCTGTTGTATCGACTCATTCTACTGCTATTGGCTTAGGTGATCTGGTTGTTGTGACCGGTGATGCTGATGCTGAAGGCCGTTCTGAGGTTGATCTAGCAAGTGCAACAACTGCGCCGACAGGTGTCGTTACTGGTATACGACCAAAGTTTGAAGGTGAGGCTTTGTCTACCACCTATCTTCCCGCATCAACTGCGGGTTTCGTTGAAGTCAACACAGACCCTTTTGCGCTTTATGAGTGTGAAGTGGCCAACGGTCCATTGTCTGTTGATGACGTAGACCTGAACGCGCCAGCGGTTGTTACTGCTGGAACTGTTTCGGGTAGCTTGTTCTCTTCCAATATGAAAGTGAACGATACCGGTGCTGCAACGACTGCAACACTTCCATTAACAATCATCGCCTTGAAAGAAGATGCGGCTGGAGTCCTTGGAAACAAGGCTGTGGTTCGTATTAACAAGCTTGGCTTTGTTGGCATCGCCTAAGGGGGCATCATGACAGCTACAGTAATTACGACCGGCTCGATACCTCGCCTCTTACAAGAAGGTGTACGCGAAGTCTTTGGCGATGAGTTAAACCAACACGACCCGATCTACAGCAAGATATTTCAGGTGCTTTCTTCAAGCAAAGCATTTGAAGTAAACGTGCAGATGGAAGGGTTTGGGCGTGCGTCTAACAAGGATCAGGGTGATGACATTACTTTTGATTCTCGTCAGCAAGGTTTTACGCCTAAGTACATCAACTCAACAGTGGCCAAGGGTTACATCGTAACTCAGGAAGCGTTAGAAGATGAGCTATACGGTCAGTTAGACCAAGGGGCGCAAGCTCTTGCTCGTTCGATGAACATCACTCGTGAGCTCGATGCACACTCTGTGTTAAACAGCGGTTTCGATACTGGTGTCACTATGACAGACGGTGACGGATCTTCTTTGTTTAGCACAAGCCATTCCAATGGCCCTTCTGGTGGTACTTTCAGCAATCGTTTGGCAGTAGATGCCGATTTAGATGAGTCTTCTTTAGAAGATGCAATTTCAATCGTGCAGACTATTGAAGACGCTCGTGGCCTTCCGGCTGCGCTGAGCTGCAAGTGCTTGTTAGTGGCGTCTGGTAACAACTCATTCAACGCACAGCGTATCGTGCAGTCTGAGTTACAGAACGACACAGCAAACAACGCCATTAATGCTATCCGCTCCATGGGCATCTTTAAAGATGGCTGGATGCACTCGCCTTATCTAACTGACCCTGATGCCTGGTACATCATTACTGACGCTCCTAACGGGCTGAAGTTCTACCAGCGTGTTGATGTCGAGTTTGATAGAGACAATGCGTTCACTTCTGGAAATGCTCGATTTAAAGCGCGTCAACGTTACAGCTACGGCTGGGACGATCCACGCGGCGCAATCGGTAGCCAAGGTGCTTAATGAATAGGGGGCTTCGGCTCCCTTTTCTTTTTTAAATACTATCGCTGCCTTTGGGTAGCGTTACTTCATGTAACGATAGGACATTATCATGGCAAACCCTTCACGATTTACCAAAATTGGATACACCGCGAATAAGGCAATGAATACGTATGAGCCTTATAAGCAAATGATTTCTATTCCACTCCCCGTTGTGGCTTCTGGTGCAGAACAAACAACAACTGTGACTCTTCCGGCTCGTGCTGTGGTGACTAACACGGTTTTAAACGTGATCACTGCTGAAGCTACTGGAACCACTAAAACGATTGATGTAGGCCTTGATACAGCCGGCGCTGCTGTGCTTGGCAATGATCTAAGTGTTGCGGCTACGGGCTCTAAAATCGGTCTAACTGGTGTTGTGGCTGACGGAGACACTGTGACCTACACACTAGGTTCAGCCAACTATGCAGAGCTTGTTGCAGAGCTGATTATCGAATACATCGCTGCTGACGCATAAGGGGGTCTTATGAACCTTAAACAGTTTGATATAGACCCTATTGATGTTGATCCTAACGGTATTGCTGAGTCTCAAACGCTCGGCGGTGCCGGTGATTTAACATTAGACGGTGTGCTTATTGTTAATGGTTTTTTTGACATTTATAAAGCCGGTTATTCGACCGGCATAGGCGGCGTCAGAATAGGCATTGATTCTGCTGGCAATGTTTCCGGTGTGGTGTTTACCGTTACCGGGACTGATCAGGACGGCAAAGCTGCCTCAGAGGATATAACAGGCGTTACCACTACGCTTGTTGAGTCTACTACCTATTGGCGAACTATCACTCAAATAGCGGCTAATGGCGCTGTAGGTTCTGGCACTTTTGTTGGGCCAGTTGACGAGGTTATTACTAAGACTGTGCCTATCAACTACCGCCAACAAGACTCAGGGTTTGCAACTGCTGTTCTTGGTCTTTCCGGTACGATTCAGTTTGATCTACAGCAAACCTTTGAAGAGACAGCGAGATCTGTACCTATCAACTGGATTGATTATCAATCTGACAAGACGGCGAACTTAGCGACTAACTGTACACCTTATGCAACCGCAGTTCGCTTGGTTGTTGATTCTTATACTAGCGGTGCCGAGCTTCAGTTCCATGTGAATGGTGACTAATGCCTAATCGACCCACATTAAAGCTTGGTACTCACAATGCTATCTCAGACCTTTCGGGGTTTGAGTATAAGCGTTGTGATATGCAAAAGACTTGGGATGGCTTGTTAGTGGGAAAAGATGAATTCGACCCTAAGCAGCCCCAGTTAGAGATAAGACCAAGAGAAGACCGTCAAAGCGTGACTGATGCTCGAACTGAACAAGACGACTTGCCTGCTGGGCCAGCATTTAACATTAATACGGATGCGATATGAGTACAGCATTAACTCGAACGGTTGGTGAGATTATTCAAGGCGCATTGCGTAATGCCACTATTATTCCCGCTGAACAGCCTGTCAATGACATTGATTTTAATCGCGGGATTACTGCGCTCAATGATCTGTTAAAAGAATGGCAGTCTAAATACCGGTTGTGGGAATTGAAGTATGGGCTTCTCCCTATTAATTCAGGCCAAACAGAGTACAGCCTTGGGCCTACAGGGGCTAACTGCGCCGAAGGTGAGTTATTCAGCACAACATTAGGGGCTGCCGTAGCTGCGTCTGATACAGTCATCACAGTGGCTTCAACCACTAACATGATCGCTGCTCCAAATATTTTAACGGCAGATCCAACTGACTCAACTCAAGATTGGTCTTCTGTTAATTCAGCAACGATTACTCAGTCTTCAGGGATTGTGATTACGAACGTTGGCGGTGTTGCTGGAGGCGCTGATTACACATTAAGCGTAACTCAAGGTCACACCTATAGAGTGAGATTTGGTTTCACTAAAGGCACGGCTACTGGCGCGACTTTTTCTGTATTAAACGGCACGACTGCTGCTGACAGTGTTTCTCTTGCGGTCACTACGGCTGATAACGAATTAGTCATTACTGCAGCGAGTGACACGATTACCTTTCGCTTTGTAAACGATTCAGCCACTACCGGGCATGACTCAACTGTGTTTGATTTGAGCTATGTTGATGAAGCCAGTGGTTCTTATATTGGCTTTGAATTGTCTGACGGTACTCGTGATTGGCACAGAGTGTTAAACGTTAACTCTGCAACCTCGATCGACATTCCTGATGGCATAGCCAGTGCAGGCGTTACCGGTGCCACTGGTTACTTTTACACTACACAGATTTCAAGGCCCGTCATGGTTAACAACATGATGTACGCCACTAATTTAACTGCGAGTGAGGTGCCTGTTCAGAAGTGGAGTCGATCAGACTATTACGGGCAGACTGTTAAAAATAACACGGGTTCTATTACTGCGGCTAACTTTCAGCCTACCTTGGTTGATGCAAAATTAAGAGTTTGGCCTACTGGCAGCAATGTTAAAAACGTCTTTCGATTTACTTATCAAGAAGCGATGACGTTTTATGCGTCTGCCTCTGAAACACTTGAGGTGACTGAGGAGTATTACAACGCGGTTAAGTGGCAATTAGCGGCTGATCTATCGACTGAGTATGGACTTCCTGCTGATCGACAAGCAGCTATCCAGGCTAAAGCAGATCGCAAGCTTCAAGAAGCTGAAGATCATGACGCTGAAACTGCGCCTATGACCATTGAGCCGGACTTTACCTAATGCGTATTCCTTTTGGTGGTGAATTTTACGCATCAGAATCTAAGCCGATTTCATCTCAGGAATGCGTTAATTTATACCTTTATTACCCCAATACCCAAACAACAAGCCCTGAATCGCTGCTTTTACCGGCTGGTATTACGCTGGGAACGACTGCGGGAAGTGAGGCGAATAGAGGCTCACATACGTTCAAGGGCGTGCCTTACTTTGTGCAGGGTTCTGATCTGTATTCCGTTCAAGAATCTATCGATGGCTCGGGCGTAAGAAGCTACTCATCGGCCAAAGTTAATGGCTCGACAGCGATTAGCGGGAATGAGCGGGTAACCCTGCGAGACAATGGGGCTGATGGTGATCAAATGGTCATTATTGACCCTAGTTCTGATGAAAAGTTCAACGCATGGATTTATGACGGGTCAAATCTTACGCAGATTTCCGATACTGATTTTGATGGTCCTGTCTCTACGATTGATTTTATTGATGGCTATTTCACGTTCACTAAGAAAGATGGTCAGAAGGTATTTATCTCTAATTTAAGGGATGGCTCTGATTATATAGCAACTGATTTCACTGAGGCTGAAGCTGATCCAGATAACACTGTGGGTCAGTGGGTTCTTAATAAGCAAACGTGGTTTATTTTTGGCGAAGAAACTCTTCAGCCTTATCAAAATGTCGGTGGGGCTGGGTTTCCCTTTCAAACGATTGAGGGCGGCACTCACAGTGTTGGTCTTAGGTCTAAGTTTGCCATTGAAGAAATAGCCGGTCAGATGATTTGGCTTGGTGGTAGAGATAAAGAATCTCCACGATTTTGGATGAGCGGGGGCGGTCAGCCGGTACCAATATCTACCGCTGCTATCGATATAGTGATTGGCAGTTATTCTAACACTGTACTTGATCAAGCATTTTGCTGGCGTTACTCACAGGCTGGTGCTGAGTTTGTGGCGTTCACCTTCCCAACAGAATCAACCATTGTTTACGAACACACAGCAAGCGTTAGAGCAGGAAGACCAATCTGGCACACCAGAGTCTCTAAGGATGGTCAGAACGATGCCCCTTGCAGAATATCGTCAGTTACCTATGCGTTTAATAGGACGCTTGTAGGGGACACCTTGAGCAGCAATATAGGCCTTTTGTCTGAGACTAATTACCAAGAATACGGGGCTGATATACCTCGGTATTTTGTAACACCTTTTCTTGGTAAAGATGGGATGCCATTTTTTATTCAATCCCTTGAGATTGTGGTTGAGTCCGGTGTTGGAAGTGATACTGATGCTAATGTTGCGATGAGTTTTTCAACGGATGGTGGGCGAACGTTTAATAATCCTATTACCCGAACAGCGGGGAAAATTGGCGAATACAATACTCGGACTATTTGGAATTCATTAGGCCGGATAGCCAGAGATATTTGTTTTAGATTTGACCTTTACGGCCCTCGCAAATGGGTTGTAAGAGGCTTGGAGGCAAACATTGACTGATCGCAGCCATGTAGTGCCACCGGCTTCTATGCTGAAGCCTAACGCTGACGGAACACCCAACACCGTTATGATTCGGTGGATGACTTCGGTCACGGTGACTTTTTACGGCGCTGGTTCTCCCGAGGGAGTGGTTGAGGCCCGTATTACTTCTCAGTACATGGATACCACTGGAACGGCTGGTTCGATTCTCTACGTTAAGCGAGATCAGGATGTTGCCGGTGATCGTAAAAAGGGTTGGATATTGGTTTAACTATGACTGAATCGACCGATATAATAATAAGGAAAGCTGTACTACAGGACAGAGAAACCTGTCTGGACATGGCAGAGAAGTTTTATTCTCTCACCGGGTACGAGCCTCACATACCATTTAGCCGCTCTGATTGCGGTATCTTATTCGACTCTGCGCTAGAGCAGGGTCTTGTCTTTGTAGCAGATTCTAACGGGCCAGTTGGTATAGTTTTAGGCCTGTATATGCCTAGCGTTATCAATAGAGCTTATCTTGCTGGCTCGGAAATAATCTGGTGGGTTGAACCAGAATTTCGCGGCATAGGTCGAAGACTTCTGCAAAGAATCCAAAATGAAGCCCGCGATTTGGGCATTAAAATGTGGTCAATGATTTCGCTTGAGTGTGTTCATCCTGAAATAGCTGAAAGGCTTTATTTGAGTGAAGGGTACACAAAAGGCGAATCGACATTTACGAGGTTTTTCTAATGGCAGTAGCAACAAGTACGGCAATGCTTCTGGCAGCGGGCGCTGGAACTGCTGGCACACTTTACGCGGCCAACAATGACCAGAAAATTCAAGAAAAAAACATTGAAACTTCAGAGCGACAAAAACGCGAGTCTTTGGATTTCATTCAAAAAACCATGGATAGAAGCCGAGGCGACTTGTTTAAGTTATTTCCTGCTGCTTCGGAATCGCGCCATAAGTCTATGCAATTTGGTCTTGAGCTACTGGGGCAAACTATCCCGGCTCAAATGGATCTTTACAGCCAAGGCAATCAAAACGCTCAGAATCAAGTTATAGCAGGCAACGATCCTAGAATAGCCGCTCTAACGGGTGGCTTGGCCATGCCATATGCGCCGCAGGCCAGTAGAGTAAGTGCGCCTCAAATAACTATGCCAGCTTTACCTGAGAGGGTTCAATTCCCACAATCAGAATCAGCTCAAAACACAGCCCCTCAAGGTTTAAATGTTGGCGGATATTAATTCACAAACGGAACACGCATTCCCGCTTAGTGTGATTACTTTAAAGGTGTAAGAAATGGCTACCATACAGCAACTTGTCTCAGGTTTTAACGCAGGCAATATAGGCTACGAAGACGGTGCTCGGCGTGTTTTTGATCAGGCTAATGTGCGTGGTTTGAATTGGGATGACTTGGCTCACGAAACAGGTCTAGATATTGGAGTTCTTACCGATGTTTCCCGAGATTTGGGGTTATCGCTAAACCCATACGGACTTCAGGCCTCACGGAACTCTATAACCACTGCAACTAACAGGGGTGCCGAGGCGATGCTGACTGGCTATGAACATGCCGGTAAGCATATTGGCGGCGGTGTTACCGATGCCATGTCTACTCTTGGAAATTATGGAGGACAGGCCACTCAAGCCATTAATACTGGGATTGATTACTTAAATCCTTATGCAGAGTCAGGTCAACAGGCCAATCAGCTACAAATGGCATTTTCTGGCGCATTAGGGCCAGAGGCTCAGGCGCAAGCATTTGAAAATTACCGAAACTCGCCCGGCGTTGACTTTATGGTTGGCGAAGGTGAGCGGGCGATTACTCGCAATGCAGCGGCCACTGGCGGCGGTCAAGGCGGTAACGTCATGCGGGAGCTCATGAGGTTTGGTACCGGCGTGGCCATGCAAGACTTTGGTAATCAATATGATCGCCTACAGGGTCTGAGCACACAAGGCCTAAACGCTCGAATGACACAGGCCGGTATGCGCGGTCAGGAAGCTAACATAGCTACCTCATTAGGGACTACTGGCGCTGGAATTCAAGCCCAAGGCGGTCTATCTATGGGAGGCATTGCGTCAAACCTTGCTAGCCAAGCTGGTGGCATGTTTCAAAATGCTGGCTTTAGGGTTGGCCAAGATCAAATGCAAACAGGAAGGGATGTATCCGGTGTTATTAGAGATACTTCGTCAGCACTCGCTACGCTTGCCGAACGAGACGGGGCAGCTCAGTCTGACACTTTAGGAAAAGGTGCCAATAATATTGCTACGTTAATTGATAGAGCTTATGGCGGCGATGCTAGGGCCATGGAAGAGCTTGGCGTTGTGCTTGCAAACTTAGGGATAAGTGAATCATCTCAGTTTGGTAGCCAACCAATTGTCGGCTTTGAAGATCCTAATACGTTAGCCACATTAGGCCAAGTTGCCTCAGGGCTTGGCGGTCTTTATGGAAACTTGCCTAGCTCAAATGGTGGAACAACTAGCAATCCTACTAACAACCCAACTATTGATTGGGATCAGTTTTCACAATGGATTAACGCGGGAGCGCCAACGTAATGCCTACTCAACTTGAAAACATAAGCGAAGGGCTTTCTATGATGGCCCCTGCTATGGGGGGTATGGGAGCTGGACTGCAGGGCAATTTGCCTCAGTTTGAGCAAATGCAAATGAATAAGCAGGTCATGGCTGATAGATCACAAGAGCAGGACCAGCAAGCTAAGATAGCTAGAATGCAGACTATGTACACCGATGCAGCGGCTGCCTTACCTATGGCCCAACGGGGCGATTACGAAAACGTGATCAAACTCGGTATTAACCGGCTTGAACTCTTAAAAAACTATCCTGATGCTGACCCTTCAGACACACAAAGAATTACACAACTTGCCATTGCGGCCAAAAACGGCAGCGAAGAAGCTGCAGAGTTACTTGAGGCTGAATTATCCTCAGCAACACAGGCGGGTATGGACCTTGGCATTATTCAACGCCCTAAGAGAGCGGCTGCAGTCACCGATGCAGGCAAATTGGCTCAAGACTTTGAAAATGGCTATATCAATTTAGGCTCTTATCAAGAAGGTATTGATAGTCTTAAAGCCGACAGAAAAACAGAGCAAGATGCGAATGGATTTTTACGCTTTGTGGATAATGGTGAACGAGTATTCCCTGAGTTAGAACAGATTCAAGAAACTTTAACCGGCACTGATCGATTGAATCAAGCAAAGTCTATCCGCAGCGAGATTGATAAGGCTAACGGGGATTTTAATGATATTGCTAATTCATGGGATCGAATTGCTGCGAGCGCGTCAGAGCCTAGTGCTGCAGGTGACCTTGCGCTGATTTTTAACTTTATGAAAATGCTTGATCCTGGCTCTACAGTAAGGGAGGGGGAATTTGCTACCGCGCAAAATGCCGCTGGTGTCCCTACTCGAATCCAGGCTTCATACAACAGGCTAATGACGGGCGAGCGACTGGCTCAAACACAAAGGAAAGACTTCTTTAATCAAGCTCAAAACATTTTTAATAAATCAAGTGAAAGGGCAAATCAGATTACTGATGAGTACGTAAGAATTGCCGAAAAGGCCGGGCTTAGTAGGGACGAGGTTGTGGTTGATCGAGGTGCGGCACCTGATATCTCAGGCATTGAGAATAGCCTTAATGGTCAATACCCAACGATTACAACGCCACAAGAAAGAGACGCGCTGCCTGCAGGTTCTGAGTACATGATGAACGGTATTCTTTATAGGAAAGGGTAATGGCTGAAAATGTAAATGAGTTTGGTGATATTGCTGTTGCCCCAAGTGATGCGTTAATTCAGCCCACTATGGATGGCGCGAATCAATTTGGTGATATGCCTATCCGCAAGAATATCAATGATCCGCTTGAGTTTTTAAACACCATCGCTCAAGGGGCTACTTTGGGTTGGGGTGATGAAATCTCTGCAGGGATAGCTGGTGCTATGGCGAAACTTGCTGGGTATGATTTCAAAGATGCCTACGATTACACCCTTGCTGACATACGTGGAAACATGGACCAGTTTAAGAAAGAGCATCCAAAACTTGCGGCTACTGGTGAGATTGGCGGCGCGGTAGTGACTGGCGCAATGACAGGTGGCAGAGTTTTGGGTGGGGCTATGAATCCTGCAGTTCCAGCCATGGTTAGATACCCTGCTATTGCTGCGCTAGGCGCGGGAGAAGGGGCGGTCTATGGCGCAGGCGCATCAGAAGACGGAAGAGTGCTTCCAGCCCTGCAAGGCGCTCTTATGGGCGCTGTGTTGGCTCCTGTTGGCACAAAGGTTACTGATTGGCTGGTAAAGGGCGGTAAAACGGGCGCTTCATTTCTAGGGCGAAAACTAACTGATACCCCAAGAGAGCAAGCCTTACGCGCTGTGAGAAATGCGGCAATTTCTGAAGGCATTGATGCTGAAGATGCTATTCGTACTTTTGATGAACTTGGGCCTGATGCAACGATAGCTGATTTGGGTGAAGAGTTTAGGCGACTTGCCCGAGCTGCGTCTGATCAGCCAGGGGAGTTTAGAGGGCAGGCAAGGCAATTATTAAACAATCGTCAAATGGGTCAGCAGAGCAGGCTTATGACTGCAGCGGAAGTCGCTACCGGCCAACGTGCCGGTAATTTTAATGCTGCTCGACAGTCTTTAGTGGATGCTAGAAAAGATACGGCCCAGCCTTTGTACCAAGCTGCTTTTGATATGGGAATCGAAACCACTGACAACCTTCAGTCGATTATCTCAAGACCGGCAATGAAACGAGCCATGAATGGCGCTGAATCTTTAGCAAGGGATATGGGCGAATGGACCGGTGAAATGAACTTAATGAAGCAGGTTCACTATGCCAAGTTAAACCTCGATAGACAAATCTCAAGAGCTGTTAGATCAGAGGGGCGATCTTCGCCGCAAGTACGCGCATTAATGAAGACTAAGACCGATCTAATGGGTGAAATCACCTCTCAAAACAAATCGTACAAATCGGCTGTAGATGCGTTTTCAAGCGATAGCGCAATGATTGATGCGATGGATGAAGGTATAAACCTGTTTAAGCTAAAACCAGATCAGATGGATGAAATGCTGCAGGGCATGAGCAAGTCTGAAAAGGACATGTTTCAACTTGGTGCGGTAAGGGCCATTAAAGATGTTTTTGATGAAACCAATATGACCCATGATGCCACTAAAAGGCTGTTGGGTAAGCCGATCAATCAGCAGCGATTGGCTAGGGTAATGGATGATCCTGATTCATTTATTCAACGGGCGATGGCTGAGTCTGAGTTTACTCAAACTAACCGAGTGGTTACTGGTGGATCTCAAACGTCCACTAACTTGGCCGGTCAAGACTCTTTGACTGACTCTATTCAAACGCAACTGATTCCCACGCTGATCACTCAGGACGCTACGGCTGCTGGGGCGGCGCTCGTAAGAACGCTCTCGAAGCAGAAAGTCACGCCAGAGCTTATAACAGAACTGGCAGATATTATGCTGACGCAAGGCGTATCGCCCACGAAGATGCTTGAGATATTTATGCAACCATCTGTTTCTCAGGGGCTCGGTTCTAGCTACAGGGAGGTGGTTTTGCCTGTTATTGCTGGGGCATTGTCTCCCATCACCTCCAGTGTCTCTAACGCTATGTCTGAGCAATAGTTTCATGGACTCCATTATACAGGGTAATTCCAATGACAGTTAAGCGATACGCAAATCCCGGTGATAGATTATTAGACTCGGCTGGCAATCTTTTAGCAAACGCCAAGGTATTGTTTTTCTCTCCAGGCACCGAAACAAAGAAAAGCATCTACACAACATCTTCACTGGATGTAGAAAGGGCTAATCCTGTCATTTTAAGTGGCTCTGGTTTAATTCCTACTATCTGGCTCAATGGTTCTTATGATGTGGTTATACAGAATCAAGACGGTGTTCAGATTGACACGGGGGATAACTTAAATATCGCCTCATCAACTATTCAGGTAACAGATTGGGTAGATGATATTGCTTATCCTTTAGACGCTGTTGTAAGAGGCTCAAACGGGCTTTTGTACACCTCTCTGATTGCAGATAATTTAAACAATGATCCGGTCTCCACAGATCGGTGGGAATTATTTAACGTCAGTGTAACTAACGGAATTACTGCTGGCACAACTCAGACTCAAGCTGGAGCTACTGCGTTAACGTCTGATATTAATGAGATATCAGTGTGCGCTAACTCAGGTGATGGCGTTAAATTACCTCCCGCCGTAAAGGGTAGAACGTGTGTTGTTATTAACAACGGCGCTCAAGATTTGCAAATATGGCCTGATACCGATGACAAGATAAACAATGGCGCGGCTAATGCGGCGGATGGATCTACTCTATTTAATGGTGGCATAAGAACTTATATAGCCAATGATGATATTGATTGGTACAGAGAGTCTATTGTTGCATCAAACCAAATCACAGCCACAGCATCAGGCACACTAGCCAATGGTGACACTGTAGTATTAAATTCTGACGGTACTGTGAGTGCTGTTAGCGGAACTACTTATTCTGCTGGTACGGCTGTAGTTTTTGAAGCAGCAACGACAGATGCAATTTCTTCTTGTTACGATTCAACCAATAGTCGAGTTGTTGTTGCTTATCGGGATGGAGGAAACACAAATCAAGGAACTGCGGTAGTCGGTACGGTTTCAGGTTCGGCTATTTCGTTTGGAACTCCGGTAGTTTTCGAGACTGGAAATACAACAATTACTGCTTGCGCCTTTGATTCTGCCAATGGGAAAGCTGTAATTGCATATTCTGATGGAGGCAACTCTGGACACGGCACTGCAATAGTTGGGACGGTATCAGGGACAAGTATTAGCTTCGGAACTGCGGTGGTCTTTGAGGCCGCAAACACTGGAAGTGTAGCCGCTGCCTATGACTCAGCCAACAGCAAAATTGTAATAGCCTATGCTGATCTTGGTAATTCATCTCACGGAACAGCTATTGTAGGCACAGTCTCAGGCACAAGTATTAGTTTTGGAACTCCTGCTGTTTACGAGGCTGCTGGGACGGGGTTTACATCACTTTGCTACGACTCTACTAATGGAAAGCTGGTTGTTGTATATCAAGATCAAGGGAACTCAAGTTTTGGCACTGCGGCTGTCGGGACAGTCTCCGGTACAAGCATTTCATTTGGTACGCCCGTTGTTTTTAATTCTGGAAGCACGTCATATTCTCAGCCAGTGCATGATTCGGGCAATAACAAGATTGTCATTGCTTACACGGACGGAGGTAATTCAAGTTTTGGCACAGCAATAGTCGGAACAATATCTGGAACTTCAATTAGTTTTGGCACTGCGGCTGTTTTTGAAAGCGCAAGCTCTCAATATGTAACGGCTGTTTACGATGCGACCGCAAACGCAATTTCAATCGTCTATCAAGATGCTGGGAACTCAAGCTATGGCACCACTATTAGTGGTGTTGTCTCTGGAGCATCTATTTCATTTGGTTCTGCTGAGGTTTTCGAAAGCGCAAACTCCGCGTATTTATCCGCTACCTATGATGGGAGCAAAGTCATTTCTAGTTATGGGGATAATGGCAATTCTACTCACGGGACTTCTATTGTATTTTCTACTGGTGCAACAAACCTAACCACTGAAAACTTTGCAGGCTTTTCTGACGGCTCTTACGCAGACGCAGCCACAGCAACGGTTCAGACTATAGGGGCGATTAATGATGCTCAATCAAGCCTAACGGCAGCGCAGAAGCATTACGTTCAACCAAACGGCTCTCTCGCACTTACAGAGGGCACTCCATCGGTATACGCAGGTCTAGCCACATCAGCCACTAAAATCATTGTGAAGGGTTAATATGAAAACTATTACTAAAGATAAAGTATCTCTCTACACGCTTGCCGATGATGCCGTGGTAAATATCTCAGCTACAGGGATTGAGGTTGTGGGCAAGTTTACTATCGGCGATTTGAACAGCTCAAACGCAGTCATCCATGAAGGTGTAACGCCTCCTAATGATTGGGAAGCAGGTAAGTATCTATATGACGGTTTGTGGACTGTTGACCCTAAGCACATTGAAAAGGTAAAGCTGACCGGAATAGAAATCTTAGGTGTTATGTGTTCAGCCACTAAAGAAGACCAAAACGGCATGTTGGCGGTTGATCGATTAAAGCAAAAATATAACGCAGCGGGTCAGCCTATGCCTTCAACTCTATTTGAGTTTAAAAATGGCAATGAGCTAGTTATCACTAATGACAACTTCGCCCAAGTAGACGCAGCATGGACAGCTTTTAGAGCTTCATTCTTTGCTGTTTGATATGTATAGATAATCGTTAATTCTTTACACATTGGCCCTATTTCAGTCTATATTATGCCATATTCGACATATTAGACCGATTTAGGGTTAGACCTCACAAGGGCTAAGTACTGTTATTGTTTGCCCAGAAACAACAAAAGCACGCTCGTACTTCCTGCCTTGCTCGTCTTCATATCCAATTATGTTGTGGCTTAAAAATTTTGGGTTCTTCAGCCCCATACCAACGAGGTGGGTAATGCCGTTTTCCCCGTTACGAATAAAAGTCTGTCCGCCTATTTCTTCAATTAGTAGCTCTTTCATAATTTCTCCTAAGAACAAACCTGCTTATTGACCCACTTCCCATCTTCGTAAACTCGCTCCATTCTACACTTAGTAGTCCCAATTGGGGGTATTCTAAGAGGCTCTAAGGGCTTTATAGAGGGCGTTTGAATTGGCTGCACCTGTGGTGTTCGAATAGCGGGAACGTCGAGCACAGAGTCGCATATCTGCTTCTGGATAGCAGGAGTTGATGAATTGTAATCGTGATCGACATAAACCCATCTACAAGCTGCTAGGCTCGACTGAGACACTACCATTAGTGTTATTGCTGCTAGTATTTTCATCCTTCCTCTCCATGTAGCTCTTTGAGTAGTTCAGAGACATTATTCCTGCCTAGAGTTGTTTCCAGCCAAACAATTAATGTTCCAAGTGTCTTTTCAAGCCTTTCTATTTTCTCTTGTTCTTCGCTCATACTTCCCCCTTAGTGGTGTGCTTGTTGGTCAAGCATTTTGTATCAGTTTGACTTTAGGCGCATGTTGCCATTACGCCGTTTTAGTGGTGTGCTTGGATAACTGCTCTCTTGCTGATATTACTACAGGTTCTTCCTCGGGATTCCAGTTTCCCGCATCACCTGAATTAATAAGGTCGGCATAGTGTTCAGTCATATTATGCAAAGCCTTCTCCAACTCCGCCTTATCGCGCTCTAGCTGCTCTATTGTGGATGCCTGACTTTCTACATGAAAAGCAATTGCCTCTCTTTCTACACCTGACTGCTTAACTCCAGCTCTGAGGTCAAACAGCATTCCCGCTGAACATTCATTTTTACTCACACCCGCCTCCTATTGCTGTTTGCGCTAAAAATCTGACTCGTCTAGTAAATCTAAAACGTGGTCTCTTAAAGACTCCATCTCCGCTTTGTTCAACCTGACATTGTGTACAAGTTCACATCCCTCGTGGATAGTAATCATAAATGATGGGTTGTCTTTTCCATGACGACTTCCGATAATTACGAAATCATCTCTCTTGCGAAAAACAGGTTTAGGCTTTCTGTAAATATAATAATCTGGTTTACTCTCTGCCATTACCCGTCTCCTATTGCTTACAAAGTCTAAATACATTTTCCATGCCCTCACTAAAAACTTTTTCAAGTGAGAACCCATCCCAAGTGTCGTTTACTATCTTCACCACCTGCGTGATGTCTTCGGACCGAACGTGGTCAAATAACAAGCTATCTAAATTGCTTTTAGCACACTCATAAATAACGTTGTAAGGCACTACTACACATTGCCCATGCCCCAATCGCTCTGCTTGTTGCATCAATGGAATCAAATCACTCTCTCCTTAATCTGCGGTGTTAAACTCAACAGAATTATTGGCCGAATTCACTTTCATTAATCCTCTTTTCATTTTCCTATCAGGATCAATTCCCTGCTGAATCAAACAAAGCCCTAGCAACAAATTGATTTGAGCCAAGTCGTTATCATCTATAATTTCACCGTTTCCACACTTGGGGCATGGCTTCTTGTGCCATTCTTTCATAGACTCCGGTGCGACCTCTTGCTCCCATCCACACCCCTCGTGATCGCAAACAACAACAGCCTTGGTTATGTCTTGGTATTCTTCACTCATTCTCACTCTCCTATAGGGGTTAGGCTGCTTTAATCTGAGTTAAAATGGCTCTCATGCCTTCAGGCCCAACAACTAATGTTTGACCACTCGCGCCTGTCGATACGAGCTGCATTGCGCTGTTATCTACAATGTACGAAGGCTCATAGGTTCCGAATCTTTCCAGCCAGAGTCCATTAAAATGCGCTCTTGCTTCTGGTGAAATCCACTCGAAATCATCACTTAGCCTAATTTTGGCGAGGCGCTGGATGGCAGGTGACTCAACGACTCTCATTCCGTGATACTCAATCATAATTTCTCCGTAGACTGTTGGGTTAGGCTGCTTTAGTCACTTTTTCAATCTGCTTAAATTCGATTGCCCACACCCAAGGATTTTCAAACCAAGACTCTTCACCGTAGATTGATTGCCATAAAGCCTTGAAACTATCTGTCGCATACCGTGAGTCAGTGGGGGTTCCAATACCTTCTTTCATTGCATCTTCATTGCTAATATCATTCAGCCTTTCTACACGAACATTGATTATCTCTAGTTGGATACGAGAGGCCCAGCGGGGCATGAATATTGATGGCCGGCACTTCCCCTTTGGTGAAATAGGGTATTTAGGCTCTTCGTTGGTTGCTGGATACCACAAGCCGTTCTCAGTCCAAACCTTTTCGGAAAGCTCAGATGGCTTTAGATTATCCGCGCATTTACCCGTATGATAATTTTCTCTAACCCATAGCTGATCGCCAATCTTTCCTTGGGGGCAAAGCAATCCTAGTTCGGGGTCTGGTGGCCAAGCGCCTTTGCCAAGCCTGTTGCATACTGATCTTGATATTGCCCAGCGCTCACCGTTAGTAATAGCAGCAACATCACCAGCGCAAAAATCTGCTGGCGGTTGAGGCTTCATAATCCTGCGCGTCTGAGTCTTTCGACCTTCAAGAATCGCATTGACCATTTCTGCATTGAACAAAATAGGGCGCTCTTTCATGTTAAATCTCCGTAGAACTAACTCATAAGTTCTTGATTATTAAAGGGGCATAACGCTGAATTACCGTAGAATTTAGCTAGGTAAGGCGCTGATAGTGCTACTGATTGGGTTTGGCTACGAACCAAGTACCCGAACGAATTTTCCAGCATACAAACTGGCATAGTAGGGGGATTTGTTGGGGGTTTTAGGGGGTTTAGTGAAACAGCCAAAACACATAAGCTATTGAAACCCTTGCTAATAGCGGCTTGTAGACTATCGGGATTATTGAAGTTTTCCATTCAAGTCTCCCCGTCCGCACCATTTAAGGGTTTGCTAAAGGTTTTGTGAAGTGC
>CAYGRT010000028.1:20706-43410 GCA_964352355.1 uncultured Pseudohongiella sp. | reverse complement strand
GCCAAATACCGCTGGTTGTTACACAGCAGCGGATGCGGTTCGCACCTGCCGAATGGCGCGGGAGCTATTGGATGGTCATAAGCTGGTGAAATTGGAAGTGCTAGGCGATCAGAAAACTCTTTATCCCAATGTTACTGAGACTCTTCTCGCCGCTGAAGAACTTGTAAAAGACGGTTTTGACGTGATGGTTTATACCAGTGACGATCCCTTGATCGCGCTGCGTCTAGAGGAAATTGGCTGCGTTGCCATTATGCCCCTAGGCGCCCCCATTGGATCTGGTTTAGGCATTCGCAATCCCTATAACATTAAAATGATACTGGAAAACGCCAAAGTTCCCATCATAGTCGATGCCGGCGTAGGCACAGCATCTGATGCTACTATCGCGATGGAACTAGGCTGTGCGGGTGTTCTCATGAACACGGCAATCGCTGAAGCCTCTAATCCTGTGCTGATGGCCTCGGCAATGAAAAAAGCGGTGGAATCTGGAAGAGAAGCTTATCTTGCCGGCCGCATGCCGCGCCGATTGTATGCCAGCGCGTCATCCCCAATCGACGGTACTTTTTTCTAGAAAAGCAGGCCAAATTGCTAAGGGCAAAAATGTATCGTGATTGACAAGATTATTCCCGACAAAAACCAACCACTAAAAAGCTATGTCATTCGCGCAAGCAGGTTAACCGAATCTCAAAAAAAGGCACTCGAAACCTTATGGGATCGCCATGTTTTGCCCTTCGACAATAAGCCCTTAGATATCAACGGCGCATTCTCACGGCCAGCGCCTCTCGTTGTAGAGATTGGATTTGGCATGGGGGACTCTTTACTGGAAATGGCAATTGCTGCCCCCGAGAAAAACTTTCTTGGCATCGAAGTTCACAAGCCCGGCGTAGGCAAGTTACTTCACGGCATAGAAGCCCATAGGGTTTCTAATATCAAAATAGTGTCAGATGATGCAAATTTGGTTATCTCCAATGGATTAGCTCCTGAAAGCATCGATCGACTGCTCTTATTCTTTCCCGACCCTTGGCATAAGAAGCGCCACAACAAGAGACGCTTGGTTCAACCAGAATTTGTGCAGATGGTTCGCACACGACTGAAAATAGGTGCTCAATTCCACATGGCGACAGACTGGGAGCCTTATGCAATGCATATGCTTGAAGTTATGGAAGCTGCGCCTGGTTTCGAAAACAAAAATGGCAAGGACTGCTTTTGGCTATCGCCCGACAGAGTAGAGACTAAATTTGAACGACGCGGAATTAGGCTCGGCCATGGAGTTTGGGACTTGCTGTACTCCAGACTTGATTAATCTTCAATCCAATAGCGATGCTCGTGCTCTTTAAGCCATTTCACATAATGCTGCGAATTAGGGCAAAGCGAATCAACCAAGTTCCAAAAGCGCGCTGAGTGGTCCATATGCACCAAATGGCAAATCTCATGGGTGATCATGTAATCTATGATGCTATAGGGCGCTAGCATAATTAGATAGTTGTATTGCAGGACGCCTTTAGAAGTGCAATGGCCCCACTTAGTTTTAGTCTTACGCAAGTTAATCTTACGGATTTTTCTGTCTACGCCCAAATGCTTCGCCAGACCCATAGCCCGCGGAATCAAATATTCTTGGGCCTTTTGTTTCAGAAATTCTTCTACCTGCTTTTTCGCTTTGCCGGAATTTAGTTTGTGGCCTTGAATAATAAAGCGGCCGCCTGACACAATAATTCGTTCCTTTCGGCCTTCTTTAAATTCGATGGTTAGCTCCCGTGCCCGATAAAATATCTGCCTGCCATTCTCTATTTTTAGCACTTCGCTGTTGCGCTTCGACTCTTCTGAAAGACGCCTTTCTATCCACGGCCGGTTGCTTTCGACAAAAGCGGCAATTTCATAGCGTGTGACAAAAATAGGACAGCGTACTTCAACCTTTTTGTTAGACACATGCAGCGCTAAGGTCTTGCGTTTACTACGTATAATTTCACATTGGAAAGGAAGTGCCGCAAGCCGAGCGCCCACGCCAAATTTGAGGGGAAGAATTTTAAATTGGGGCATAGCGGTTTATTTCTTCCTTGCAATTATTTGAGCAACAGCTCGATCTGGCTGACTCAACTCACCTTCGAAATAATGTAGGACTTCCCAGCCTGAGAAGTATGACAGTAGTTCTTTTTCTTGCAATAAAAAGTCATTTCGATTCGGCCTGCCAAATTTTTTGTTAGCAATAGTGAATGTTTCATAAATCACCAGACCGCCATCTTTGACGCTCTGCCCAAGGCTTGTGAGCAGTGGCCGATGAAGATAATTGAATACCATGACGGCATCAAATGCTTTATCCGCCAGAGGACTGCTCCCCTCTTCTTCAAGATCTACTTGCCATGTACTACCTGGCCAACCGTTTTTTGAAAGTGCAAGATTTACACTATCTAATGCTTCTTCATTTCTATCCGCAAAGACCACGGGAATCCCGTGTTTTGCTAGGTACAAGCCATTTCTACCTTGACCACAAGCAAGATCGAGAACTGTAATAGGCTCGCGAAAAGCCGCAATTAACGGTAGGTTTTCGACCAAAAGTGTTGCAGCATGAGTCATTGAATGTGCTATCAATTACCGGATAATAGACAGAGCGAAAACTAAAGGCCAAAACGAGGCCACGCCGCGAGTAGAATACCTATAAATGACTACCAACAGTACCCATAAAGACACGATTTTTTCTGAGCAAATGTTGATCCAAAGCTTCTCCTTTGACGACAAAGTCGCTGGAGTTTTTGATGACATGATTAATCGTTCGGTGCCTGGCTACCCAACCATAATCAATATGATTGGTGTATTAGCTCAGCGCTATGGCCAAGCGAATAGCAATCTCTATGATTTAGGTTGTAGCTTAGGTGGTGCGTCATTTTCCATGGCGTCCCAGTTGGACTCTGCCGACAATATAACTATTCAAGCTATCGACAACTCACCTGCTATGATCAAGCGGATGGAAGAGAAACTTAAAGCCAAACCAGAGTTTGCTGCCATGATGAACTGTCAATGTGGTGACATATTGGACACGCCAATCGCCAACGCCTCGGTAGTGATTCTCAACTTTACGCTTCAGTTCGTTGCTAAAGCTGAACGAGAAGCTCTTATAGAAAAAGTCTATGAGGGTATGCGCCCAGGAGGGCTCCTGGTTATCTCTGAGAAAATTGTTTTCCCCGATCCCACTCTCAATCAGTTGTTTATTGAACTCTACCATGCCTATAAAGAACGTATGGGCTATAGCAAACTGGAAATCGCCCAAAAGCGGGCAGCCCTTGAAAATGTATTAGTGCCCGAAACCTTAGACGCTCACCGCAAGAGACTACAAGACGCGGGCTTTCATTCGTTTGACGCCTGGTTTCAATGCTTTAATTTCGCCTCTATGGTTGCGTTTAAGTAGCCTAATGCAAGATTTCAGTCGGCTACAGAGTCTTATAACTCACTCCAAATTGTCGTCTCTACTGCCCTTTGCCAGTAATGAGTTCGTGGCGCAGTTAAACCATGGCAAGTTGACTGAATGGCTTAATGCTATTAGTCAATCCCCCCAACTTACCCCCTCTCAAGTTAGTCTCGGGGATACAGTCGTCATAGGCCAGAGTTCCGATGTCAATGCAGAACAAAAGCAGGCAATAGATGAGTTGCTGAAAGATTTTATTCCTTGGCGTAAAGGTCCATTCGAACTTTTTGGCACGGTGATTGATACCGAGTGGCAGTGCCAAATCAAGTGGTCGCGACTACTTGAACATATCGCACCACTTAAAGGCCGTACCGTACTCGATGTGGGTAGCGGTAACGGCTACTACTGTCTAAGAATGATCGAGGCGGGTGCAGCCATGGCGATCGGCATCGACCCTCACCTGCCCTATGTTATGCAGTTTTGGTTAATCAAGAAGTACCTTTCAGAGATTCCCGCTTTTGTGCTGCCAATCACCCTAGATCAAATGCCACTTCCAATTCCCCATTTTGATACGGTTTTTTCGATGGGGGTAATCTACCACCGTCGTTCTCCTTTTGATCATTTGTTAGAGCTAAAAAATTGTTTGCGCTCAGGCGGGCAATTAGTCATGGAGTCAATAGTAGTGCCAGGGCCAGAGGGTTACTCTCTTTCGCCCCAAGGCCGCTACGCCAGAATGAGTAACGTTTGGTTTATACCAAGCAGCGCTACCCTTGTAGCTTGGATGACGAAGTGCGGCTTTACTGACGTTAAATTGGTTGATGAGTCCAAAACTACGCTTAACGAGCAACGTAAAACTCCTTGGATGCCTTTCGACTCCCTCAACGACGCCTTAAGTGCTGACGGCAACGCCACGGTTGAAGGCTATCCAGCACCTGCCAGAGCCGTAATTACTGCCATAAAGCCCTGAGTTGGCATTCCTGCAAAGGGGTCAAACCTCGCATTAATGACCTGCTATACCCGACTAGCTTTGTTGCATTTACAGTGACACGAACCTAACCAATCGATTGTAAATGGCTATTAAGGCTTCATTTCACGTCAAATTGCGCTATATCAACCTAATATCCGTTGACCTTGAATTATAATTGGGTTACTCATATTGCTAGCATGAAAGAGCCAGCTCTAATTCTATCCATTAATAATTAAAACAGGACATAAAGATGGCCAGACCTCTTCGAATAGAATATCCAGATGCAATGTACCATGTCTCTAACGTTGGCCTTGAAGGTCAGCGTGTATTTCCTTCGGCAAAATATTTTGAGGCGTTTATGGCGGGGCTCGCCGAAACCTGTTCACGCTTAAACGTAGAAGTGCATGGATTTTGCTTGTTACGCGACCAGTATCACCTAGTCATCAAAACGCCCGAGGCAAATTTAAGTCGATTCATGCGACAGGTGGATGGCCTATACACCCAGCAATATCAAAAATTAAAAAAGTCTGAAGGCTCTTTATTCAAGGGTCGCTATAAGGCGGTTCTGGTCCAAGCAGATAAGTATCTGCTACCACTTTCAAGATATATCCATACTCGTGTAAAGCCGTCAGAAATAGCCAGCTATCCTTGGAGCAGCTATGGATTGATCACCAACAAGGCTAAGCCACCGGTTTGGTTTAATCGAGATGAAACCTTGAAGCAAATTAAGGCCAGTCCCGCTAAAAGAGCCACAGAGTATGCGGCTTACGTTAATGCAGGGGTGGATGCTGAAATTGCCCACTTTTATGGCAAGAAGAATTTATCGTCTGTTATGGGGGATGATAAATTTAAAGCGTCTGCCGCCAAGAAAAAGTCCAGCACAGCCACGCGAGGTGTCTCCCGAGGCGCCAATGCGAAATGGCGTCCATCTTGCAAACAAATCATCACGGCGGTGGCAAAACACTTTAAGGTGGATGAGGCGAGCATTTATAAGGCGGCTCGAGGGCCTGGATCCAAGAACGTGCCGCGCTGGGTCGCTATGTATTTATGCCAAGAACTATCTGCCGTGACACTACAAACTATCGCTCGACTATTTAAGCTTAAAAGGTATGGCACGGTTTCGACCACAGTGGGTAAGCTAAAGAAAGAGTTCGCCGAAGATCCTAAACTGCTAGCAACCACAGAAAAGCTCATCAAACAGCTTAGTAAAGCAAAGTAGGTCTGAGGCTGAGCTGACGCCGAGGCGATGTCATTGATTCGACGATATGGAACGTAAAGTAGGGAGTTTTACTCTCTACTCTTTACGCTGATCTGCTGCGGAATGCTTTTTAGCAATTCGTTCTTGGGACTTCGAACGGTATCGAGGGCCGGCTGGCGGTTCTGCTTCCGGCTGCGCCACCCCTGCCCGTCATCCGAAACCCCTCAAGGCCACGGACCTATTAACCTAAATCACCAATACGCACCCTACCTAGACAACTCATTTTAGATTCACAAATCGCGGGCACAAAAAAGCCGGTCTCGATAATCACACCGGCTTTTTTGATCCTACTTTGAGCCAAATTTACTTAATTTTGGCTTCTTTGTAGATAACATGCTTGCGAACGACTGGATCGAACTTCTTGATCTCCATCTTGTCCGGCATGGTGCGCTTGTTCTTATCAGTTGTGTAATAGTGTCCAGTGTTGGCACTAGATACTAATTTAATCTTATCTCTCATGGTGAATCTCCAAAAATTTTAGGTGACGTTACACCTGGATTCCGCTATTTCGAATATCTAGCAAAACCGCATCAATTCCGTTTTTGTCGATGATACGCATACCTTTCGTAGATAGGCGTAACTTCACAAATCGCTTCTCTGATTCAACCCAAAAACGATGGGTATGGATATTTGGCGAAAATCTGCGCCTAGTTCGGTTGTTCGCGTGGGACACATTGTTTCCGGTTACTGGCTTCTTGCCCGTGACCATACATACCCTAGACATGTCGCTGCCTCATTATCTGAATGTTGCTTGAAAAAAGATCGACCTTGGCCAAATTTGGACTGGGGTCAAAAAAGAGCTGCGTTTTATACCAGAAGCCCTAAGCAATAGCAATACAAATGATTTAGAGGATTTATCAATTCCAACAATATCAGTGTGTTAGATCAAGCCCCGTTCTGCCATTGAGGTGATATTTGGATCGCCAATTATCAAGTGGTCTAACACCCGCACATCCACGGTTTGCAGCGCCGCTTTTAACTTACTGGTTATTGCGATGTCGACATGACTGGGCTCGGCAACGCCAGATGGGTGATTATGAGCAAAGATGACCGCCGCTGCACCGTGAAATAAGCACTTTTTCACGACTTCACGAGGATAAACTGCGGCTCCATCGATGGTGCCTTTAAACAGCTCCTCAATTTTAATTAACTGATGCTGGGAGTCTAAAAACAGGCCCGAGAATACCTCTACATCCAAATTAAGGTATTTAGCTCTGAGATATTCTTTGGTGGCTGCAGCACCATTGAATATATCACCCCGTGAAATCCCCTCTAGGCGATATCGATGCCCCAGCTCCTTAACCGCGCAAAGCCGGGCGTATTTAGCGGCGCCAACCCCACTCAGTTGACAGAGCTCCGATTTGCTGGCGGAAAATACACCACGTACCCCACCAAAACGCGTTAGTAATTGTCGCGAAAGATCGACAACATTTAGCCCTTTGCTGCCTGACAGTAAAACAATAGCCAGCAGCTCAGCATCGCTTAAAGTCGCGACTCCCTCAGTTAGCAGCTTTTCTCTCGGTCTTTCAGAAAATGGCCAGGACATAATATTCATTGAGGCAGCTCCAGCGTTGATCTAAGCAGCTTAGTCAGTTTCTGGCAAAGCACCAAAAACCCACGCAAATTGCTTAAAAAACCCCTAACTGCTAGTCTTCTCACGATTTTCTAGCCTTCTTTGATGGTCCCGTGACATGCTCAGCCTCGCAAATAAACGCATTTTACTTGGCATAACTGGCGGTATCGCAGCCTATAAATGTGCAGAACTGACGCGCCTATTTATAAAAGCAGGTGCCGAAGTTCAGATTGTGATGACCAAAGCGGCAACGGAATTTGTCACCCCGCTTACGCTACAAGCCTTGTCCGGCAATAGGGTCCATCTCGACCTGCTTGATGCTGACGCCGAAGCGGGAATGGGCCATATTGAACTTGCTAGATGGGCCGACCTTGTTCTGATCGCTCCAGCTACTGCCAACACGATGGCAAAGCTTGCAGGCGGCCAGGCCGATGATTTGCTGTCGACATTAGTATTAGCTACCTCCGCACCCATCGCTTTAGCTCCGGCTATGAATCAAGCAATGTGGGCAGATACAGCCACCCAAGCCAATCTCGAAAGTTTAAAAGCCCGGGGCTTTTTCCTCTTCGGGCCTGCGGCTGGAGAGCAAGCCTGTGGCGATGTTGGTTTAGGCCGAATGTTGGAGCCCGATGACATAGCGAAGTACTGCGCCGAATTATTCCCAACCGGTGCCTTAGCAGGCAAAACGATTGTCATTACCGGCGGCCCCACGCAAGAACCGTTAGACCCCGTGCGATTTATAAGTAATCACAGCTCTGGCAAGATGGCTTATGCGTTGGCCGCTGAAGCAGTTCGGATGGGTGCTAGAGTTACTTTGATTAGCGGGCCCACCTCACTAAACACACCAACAAGCGTGAAACGAGTAGATGTTGTAACTGCACGAGATATGCTATCTGCCTGTCTCGATGCGGTTAAAGAGTGCCATGTTTTTATTGGCGTAGCGGCTGTGGCGGACTATCGGCCCGAGCTTGTGGCAGAGCAAAAGATTAAAAAGTCCTCTGACACCTTGGAAATCAAACTAACAAAAAATCCCGACATCATAAGTGAGGTCGCGAATTTGCCTAGCCCTCCTTTCATGGTAGGTTTTGCTGCGGAAACGGATAACGTTATTGCTAATGGCCGTGAAAAACTTAAACGGAAAAAATTGGACATTTTGTTTGCCAATAAAGCCACTGATACGTTCAATAGCGATTCAATCGCGTTTACAGCATTAACAGCCAAGTTTGAAAAAGAATTGCCTCTCGCCAATAAAAATCTAGCAGCAAGGCAAATGCTGCAATTGATTATTGACCAATTGAATTAAAACCTCTTAATGACATTTGCAGTGCGCCCATGAACACCACATTTACTAGTCTCGACACATCTAACTATTCTGAGATTAGTCCTACACCTGCAATTTTTAGAGCTTATGATATCAGAGGCATTGCTTACTCGCAGCTTTCACCGACTGTGGTTTATTGGGTTGCCAAGGCCATAGCAAGCGAAGCTTTGGAGCAAGGCATAACAACACTTTACTTCGGCTTCGATGGCAGGGACTCGAGTCCTGCTCTTTCTCAGGCAGCGATTGAGGGTATTTTGTCCACCGGCTGTAACGTCATCAATCTAGGACTTATCCCTTCTCCCATACTGTATTTTGCAACCTATACCCTAACCCACAGCTCGGGCGTTATGCTCACAGCAAGCCACAATCCTGCCAACTACAATGGGCTTAAGATAGTATTCAACAGGACAAGTTTGACAGCGCAGCAGATCGCCGAGCTTCGTCTTCGTATCGTAGAAAAAAGACTGAAATCAGGTTCTGGCAGCTATCAGACTTGTGACATAAAGCAGCAGTATATCGACGACATTAGCTCTAGGATTAAACTAAAGCGGCCCATGAAAATCGTAGTGGATTGTGGCAACGCAGTGCCTGGGGTTGTTGCACCCGAGCTTTTTACCAAACTGAACTGCGAGGTGATACCGTTATTTTGTGATGTCGATGGAACTTTTCCAAATCATCACCCGGACCCTACCGTTGTCAAAAATTTACAGAAGCTAGCTAGAGAAGTGCGCGAGAAACAGGCAGATCTTGGCATCGCCTTTGATGGCGATGGCGATAGAGTCGCACTGGTTACTAACACAGGCGAAGCCGTGGGCACTGACCGCTTATTGATGCTCCTAATTCAGGACATTGCTCCTAAGTATCCAGGAGCAAGTATTGTTTACGACGTTAAGTGCAGCAGAGCAATTGCGACGCTTGCTTCCGATTTGGGTGCTGTTCCAGTAATGCATCGTAGCGGCCACTCGTTTATGAAACAAAAAATGCAAGAGACAGGGGCTCCTCTTGGGGGTGAGTTTGCTGCGCATATCTTCATCAAAGATCGGTGGTATGGATTTGACGATGGGCTTTATGCGGCGGCAAGGGCCGTAGAGATTTTGAGCGCCTCATCGCTTACCGTGCAAGAACAGTTTGCAACTCTAAAAACACCGCTTAATACACCGGAAATAAAGATTGATGTTGCTGATGAGACAAAATTCGAACTTATGACAAAGATTAAGGCCCTAGCGGCTTTTCCTGGGTGCAAGATTAATGATATCGACGGCCTTCGAATCGAGTTTGATTTCGGTTGGGGTTTGATACGGGCATCCAACACCAGTCCCGCCCTATTACTGCGCTTTGAAGCGGCCACCCTCGAGGGAATCAACAAATTGAAGGCTGACTTTAAAGCTTTAATCCTCAGGGCAGATACAAACATACAACTAGACTTTTGATTCATCGCCTTTGCATTGACTAGGAGTGGTTCGCTAGCCACAGAATTTCCTGTCAGAACAACGCTTTTTGGAATTTTTTCTATGTCACTATCGCTAGACAACGCCAAGAATATAGCCAAAGTCCTCACCGAATCGCTGCCCTATATTCAAAAATTTACTGGCCGCACGGTGGTTGTTAAATACGGTGGCAATGCGATGGTTGACGCCACGTTAAAACAAAGCTTCGCCCGAGATATCGTTCTAATGAAACTGGTTGGCATAAATCCTATTGTAGTTCATGGCGGCGGACCACAGATCGGCAACCTACTTAGCAAGCTCAATATCGAATCCAGCTTTGTTGATGGGCTAAGGGTCACCGATAGCCAGACTATGGATGTTGTAGAAATGGTGCTTGGCGGATTAGTGAATAAAGAAATCGTGAACCTGCTTAATAAAAATCAGGGCAAAGCGGTTGGAGTAACCGGTAAAGACGGCAATTTGATCAAAGCCCGCAAGCTTAAGATTCATAAACATGGCTCTGATGCTTTGGATATAGGTCAAGTGGGCGAGGTTGTTAAGATCAATAGGGAAATTCTCGACATGATGCGGGATAGTGATTTTATTCCCGTGATTGCTCCGATTGGGACTGACGCCGAAGGTGAAAGCTATAACATTAATGCCGATTCAGTGGCCGGTGAAATCGCCAGTGTTTTGGGAGCTGAGAAGCTTGTGATGCTGACCAATGTGGCTGGGGTTCAGGACAAAAATGGAAAAGTCCTAACGGGCTTAAGTACTAAGCAAGTTGACGCCTTAATTGCCGATAAGACTATACAGGGGGGCATGCTACCCAAAATCGAGTGTGCCCTAAATGCCGTGAAAGCAGGTGTCACAAGCGCTCATATCATTGATGGCAGGGTTGAGCACGCGGTTTTGCTGGAAATATTTACCGACGAAGGTGTGGGTACGCTAATCACTAAAGACGGTCTAGATAAATAGCCACGTGGGCTACCGAGTCAATAGTCACTATGGAAAACAGTACAAAAATTTCACGAAAGGACCAGATTCTTCAGGCGCTGGCCCGCATGTTGGAATCTGCGCCGGGCGAGCGCATTACGACGGCGGCGCTGGCTAAAGAGGTAGGGGTATCCGAGGCCGCGCTTTACCGTCACTTTCCAAGCAAAGCGAGAATGTTTGAAGGGTTGATTAAGTTTATTGAGGACACGCTGTTTTTACGCATCACTAAAATTCTCAACGAAGAATCCAGCGCGCAGCTTCGCTGCCAAAAAATATTAACCTTGCTACTTACATTTGCCGCAAAAAACCCCGGCATGACTAGACTGTTGACCGGCGATGCATTGGCGGGCGAGACGGAGAGACTGCGCACACGGATTGCACAGTTTTTTGCACGGCTAGAATCCCAATTAAAGCAAGTGCTGCGAGAAGCCCAAATTCGTGAAAACTTAAAAACCACCGCGTCGCCTCAAGCATTAGCCAATTTGCTATTGGCGAGCTGCGAAGGGCGACTGGTGCAATTTGTACGAAGCGAGTTCAAGCAGTCGCCTCTGGAGCACTGGGACATACAGTGGGAGCACTTAAGCTATAATTTACTAGAGCCGTTTACCGAAGGCTCTGCCGCCGATGAAAATTCAATCGGCTTTTAGCTAACGCCGTAGGTTTGACGGTAGGCTTGTACCCCGTCTAAATTTGCTGATAACTCCTGACTCTCAGCGTCTTGCAAATAATCAATAATGTTTTGCAAGGTAATGATACTTATCACCGGTACTCTGTAAGTTTCTTCTATTTCCTGTATCGCTGATTTCTGCCCAGTACCTCTTTCCTGCCGGTCCATTGCTACTGCGATTCCACAAAGCTGCGCACCATTGGCCGTTAAAATATCCACTGCTTCTCGAATAGCTGTACCCGCTGTAATCACATCATCTATAACAAGAGCGTTGCCGATCAAGGGCGCACCGACTATAGAACCTCCCTCGCCATGATCTTTTGCTTCTTTGCGATTAAAACAAAAAGGTTTATTAATATTGTGCTGACTAGCAAGGGACATTGCCGTAGTAGCCGCCAGCGGGATGCCCTTGTATGCAGGACCAAAAAGCACATCAAAATTAACTGCCGATGCGGCAATCGCGGCACTGTAGGACTGGGCAAGAAATGCAATCTTTTCACCTGTATTAAATAGCCCTGCATTAAAAAAATAGGGGCTTACACGTCCTGACTTTAAGGTGAATTCACCAAATTTTAGAATCTCATTCTTTATCACAAACTCTAGAAAATCCAGTTGAAACTGTTGCATCAATAACTCCTAGGTTTAGTCCGTTAGTGCTTGCTGCTGCAGATTAAACAAGTCTTGAATACCCCGCTCGGCAAGACTCACCATAGAATCTAATTGAGCTTTCGAAAAATCGCCGTCTTCACCGGTTCCTTGTAACTCAATAAATCCACCTGCCTGAGTCATTACAATATTCATGTCTGTTTCTGCAGTCGAATCCTCTGCGTAATCCAAGTCCAAGACCGGCACTCCTTTCCACATACCAACCGACACCGATGCGACTAATTGCTTTATTGGGTTAACGCTAATTTTTTTGTTGTCGAGAAGAAAATTCACCGCGTCTACCAGTGCTACGCAGCCACCAGTGATAGAGGCAGTTCTTGTGCCGCCATCTGCCTGAATGACATCACAATCAATTTTAATGGTGTGCTCGGCTAAATCGTTCATGTTGATGGCAGCCCGAAGGGATCGCCCAATTAGCCGCTGAATTTCCTGCGTACGGCCTGACTGCTTTCCCCGCGCCGCTTCTCGATCCATTCTCGATCCGGTGGACCTAGGCAGCATACCGTATTCCGCAGTTACCCAACCCTGCCCTGTGCCTCGTAAGAAGTGGGGCACCGATGCCTCAACTGATGCGGTGCACAATACTTTAGTATCACCAAATTCAACCAGAACAGAGCCTTCTGCGTGTTTCGTATAACGCCGAGTAAGCTTCACATCGCGTAGCATTGAAGGATCGCGCCCACTAGGGCGTTGAGTGAAAGCAGATGTGTCAGGCATTATAATTTCCAAATGATTAGTTTTCGAAGTCGTGGATTATCCTTGAAAAACAACGACAACGCGAGGACGTAAGTTGTCGCTGCGTTTGCCGCCCTATTCAGTTAACATCCTATAATTAACAAATCCTAATTCTCGTTATCCGGAATCAATACTATGACCCATAGCATGACAGCCTTTTCGAGGCAGCAACATGATGCCGAGTGGGGCTCACTAAGCTGGGAAATTCGCTCAGTTAATCACCGCTATTTAGAAACTAATGTTAGATTGCCCGATATTTTTCGTGGCCTTGAAAACACTGTCAGAGAATCGTTAAGAAAAAACCTCAGTCGCGGCAAAGTGGAGTGCAACCTGCGCTATCAATTTATTGAACACCAGCAATCCAATATGACCTTGGATAGAAACTTGGTGCAGAAATTATTGCGAGCAAACGTAGAGTTACAGGAGATGACAGGGCACTCTCACCCATTGACCAGCATTGAGCTACTGCGCTGGCCGGGAGTCATCAAAGAAGAGCAACTAGACACTAGCGACATAGAAAAACAAGCCTTAGCCTTATTCGAGACCGCTCTAGCCGATCATATTTCCAGCCGCGCAAGAGAAGGCGAAAGCATGAAAGGCTTTATCCAACAAAGGCTTGATGGGATTCGCGAGATTGTAGTCAACATAAAGTCCGCCCTGCCGGATATACTCAGCGCACAAAAGCAAAACCTGTTAGATAAAATAAATGAAATCAAAGCTGAGATCGAACCCACTCGATTCGAACAAGAGGTCGCCCTTTTAGCACAAAAAGCCGATGTGGATGAAGAGCTTGACAGGCTCGCCACCCATCTCGATGAAGTGCAGCGAGTGCTCAATGTAGATGGACAAAAAGGCCGCAGGTTGGATTTTTTAATGCAAGAGCTTAACCGCGAAGCAAATACCCTTTCGTCTAAATCCATTGTGGTGGAAACTACACTGGGCGCAGTTGAGCTTAAGGTGCTAATTGAACAGATGCGGGAACAAATTCAGAACATCGAGTGATATGATGTCTCATTCTTTTACAGGGGATAACTAACACCTATGGCTAAAGGTCATTTATTTGTCATCACCGCCCCCTCGGGCGCGGGTAAAACCTCCTTAGTTTCAGCGTTAGTAAAATCCAACCCGGGGATTTGCGTATCCATATCTCATACTACGCGAAGCCCTCGGCCTGGTGAGGTAGACGGCGTTAACTACCACTTTGTGACTAAGCAAGCGTTTATAGAGATGCTTGAGCGGGGTGACTTTTTAGAAAGTGCCGAGGTTTACGGCCACCACTACGGCACATCTCAAACTTGGGTAAACCAAATGCTTGTCGGTGGCAAAAACGTCATTCTAGAAATAGATTGGCAGGGCGCCGCTCAAATTCGCAATCTCAATCCCGAAGCCTGTTTTATATTCATTTTGCCGCCCTCATTAGCAAGTCTGCGGGCCCGGCTTGAGGCCCGGGGGCAAGATGACACTGACACCATTGAAGGGCGTATGCGTCAGGCCGTTAGCGATATTAATCACGTAGCCGAAGCCGACTATATTGTCGTCAATGAAGAGTTTGAGGCTGCTTTAGAAGACATAAAAGCCATTGTGCGCGCTTCGCAGTTAACGGTGAACGTGCAGCAGTACAACCGAGCCGAGCTATTAAGTAGCCTCGGCAAAGGCTAGCCACTCCCGTTAAATAGCGCTAGTTCTTTAAAAAGACTGCTTTTTGTCTTGAAATTCAGTAAAATCTCGGGCCCCGAGGCTTAGGGGTTGATTTTATCAAGCCCGAACCCACATATTTCGTAAGTACAGCAAAAGTGTTAAGGAAAAACTATGGCACGTATTACCGTAGAAGATTGCTTGGAAAATGTAGATAACCGTTTCGAACTGGTGATGGTTTCCAGCAAACGTGCAAGACAACTCCAAACTGGCGGCAAAGACCCTTTCGTGTCTGTTGATAACGACAAGCCTACTGTATTAGCGCTTCGCGAAATCGCTGACGGCTTTGTAACTGCTAAGATTCTCAACGAACGTCCTACAGTTGAAATGGACGATATCGCCGATGAGCTTGATGCGGTTCAGAGCGAGAAGAACGCCGAAATCGTTGCAGCGACAACTTCCACAATCAACGATGCGGAAGAAGAATTACCCACTGAAGAGTAACTAAGTAGGGAGTCGGCATTTGCAATTGGTTCAAGAAGAAACTATTGATGCTCTTGCCGAGGATCTCACCAGCTATCTTAGTAAAGACCAAATCAATCTGGTTAGACGGGCTTATTACTATGCCGAGCAGGCCCATGAGGGTCAGTATCGCCGTAGCGGTGAGCCCTATGTCACTCATCCGTTAGCCGTTGCCTCTATTCTCAGTGAAATGCACATGGACCCCCATAGTCTTATGGCGGCCATGCTCCATGATGTTATTGAAGATACTGGAATCTCCAAAACTGCCATTAAATCCCAATTTGGCAATACTGTCGCGGACCTAGTGGACGGCGTCTCAAAGCTCAACAAAATTAATTTCAATACCCGTGCCGAAGCCCAAGCCGAGAACTTTCAAAAGATGGCCATGGCCATGGCCAAAGACTTACGGGTGGTTCTGGTTAAAATTGCCGACCGCCTTCATAATATGCGCACACTGGATGTTTTAACACCAGAAAAACGCCGTCGCATCGCCCGAGAAACCTTCGATATTTACGCCCCTATTGCCAACCGCTTGGGCATGAACAATGTGCGTATAGAGTTCGAGGAGCTTGGCTTTCAGGCGTTATTCCCCATGCGGGCAAAACGCATTCAAGCTGCGGTTAAGAGTATTCGTGGTAATCGCAAAGAGATCGTCTCGCAAATTCAAACCTCTCTAGAAGCCTGCTTAGAACGCGAAGGGCTACCTGGCCGAACCATTGGTCGCGAAAAACATTTGTTTAGCATTTACGAAAAGATGCGAGCAAAGCGCAAATCATTCTCGGAAATCATGGACGTTTACGCGTTTCGCATCATTGTTGATAAAGTGGATACTTGCTATCGAGTTCTTGGCGCGGTGCACAGCTTGTACAAGCCAGTTCCAGGACGCTTCAAGGACTACATTGCTATTCCTAAAGCCAACGGCTATCAGTCCTTACACACAACCCTGTTTGGTATGCACGGTGTACCCATCGAAATACAAATTCGCACCGAAGAAATGGAGGCTATGGCCAACAACGGCATCGCGGCCCATTGGCTCTACAAGTCTAGTGATGATCTGCCAAGCAATGCCCACCTCAGAGCGCGAGAATGGGTGCAAGGCTTGCTAGAAATGCAGGCCAACGCTGGCAACTCTTTGGAGTTCATTGAAAACGTTAAAATCGATCTTTTCCCGGATGAAATCTATGTTTTCACGCCCAAAGGGACGATTTTTGAACTTCCCGCTGGGTCTACCGCAGTTGACTTCGCCTATGCGATTCATACCGATGTGGGCAATTCCTGTGTTGCGTGTCGCATCAGTCGCCGTCTTGCACCCCTCAGTGAACCACTGCAAAGCGGGCAAACGGTTGAGATTATTACAGCGCCGGGCACGCAGCCTAACCCTGCTTGGCTAAGTTTCGTGGTAACAGGTAAAGCGCGAAGCAACATTCGCCACTATCTAAAAAATCAGAAGCATTCAGAATCAGTCGCCCTAGGCAGGCGATTACTCAACAAAGCGCTGGCAGGTTTTGGCAGCGAGATCGAAGCCCTCAAGCCTGAAAATATCGAGGCCGTGCTGTCACAAACCAATCTACAGTCTATGGATGAACTACTCGAAGAAATAGGGCTAGGCAATCGAATGTCCTACATGATCGCCCAGCGCCTGACTGCCGATATTAGTCAATTGGAGTCTGCCAAAGATCTGCCGGAAGCGGAGCAAAAAGGCACGCTAGATATTCGTGGCTCTGAAGGTATGGTGATGAACTTCGCTAAATGCTGCTATCCAATTCCCGGCGACCTAATCGTCGGTCACGTCAGTTCCGGTCGCGGCATGGTTATTCACACGTCTGATTGCAATAACATTTCCGAAATCCGAGAAAACTCAGAAAAGTGTGTAGCGGTAAGTTGGGACCCGGCTGTTGTTGGTGAATTTACCGTAGAACTTCGAGTCGAATTGGAAAATCAGCGAGGCATCGTCGCTACGCTTGCCACAACCATCACACGGGCAGAGGCCAACATTGAAAAAATAAGCACGGTGGAACGAGATGCTCGCTTCAGTATTGTTAACATCTCCATCAACGTGCGTAATCGAGTTCATCTTGCCCAAGTCATGAAACGAGTGCGCCTAATTAATGCGGTGTCGAGGGTCACTCGGGTACGCAGCCGTAAGGTCAGAAAAACTATCCGCAACACCCTTGGTAGTCATTAGGAGCCCGTTATGTTCGAGAAAATTCATTCAGATTCTGCACCAAAAGCGATTGGTCCTTATTCCCAAGCGACTAAGGTAGGTAACCTAGTATTTCTGTCCGGTCAAATCCCTTTAGACCCCGAAACCATGGAAGTAGTATCTGGAGGAATTGCCGCTCAAACCCACCAGGTTTTTGCTAATTTAACCGCAGTGACGAATGCGGCGGGCGGCAGCCTTAAAAATCTAGCCAAGCTCACAATCTTTCTCACCGACCTCAATGATTTTGCCGCGGTGAATGCCATCATGGCAGAGTATTTCGAGCAGCCCTATCCCGCCAGAGCAACCATTGAAGTAAGTGCACTACCAAAAGGTGTCGCTGTCGAAATAGAAGCCGTAATGGTCATCTAGACCACTAAGCATTTTCTGCCTAGCACCACTGTATAAAAACACATATACTTGAAGCGCTGCCGTCAATAAAGACGGGGCTTGAATTGCCAGTCTGTGCTTTATGCAAACACAAAAAGCCCTGCATACAATACCTCTCACTTCACTCAAAGGAGTGGGAGCAGTGCTTGAAGCAAAACTACATCAGTTAGGCATAAGCTCCGTTCAAGATCTGCTGTTTCATTTGCCCCTTAGATATGAAGATCGCACACGAGTTTTACCCATTCGCGGTCTTCGCATAGGCCAACAGGCACAAATACAAGGCGAGGTTGTTAGCTGCACTGTGCAATTTGGCAAGCGCCGTAGTTTACTCTGCACAATTACGGACAAAACCGGATTTATCGCCCTGCGCTTCTTCCATTTTTCGGCGGCTCAAAAAGCCGCACTAGAGGTGGGAAAACAAGTTCTCTGTTTTGGGGAAGTACGGCATGGAAGAAGTGGTTTTGAACTTACTCACCCAGAATACAAAGTTGTTGATGACATTAGCCAAACTAAGACATCCGACACCTTAACGCCGGTCTACCCTACCACCGATGGGCTGCAGCAACTCCGTTTAAGGTCGATCATCAATCAGGCGAACCAGCTTCTAAAAAACCATGCAGTCGAAGATTTCTTGCCCCAACCTATCCGGCAGCGATTCGCATTAGCACCAATTAACGACGTGCTGCATACTGTGCATCAACCGCCCTTACATGGGGCTGCCGATTGGTTGCTACAAGATGCAAACCCTGCCCAAAAGCGATTGGCGTTTGAGGAGCTATTAGCACACCGATTAGGGATGCGAAAAAATCGCATTGGCAACAGCGAGCTGGCTGCCCCGGCGTTAACAGTAGACACAGCGTTGATCCAACCTTTTTTAAATCGACTGCCTTTCACCCTGACAGGTGGCCAACAAGCGGCGAGTGCTGAAATCAATGCCGATTTGCAAAGCGGCAAGCCTATGCTGCGTCTACTACAGGGCGATGTGGGGTCAGGCAAAACTGTGGTGGCAGCATTGACGGCACTTCATGCTATCGGCAACGGCTACCAAGTCGCGCTCATGGCACCCACAGAAATCTTAGCTGAACAACATTTTCGTAATTTCGAGCAATGGTTAACTCCCCTTGGACTGAATGTAGGCTGGCTTAGTGGAAAAACTAAGGGAGTGAAGCGAAAACAGCAATTGGAGAACACTGCGACAGGGCACACTCAACTTTTGATTGGAACCCATGCTCTATTTCAAACAGGGGTCGAGTATAACAAATTAGGATTGATTATAATTGATGAACAGCATCGCTTTGGAGTGCATCAACGTCTTGCACTAAGAGAGAAATCCCGCAAAGACAACTTAACGCCACACCAGCTTATTATGACCGCCACGCCAATTCCTCGTACTTTGGCAATGAGCGCCTATGCAGATTTAGACTGTTCTGTAATTAGCGAGTTACCCCCTGGCAGAATCCCCATTAGCACGGCTCTAATCGGCAGCGAACGCCGAGACGAAGTAGTTGCTCGAATTCGGGCCGCTTGTCAAAAAGGCAATCAAGCGTATTGGGTATGCACACTGATTGAGGAATCCGAAGAGTTGCAGTGTCAAGCCGCCGAGGTCACCTGGCAACAGCTCAGCGCTGCTTTACCTGCGCTGCAAGTCGGCCTCATTCACGGCCGTATGAAGCCTGCCGAGAAAGTAGAAATAATGGATTCTTTTAAGGCGGGCGATATCCATTTACTGGTAGCAACAACAGTCATCGAAGTTGGCGTTGACGTTCCTAACGCAAATCTAATGGTAATAGAAAATCCCGAGCGACTAGGCTTGAGCCAATTGCACCAACTCCGAGGTCGGGTTGGACGGGGACAAAGCGCAAGTTTCTGTATCATGCTTTATCAATCACCCTTATCTGCTCAAAGCAAAAAGCGTCTGCTGGTGATGCGCGAAAGCACTGACGGTTTCTATATCGCTGAGAAGGACCTCGAACTGCGGGGGCCGGGACAGGTTTTAGGCACACAGCAAACTGGCATGATGACTTTTAAAATCGCCGATATCGTTCGCGATGCAGACTTGTTAGACGGCGTTCAGGACGCCTGTGACATTATTCTTGTACAGTACCCCGAGCTAGTAGAACCGCTAATTCAGCGCTGGCTTAAGGGCAGCGATACCTACATTCACGTGTAAGAGTTTTTGCAGTCACTTCGGCCGCAAAACTTTCTACAAAATTGACCTAGATTTTTCAAACACTCTCAAAATCCTATCTATACTTATATTTAACAATAGGCGCACTGCGCATGAAATAAAAAGACGGACCTAGTCAATTCCGTTACAACTCAATCATTATGTGGATGAACTATGGAAGCTGCAGCCAAACTACCCTTAGCTGAAAGCAAAAATGTAACAGTGCGATCGATTTTACTGCAGGACAAAACCGGACGGGTGCAGGCGATTGTTCCTTTCGATGCCATGCTGGACCTTAAAAGTATACAAGATCTCACCGGTCGTGAGCTGGTCGCGGTTAGCGCAACAGAACTAGAACAACTATATGCCACTAAACGCTTAACCAAGTTAAGGCATATTCCTAGTTTGTATAACGTCACTACTCTGATCGATCAACGTATTCTTAACGACTCTATTGCAATAGTTGACTCTAATGACAACAGTCAAAGCCTTGCTCTCAACCTCGACGAACTCAAAGAGGCCTTGCTGGAGTTTAATCATGATCTACTAAGCATGGATATTGCGGTCAATGCTAAAGATATTGAACCCTGCACACCAAATCCCGAAAAAGACGAAGATCGAATCATTCATTCGTTGCAAAACTTTACGACGCTGAGAATTAAACAGCGCTTGGAAGATACCCTGGAGATTCCCACCCTGCCAGCCACTGCTCAGCGCATTATCCAGCTTAGAGTAAATCCCAATGCAGTTGTGAGTGAACTTGCAGAAATCGTTGAGTCGGACCCGAGTCTGGCGGCGCAGGTAGTGAGTTGGGCAGGCTCCCCATACTACGCAACCCCCGGAAAAATCCGCTCGGTGCAAGATGCCATAGTTCGAGTACTGGGTTTCGACTTAGTCGGCAATCTCGCACTGGGCCTGGCTCTTGGAAAGACTATCGAACTGCCAAAAGATCGAGTTGATGGTGTAACGCCATATTGGCTGCAATCTATCTATTGTTCTACCTTGGTTGAATCCATTGTGACCCTGATTCCTGCAGAGCTGAAACCAAGTAAAGGCTTAAGCTATCTTTCGGGTTTGCTACATAATTTCGGGTATTTAGTCATGGCGCATATTTTTCCGCCACACTTCTCGCATATTTGTCGCTATATGGAGGCTAATCCCCATATTAGCCACATGTCTATCGAAACTCATTTGCTGCAAATTACCCGAGAACAAATCTGTTTGTGGCTAATGGATCTCTGGAACATGCCTGGGGAAATCACCACTGCTATTCGGTATCAGCACGACCCGCAGTACAGCGGTAAACACTGTGCCTACCCAAACTTAATCTTTATGGCACTTAGGCTTCTAAGGCAGCAAGGAATTGGGGACGCACCCTTTGAAGAAGTTCCCGATTATCTTTTCGATCGCTATGATCTAAATAAAGAAGAAGTCATGGAAAAGGTAGAGTCTGTAGTAGCTTCGGCGGAAGAAATCTCTGCAATTGCGAAGAATTTCCCAGCTTAGTCGCTACTCTACGGATGAAGTGTAGGTAATTACATTTTTACACTTCATCCTTAATCTTTTATGCTACGCGTTTCCCGTCTATTTAAGACGAGCACGGTAGACAGTTATGAAATTTGTGCGTTCTCTCGGCTCCAAAGCCGATCAAATCCTAAGACGCCGTTTCCCCGAGTTCCATGGCAAGCTTCCTGCTTTGGTAGAACTTACTCGTCTCAATAAGCCTATTGGTATCGCCTTACTGCTATGGCCCACCATCGGGGCGCTTTGGATAGCATCGGAAGGCTTCCCCAGTTTTAAGCTTTTTGCCATATTTTTGCTGGGCACAATTGTCATGCGCTCTGCCGGCTGTTGTGTGAATGATTTTGCCGACTACCGCATCGATGGCAAAGTTAGCAGGACCGAAACAAGGCCTTTAGCCAAAGGCACATTAAAGCGCCAGGACGCTTTTTATTCTTTCCTGGCGTTATCCACAGTCGGTTTTATCTTGGTGCTTTTTACTAACCAACAAACCATACTTTTATCTTTTGGCGCTGTTGCTTTAATCGCAACCTACCCTTTTATGAAACGCTACACCAACCTGCCCCAGGTGGTACTAGGTATTGCATTCTCATGGGGTATTTTAATGGCTTTCACTGCTGTCACCGAAAGTATTACGCAAACGGCATTGCTGCTTTTTATTGCAAACGTGCTTTGGACTGTCGCTTATGACACCGAGTATGCCATGGTGGACAGAGAGTTCGACCTTAAGATAGGGGTCAAGTCTACTGCTATTTTATTCGGCGATATGGACAGGCTAATGATTGGCAGCTTGCAGCTTATGTTTATCTTAGCCATGTGGCTAGCTGGGGGCCAACTGAATTTTGGAGTGGCTTACTACGTATCACTGCTGGTAGCGAGCGGGCTGCTCGCCTACCAGCAATATCTGATCAAGGACCGGTTACCCGGTGCTTGTTTTACTGCATTTCTGAATAACAACTTAGTCGGCGCCGCCATATTTACTGGCATCCTACTTAGCTTACTCTAAAGCAAAACGGGCTATGCGCCCGTAAACGCTTGTATACCAGTCTGTGTTCTACCCAAAATCAATGCATGAATGTCTTGAGTACCTTCATAGGTATTTACCACTTCGAGGTTCTGCATATGACGCATTACTGGGTATTCATCAGAAATACCGTTGCCCCCTAACATGTCACGTGCTTCACGTGCCGCATCCAATGCTTTCAAACAAGAATTTCGTTTTAGCAAAGAAATTAGAGGTGGCGCGAGTTTACCTTGATCCTTTA
>CAYGRT010000028.1:0-20606 GCA_964352355.1 uncultured Pseudohongiella sp. | reverse complement strand
CCCGACGCCAATGGCAGTTTGTTTTCTTCAGGGACGAAAACCTCATCCATAACAATCATGCCAGTGGGTGATGCGCGAAGCGCCAGCTTACCTTCGATCTTGGGTGCAGACAGTCCTTTCCAACCTTTTTCTAGAATAAAACCTTTGATCACACCATCGTCATCTTTTGCCCAAACAATAAATACATCGGCAAAAGGAGAATTACTAATCCAGTTTTTGGCACCGCTTAGGCTATAGCCACCCTTAACAGATCGGGCTCGAGTATTCATGCTACCTGGATCAGAGCCATGGTCTGGCTCAGTAAGTCCAAAGCAGCCGATGTATTCGCCTGTGGCTAATTTTGGCAAATACTTTTGCTTTTGCTCTTCGCTGCCAAAGGTATTGATGGGGTGCATAACAAGAGAGGATTGCACGCTCATCATAGAGCGGTAGCCTGAATCCACGGCTTCGACCTCTCGAGCCGCTAAGCCATAGCAAACGTAGTTTACCCCCGCACAGCCATAGCCCTCGATGGTAGCGCCAAGCAATCCCATCTCGCCCATCTCGCGGAATATCTCTGGTTCCACCGTTTCGTTTCGATAAGCGTTTAACACACGAGGTTCTAGTTTGCCCTGTGCGTATTGCTTGGCCGTATCGCGCACTAAACGCTCTTCTTCGGTCAGCTGCTCTTCCAGTAAAAACGGGTCTTGCCAGTCAAAGGGAATATTGTCCGATCTTACAGACATGGGTGTCTCCTAAATAATCATCGATACCTGAAACTTGAGCAGGCATTCTGGGCGGTCACTCGTAGTCAAAGCGACAAAGGCCTGACAGTTTACCAAAGTGTGGCGGTTTTCACTAAAGCTGTGATGCGCTAATGGTGTTAGATTGTCATAGTGCAACTTTGATCCGCAACAATTAGGCATTAGTGTGGATTTCTACGCTAGAATACGCCCCCATGGATGTTTCTCACATACTCGACTCTTTAAATGACGCTCAGCGCAATGCGGTAGCTAGCCCAACCCAGAATCTGTTGGTGCTTGCCGGTGCCGGCAGTGGCAAGACCCGAGTACTGGTACACCGTATCGCTTGGCTGCTGCAGGCTGAGCAAGTTTCCCCGTTTGCCATTTTAGCGGTAACTTTTACCAATAAAGCAGCCCGCGAAATGCGCAGCCGCATCGAAGCTATTCTTGGTCACAGCGCCGGAGGCATGTGGGTAGGTACCTTTCACGGCTTAGCTCATCGTTTGCTGCGATCCCACTGGCAAGAAGCTGGGCTAGCGGAAGATTTCCATATCTTAGATTCCGATGATCAACTTAGACTCATCAAGCGCATAAATCGGTCCCTAAACATTGATGAGGAGCGCTGGCCAGCCAAACAATGCCAATGGTATATCAACGGTCAAAAAGACGAAGGGCTTAGGGCCAAGCATATCGATCATGGCAATGACGATTACGTCAAAACCATGATCGAAATCTACCGCGCCTATGAGCAGGCCTGCGAACGGGGCGGCATGATCGACTTCGGTGAAATTTTGCTCCGTGCCCATGAACTCTGGCTAAAGAGCCCGCAAATCCTCGACCATTACCGCAACCGGTTTCAACACATTCTGGTTGACGAGTTCCAAGACACTAACTCAATTCAATACGCTTGGCTGAGAGTTCTTGCAGGAGATAAGAATCACCTTATGGTGGTGGGTGATGACGATCAATCGATCTATGGCTGGCGCGGGGCAAAAATCGAAAACATCCAGCAATTCAACAAAGACTTTCCCGGCTCCGAAATTGTTAAGCTCGAACAAAACTACCGTTCTACCGCAACGATCTTGCAAGCGGCCAATAAACTAATCGCCAACAACCAAGGCCGACTTGGCAAGAACCTCTGGACCGAAGATAGCGAAGGCGAGCCTATTAGTTTGTATGAGGCGTTTAACGAGCAAGACGAAGCGCGCTTTATCGTTGATCGGGTTCAAGATTGGTTTAACGCAGGCAATCGCCGCAGTGACGCTGCGGTGCTCTATCGCTCCAATGCCCAATCACGAGAGCTGGAAGAAGCACTGCTGCGGGTTGGCATGCCCTACCGAATCTATGGTGGTCACCGCTTCTACGAACGCTTAGAGATCAAAAACGCCCTCTCTTACCTGCGATTGTTGGTGAACCGCAATGACGATACCGCCATGGAGCGAGTCATCAACGTCCCTACTCGAGGCATTGGCGGTCGAACAGTGGACATGATGCGTGACTTGGCACGGCAAGAAGGAATTTCGCTGTGGCAGGCCTGTATCAAGGGTGTCGACAGCAAGCTGCTAACGTCCCGCGCTGCCAACTCAGTACTGGCATTTCTCACTCTTATTGATGACATGGATGCGGCCTGCGAAAACCTTCAGCTCCATGAAAAAGCCGAACATATTGTGCTTAACAGTGGTTTGATTGCTCACCACGAAAAAGAAGGCGGCGAAAAAGCTCGAGCCCGCATAGAAAACCTCGAAGAGTTAATTAACGCTGCCGGAAATTTTGACTATGTGGAAACTGAAGATGGCGAAGAGATTGAGTTTGATGTGACGTCCAAGCTGATGCTAACTGCATTTTTGGACAAAGCCTCATTAGATGCAGGCGACAGTCAAGCAGACGAAAGCGAAGATGCCGTGCAATTAATGACCTTACACACGGCCAAAGGGCTAGAGTTTCAGCTTGTATTTTTAGCGGGGCTAGAAGAAGGGCTATTCCCCCATAAAATGTCCATGGACAATTTAACCGGACTCGAAGAAGAGCGCCGCCTTTGCTACGTGGGAATCACCCGCGCCAAGAATAAATTGTTTCTCACCCATGCAGAATCAAGGCGCATGCACGGTGATATTAACCTTTGCAGACCATCACGATTTATCAAAGAGATACCTAATAATTTAATCGAAGCAATTAGACTTAAATCGACCATTAGCCGGCCCGCCGTTGGGGCTACTCGGCTTGGCAACGGTGTCGCTCAGCGCATGAGCGCAGAAATTGATGTACCCAACACGCAGATTTCTCTAGGCCAACGGGTTGTTCATGGCCGTTTTGGCGAAGGCGTCGTTTTAAATTACGAAGGTCAAGGCCCCAATGCTAGAGTGCAGGTAAATTTTGACGACGTAGGTAGCAAGTGGTTAGTGCTGTCCTACGCCAAACTGGAAGTGTTGGCATAACCCCCCATAATAATCACAATCAAATTACAGGTTTAGTTCATGGCTATTTTTAAACTGCCCCGTTTTACTCTTTTAGTAAGTTTATCCCTCGGCTTATTGGCGTGTGCCGCTGAAGATGATGGACAGGCCGGTGCCGCCTCATCAAGCAGCCAACAAAGCTATGAGTGGAAACTAATTACCTCTTGGCCAAAAAACCTACCTGCACTGGGTACCAACCCCCAACGATTTGCTGACTTAGTGGGAGAAATGACCAATGGCCGCCTAACAATACGAGTTTATGGAGCAAACGAATTAGTCGGTGGGCTCGAAGTTTTCGATGCCGTCTCGCAAGGCGTAGCAGAAATTGGACATACCGCATCCTACTACTGGCAAGGCAAGGTACCAGCCTCGCCATTTTTCTCCTCTATTCCGTTTGGCATGACTGCCGTTGAGATGAATGCCTGGCTGAAATACGGCGGCGGCAATGAGCTTTGGCGAGAAATCTATGAGCCTTTCGACTTAATCCCCGTCAGAGGCGGTAACTCTGGCACGCAGATGTTTGGATGGTTCAACAAGGAAATCAATTCTGTCGCCGATTTACGCGGGCTAAAAATGCGCATACCAGGGTTAGGCGGCGAAGTACTCAGCCGAGCCGGCGCCACTCCTGTGACAATGCAAGCCAGTGAAGTATTCACTGCACTTCAAACTGGTGCTCTCGATGCAACGGAGTTTGTAAGCGCTTACAACGATTTAGCAGCTGGCTATCACACGGCAGCCAAATATTACTACTACCCGGGTTGGCATGAGCCGGGCTCCGCATTGGAGACATTGTTTAATAAGACAGCCTTCGAAGCATTGCCAAAAGATTTGCAGTCAATTTTGATGGCAGCGACCGAGGTAATGAACCAAGGGGTGATCGATGAAATCACTGCCGGTAATAGTGAATCCATGAAGGCCTTGGTAGAGCGAGAAGGCGTAGAGCTGCGCCGTTTGCCAGATGATGTGCTGATAGAGCTAAAGCGTATTTCCGGTGAGGTGATGGCCGAACTTGCCGCGTCGGACCCAGATGCAAAGCGGGTATACGAATCCTACAAGAGCTTCCAAGACACCATGATGAATTACAAACTGGTCAGTGAAGAGGCCCTTGTCCAAGCCCGTAGGCTGTAGATACTAATTTTCGCTAAGAGGCACCGAGCGTGGCTTGCCTTGATCGTCTATGGCTACAAAGATAAATACGCCCTCGGCGACTTTCTTACGTTGATCCTCGCCCACTAAAAGCGACATCCAAACTTCCACCTTGAAGTGCATGGATGTTTTGCCTGTTTTAATTAACTGGGTAAAGCAGCTTACGGTTGAGCCCACGACTACTGGCGCAATGAAAGACACGTTTTCAATCGCCACGGTGGCAGAGCGGCCCCGCGCGACACTTTTGGTGGCAATGCCAGCTGCCAAGTCCATTTGAGACACTAACCATCCGCCAAAAATGTCGCCATTGGCATTCGTATCTTTAGGCATAGCAAGTGTTTGCAGAGCGAGTATTCCTTGAGGGCCCTCTGCCGCTGCCACGGACTCTTTTTCTGTCATCACGTTATTCCTTACTCACTAAGCTTTAAGTAAATTGGGGAGCCAAGTTGCGATTGCTGGCTGCAATGCAAGCAGACATAGCACCAAAAGCTGAATAATCACAAAGGGAATAGCGCCTCGATAAATGTCACTGGTTTGCACTTGTGCGGGCGCGACGCTGCGCAAATAGAACAACGAAAAACCAAAAGGAGGCGTTAAAAACGACGTTTGTAAATTCACTGCAATCATAATCCCTAACCAAACTGGGTCGACTCCCATACTTAACAGAATGGGGCCTACTAAAGGCACGATCATAAATGTGATTTCGATAAAGTCGAGGATAAAGCCGAGTAAAAATATCAGCAGCATCACGATAAGCGTTGCCGTAAAAACACCTCCCGGCAGGTTTAGTAGCACTGACTCTACCAATTCGTCCCCACCAAAGCCGCGAAACACACTGGAAAAAATCGTGGCTCCCACCAAGATTAAATAAACCATCGAGGTCACACGCAGGGTTTCCAGTGATGCTTCATGGAGAACTTTTAAACTCAAGGCGCGGCGCATGGCAGCTAGTAGCAGTGCGCCAAAGGCACCTACACTGGCAGCCTCGGTTGGGGTGGCAAAGCCACCGAGGATCGACCCCAGTACCGCAACCATTAAAAACACCGGTGGCAGCAGGCCTTTAAACAAAGCGGTAATAATTGAACTATCTGCGGCTAACTCGGGCAACTGCGCCGCTGCCGGTGCGTCATTTGGCCGTATCAGGGCGACCGCTAAAATATAGAGCCCATACGCTGCCACTAGAATTAGGCCAGGAATAATAGCGCCAGCAAACAAATCCCCAATGGAGACGAAATCCGGCGCAAAATTGCCACTGTTAAGCTGCGATTGCTGGTAAGCATTGGACATTACCTCGCCGAGCAGAACAAGGCAGATGGACGGAGGAATGATTTGCCCCAACGTGCCCGTAGCGCAGAGAGTGCCCGTGGCCAGAGTGGGTTTATAGCCTGCTTTCAACATTGTCGGCAGCGACAAAATACCCATAGTGACAACGGTTGCGCCCACTATTCCAGTGCTGGCCGCCAGCAACATCCCAACCAAGACAACCGACAAACCAAGGCCTCCGGGAAAGCCGCGAAACACAACCGCCATGTTCGATAGTAGGTCTTCAGCAATTTTACTTTTTTCAAGCATAGTGCCCATAAACACAAATAGGGGCACCGCATAGAGATTTTGATTCACCAAAATGCCATAGATGCGATTTGGAATTAGTCCAATAAACGCCGAATCGAAAACGCCAAGGAGGCTGCCTAACCCAGCAAAAATCAATGACACCCCAGCAAGAGTAAATGCCACTGGGTAGCCCGCCATCAACACCAAGCAAATGGCTAAAAATAATAGCAGCGGCATGACGGTCATCATGGCTTAGTGACCAACAACTTGCGCAAAGATTTAATCAACTCCGAAAGACCCTGTAAGGCCAACAAACCAAGTAGCAAATAGATCGTGGATTTAAGCAGATAGACGAAAGGCAGGCCGCTAGTCTCAGTGGAGCCTTCACGAATTCTCCAGCTTACCTCGACATAGTCCCAGCTAGTCCAAGCGATAAACCCCAGAGTCACAAACATAAACAGGCAAACTCCAAGGCTATCTACCGCGGCTTGTTGGCGAGGTGAAAACCTGCTGTAGAAAATATCTACCCGCACATGGCCATTCTCTTTTAGGGTATAGGCTGCGCCTAAGGCAAACACCAGCGCATTGATATACATGATGGATTCTTGCAGGGCGATTGAGCCTGTTTGAAATACATAGCGAAGCACAACAATCAGCAAAGTTACCAATACCATAAGTAGCGATAACCAAGCACAGCTGCGCCCGATGGCATCATTGAATTTATCGATCTTGTCAGCCACGTGACTAAAGAAAGGCGCTAACTGCATGTTTTCATCTATTGGCTGATTTTCAATGGTTGGCTCGACGAACCGTGATTATGACATAGAGCAATGGGCATAGGCGATGCTAGCCAATTGTCCGCTCTAGAGCATGCTCCATGCACGTATCAGCTGATAGCTCAGCACTAGCAGGCTAATCACCAAGCCAATCATCAACGCACCCACTAGCCAATAGCAGGCTCTCTGCAGTTTTCGTCCAATACGGTGGGTCATTGGGGCGTCAGCGGGCAAAGGCTGAGGAACCTCGGCAAACAAGGAGCCAAAACTGAGCCCGACCATGGCCCAGAACAGCATCACTAAGGAGGGCATCATAATCTGTGCGCCGCTGAGAATGGGCGCTTCAAACAGACTTAGGCCGAATCCAACCAGACCGACTATTGCCATTAGCAGCAGGCCAAATCGAAGTCGCCATAGTCGTTGTGCGATGGGCTGAAGACGTTCTAACAAGTTATTGGTTTCTCGAACTCATTTTCCATGACTGTAATGGTATCATGGACAGTCATCCTGTCCTGCCATCCTAAATCGACGAGCAAGAAGCTATGCAAACAGAAGTTCCTTTTTTAGCAGGGGTAGATCCCGAAGGACAGCCAGTATTTGAAAGTGTCTTAGTTGAGCCCTACGGCGATGACGAGGATATCTATCGTCTAGTTCACTCTCCCCTGTTGGCACGAAACCTGGCAGCCGGTGATCAAGTCAGGCTGATTAAACCAGGGAGTGCCCAATACGAGCTTGTCCAGCGCAGTGGTAATCTATGTATCCGTGTCTTTCGTAAACACCAATTAGAACGTTTATCAGAGCGCCTAACTCCAATGATCGAAAAGCTCGATGGCTGTTTGGATTTACAAAATGATCGAGCATTGGTTTATAGCATTCACTACAGCATTGGCTTTCAAACAATCGAAAACGTGTTAAATGAGTGCATCGCCAATTTCCCTGACACCATTTGGTACTATGGCAACGTATACGACCCAAATGACGGCTCCACCCCTTTGAATTGGTGGAACGAAATAGACTCACAAGACTAACTTTTAGCACCCAGGCCCAGTTATGATTATTGTTGTATCACCCGCAAAGTCTTTAGACTTTGACACACCCGCAAAAACTAAAAAGTTTACCGAACCGCAGTTTCTAGATGACTCGGCTGTACTAATGAAAGAATTGAAAAAGTACAAACCCGAACAGCTGTCAGAGTTAATGCATATCAGCGAAGCTCTGGGTGAGCTCAATTTTGGCCGCAACGCAAACTGGAAGCCTCCCTTCTCTCTCAGCAATGCCAAACAAGCGTTGTTCGCCTTTCAGGGCGATGTCTACCAAGGGTTGAAAGCCCATGAATACAGCACTGCTGAGATTAATTTTGCACAGAAGCATTTACGTATTTTGTCTGGGCTTTATGGGGTGCTGCGACCCTTAGATTTAATTCAGCCTTACCGATTAGAAATGGGAAGCAAGCTAAAGAACAAACGGGGCAAAAACCTCTATGAATTCTGGGGAGCTAAACTTACGGAAAGCGTTAACCAAGAGCTTGATGCTCAAAAAACCAAATTGCTCATAAATCTTGCGTCTAATGAATATTTTAGCGCCCTGCAAGCGAAGGCAATCAACGGCGAGGTAATTACCCCAGTCTTTAAAGATTTTTCAGCCGGTAAATACAAAGTAGTGAGCTTCTTCGCTAAAAAGGCCCGGGGCGAAATGGTTACTCATATCGTAAAAAACAAGGTCACTAGCGCCGAGGGATTACTCAATTTTAACACCGACGGATATCGTTACAGCGAGTCAGAATCAACCGCGAAAAAGCCGGTTTTTCTGCGCAAGCAAGCTTAGCGGGTTAACTCTGTGATTGACGATTTACCCTTTAGCCAAGCCAGTGAAAATAACAAAGCGGCGATCCTAGCTGTTTTAAAAAGACATTTAGACAACAAGGCCAGTGTATTAGAAATTGGCGGAGGCACCGGGCAGCACGCCGTGTATTTCGCCACTGCGTTTAATCATTTACATTGGCAATCTAGCGACGTGGCCACTAACGTTGATTCTCTTAATCTGCGTATCCACGCAGCCTCACTTGAAAACTTACCTTCAGCATTTTGCATTGATGCCAATACTAGGCCATGGAGCTGCGATAGCTATGACGCTATCTTCAGCGCCAACTGCGTACATATTATGTCGGCAGAGTCAGTGGTCAATCTGTTTGCTGAGCTGAGTCAACATCTGAACGATGATGGACTGCTCTTTCTTTACGGACCATTCAAATATGGCGGAGAGTTTACAACCGAGAGTAATGCCCAATTTGATGTGTGGCTTAAAGAGCGAAACCCTGACAGCGGTGTGAGGGATTTTGAATGGATCAACACACTAGCCCAAAGTGCGGGCCTTCGATTATTGGAGGACAATCCTATGCCTGCCAATAATCAAATGCTCGTATTCAAAAAGTACCCGTTAGCACAACGATAGATTATTTATATTCTTCATAAGCTGCGCGAATCCAGCGTTCAGTGCCGGGGCCTGGCTGGGCGTAGCCCTCAGTCAAGTTCGCTTCTACCACCAAGTCTGCTGTCATACCCCGGGCGATGGCAGCCTGCAACCGGCCGCGAATAGTCACCAGCATATCCCGATAGGCTAACATATCGTCTCGGGTGGCAAGTTCGCCGTGGCCTGGAATAACGATAGTGTCATCATTAATCAACCCCGCAAGCTCCCAAATGGAATCGATCATGCCATCAGTGGAGCCGCCATTGGGTTGATCGATAAAGGGCAGGCCATAGCGCACGAACATATCGCCTGTGTGCAAAACATTAGATTCTCTAAAGTATACCTGAGCATCGCCATCAGTATGGCCCGGCCCGCTGTAGATTATGTCGATGGTGTTGTCATTAAAATAAAATTTCATGGCATCCATGAAAGTAATTTTAGGCAAACCTATTTCATCATAGGGCGCTTGCTGACGGCCATTAAGCGACACTACTTGGTCAGACTCCATACGGTGTCGGCTATTGTCCTGAGCCACAATATAGGCACCCGCGCGACCAAAATTTTCATTGCCATCACTATGATCATAGTGCCAGTGAGAATTCACCACAAAATCCACCGGTTTATCGGTGAGTTCAGCGATTGCGGCAATTATCTTCTCGGTTAAGGGCGCAAACTGATCGTCGATGATAAACGTTCCGTCATCGCCAATTGACACGCCTATATTGCCACCGCTGCCTTGCAGCATGTAAATAGTATCGGTAACCGGTTTGGTGGTGATTTCTATGCGATCAAAGTCCTGAGCCTGGGAGTGTGGCAATAAAACCACTACTCCAAAAGCAGCTGCTATGTATTTTTTCATTAATTCCCCCTGTTGCTGGCACAATAAGTAGGCCTGCTTAGAAAGGGTACTCCATTTAGCTAGGCATACCAATATTTGAACTAAAATGCCTTATACTCTGCCAACAGAAAACGAGACCACAGCGCAATGACCAGTAACCCAAGCACCGGCAAAACTGCCCTCAGCCTTAGTCACCGCATTGCTGTTAAAAGCGATGTGCCTGCAATCATCGCACTGATGCAAGACTCCATCGCTGAAAACATGAAAGCCTATTTATCACCCAGTGAGATTGAGGCGGCGAAAGAAACCATGGGGGTGGACAATACCCTGATCGAGGACGGCACTTATTTTTTGATTGAAGCGGAAATCGACGGCAAGGCCACACTTGTCGGCTGTGGCGGTTGGGGCAAGCGCAAGACCCTTTTTGGCGGCGACCATACAGTTGGGCGAGATGACAGCCTGAGCAATCCAGACACCGATGCCGCTCGCATCCGCGCGATGTACACCCATCCCAATTTCACCCGCCAAGGCATAGGCAGCTTATTATTGGACTTGGGTGAAAGCGCGGCTAGGCAAGCGGGTTTTAAGCGCATTCAATTGGGATCCACGCTGCCGGGCGAGCCTTTGTATCGAGCACGAGGCTATGTGGAGCTAAACCGAAAAATCATCAAGGGAGCCAATGGCTCGGACAGCCACATTATTACCATGGAAAAAGCCCTCTAGTGGGCCTACCCCGCTTGACGATAATCTGCAATTACCTCGCCCACCTGATGCATTTCTTTTTCATGATCAGCATCTCTCCAGGTCTCACTAAGAGCATCTGCCTCCCATTTGCCCATACTGGCTATACTTAGTAGCTTGTCTCGATAAGCTGCTGCAACTGGGGATAGGGGCAGATCAAAACTGCGGCAGCGAAATGCTACCGGTGCATAAAATGCATCCACCGCCGTAAATTTGTCCCCCGCCAAAAATGGCCCGCCGAATTTATTTATTCCTTCGTTCCATAATTGATCAACGCGCTTGATATCGGCATTAAGCCCGTCGGTGAATTCGAACAGTTTTACCCGAACACCCACTGTCATACCGCAAACGTTTCGCAGCGAACTAAAGCCCGAGTGCATCTCGGCAGCGGCACATCTAGCCCAAGTGCGGGCATCAAGGTTCTGCGGCCATACCTGATCGTGATGATCAGCAAGGTATTCGCAAATTGCCAGCGAGTCCCACACTACTCGACCGTCATGGTGTAAGCAGGGGACTTTAGCGTTAGGGGCAAATTTTAAAAACTCAGCGCTATTGTTAGCGCCGTTAAAAGGCACTAGTTTTTCGGTAAAGCCAATACCTAACTCGGTCAGCAGTACCCAAGGCCTTAGTGACCAAGATGAATAATTTTTATTGGCAATATAAAGTGTATACATAACTTATGGATCTCTCGGTAGATAAATTATTTAGCCAGCAAGTAAACCCACTTGCTGTTTTCCCGTTTAACGTAATCAATGACTTTAACGGAACAATGCCATGAAAAAATTGCTGCGAACTATGCTCTTTGGTTCTCTAGTTTTATCCTTCCCAAGCCTAAGCTTGGCGGCACCTACGATTGTCACTCGCACCGTTGTTACCCAAAAAGCTGCCAACCAGCCCATGGTAGTTAAGCGTGTGGCCTTAAGGCCTACAACTATCCTGCGGACCTTGCCAGCATCTTATAAGCGAGTCATTCGTGGCGGTCGCAGCTACTATTGGGTGAACGGCATTTACTATGTTCGCCGCCAAGGTGCTTATAGTCCAGTCGGCCCAGTCCTTAGCTAAAGGGCGGGCAGGTTCGGTGGAGGCCGCCGATGTTGGGTTAGCTGCTCGTAGGCGTAGGCGAGTTCTATAAGCACTCCCTCCGCATAAGGTCTACCGACAAACTGCAAACCCGCGGGCAACCGATCCTGCCAAAAGCCCATGGGTACGGTAACCGCAGGAAGCCCAGCATCCGGTACCAATAATTGATTATTGTCGCCTTTATAGTCTTCATTGCCCCGGTCTATGGCGGCGGGTGGATTAGACCAAGTAGGAAACACTAGCGCATCCACATTGGCATCGTTCATGGCTGCAATAGCATTAGCCAGCAGCTCATTTCGAACTGGATCATTAGGCCAAGTGGGGCAACTTTCTTCGCGGTCATCTGGCGCAATATCTAACGGATATTCTGCAAAAAAACGCAGCCCGCTTTCTGTTTCTGGCGCGTATTCCCCAGTTTCCAATAGGGTGTTTACGTCGGTAATCGGGGGGTTATCTAGTGTTTTAAAATACTGGCCCACATCGTAGCGAAATCTCGCGCAGCTTGGCACAGCGTCAGATAGAGTTGCAAAGTCCGTGATCTGCACCGGGTCCACAATTACTGCACCTGCAGCGCGAAGGTCAACTAAGGCGTTAACAAACAACTGCGTGATTTCAGGATCAGCATCCCCGTGATCAACCAAGGCGCGGAATACACCAATACGCTTTCCCGCCAAGCCCTCAGTATTTAAAAAAGTACGATAATCCGGTTCTCGCTTGTCAGGCACGGTAAGAGGATCGGCAGGGTCATAACCCGCTACCACGTTAAAAAGCCTAACACCATCTTCTACCGTTCTCGCCATAGGCCCGGCGATATCTCTATCAAAAGAAAGCGGAATAACACCGTCACGGCTGGTAAGACCTATGGTGGAGCGAATACCAAATAGGGCTAAATGAGACGATGGGCCCCGTATAGAATTACCTGTATCGCTACCCATTCCCGCAACACCGAAACTGGCCGCGACTCCTGATGCGGTTCCTCCAGAAGAGCCAGCTGGCACATAATTAACATCGTAAGCGTTAGCGGTCCTGCCATAGCTTGATGAAATCGACTGCCGCGGGCTGAACGCCCACTCAGCCATATTAGTTTTTGCCAAAACGATAGCGCCGGCTTGTCTCAATTTTGCCACCATAAACGCATCGTCGGGTGGGATGCTGTCTTTCAATGCGATAGACCCCCCTGTGGTAACCATGTCATAGGTATCAAAGTTATCTTTGATCAGCAGTGGTGCACAAAAAAGTTCGGGTAAGTCTTCGCCTCGGGCTACTGCCCTATCGACCGCTGCGGCTTGATCTAGGGCTCGAGGGTTTATCTCTGTAATGGCGTTAATGCCGTTGGATTTATCATAAGCTTCTATACGCTCGATATAACTTTCCACCAAGTCCGAGCAAGTGCTTTGTCCGCTGATGACAGCAAACTGTAGCTCCGCGATACTCGCTTCGACGATGTTAAAGTTTGGGGTCGAATCCAGCTGCGGCGATTGAGAAGACTGTGGCGAACAAGCCCCTAGCAACGCACATATTGAGAAAGATAAAAACGGTGGCATTTCAATGGTGCGCATACAGACTCCCTGTTGGTGTTTGCACATGCTACATTACAACAAGTGATTATAAATTTTCAGTGCTTTGCTGAAATAATTTGTCAGCGTCAAACGTTTTACTTTTTGACGTTGAACGCCATGCCAATTGAGTTGGGTGCTGTGGGTTTAAAACCATATTTGCGATACAACGCGGGCGAGTGATCATCTGCAATCAGTGACACATAAGCAGAATCGGGCGCCGCTTCGTTAAGATAGGTCATAATCGCAGCCATGATGTTTTGCGCGATGCCTTGACGTTGAAACTTTGGATGCACAGCAATATCCACTACCTCAAAGTTACACCCGCCATCACCGACCACTCGGCCCATGGCGACGAGACGATCGCCTTCTCTGACTGTGGTGGCAAATAAACTGTTAGGCAAACCCTTCTCAGCAGCGCTCAAAGACCGAGGCGAAAGACCACAATCAATGCGTAGTTGCTGAAACTCGTCAACCGAGGGCAATTCGTTTTTCTGATTGAGCATAATTAAGTCAATATCAATTAAATTGAGGTTGCTTGTATTGCTGTAAGCGCTTGAGACTGCTGTTTAAGCTGTCTTACGTTAATTATTAATCGGCTAAGAATTTTTTGACTCTGGTAACAAACCCATCAAGCTGATCGTGATGCACCCAATGCCCCGCTTTGGCAAATGCTTGATACTCCACCGGGCAGTTAAAACACTGAGTTCGCCCATCGGCAACCGGATCTGATGCCCAAGACTCCTCACCGCGAATCAGCAAAGTGGGACAAGTGATCTCACCATACATTTTTTTAACTTCTTCGTTAGGTAGCCCACTCATGGAAAACACTCGCACATAGTTATCAAATTTCCAACTGTAGGTGCCGTCTTCGTTCTGATTAGCGCCATGAACCGTTAGGTGTCTAGCCTGGGACTCTGATAGATGGGGATTTTCATCCCGCATGCGAGCAAATGCATCATCCAAACTGGGGTAGCGCCTTGGTAATCTACCGGATAATTTTCGCAGTTCATCAGCCCATTCACGCACGCGATGAGTCATTGGCTTACTGGCGATTTTTGCCGCCATTTCGGGCGATGGTCCCATACCCTCGATAGCTACCAACTTTTTGACGCGCTCTGGATAAAGCGCGGTAACCATCAATGCGATAGCGCCACCGAGGGAATGACCAATAATGGTGACCTGCTGCATGTCTTTCTGCAGCATGAGCTGAGCAATATCAAACACGTAGTTAATTTGATTATATGAACCCCCAACCTCCCACTGGCTATCGCCATGCCCCCTAAGGTCTGGCGCTAGGATGTGGTATTCGTCGCTAAAACGCTCCGCCACCCAATCCCAATTACGACAATGATCTCGGCCACCATGGATTAGCAACATAGGCGGGCCATCGGGATTGCCCCATTCAACATAGTGCAGGCGCAGTCGCTGGGAGAAATAGTTATGAGAAGTCGGGCCGAGATTAGTCAGGCTAGAATTGGGCATTATTTGCGCCGAGATAGAAATTTATGAATATACAGTATAAGAAAAAAAGGCCGTGGGAGACATTTAATTTATTTGAATCAGTGCCATTGAAAGAGCAGCGAGGCCGGGTGAGATTAGGCTGCCAATATCAAATTAAATGTTTCCCCTCCCCTTTTAGTGAAGCTGATTGTTGGATTCGTTAACCTCGTATTCTTGAATATCAAACGTTTCCACCATATCGAATAGGCCATCATTAGGGCCACTACCCCTGAACTCGTCTAAGGCTTGTTTAGAAGACCATGCCTCGTAAACATTAACCCTGTCTGATTCCACCGAATCGGGGGAAATTGCAAAATCTAGACATTCAGGGTTGTTGCGGGCTTCAATAATGGCTTTTGTGGATTTAATGATGAAATCTGTGCGCTTATTTGCAGGAACCTTTAGTTTGCCGAATACAATAATCATAGCGCTCTCCTTTTAAACAAATAGCAATAGAATAACAGATCGGCGTCTAGCGACATGTGAGCAAAGCCGGCGCCGGTAAATGTCGCTACTTTGCTACTTCTAAACTAGATCTTCTTTAGTCAGCAGCCTAAAGTCACCTAGCTTAAGATCACCCAATACTATATGCCCCACTGAAATTCGATGCAGCTCCAGCACTTCGTTCTGAAAATGACCAAACATACGCTTTATTTGATGATATTTTCCTTCTATCAACGAAAGTCTAGCCGTGTAAGATGATAGAATTTCTAAGTGAGCTGGCTTAGTGGTTACGTCCTCAAAACCAAAATAAATGCCTTGCCTAAATGCCACAGAATATTCATCACTAAGCGGATTGGCTAAAGTCACTTCGTAAGTTTTCTTAAGTTTGTTGTTAGGATGGCTTATCTTTCTAGACCACTCTCCATCGTTGGTTAAAAGTACAAGGCCCGTGGTATTAAAATCTAGTCGGCCTGCAATGTGCAGCTCGTCTTTTTGAGGATGAGAAATTAGATCCAACACCGTTTTATGTTTTTCATCTGCGGTTGCGCTAACAATTCCTTTGGGCTTATTGAGCATGATGTACACGGGCTGATTGTTTTGCAGACACACGCCGTCCAATTGAACGTTGGTAAACCTAGACACTTTTTGCTGCACCGAGTGAGCCAGCTCGCCATCTACCACTATCCGTTTTTGGGCGATTAATGGGTGAGTATCGGCAATGGTGTGATCGCTGTTTTGGCTAATGAACCGGTCAAGCCTCAAGGTTTTGAATTTCATGGCGCTATGAAATTAGACAGAATTTGTGAGTTAATTGCTTTGCGCTAAATGATTTAGCTGTGACTGACGCAGAAACAAATAGAGTGCGAAGCCCACCGCAACCCCAGGGACAACTCCAAAGCATAGGCATATCCAACCATGCCTTACCTGATAATTACTCTTTTCGAATATCACCCATGTGGCCAAGACAAACCAACAAAGAATCGTATCCGCCGCATAACCACTGGCATAGGGATTGACAAAACCAGCGGCGAACGCTGCAAAAATATCTGGGTCTTGCAGCAATGGCGGAACAACTACCATTGAAAAATACCCTGTAAACAAAGCGGCTAATAAAAGTAAAATTTGCCTAAATACTTTATTCGTCATGACAATTGCCCATTATGGCGTTAACACTGAAACCACATTGCTGGATTTTAATCATGGCTTTTATCCAATGCTTAAGAAGCCCCGCTATTGAGATTCAAATTGTTCGAACACTTGCTGCCCCGTTAACTTAGCGGTTTCGTTTTTGAGCTCGTAAAAGTCAGGTTTTTCGTCGATAAAAATTTCATTGGTAAGCTGAAATTTTTCGTCTTGGAATAGCCCCGCGGGCAAGATGTATTCATCAGAGGGTAGCAAATGATAGAACAAATGGGTTCCACAATTGGCGCAAAACCCTCGCTCTGCCCATTCAGACGATTTGTAAGTAGTAGGCGTGCCGCCATCAAACTGGACGTCTACCCCACAGTGCACAGCAAACATAGGCCCGCCGGACCAACGCCTGCAAAACGAGCAATGACAAAGGCCAACTTCTTTTTGATCCGCGGTGGTAATTTTAATGGTGTTACAAAGACAGCTGCCTTCCATAAGAACTCCTTATTATTCTTAGATCTAAACGGCACACTGATAAAACTATAAAATGGCTTCGACAACCGAAGCAGACATAGAAACAAAATTCGTTAACTTATTATTTTATCAGTGTCCCCAGCGCTAGAACTTTTCGATTAGATCTGGCCGTATGGTAACCCCAAGCCCCGGCCCTTGTGGCACTTTAATCTGGCCGTCTGGTTCTAGGACCGGCGGGTTCTCAAACACTTGCCAGCCCTCGAAAATATCCGCATGGGGTGGTTCGTGAATGAATTCCGTAATGGGACCGTTAGGCATGGATGCGATAAGGTGGATGCCGCAGATATTCACTAAGCGCCGTTCAAAAGGTGCTGAGTGGGGTGAGACTTGTCGATTGTAAGCCGCTGCGAGGGTTCCCACAGTGCGGGACATAAGGGGCCCTATGTCGCCTATCTCTGGCATGAGGACGTCGAAACAGCCTTGCTCAAGCAGCCATCTAAACTCATGAATGCCCCAGTTAGCCTCGGCTCCCGCCATTGGCATCGCCAATAGTCGGTTTAGCTCTGCTAGCCTCTCATAATCATAACGGGGCAGTGGCTCCTCTAACCAATAGACGTTGAGCTGTTGGTATTCCATGGCAGTGTCGTAGGCACGCTTGAAGTTCCAGAGGGTCGGATCCTCTCCATTGGCATCAGCATCACCAGGCGCCTTATTGCCGTCACAAAGAATGTGAAAATCATCACCCACAGCCTCTCGGACCAGCTGCACAACGCGGATGTCCTCCTCCATCGTCCTGAACCCGGAACGAAGTTTAAGTGCGCGCCAGCCGGCCTCTTTGAGTCCGATAGCGATTTCCACTCGGTCTTCCACCGTGCCTATGCCCCACATGGCTGCGTAAGGCAGAACTCGGTCTCTACCCCCACCCCAAAGCTTGTACAGGGGCAGGTCTGTTGCCTTGCCTAGTAAATCCCAAAGCGCGATTTCCACCGACGCACCCCATCGACGGTGAGGGCGGTATAAGGCAGCGGCATGTTTATTGATCTCAAAAGGATCCTGCCCAACGAGCAGTTGCTTTGCGGATTCGATGTTCTCGGGAGGGATCCCTGGGCCAATGCCCACCAAGCCTTGATCGGTGTGCACTTCGGTCACCGTAAAGTTGCCAATCTGAACGTGCAACCCGCCCCGAGGAGTATCAACCCGACGGGCAAGGATGCCCTTGTCTTCAATCAGTTTAACTTTGATTAACCGCACATCAGTGATTTTAAGGCGAGCTGACTGCGCAGCTAGCGCCACCTGCGGCAGCATCAATGGCATTGTCACTACGCCGGGCAACTTGGTTAAGAAATCTCGTCTTCGCATTGCAGCGTCCTGTCTGTAGTTAGATAAGTAAAATCACCTTATGACTTTTACTGGATATTTTCAACAACAACACGTTCTTAAACCGAGCACATCGTTGCTGACCGTATGTGCACAAGTAATGAGGTAGTGCACAAGAGAAGCCAAATCGAAACCCATGGCCAGAAGCCCCGCCTCAGCCCCTCACTGTCCTTCGGCCATAGCCTGTATAGAAACACCAACACTGCCGCCTCGACTACAAGAATAAGTGGCGAAACTAACGTTCCATAAATACCTAGCTGGCAGGCGTATTTGCCGATTGGGTTAAGGTTTGACGCAATTGCGGCTGTGGATGCGGCTACAACCTGAAGCGCTAAGAGGGTTAATAAACCCACCACTGCAAAATTCTTAAAACCGCCACGACGGTGAGCCCGAAATGCCAGAGCACTCCAAGCGGCCACCATACTCGGTATCCAAATCCATGACGGTATTAGAACTACAAATAGCATGTTGGCTTTACCTTTTCTGAAGCATTTGGCGGCATTGGTTTTCGGTTGTGTAGTTTAGAGTGCACTTGTGAATTGCGTGTTAAATGCTTTATTAAAGTACCTTTACTAAATATAGTAAGGCTACGACCCCAATACTGATCATAGCTAGCGCTATTGTGGCATTACGGCGCAAGACGCTGTGCTCAACTTCAGCTTCGATCATGATGGATGAGCGCTCACTTGGAGAGAATACATGCTTGCAATGGACGCAGCACTTACAAGAAGCCTCAACTATTAAATTGCACGCTGGACAATTTCCCTCGCGCTTACGCCAGAGGTAAATTACCTCACTGAAGATTCCTCCTATCATTCGAAAAAGTCACCCTTATTTTGCTTTACTCTCTGTACACAGAACTAAACAGAATGCTGAAAAAATAATAAGTTGGCGGTTTTTAATACGTTCAACTGCTTCGATAATAGGAGCAATTTTATTGTGTTATCAGTGTGCCTTACGCAATTATGCAGAAGGCCATCCGCATTTGTTGTGTGTTGCGGTCGACCCATTTAGCAGTCTGTGATCTGTCAGTTCCATTGAAGTTTCAAGTCCCGGTGTTCCTGAGCACAATCTCTCAGGTACAAATTAATTAGACTCTGGTAAGGGATACCTTTTTCTTCTGCGAGATTTTTGAAATATCCGATCGTATCTTCATCCAGCCTAATCGTAATTTGTTTCTTAAGCTTCTTAGAATATGGATTCTTTACAGACGTTGAAAAATCATAACTCTTACGCATTTCTGAAATCCTCATAAACTTTTCTTTCCTACTTCTGTGCTTTGCGAGCAGAAATAATACGAATGGTGTCTTCAGAACGAACGCAATGACAAACAACTACTATGCGAGAACTTATGCTTGTTCCGAGAAGGATAAATCTGTCTTCATCTTCTGAGTGATCCGGGTCAGGAATAAGGCGAGCGTAGTCATCCGTGAAAGCAGTTTGAGCCTCACTGAAAGAAACTCCATGTTTGGCAACGTTAGATGCCTCTTTCTTTGGGTCCCATTCAAACGTAAGATTTGGCATTTGTTACATTGTAACTACATTATAATTATATTCAAGAGTAACACTTTTCTAACAACGGACAGATAACGCCCTGCATAATGCGCAAGGTGCTTGCCCTGTCCTTGATTGGTTTAACTGTTACGTACCCTCTACACACAACCTTAAATCTAGAAAGCCCTAACCAAACCAATGGTTAATATATCTAAATCCCCATCAGACTTAGCAAAAAACGACCCTGCCGGTATGTTGCCCAAGTTTAATTCAGTTCGTTCCGCTCCCGCGCGCACTTTCCAGTTGCTAGATATAGTGTAATTAAAACCCACGCCATAAATTGCATTACTTTCATCTCGTGATCCGCTGTAAAAGGGATTAGAGCTATCAATTTCGGAATCAATATTTGCGTATCCTGCCTTCGCGTATATCTCGAGTCGATCAAGGAGTGGGTACTTCACAATTCCGCTAAGCGAAATAGCTATAGGGTTAGGCCGCAATTGCCCGGGAACTCTTGATTCGAACTTTTGATAGTCCGTATAAGCAAGTTCCATTCCGAAAAATTGGCTGAGGTCGAAGCCTATCTAAGCCCCCCAACCAATCTCGCTTTTCCCGAACTGGCTTCCATCAAAATCAGAACTACCAATATTTATTCCTGCATAAAAACCCTGTGCATGAACTAGTTCCAGCATGAAAAAGACTGAGAAAATTGCCACCGTCACAGTTTGAATCGTCTTTGTATGAATTTTCATCCACTCTTCCTGAATTGATTTCAAATGGTGCCCCAAGGATCTTAACGGTACACTCATACGATATTGAGTTATCGATATTTGTACATGCTTTAATAGTCG
>CAYGRT010000027.1:13530-44009 GCA_964352355.1 uncultured Pseudohongiella sp. | reverse complement strand
GGACGGCCATCTGGAAGAAACTGAAGATTGCCTCCAGAATCCACGTTTTGAGTCAAGGTTAAATCAAGAAACTCAGCCGCTTCTCGTGCATCACTGTAGATATAGTCAGCTTGTACTTGCCAGCCATCAATAAAGTCGATGTCTGATTCAACAAACCAATTTAAGCCAACGTTCCAGCGCTGCTGATGAGGTAGTTCAAAGTTAGGATCAACCGCATCGGCGCGACCGGTGTTCAATCCTGCTTGGGCGCGCTGTGCGGCACCGATACAAGCAGGTATGCCATTAAAACTACCGCCAGCTAAAACGTTTAGGTCTTCAGGCGCGCAATTTCTCTCTGAACCGGAGCCAATGGCGCCGCCAAAGTTTTGGAAGGCATTGGCAAAGTGAACGGTTGGGTCGCCACCTGAGAAGATGCCGAATCCAGCCGTCATCTGCATAGAGCCAAAGGCATTGAACGGCAAGTCATAGGTCAGCCCTAAACGGGGCATTAATAAATCTAGGCCGTCGAAGGAAGTGTCATTACGGAAGCCGTAGCGCTGCTCAAAAACAGGGTTGTTGATTGGCGCATCATCTGACTGATAGCCGTCATAACGCAGACCAGCAACTACTTGTAATGAGTCCGTTGGCTGCCAAGTATCTTGGATGTAGAACGAGTGGATATTGCGCTCGAAAGAAGCGGCAGCATCATTAATGTTACCAGTGAACGAGCCATTACCATTTATAGATGAAGCTGTTCCTGCGGCGAGTGCGTTTATGTCAGCAAATGTGATTGTTCCCGTACCGTTAGCAACGAACAGGTTGAACACATCTAATGAATCCAGCTCATAACCCGCAGTAATGCGGTGATCACCAATAGTGTAGTGGCCAGCAATTTTTAGCTGGTCGAGATCATATTGCAGGTCGTTGGCGCTTCGAAAGAAGCCAGGACCCGACACAAAAATATCTGAGCCAGCACCATTTTGAACGATTATTCTCGGTTTGTTGTCATCCTGTGCTTCGCCGCCACCTAGGGGGCCTTGGATATCGATAACTTCCAACTGAGAATAACGGAATTCCGTGGAGAAGCTGTCAGTCCAGTCGGAGAACAATCGGAATGAGAAGGCTTCTTGCTCAGTACCTTCCGCTTCGAAGTTGTCCGAGAATGAGAAGCCATCAAAACCAAAATCATCGGGTTCGGTGTTAGCTTCTTCCAAGTTGGTATAAGTCAACTCGGCCCGATGGAAATCGTTGATGTTCCAATCTAAACGGGCAAAGTAGCGTTCAGAAAACTGAGGTAAGTTACGAACCAGCGTGCCAGGGTCACGGCCATATTGGTTGCGTAATATGTCAGCAATTTGATTTGCGTCTGATAGGCTGAGAAATTGCTCGTTTGCAAAGCCGCCGCCAAAAGGACCTGTGTTTTGCGCTCCACCTTCGTCAGTTTCTTCATATGAACCATAGAAGAAAAGTTTGTCACGGATGATTGGGCCGCCTATCTCGGCACCCCAGTTAGTGTCCTGGAATGGCTCCGAGATTACGGTATTGCCATTAATTGTGTCACCAGTGCTGTCTTCATCGTTAAACAGATAAAAAGTCGAACCCTGCCATTCATTAGTGCCTGATTTGGTCACTACGTTGACGTTACAGCCAGTGAAACGGCCGTATTGAACGTCGATAGGGGCGAATTCCACTGAGGCATTTGACATGCTGTCGAAAGGAATTGGGAACGTGTTTCTGGCTGAATTGCCTGATGCGTTTAGACCGAAGCCATCCGCGCTGGCGATGCCGTCAATAGTGAAGGAGTTAGAACGGTTGCTGCCACCAAGACAGGAAACACCGAATCCATTGCCTCCAGCAGCTCGGCCAACACCAACTCGAGGATCAAGACGTATGATGTCGCGAACTTGACGGCTGATTGAAGGCAGTGCGCGAATTGTTCCCAAATCGAACGAGCTGCTTGGCCCTATGGCTAGATCTGCAGTTCGAACTGCGGAAGCGATTGTTACCACTTCCTCGATTGCTGTGCTAAGAGACTGTAGCGACACGTTAAAATTAGTCGCACCGGATAAGGTTGTAAATACATCGGTAATGGTAGTTGATTGATAACCAGCCGATGTGATCCGAATAGTGTAAGGGCCGCCAACGGTCAGGTTTCGAACGTTGAAATTACCACTATCACTGGTGGTAACGGTTCTGTTGGAACCGGTGCGGGTATCAGAGACGGTAACACTAGCGCCAACTGCTGGGTTGCCAGATGGGTCTGTAACCGTACCACTGACTGAACCCGTGATTTCCTGTGCGTGAATTGCCACAGGCAGGGAGAGCAGCAGAATTGCCGCCAGAATAGCTTTGCCAAATTTGACAAATACATTCGGTGAGGAATGGAAGGATAAAAATGCGCTTTGCATTGTCTAACTCCAGTTTGTGGGAAAGCGCGTATTATCAACTAATTATGTGACATTAATATTGCGAGGTAAGGCTAATCCTGTCCTGGAGGCCGCTGTTTTTCTGATTTTTGATTCTACCTTTTTGAATTTATTGAAATAATTTTGTCACAAATAAAAGCGATTTTTTTTCGAACAAGATCTCAATAGATCCCACTCTAGCTACACTCCCGTCAAAACTTGTTTTATGTATTTTCCTGTATGAGATTTCTTGTTCTTTGCGACCTGTTCTGGAGTTCCCTCAGCGATGATTTGACCGCCGCCGCTGCCGCCCTCTGGACCTAAATCCACAATCCAGTCTGCGGTTTTGATCACGTCAAGATTGTGTTCGATAACAACGATAGTATTGCCTTGATCTCTTAGGTGATGAAGCACCGCAAGTAGTTGTTTAATATCGTGAAAATGTAAGCCAGTAGTGGGCTCGTCTAAGATATAGAGCGTTTTGCCTGTATCCCGTTTAGACAGTTCTCGGGATAGTTTCACTCGCTGGGCTTCTCCACCGGACAAGGTTGTCGCAGCCTGACCTAAACATATATAGGAAAGACCAACATCCATCAGGGTTTGAAGTTTTCGAGCAATGGCAGGCACGGGATCGAAGAACTGTCTGGCGTCTTCTATGGTCATCTCTAACACTTCGTTGATGTTCTTGCCTTTGTAGCGAACTTCCAAGGTCTCGCGGTTGTAGCGTTTACCACGGCAAACTTCACAGGACACATAGACATCCGGCAGAAAGTGCATTTCCACTTTAACCACCCCATCGCCTTGGCAAGCCTCGCAGCGCCCACCCTTGACATTAAAGCTAAATCGACCCGGTTTATAGCCTCGGCTGCGTGCTTCTTGGGTGCCGGCAAATAGCTCTCTCACTGGGGTAAAAATGCCCGTGTAAGTGGCTGGGTTGGAGCGCGGGGTACGGCCAATTGGGCTCTGATCAATGTCTACCACCTTGTCTAACTGTTTGATGCCAACAATCTCATCAAAAGGCGCTGGGTTGAGCGTGGTGGCACCGTTGAGCTTAGTGGCGGCAATGGGATAGAGCGTTGAATTAATCAGCGTAGACTTGCCGGAGCCTGAGACACCGGTGATACACGTGAAAAGCCCCAAGGGGATATTCAGCGTGACATTTTGCAGGTTATTACCATTAGCGCCGGAGAGAGTAAGAACCTTTTTTTTATTAAAAGCCACCCGCTTGCCAGGAATCGCGATGGATTCAGCGCCCGACAAATATTTGCCAGTGAGGGAGCGCTTGGACTTTTTGATCGCCTCAACATCTCCCTCGGCAACGACTTCGCCGCCATGAACGCCTGCCCCAGGGCCAATATCAATAATATGGTCGGCGCTGCAGATTGCTTCTTCATCATGTTCGACCACAATGACCGTATTGCCTAGATCTCGAAGGTGAAATAGGGTGTTTAGCAGCCGCCCGTTGTCCCGCTGATGGAGACCTATAGAAGGCTCATCCAAGATGTACATAACACCCACTAAACCGGCACCAATTTGGCTGGCTAATCGGATGCGCTGCGCTTCGCCACCGGACAGCGTATCTGCGCTGCGACTTAGAGTTAAATAATTAAGCCCCACATCCACCAAAAATTTTAGGCGGTCTTGCAGCTCTTTTAGAATTTTTTCAGCGATCTTAGCGCGGCTCCCGCTTAGCTTTAGGCTGGCAAAATATTCCGCCGACTGCGCTACGGTCATGGCCGTAATGGTAGGCAAATTGAGTCCATGAATGAGCACCGAGCGGGCATCTTTTTTCAGGCGTGTGCCTTCGCAATCAGGGCAAGACTGAGAGCTCAGGTATTTGGACAACTCTTCCCGCACCATATTGGATTCGGTTTCTCGATAGCGCCGTTCCATGTTGGGTAAGATGCCCTCGAAGGGGTAGCTGCGTGTGACAGTATCGCCACGGTCGTTCACATAGTGAAAGTCGATAACTTCTTTGCCACTGCCCCGCAAAATACTGGATTGATTCTTTTTCGACAGCTTGTTGAAAGGGGTTTCTACGCTAAAGCCATAGTGAGCCGCTAAGGACGTAAGCATCTGAAAATAATAGATGTTGCGGCGATCCCAGCCGCGAATGGCACCTTCTGAAAGCGCCAAACTCTCATCCACGATAATGCGGGATTCATCAAAAAACTGTTTTAAGCCAAGGCCGTCGCAGCCAGTGCAGGCCCCAGCAGGATTGTTGAATGAAAACAGCCGAGGTTCTAACTCAGAAATACTGTGCCCACACTTAGGGCAGGCAAACCGAGCAGAGAAAACCATGTCTGCTTGTGGGGTCTCTTCATCCATAAAACTGACCACAGCTAGGCCATCAGATAGCTGGAGTGCTGTTTCAAAACTTTCTGCCAAACGCTGTTCAAGCCCTGGTTTTATTTTTAGGCGATCAATCACAACATCAATTGAGTGCTTTTTGTTTTTCTCGAGCTCAGGTGGGAATTCGATTTCGCAAACCAAACCATCCACCCGAGCACGAATGAAACCGCTGGTTCGAAGTTCATTGAAGACATGCAGGTGCTCGCCTTTGCGCTCACTAATAATCGGCGCTAGCACCATGACACGGGTGTCTTCGGGCATGGTCATGACCTTGTCCACCATTTGGCTAACAGTTTGCGCTTCAAGTTTTATGTTGTGCTCAGGGCAATGGGGTTCACCCACCCGGGCAAAAAGCAGGCGCAAATAGTCATAGATTTCTGTAATCGTACCTACAGTTGAGCGGGGGTTGTGAGAGGTTGACTTCTGCTCGATGGAGATCGCCGGCGATAGGCCTTCGATGTGGTCGATGTCGGGCTTTTCCATCATCGACAAAAATTGTCGGGCATAGGTGGACAGAGACTCGACATAGCGTCTTTGGCCTTCCGCATACAGCGTATCGAATGCCAATGAGGATTTGCCGGAACCGGATAGACCAGTGATCACCACAAGCTTATCCCGAGGAATGGTGACATTAATATTCTTGAGATTATGGGTGCGCGCGCCCCGTACTACAATCTTGTCCATTGGGTTAACTGGCCTTTAGGCGAAACCGGTGATTATCATCAATATGCAGCCTCAGCGCAAAGGCCAATCAAGCTTTCAGTGGGGATTGTTTATTTTGAGGGAAAATTTCATAAGCCAGCTCGCTTGGTATAGACTTGTAGGCCAGCAAAAAATTAAAGTTTAGTGTTAAAACTAATCGCGGAGGCTAGTGTGGCAAGTAGAGGCGTCAATAAAGTAATCCTAGTGGGTAACGTAGGCAACGATCCCGAAGTTCGATATATGCCAAATGGCAATGCGGTTGCTAACGTATCCATTGCGACCAGTGATACATGGAAAGACAAATCCACCGGTGATCAGCAAGAGAAAACCGAATGGCATCGAGTGGTGTTTTTCAATCGTTTGGCTGAGATCGTGGAGCAGTACGTCAAAAAGGGCAGCAAGCTCTACTTAGAAGGCAGGTTACAAACCCGCTCTTGGGAGCAAGATGGCGTTAAGAAATACACGACAGAAATAGTCGCCAATGAAATGCAAATGCTGGACTCCCGAGGTGGCATGGATTCCGGTTCGGATAGCTCTTTCGGACAGAATCAACCCATGGGCCAAAGCTCGACCAAGCCAAAGGCCGCAGCAGCGCCATCACCAACCAATTTCGACAACTTTGATGACGATATACCGTTCTAGGCAGTTCTTGATTAGCCGCAGCAAGAAAAGCCTCTATCTAGAGGCTTTTTTTTGTCTCCGCTGCGGTGCTTGACTTAAGACGCGGTTTCATCGAAGTTAGAGGGCTTAAAAGAGGTCTATGTTGCTAATCTGCTTGGTTAAAACTCATAAATAGCATGAAGCTATTCATCGTAGGTGTGAACAGTCCCACTGGGAAAGAACTGATCGAAATTTTGCGTCGGCGCAAGATTCGCTTTCTGGCGCCTGCGGACAAACACTTCGATCACTGCGATCAGGTTGCTATTGCGAGATTGATAAGTGAGTATCAACCTGATCAGCTAATAAATTTGGCGGATTTTATTTCTGGTAATCACAGTGCGCTTAAGCGCGCTGAAAAAGTGCGCGAACGCTGCTACCGAGTTAATGCCAAATTACCCGCCATCCTCTCTGAAATCTGCCAGCAATTGGATATCCCTATCGTGCATCTATCCAATACCTATGTCTTTGATGGTGAAAAAAAGCTCGGTTATAACGAGAATGATGAACCTAGCCCCCTAGGCGTCTATGGCACGGCGAGTTTAGAGGGTGAAAAAGCCATTGCACTGCATGAAAATCATGTAATTATTCGTTCTGGCTGGCTGTTTGGCCGCCACAAAAAAGGGCTGATCAAGTCGTTTATTCGAACGGCCATTCGTAACAAGGGCAGTTTGCAAGTGGTTAAGCGTCGCTTTAGCCCTACCTACACCGGCGATCTTGCCGCTGTCATCATGGCGATCTGTCAGCAAGTAGATTGCGATGCTAATGTTTGGGGTATTTATCATTACGGCGGGCTTGAAACCAAAACGGAGGGAGAATTCGCCGAGCTCACGTTACGTTACGCGGCCAATCACGACGAATCAGTCTATCAGCTTGCGGATAATATCAAACTGATTGAGAAGGATGTGCGGCTGCCAGAAATTCAAAGTGCCACTCTATCTTGTAAAAAGATATCTGACACTTTTGGAGTCAAGCAGAAGTCATGGCACGGGCACCTCAAAGAAACCATAAAGCTGTTGTACAACTCATCTAAATCTTCGTCCAGCGCAGACAGCGCACAAACAGGTTTTGATTTTGCGGCTAACTCCAAGGAGTCAAATTGACTAGGCAGAAACCAAGAATTCCCCTGATGCCGATTGATGAGGCCCTTAACGCATTATTGGCGAGCATTGTGCCAATCGATGGCGTTGAAGAGCTTGCCCTTGCCCGTGCTAGCGGTCGCGTATTGACCACTGCAATAGTCGCCTCAATGGACGTGCCTCCTCACGCCAGTAGCGCCATGGACGGGTTCGCTTTAAGAAGCGCGGACATCGCAGCAGTGCCTATACAGTTGCCGATTACCCAGCGCATTGCCGCCGGCAGGGTAGGCAAGCCTTTGAAAGCGGGTGAAGCCGCACGAATCTTTACCGGCGCGCCCTTGCCACCGGGTGCGGACACAGTGGTAATGCAGGAAAATACCGAGCAGATGGGAGACGCGGTGCGGATACTCCAGTCAGCAACTAAAGGCGAAAATTGTAGACCCGCGGGTGAGGATATCACTAAGGGGAGCGAAGTGTTCGCCGCTGGTACTCGCCTGAGAGCACAAGATATTGGCGTCTTGGCATCCCTAGGGTTGACCCATGTATCAGTGACCCGAAGACTTAAAGCTGCACTGCTCACCACAGGCGATGAACTGGTCCAACCAGGTAATCCACTGCAGGCTGGACAAATCTATAATTCAAATAATTTTAGCTTGTTAGCGTTGCTGTCTGCGTTGGCAGTGGATGTTGTCGATATAGGCCCGGTTGAGGATAGTTTGGACTCAACAATCGCTGCATTAGAGGCTGCCGCAAATGATGCAGATTTCATTATTTCCACCGGCGGAGTTTCAGTGGGCGAGGAAGATCATGTGCGCGCCGCAGTCGATTCACTGGGAAGTATTGATTTGTGGCGATTAGCGATTAAACCTGGCAAACCTTTTGCAAGTGGTAAGCTTCGAAACACGATTTTTTTTGGATTACCTGGCAACCCAGTGTCTGCCTTTGTTACTTTTGCTTTACTTGTAAGACCTAGCTTGTTGAAGCTGTCGGGATGTTCTAGTACGGGCTATCAGTCTTACTATCTGCCAGCGGGGTTTGCCGTGCCCGAGGCAGGCAGTCGGCAGGAGTACTTGCGCGTGGTGATCGACAATAGTACCGGCGAATCGATCATGCAGCCTTATGATAATCAAAGCTCTGGCGTTAGTGCTTCACTCAGTTTTGCCGATGGCTTGGCGATAGTTCCCATGCAGGTTAAGATCAAGCCTGGAGATAAATTACGCTATATTCCATTTTCCGAACTCCTTTTTTAAGGTTGGACAGTATTGTGCGTAAGAGTTTTGTACTCTTAACAAATTTAGGTCTATTACTGTTAGCGTCTTGTGCTGCTGATATTGAACAATCGGTTAACTCTGATGAGTCTGTGTTCAATCAGGAATCTCTGAGCATGGAGGTGATAGAAGATGCGCCGAGCAGCACACTTGCGCCCCTCGATAATCCGCGCCAGTTTTTAGCTGACTTACTCTATGAGGGTCTGCAAGCGCTGGACAGCGACCGATTGCTGACTCCAGTGGATGATAACGCCCATGCAAGGTTTAAACGGGTGCTGGCCTATGAGCCGGATAATCAAATCGCTATCGAAGGCTTACAATCTATCGTCGCCCGGTATTTACAATTGGCTGAGCAATCAATGCGCCGCGGTTTGTTTGATGAGTCTTTAGCATTTATTGACAATGCTCGCTTTGTTGATTCAGACGACCCTCGAATCACGCCAGTGTGGACTGCGCTCCAAGCTGAAATGAATTCTGGAGATTTGTTTTTTACCTTAGACAACAAAGAATTCTCAGAGCGAAGTGCTCAGGCTATTGAAAAACTGCAAGACATAGCGAAGCAGGCTCAGCAAACCAATGCATTTTTTCTCATTACCGCCCCTAACGATGAGCTTGGACGCTGGATGTTTTTGATGATGCGTGATTCGGTCCCTGGTTATCGGCTGCGAGGTAATATTGAATTGGCCAGGCAAACCAGTATTCGGCTGCGTCTGCCCAAAACATCTGCGGAGTAATGGTCTATGGACATTGAGCATCAGCCCAGTTTTATGCAGAGAGTGAGTAGTATTTTTTTTCCTCGTAGCGCGAAGGCGAAACGTCGTTGGCTGTTTGGCCTAATTGGACTCATTGCTATTGCGATTATGCTTTTGGGCATGGTGTGGAGCCAAGAACCAGCGCCGTTTTCCGTGAGTGACAATGCCGCAGAAAAGCTTGCGCGCTCAGGCAATGATTCAGTGACTGGTGCCGTAATGACCGCCACGCTAATTACGGTGGCCGAAACCATGCTGAATAAACCCGGTGGTTATCTAAGTAATGATGTCACCCCACCAGGAATCTATTTGGATAATATTCCTAACTGGGAATTTGGTGTGTTAGTTCAAGTGAGAGATTTATCACGTTCCCTCAGAGAGAGTTTTAGCCGGTCTCAGTCACAATCTACAGAAGATCCGGATCTCATCATTAGTGAACCAAGATTTAATTTCGATAATACTAGCTGGCTGTTCCCAGCGACGGAGTCTGAGTATCGCGTCGCGATCGCAAGGCTTTATTCCTATCTTGCCCGCATCTCCGACGAGACGGATGAAGATGCGCAGTTTTATGCTCGTTCCGATAATCTCGCAAACTATTTGTTGTATGTTGAATCTCGGCTCGGCAGTTTATCTCAGCGGCTGAGTGCCAGTGTGGGCCAGCAACGCGTGAATACCAATTCAGTTGGTCAGTCGGCAGCCATGGAATCAACTCCTACGCAATCGGAATCCGTCATAAAAACCCCATGGCTACAAATCGATGATGTGTTCTATGAGGCTAGAGGAGCAACTTGGGCGCTCATGCATTTTTTGAAAGCGGCAGAATTAGATTTCAAGGATGTGTTGGCGGACAAGAATGCCACCGCCAGCCTAAGACAAATTATTCGTGAGCTGGAAGCTAGTCAGCGTACAGTCTACTTTCCCGTGATCCTCAACGGCTCTGGGTTTGGTATATTTGCCAACCACTCTCTAACCATGGCCAACTACATCTCCAGAGCGAATGCCGCCATCATCGATCTAAGACGATTGCTAGAACAAGGCTAACTTCATCTAACGGTTTCTAGGTCATAGAAGCCCCTTCGGCCGCAAAAAAACGGGTTGTTCTCTGTTTTATTGGCAAATTTGTACAAAACTCGGTCAAAAAATTGGCGAATTAGTTTAATTCGGTCTACACCTTAGTTATTACGGCGGGAATCCCATTGAATATGGGGGCCTGTTCCAATTAACGCGAAGCTCGATAAGGAAATGGCAGATGACCGGCATTAACTCCACAGAAGACCCAGATAGCATGGTTGAAGAAACTGTTACTCCGCTTGATTTAGCCGACGAGACTATTTGCTCCGAGAGTAATCAACCCATGATCGCTGAATTGGATAAAGACGAGTTGCAGCAGCATATTCAGACTTTAGAGCAGCGCTTGGCAAGGCAAAAAGCGAAGGCGAATAATCTATCACCAGAACAGCAACAGCAGCTTGTCGAGTTGCTGACTAAGCAAACAGAAAGTGAAAGTGCTACCCGGCAGCTGCGTATGCTGGTTGAAAGGGCGACTGAGCTTAATCAACAAAGCGAACAAATTCAGCAGGAAATCCAAGGTCTAAACATTGTTAGTGAAAACGCGACTAATAAATGCTACGAGATTACCTACGGTGCACAGCACGTCATTGCGCAAAATGAAAAAGTACAAAAGAATCTTAATGAGCAGCTGAACCGAGCTGCAACGTTAAATGAAGAGTGTGAGGCTTTAGCCGCAAAACTCGGTAACGATCTTGAAGAGTCATACTTGGTCCGTCAGAAAATGGACTCTGCTACCGACAGATCCCATTCTATCTATCAAAAATCGCGTCAACTGCTTGATGATGTGACGGCCTGCCGTACAGAAATATCTGAGCAAGCCACCGTCATTCACAAACTCACCGAAGTGTCCAAGCAGACTAATACCGAATCCTTAAATCTGCACAAATCCCTTGAGGTCTTGAAGCAGCAGATTCAAGAAAAGATAGATCAGCAGAATAAGCAAATGGAGGTTTCTAATCAGGTGCTTACCAAGTGTAAGCAGCTTGCCAACGAGATTTCTCTTGGCAAACAAGAAACTGATTCAGTGCTAGAAACTGTTGTTGAACACAATTCTCAAAGTAAAGAAACCTTGGAGAAAATGATTGCGCTTATCCAAGAGAGCATGGAAAAGCAGAAAGAGAACAGGGCGCTAAATCTTAGTTTGCAAAACAGTTTGCAGCGTAACCAGCAGCAGCGGGAAGACCTTGTTGTTCTTACTAGCGAATGCCGCGAGATTCGTGATCTTTCTATGGAAACGCAGAAGCGAAATGAGACCAATATCAAAGAGTCTTTAGAGCGTCTTAGCGTATCCATTGCAGAGACCAAACAAAATCAGATGCAGGCTGAAAATATTCTGAAAGATGTGTTTGAGAATAACTGCGAGAGCAAGCAGCTAATTCAGCATATGATCGAAATTAAGGAATCCGCAGATGCCACTCAAGCGGAGAATGCGTCACTTAATGAAAATCTAAAAGTAACGCTTGCAGAAAGCAGTAAAGCGAAGGATGAGTTAGTCGGCTTGGCTAACGATTGCCGTGACGTGAGAGACAGGTCTAAAGCATTACTGGAAGCTTCGTCAGAGATGCACAATAATTCACAGGCTAGCATTGCTCGGTTGAATGAATACATGGATAGCATGTGTGAGACGAAGGACGAGCTTAACAATCTGATTAAAACTGCGAAGTTAAGTAGCGCGGAAACCAGCGATAGTCTTGACTCTATGCGGGCTAATATCAACAACTCATCGCTTATCCAGAAAGAGTGTATCCGGCTTAATAAAGAATCGGTTACCACAACCTTGGAAGCCAAAAAGATCACTGAAAAGCTGACTGAGGAGCTAGAGTCTTCGTTTAAGCTTAATAAACACTATCAAGACCGCATGAAGTCGGCTGAGAAAAAGTACCTGAGCGCCATAGAAGCTGAAAAGAAATATCAGCAGCTACACGAAACGACGTTGCGCACCCTGCGTGAAAACGAAGCCTTGCTGACTGATGCTAACGCAACAATTAAAGAATACGCGGATAACACGGCTGAATACAGTAGCGCGATAAAGCAGTTTCAGCAGACTACTGTACAATCCCAGCAGATAATCCTAGAAACCCAAGCGTCCATCAAATCGCTGATAAGCAGCAACGACCAGCTCAACGAAGAAAACCGCTATTTGAAGGCCCAACTGCAAAACAGGCAACCTGCCACTTCGACTAATGTATGGGCAGGGCTGGACTCCGATTTGGAAGCGGAATCCTTAATGCGGTAGTTTAAGCACTAAATTTTAACTACCATCTTGCCAAAATTGCTGCCGCTAAACAGGCCAAGGAAGGCATCGACTGCATGGTCTATGCCTTCCACAATAGTCTCGCGGCTTTTGATTTTGCCTTGTTGTATCCACGGGACCATGTCTTCAAGAAACTGTGGCTTCATGTCGGCATGGTCAGATACGATAAAGCCATTGATGCGAATTTTTTTGCCGACAATCAACATTAAATTAGTTGGGCCTGGCACGGGCTCTGCATCGTTGTAGCTGGCGATCATGCCGCAAGCTGCGATGCGTCCAAAAGGATTCATAGTGGCAAGCGCGGCTTGCAAATGATCACCGCCAACATTCTCAAAATAAACATCGACTCCATTGGGAGCTGCAGCAGCGATGGCAGCTGTTAGGTCGCCACAAGTTTTGTAGTTGATTGCTGCATCAACACCATACTCATCCACTAGCCATTTTACTTTTTCATCGCTGCCGGCAGTGCCGATAACTCGGCAACCTTTCAGTTTGGCGAGCTGACACACGTTGGCACCCACGGCCCCGGATGCGGCAGACACGAAAACTGTTTCTCCGGGTTTAGGCTCACCAAATTTAAATAGCCCAACGTAAGCAGTTAAGCCAGGCATTCCTAAAGTGCCGAGATAGATGGACAGCTGGTTAGTATCAAATGGCGTAAACTTGGTGGCCATAGTAGCTTTAGTGACCAGTTTATTTTGCCAAGCGCCTTGGTTAAGTACCATATCGCCTACTTTGAGGCTTGGGTCCGCTGATTCTAATACTTCACCAATGGCTCCACCATACATGGGATGGTTGAGCGCGTAGGGCACTGCGTAAACGCCCTCGGCACGCATGCGCCCGCGCATATAGGGGTCAACCGACATAAAGTGATTCTTAATTAATACCTCGCCTGACTGGGGTGGCATTAGCTCGACTTCAACGGTTCTGAAATCAGCGTGAGTTGGCATGCCCGCAGGGCGGTTGATCAGATGAATTTGCGTTGCTGAATAGAGTCCCATAATAATTCCTGTTTAGTTTGCAGGCTCAATAACAAGTTTAGAGCCTCGGTTTTGCATGATGACAATTACGACCAAGATTGCTGCGCCGAGAAAGTGAAGATAAATAGGGAAGGGTGTCCACATGAGTAGTGCCGCACTTAAAAGTAATAAGCCGGCCACGACAACATTGATGCGCGCCTCTAAATGCCATTGCAGAACCCCCGCCAACGCATACAAGCCAAAGCAAGACCATATAAAAATCTCTATGCGCTCAGGCCAAGACCCTGAAATTATTGGTGAATAAGCGAATAGAACAGGTACTAAGTAGAGCCCTTTGGCAACCTTCCAACTGGTAAGACCAGTAGCGATTGGTCTTGTACCCGCTATACCCGCCGCGGCAAAGGATGCCAAACAAACTGGAGGCGTGACATTGCTATCCTGTGACAGCCAAAATATCACTAAATGAGCGCTCAGCAGCATGCCGGCGAGTAATTCTGGATCAAGCATTTCCCGGCGAATTAGTTGCTTCATTTCCAAAGGCATTTCACGCAGAGCGACCACGGGGTCTCCGCCAAACAGGCTCAAAGTCGCTGAAACGTTGCTAGGCAAGTCGGTGCTTTGCAGAGCCAGCAAGAGCTGTGATTGACTGATTAAATCGTAAATTAGTGGCGCAGATAAAGTGGCTAATACGATATAGGATGCAGTGACGGGCAAGCCCATTCCTAGCACTAACGATGCGAGGGCTACTAATATGAGAGTTATAAGAAGGCTACCCTGCGCCCACTCGACAATCATCAGGGAGAATGCATTTCCTACGCCAGTGGTAGTGACAACGTTAATGATAATTCCCACCGCCACCAGCAGTAGCGCTGTCGATACCATGGTCTTAACCCCATCCACTGTGGCATCAAAAATATCCGGTAGCTTCATTGGTGTTTTCGATAACCAAGACGCAGCGATAACACTAAGGATTGCAAAGGCGGCAGATGTAGTAGGAGTTCTGCCAATCACCAAGAAAGTCACTAAAACGACCATTGGGATTATAAAGTGCCAACCTTCTTTCAACACACTGGACACTTTTTCTTTCTCGTTGTCTGGCAGTGGTGCCAACCCTAGTCGTTTGGCTTCGATGCGCACAAAATAAGACACCGTTAGAAAATATAGAATCGCCGGCAAAGTCGAAGCAGCAATAATTGTGAGATAAGGGATTTGAGTGTAGCTAGCCAGTACAAATGCACCTGCTCCCATCACTGGCGGCATCAAGGCGCCGCCGGTCGATGCTGCGGCAACTACCCCGGCAGAAAATTGTCCATCAAAGCCTGATTTCTTCATCATGGGAATGGTAATAACTCCCGTTGATACTGTATTGGCAACGGCTGAGCCGGATACCGATCCCATTAGGCCGGAGCCGACTACCGCTACGAGACCAGCACCTCCGGTATAGCGACCAGCGAGACATTGAGACACTCGAACGATAAAATCTCCGGCGCCGGATCGCAGCAAGAACGAACCAAAAATAATGAACATGAACACAAACGTAGACGAGATGTTAGCCGTTAGGCCAAACATCCCTTCACTGGTAAAGAAGCTGCGGTAGAGAACGGTCTCAAGGCTGAGGCCGGGAAAGGAAAACACGCCGCTGATATAACGACCAAGAAACAAAATATAGGAAAGGCTGACGAGAATAAGAATGGGCATGAACCAGCCGGTGGTTCTGCGGGTAAATTCGATAGCAAGGCCGATGGCGACAATTGAGAACACATAGTCGCTGAGAATATATTCGGTTTCTCGCACATACAGTGCGTTCTCAAACAGAATCAGATAAATAGTCGTTGCTACGGCAAAACCGGCAAGCCCCACATTTACCCAATACTCCCACTTGTGTTTTGTGAGCGCTTCAGTTTCATTAGCCATCAACGCGCAGATCGCGCAAAAACCACCGAAATGGATTGCTGACAACCACAGCTCGGAAATACTCGCGAAGACATTGCAGTAAATGTGGAATAGGGCAAAGAAAAAAGCGGCCCAACGCAATACAGGAGACTTCATTATTATTGTTCTCTAAGTAGCGGGCTAATCGATTGCTTCATCCTGTGTTTCTTGGACAAAGTCGCTAGCCAGAATTAAACGGTCAGGAATTGGCAGTCCTTTTTCTCGATAGTAGCGAATGGCTCCAGGGTGCAATGGGGCTCCCAAACCTTCGATGGCGATTTCGAAGCGCATGTCTTTAGTGGCACCGTGGATTTCCTGCAAAGTTGCCAGGTTTTCCCAAATGACTTTAGTGATCTCGTACACCACGTCTTCTGGAATATCAATGCGCGTCACTAGGACATTGGGAGAGCCAATCGTTCGAATTAGCTCCTTTTGATTGGGATAAGTGCCAGGGGGAAAGTCATACCAACCCCACAAAGGGTATTTGGCATTGAGTTTATCCAGAGTTTCTTGGCTCCAATTTAAAATTTGTATGTCATCACCCATTAATGCATAGGCCTGAGTGATGGAACTCACAGGGGCACCCGCAGGAATATTCATGCCAACGATATTGCCATCTTGAATCGCACTGGTGGTTGGGCCATAGCCCATATAGGCGAGATTAAACTTAGTCTCATAGTCTATGCCTAGAGTCTCTAATATGAAACGACCTGTTTGTTCTGCGCCTGAATTGCGCGCTCCAAGCACAAACCGATGCCCGTCGATATTATTCAAATCCATAATGTTGCCCGTGGTTGCCAACTCAGATAGCAGAACAAAATGTTCAACATTCTGCCACATGGCGCTGACGCTGCGGACTTGGGTTTGGGGTTTGCTTACCGGGCCTTCTCCAGTCCATGACCATGCGCCAAACGGACCTTGTAATAAAGCGAATTGGGCCTGATTGTCTCTAAGCAGTTTTACATTTTCCAGTGAGCCGGCCGAGCTAATGGCGGTCATTGAAATTCCTTTAGAATCGCTTAACTGGGCATGGGCAATGGTGGCCAAGGCCACACCGACTGGGTAGTAGGTTCCACCAGTGGTGGCAGTGGTAAGAATGTAAGGCCGAGGGCGATTGAGCCCGTCTCCGCATGAGCTTAGGCAAACACTGAGTAACACGCTAAAGAGTAGATTTTTCATAGGAGTTTGACGAAAGTTTATTTACGTCGATCGGGACCCAGTGTGTCTCTTACATTGCCTGACAGAGGCTTTTCTTTGTCTAGGTTTTGTACAAGATTGATCGAAGAAGCCAAAATCGTCACGCCCATGGTAATACCAAAAATTAAAGAAATGCGTAGCAACATCTCAATATAGATACCGGTATAGTAATACCCGACCTCGGCGATTACGTTGACGAGTACAAGGGCTATACCAAAGCAAATCCAGACGGTTTTTTTCATATCGGTCCCGGAAAGTGAGCAGTGCATCAAGACCTAACAACACTACTGAGCATTAGTGCTAGAGAGTAACAGCAAACCCTTAATGAGACCACTTTCGTCAGTTTTAAAAATGAGCAAGTCGTCGAATTCATCGCTATTGATCCGTGCGGGAATCATAGCGGAAGCACCCTCAGATTGGGCAAGGGACACTACAAGATTGGGGCTAAGCCCAGCGAGCCTGCTGCGGTCATTGCCATTGTCCTTGGCGACCTTGTCGATGACGGCTTTAATGTCAATCGCATAGCTATCTTGCGATCGGGAGTACCCAAGGCTGCCAAGAAATTCTTCAGAATCGGCGCGGGGCTCGATAGCCTCCATGAATACTGATAGCTGATTGTTGGCTAGCAGCAACAGGTCTTTGCTAGCGGTTGCTGAATCGAGATCAGCGATTGCTGTCAGTTCCGCTAGATTAGTGTTCGCCGCAGTTACGTCGCTTTCTAACTCACGGAAGGAGTTGGCGAGTCGAATCACCGAGGGAAACTTCAAGTCAATTGTGATTTTTCGGGACGGTCTGCGGGCAAAGCGCTGTCCTTCATTAGGGTAGATAAACGCCTCGATAGCAATGCTGCCTGATAGGGCAAGCCACATAAATACATCACCTACAGAGATGGGTTCGACCCGCCAAAGCCACAAGTCCTTGAGGCCGTCTTCATTTTCATCATAGAGAAAAGTACTTAACACATTGCCACCAGAGCGCAGCACCTGCTCAGGTTGGCTCAAATCCATGCCGGAGATTGTGCCGGTGAATAAGGAGACTTTGCCTCCTTCCCGCAAGAGTAGATCGTCAATGCCATCTCCTGTTGCATCTTCCAATACTTCCTCGTGAGTAAGCGCCAAGATACCCGTGAGGTTAGAAAAATCTAAATTTTCAATATCAAAGCGGCCTAGTCGCTCTTGAATTTCTTCGATGTCTAGAGAATAGCTAGGGAGACTGGGGAAATAGGCAGCGTTTTGCTGGGATGCCAAAAACACGTCGAGCCTCTCTTCAGTGCGGGAGACTAAGTCATCCAGACTGTCGCCATTAACATCCCGAAGCTCTAATTGTGGGATACGAACCGCTTGTCCCAGGCGGCGATCGAGTCGCGCGGAATCAAGGACAGTGCGAATTCGAAAGTCCGATTGTACCGACAAGGGAGCTTGATACTCGCCGTTCTGAGCCTTGATATAAATATTGAGTTTTCCTGCGCTCGGAATTACAAGATCTTCTAATCCATCTCGATCAATATCACGGCTAAACAGCAGACGACTAATGCCTTTACCTAAGAATCCGTTGAGGTCTGTTTTAATAATCTCAGGTGCTTGAAACCTGTTGTTTTCAACTTGCCAGGTTTGAACCGTCTTGCCGTCCATCAATGCCACCACACTGAGCTCACTATTCCTATGATAGCCTGTGGAAAGATCCCAACCCACGGATTGGTTTGAAAATTTGATCTCATCGAAGCCGCTGTCAAAATCGAACCCGGCGTCATTCTGGAAATACACCCGCAGACGGTCTTCCAGCACCGTAAGCAAGTCGGGCGCGCCATCCCCATTGAGATCCGCAACCACTAATTGACTTGCATCTTCGGGCAGTGAAAAAGGGTGTGTGTCAAATCCAGTAACTTGTGCGTGAGTTATGCCTGAAAATGACCATGCCACTGCTGCTGCCGTTAGTAAAAATCTTTTCATGGCCTAGCCACCAACACAGACGTTGTTGTGCCATGACGCAAAATTAAATCAGGCAAGTCGTCATCGTTAAGTGCTAAGACCTCAAATTCGAAGACGGTGCGCGGAGAAATATATTCCCAAAATGGTGATTCGCTCAGTGTTAAATCGGCGTTAACAGATTTTGCAGCCAATGTGCCATTTTCAGTGACATACAGCGCATCCGCTTTTTTGTCACCATTCACATCATAGGCTAGCGTCATTTGCTCGCTTAGCCCGAGCACGTTAGTTGCTGAGAAAGTCTCTTCAAAGCGCGTTGATGGTCGCCTGTTAAACACTTGATTTCCCTCGACTTGATCAGACCCATAAATTATCTGAACTCGGTTTAGGCTTGCACTTCGAATCGCGTCTACTACGGGGATAGTGTAATAATTGACACTTAGTGCTGGTTTCGACGAAGGGTCAATTGTCACAAAATTAAGTCTTACGTCATAACCAGAGAACCGCATGACTTGATTGGGAGATTCAAAATCAAACAAACCATCTTGGTTAAGATACATTCGAGCACTGTAGTCGTCACCATTACCTGACAGAACCACTAGGTCGTCGAGGCCATCGCCATTAATATCTGCAAGTTGCAATTCGCCACGGGTGTCTAAAGACCCCGTCCAATCGGGCTCGGCACTGTATTGGGACTGAGGGTTCTGAAAATGAATATTAATCTGACCAAGGCCATCAGCCCCGACCGTGAGATACATAGCATCAAGTAACGAGTCGTCACTTAGCTGCGCTAGCAAGACACTGGGAGTGAAAATATCTGAGCGAAACAAATCTCTATCACTTTTCGGTGAGTCCTCCCATTGTTCTACAAAGTCGGCGAAGGGAGAGGAGTTGGAAATCGATACGTCAATAATCACTCCTTGCTCTGCATTGATGCCAAGGCGGGCGTCCATCTCGGTTTCTGCTGCTGTACGCGGTAGGTTCGAGATGTCACTGTTTTTCGTATCGAAGCGGCCGCTTAATGAAAAAGTCTCGTTAGGCCCACCAAGAAAAAGTCCGTAGTCGTCGACACCTGGCAAAAGTAAATCGACAAAGCCGTCACCATTGATGTCCTGCGGTACATTAATAAACTGCACCTGCTCTAAATCCGGTACTGTAGCGATTAAATCCCATTGTAATAAGGGTTTTAGGTTGCCTGTGTAGCCCTCTTGTTGGGACGACAGGCTAAACACCCCGGCTCCCGCGTAAAGCAATAGCTCCATGCCAGGTTCTGGCCTTAAATCGGCAAAGCTGACGGCGATGATTTCGGTCTTTATTTCAATGCGCTGCGGTTCGCTAGGAAAACTGCCATTTTCACGTTGATGTAAAATATGTAACTCGCGGCCAACTTGAGAATTATAGTAGGAGTAAACTAAATCCTTGAGGCCATCGCCGTTCATATCTTGAGTGATAAGAGGCGCCCAGTTTTCTTCGCGGTTTAGTTCGAAAGCACTGTAGTTTGTTTGTGCCCAAACGGGTAAAGATATTAACCCACTCACTAGCGCCAAGCTTGTTGCAGTGAGAAATCCTCTAACTTGATTTTTTTGTTTCATTCTTCAGTAAGCTCACCAACATCGGAAGAGAAACGCAGCAATCCTAAGATACTATGGGTTTTTTCACTATCGCTACGCTGATAGGAATAAAATGCAAACAGCCATAAATCGAGTATGGAGAGTTGGGTGCTGTCTGTTTCTAAACTGGATTGGTAGTTGACTAGCGGTCCCAATGTCAGTTTGCTAATTCTGCGGCCCGGGCTCCACAAACGCAAAGAAACTTCGTCTACGGAGTTTTCTCGATACACCGTCATACTCGTTCGATTGCCAACCTGAATTTCATTGTTTAGTCGATTAATCAAATCTTGCGCGGAATTGATTTCGGTGCCTTCCAACGCCAACACTAAATCCCCTTCGTTTATTCCAGCCTGCGGCAGCGGACTTTGATCAAAAAACTCAACCACTCTGGCTGCCGCTACGGGGCCGCGATTTTCTATGTTAACCACTTCAGTCCGATACCCAGCGCGGGTTGCAACAGGATCAATGCGATAAAGCTCCACTGGTTCTGAAGTGGCCGATCGTTTGCGTGCAGTCAGTTCAGTTTGAAATACAGTGGTGCCGCGTTGTACTTCCATGGTGTATAGAAGCGATGATTTCTCGGTTTGCATAAGCACCGTAATCGCATCTGGATGGTTTGTCTCCAAACCATCTACCTTAAGAATGACATCACCGACCTGAATTCCAGCTGAAGCGGCAGGACCATTAGCACTCAGTGATCGCACTCTAACTCCGGGTAGGGATTCAATATTAAACAGAGAATCACTTTCATTCAGGCTTAACTCCAAGCCAAAGTCCACTAAATCACTGCCTGAAGTCTGATTGGTGAGAGAGATTTGTTCAGGGGAAAAGGTTATGGCTGGGGTAAGTATTCGAGGCTCATAACTAATGCAGGCGTTTAATGAAGCGCTGAGAATAAGCAGTAATAAATTGTAAAAATTGCGCATGAATAGCTCGCCTAGATTTTTATTCGATGGAATATAACGATCGCTGCCACAAGAAATAAGATAGCCGTTGGCAGTGGCACCCAAGTATTCATTTCCAGCAGTCGGTTGTCTACAAGTACATCTGAATATCCTCGCACTAAGCGGCTAACATCTTGTAAATAAGACTGATCCAATAGTGAGGGCTGAAAGCGGGCGTAGATATACAATGCCGCTTCTGGGAAACTGGATTTGAAGACGTCGATGGCCAAGGTGATGCCAAGGGCGCTCGTGATTGCCTGTGTGGTTGTCTGCGCGAGCACTGATACTAGCAGCCCAAAAGCAATGGCGGCGGGTATGGGCAATAGCGCGAGGCGCAGACCAAGGGCTATCTCCTGGTGGATTTCCGGTTCACTGATTAGCTCAAACCCATCTTCAATAATTGGTCCAAACTCCCACAGATAGGTGCTGATAGCGTAACTAATCAGTAACAGTAAAAGGATAGATAGCGCGGCAAGAATGTGTAAGTAGAGCAGCTTGCTCAGTATGACAACGGGACGACTAAAGCGGCGAATAACCAGGTGTCTGAGTTGGCCGGACTCTCTATCTAGGCTTACGCTGTAGGCAGCAAGGCCCACAATAAGCAGTGAGAGAATCATGAAACCAGTTAATAAACCGTCAACAAAATAACCGTAGGCGTTGTTGAGACTGTCTGCGGTGGGTTGGCTATTGCCGAGTAAATTGGCTTGGGATGTGGCGCTCAATTGCGTAAGCCAACGCAGCGCGAGTTGACTAGCGGCGATCGACGCAGGTGCGAATAAGATCAGCATGCTGCTGAAGCTGCGTCGACCGATAAAAATTTCTGACCTGAGTGCTCTGCCTAATTCAGTCATGACTGAGTCTCGCTGGTGATGCTGCGAAACAAACCAGTCAATGATGCACGCTGCACATGCAGTTCAGACACCGGCACCTGATGAGTGACTAAGTGCCGGTTCAGTTCAGCAGGCTCAATATCTCCGAGTTCGATTTGATGGAAGCCATCGCTATCCAAGTTTAGATAGCTGGCATTAATGGAGGCCAACGCGGCCATCAGCGCGTCAGAGGCAGACGTTTTTACCAAGGCAATCTGTTTTCTGCCAAGCAATAACTGCTCGACAGTATCACTTACTACTATTTTGCCTTGGTGCAAGATAGCCACATGGCTGCAAATTTGTTCCAAGTAGGGTAGCTGATGAGACGAAAGCAAGAATGTAATGCCTAGTTGCTCGTTAAGTGATTTTATAAGCGCTAGCACATCATCAACGCCTGCGGCATCCAATCCATTGAAGGGTTCATCAAGCAGGACGAGCTTCGGGTTGCCTAAAAGCGCATGGGCGATAGAAACTCGACGCTTATTTCCAAGAGATAGAGTTTTTAGATTGAACTTTGTAAAGCGTTCAATGCCTAGCAGTGCTTCTACCTGTTCTGGGGTCCTTGCAGGAGAGTCGCACAGCAGCAGGGCATGTTTGAGTGTCTGCCTTACGGTAAGGTTGAGGTTTAAGCTTGGGGTGTCAAAGATTGCGACCACGTCGCCTTTGGCGTGATGCAGATGATGTGGCTCGAGTCCGAGTACCTCTATTGAACCGCTATCGGCAGATTGCAAGCCTAAAAAACAATCCAGTGATGTTGTTTTTCCCGAACCGTTTAAACCCACTATGCCGTGTATTGCGCCCGATTCAATGTCTAGGGATAAGTCTTTAAGCACATGGAATGTGCCAAAACGTTTGTTGACATTAGTGGCAGAAAGAACGAATTGAGGGTTTGAAGTGCTCATGGTTTAGCTCAGGCTCTGTGGCCTCTCACTGTATTCAGCGTCAAAGCACTTGGCCATAGAAATTTTCCATGGCCAAGACAGAGTCTTTAATCGACGAATAAGTCGCTGACCTGAACCTGTTTGACTGTGCCAAACTGTTCCAGTTCCGCTACATCGATAATCGATAGATCGCCAGCAATGGAAATTATTTTCGGCCGATCTTTTATATGTTGTTCTTGGAACTCAATTAAGTCTGCAAGGGTTAACTCCTGCAGGGCGTTGTAACGGCTGCGGCGAGGGTCTCCCTCAAGCTCTAGACGCTCCCAATTTCTCACAGCACCGATGACTTCACGAAAATTAAGTTTCGATGTGCGGTAGCGATTGATGATGGAATTAACAGTCTCTTCGAACCTTGGTTCGGATTGGGGCATATTCTCCATTAGATCCAAAAACGCGCTGATGGCATCAACCGTCTTATCTGTTTGCGTGCCAATAGCACCAACCATCAAATTCTCGGCATTAACGCGCCCGCCTTGAGAGTAAGCTGCGTAAGCTGAGTATGCCAAGGCCCGCGCTTCCCGCAGCTCTTGAAAAACAATGCTGGACATGCCGTTGCCAAAGTAGGTGGTATAGGCTGATGCTACTGCGCTGTCCTGCTCATTGAACTCGCCATCGGCGAATTCGATGCGCACCTGCGCTTGCGCGGTTTTTTGATCTACCACTAGCACTTCGGTTTCATTGATTTCTCGCGCGGTTCGAAAGCGGTAGGGAGGTGGTTCAGTCAAGTTGTCATTCAGCACATAGTGCTGACGTAAAATACTGATGACTTCCTCTAGGGGCTTAGAACCGGTGTAGGCGATCACATGTTGGTAGTTTAATAGCTCAGCCGGCAGTGATATAAGCTCATCAAGACCTGTGGCTTCAATTTCGGCAGTGGTCATAGATTCGAGCATAGGCGATTCTTCGCCGTAACGATTATACATATAGAGCGCTTGCGCAATGGCAGGCGGTGAATTCCTGCGATCTTGGCGCGACTTGATTAAAATGCCTTTGAGCGTTTCTAGCGTAGCGGCGTCAGTGGCGGGGGTTTGGATAACGTCCATCATGAGATCGACGCTGTTTTCAAATTCATCGTCTAAACCACTAAGAGAGAACCCAGAGGAATTTTCGCCAACACCAAAGTTAAACTGCGTGCCCATGCGATACCACTGTTTCTGTAGCTCTTCGTTGCTCATGCCCTGCGTGCCAGCAACTTCCATCAGAGCCGAGGCTAAGCCGAGCTTTTCGTTAGACTCGGTGCCAACTTCAACTCCAATAGAGAACGTAAAAATATCGTTTAGTGGGTTAGGGGCGTAATACAGCGATACACCTTCGGCAAATTCGATCACCCGATAGTCTTGTTCTGGCTCAACAAAAGTCGGTTCGATTTCGTCAAACGGCATGGACAAAATTGCCGTTGCAAACTCTGACTGGCGTGACGGGTCTATGGGAATAGGATCGATTTTTGGTTTAGCCACTACAGGTAGTTCGGCTTGCTCATCAATGCGATACACGGCGACGTAATCCGTACCAAAGTATTTGTTTGCAACGTCTACCACATCTTGTTTGGTGAGTGCTTCCATGCGATCAAACTCGGAGTAGGCATGTTCCCATTCTTCGCCATTGATAAATGATTGACGCATCATTGCGACTCGCGCCGTGTTGTATTCCAACGCAGCCATCTCGTTCTTCTTAAAGTCGTTTACAATTGCAGGAATAATCCATTCTTCGAAGTCGCCGGCTTTCACAATCTCCAGCTGTTCCAGCAGCAGTTGCTCAACTTCTTCCAAGCTTTGGTCTTGCTTTGGAGAACCCCATAGCATTTGGAAACCAGCGTCGTTCATAAACGACGGGCTGGAGCCTGCGCTGGATACTCGCTGCTGCTGATTGAGATTTAAATTGATTAAACCAGCGGTTGCATTATCAAGAATCATATCCACTAGAATCAGGGCTTCTCTGTCACTGCTGCCATTGGCGGCAGTGCGGAATCCAATTTGAACTTGCTCTTCGCCTGGGTAGCGCACCGTGCGGCGTTCTGCGCCAACGAGAGGGTCTTCTTGCCAAGGGCCAATTTCAGGTAAGGGCTTAGCTTCCCAATGAGAAAACTTGTCGGCGATCAATTCGATTGTCGCTTGGGGGTCTATGTCGCCACTGATAAAAATAGCCATGTTATTGGGCACATAGTAGGTATCGAAATAGTTTTGAATGTAAATGAGTGACGGGTTCTTAAGATGCTCCACTGTGCCTATAGTGGGTTGTTGGCCATAGGGGTGTTTTTTAAATAGCAGCTCATTCAATGCGGTATAAATAATTCGTCCGCCATTGTCTAAAGTACGATTCTTCTCTTCGTAAACTGTTTCTAACTCGGTGTGGAACAATCGAAACACTGGGTCAATGAAACGATTCGATTCAATTTCTGCCCACTGCGCCAAACGATTTGAAGGAAGTCCAATCTTGTAGACAGTTTCTTCATTGGATGTGTGTGCATTAAGGTCCGATCCGCCCATGGCATTGAATACTTGGGTTAACTCGTTCGGAACTGAGTACTGGGCTGCTAGCTGCGCTTCACGATTTATTTCAGCATAAATCTCGGCCCGCACGGTTTCATCGGTTTCTGAAAAATGCTGTTCATAAAGCTCGACGATGCGATCCAAATGGGGCTTCTCAGACGCATAGTCTAGGGTGCCCATCTGTTGATTGCCCTTAAACAGCAGGTGCTCCAGATAATGGGCAAGACCCGTACCGTCAGCTGGGTCATGCTTTGAACCAGCGCGCACTGCGATTTCAGCATAAAAACGGGGTTCTTCGTGATTTTCCGTTAAATAAACTCGAAGGCCGTTATCCAACTCATAAATCGATGCGTTGAGCGGGTCATCTGCACTAGGGGTGTTGATTTGGCGATAGCCTGGCGCGTTAACTTGTACTTGCTCAAGCTCAACCGTTGGGTTGACCGGCGCCTCGCTGCAGGCTGCAAGCAGTCCGGCTGCGAAGGCAATAAGAGGAATTTTGCTTGTAAGGTGCTTCAAACTAAAAATCATTTTAGGTTCCCGTTCGGAAGAGGATTTCGATTGCCTGTCATCTACTACAGCTACGGCTGCAGCTTGCGCTTAGTTCAATAGACCACAGTCTCACCAGTTTATTGCATTTGGGCGAAAGCGGTTTATCCAGAGATTATCCAGAACAAAAGCCATAACTGACAGATTGATGAATAAGTCCAAGTGTAAGGAAAAGCGGCCTAAAATCCTATGGCTATCCTACCCACCGAACAGTCCTTTGGTCGTTATTGGTAGCCACTGACCGGGGGGCGGCGGGAAAGGTCGGTTGAGGGGAGAGGCTTGTAAGTCCGTTAAAAAACCTGAGGAAGTATCTTAATTATCTGAATTCTATGCCTTTTTTGGCTCATACTGGGTTGCAGTCTTTTTTCTAGGTGGACACAGAGATTTTTGTTGAGGCGAGAAACAACGCTGTTGAAATCAACTAGGCCCAAAATGCCTCAGTTGAGCCCCAGACATTTGCAGCTTATGATGCCTGACTTCTACTGTTGATTGGCCACTCACTTCACAATGTGCAGGATAGAATTCATGATTTTTAAGTGCTTTTCCGTCACTGCCCTGGCAGTCATAAGCTGTTTGGCCATAGCCGCCGAAGATTTTTCGTTCAGTTTCGATGAGAGTGCTGACTTAGCGGAACTCGCGCAGCTAGAAAACGAAAGTATGCACTACCAACTTATTCTGTCAAAAGTGCAGAATAAACAGTCTTTATGGCAGCCATTTATCCCCTTACTAACTGAGTTTGGCCGTGAGCGATACGAGGCGCTTAAGCCATTGATTTTGGACAAGAGTATAGAGCAGCTGCAAGAGTTGGTCAGTTCCGGTCAATTAAGCTATCGCGATCTAACGGCATTTTACATTTTTCGCATCTATGCCATCGAATCTGATGGCAGTCGACTTTTGAACGCCGTCATCACACTGAATCCAGACGCTGTCAGGCGAGCTGAGGAGATGGATGCCCAGCGCCTAGCTGGCGCGCCAATACCCGCTAACTCCGTATTCGGTATGCCCATAATGCTAAAAGACAATGTTGGCGCCGCCGGAATGCCAACCACAGCGGGTGCAATAGCCCTTGCCAGTAATGTCACTGACAACGCCTTTATCACTCAGCGTCTTTTCGACAACGGTGCCGTCATTTTGGGTAAGGCTAACTTGAGTGAATGGGCCTACTTTTTCTGCGATGGTTGTCCCTCTGGCTACAGTGCCCTTGGCGGACAAACACTAAACCCTTATGGCAGAAAGGTCTTCGGTACGGGAGGCTCCAGTTCTGGCAGCGGCGCTGCCATTGCTGCTAACTTTGCGGTTGCCGCGGTTGGATCAGAAACGTCGGGTTCAATTTTATCTCCGTCTAGCGCAAATTCTCTAGTGGGTTTGAAGCCCACCACTGGTAGTCTGAGCCGCTCTGGCATTGTGCCAATTTCCGCCACGTTAGATACAGCAGGGCCTATGGCCAAGTCAGTCGCTGATGCCGTGGCACTGTTTAATGGCATGGCCGGTTTTGATGGCTCAGACTTTGCGATGCCACTACTTGCGGCAGATATTAATCTTCAGCTTCGTGAAGTGAGCATGGTTGGTAAACGCATAGGCGTTATCGATAATTTGGCTGATGATGAAAACTATCGCTCAGCCGTTGAGCAACTTACCGGTGCAGGTGCGGAGGCTGTAGCCATCAACTGGCAAAGTCCGCCCTTGGATGATTTTGATGAATTCTTAGGTGCCGAAATGATAAGAGACTTGGCGCTTTATTTAGAAAACTACGGTAGTGCTAGTGTGACTATAGATTCTATCGAGGCGCTTCGGGCGTTTAACAATGAAGATCCAGCCACGCGCGCGCCTTATGGGCAAGCGTTGGTGGATATGATGGCAGCGCTTAATTATTCAGCCGACCAAATAGAAAATTTGCGTATGGCGCTCCAAGACCAAGCCAGTAGTTATTTGAATTCACTATTTGTGGATAATAATTTGGATGTCTTAGTGTCAAGCAATAATTACAATGCCGGGGTCGCAGCGTTGGCAAATTATCCTGCGCTGACTGTACCTGCAGGTTATGAAGAAAATGGCAGGCCTTTTGGGCTAACGTTTTTTGCCCCTTCGTTTCAAGAACAAGATCTAATTGATATAGGGCTCGAGTTTGAGCGACTCACGCAGTTGCGGCGAGCGCCCGCTGGCTACCAATAGGCTTCGGTGGTAAGTTGACCGGGTGTGCGTCGACGGTTTTTGGTAAATCCCCGAGCTTTGAGTATTTCTAAAGACTCCTTAATCATCCCCGGATTACCACACAGCATTATTTGAGAATGCTCAAGCTGCATTTCTATGCCAGCAGATTTCTCCAAGCGGCCATCGAGCAGTGCGGCAGGAATCCGCCCCGCTAAGGTTCCCGCTATGCTTTCGCGGCTGACAAAAGCTTGATGAAAAAATTGCCCAGGATGTTTTGATTTCAATGTGTTGATTGCGGCTTGATAAAGCAGATCAGCGTGGGTCCTTACAGCCTGAACTAGCACGATGCGTTGATACTTTGACCATACCTCTGGGTCATGCAGAATCGACATGAAAGGCGCGATCCCAGTGCCCGTCGCTAGCATCCATAAATCATCAGCCGCTGGAATTTCATCTAAGACAAAAAAACCATTTGGCTGCTGTTTCGCTAAGACTTTATCACCAACCTGTAGTTTGATCAGTTGAGTAGAGAGTACGCCGCCATCTGCTGCATAGAAGAAGAATTCTTTCGGATTAGCCTGTGGTGGGCTGAAAAATGAATAAGGTCTGGCGACTTGCTCCCCATCAATTTCAAGCGCAAGGCTGGTAAATTGGCCCGGCTTAAACGGATTAGTTTGCATATCGATCTTCAAACTAAACAGCACGGGTGTCCACAGGGTTCTCTCTATAACGGTGCCTTCAACCCAAGTGGCCATAGTGATCTCAATGTCCTTGCTAATTGTGTTCGATGGTTGTGCTGGAACTATGGTATGAATTTCTATAGTCTCCTAGCAAGTAAAAAAACAAATGTCTTTTCGGCCCTGTGCCTTAAGCAAATAGATAGTTAGTCGAGGTATAGCATGTTGCGAGCTTGGTTCAAAATTGCACTGTGGAAACGAATATTAGCAGCACTTGTTGCTGGGGTTATCGTTGGCATGTTGTGGGGGCCAGGTTCTGAAAGCATTGCTTGGATGGGCGATGTGTTCATGCGACTTATCCGTATGGTTGTTGTGCCATTGGTGTTTGTCACTCTTGTATCGGGAGTAGTCTCCATGGGTGACCCAAGTAAGCTTGGCTCCCTTGGAGTGAAGACGCTGTCTATTTACATGGCCACCACTCTTGGTGCTATCACCATTGGTTTAATAATGGCCGTGATTCTGCAGCCTGGAGTAGGAGTCGATCTGACGGCTGCTGTCCCGGGTGAACTGCAGGAATCCATGCCATTGTCGGAAAGGCTAATTGGCATTATTCCGGAAAACCCAATCGCCGCTCTGGCTGAAGGCAATATTCTGGCGGTTATTTTCTTTGCATTGCTGATTGGCATTAGCCTTTTAACCATAGGCAAAGAGGGCAGGCCCGTTGCTAAACTGATGCATGCCTCTTCCGAGATGATGATTAAAATTACTCACTGGATAATGGAGGTTGCCCCTTTCGGCGTGTTTGCACTCATCGCTGTCGTCGCTGGAACGCAAGGCGTTACGGCCTTACTGGATGTAGTGACCCTCGCGCTTGCGGTATTAATTTCATGCGTCGTCCACATGGTGGTTGTCCACGGATTAATTGTGATGAAACTCATGCTTGGGCTGTCGCCCGTCCAATTTTTCAGAGGTGCTCGGGATGCCATGCTGGTGGCGTTTTCAACTTCGTCCAGTTCAGCAACACTGCCGGTAACGATGTCCGTAGCTGAGGAAAATCTTGGAATCAAGCCAGTGGTAGCATCCACCGTGTTACCTCTCGGCGCAACGATCAATATGGACGGCACTGCGTTGTATGTGGGAATCGTGTCAGTATTTGCAGCCCAGGCTTTTGGTATCGAGCTAAGTTTTATCGATTACGTGGTCATGGCTGGAGCGACCACGGTTGTCTCCGTTGGTACCGCTTCAGTGCCGGGTGCCTCTTTATTTTTAATGTCCGCGGTGATGAGCACTTTTGGTATGGCGCCAGAGCAAATCGCGGTGATTATTGGGTTTATCATTCCGTTCGACCGCCCGCTTGATATGCTTCGCACCTCGGTCAATATTGGTGGAGATCTTTCGGTGGCAACAGCGGTGGCAAACTGGGAAAACGAGTTTGATCAAGCGATTTTTGACGAGCCCATTAAGTTCTAGGGCCCTTAGAAACTATAGCAATATCCACGCTACCTACTTAGCAGCGATAGACTCCAAAACGCTGTTGTCCGTCTGCTATCTCTGACTCGGCGACAATTGCATTGCCCCCAGTTGTGCCTGCTTCGTTGCGGGCAAGGGTTACAAGCTCAAGCTCTAGCTTGGCCCGGTTCCGCTCTAGAAATAACATCTTGTTGAGTGTTGATGAGCGGGTGCTGCCAATTCTTGTGCAATT
>CAYGRT010000027.1:0-13430 GCA_964352355.1 uncultured Pseudohongiella sp. | reverse complement strand
CCCCAGCTTTTACTGAGGCCTGAGAGCACTGATGAAGTGTCTCAAATTCTAGCGGCCTGCAACAAAGCGGGGCAAGCTATCGCAGTTCAAGGAGGGATGACCGGTCTTGTGTCTGCGGCAGCGCCACTTGATGGAGAAATCGCCCTAACTTTTGAGCGGATGCGCACCATCAGTGAGGTTAACCCCTACACTAGCACAATGACAGTAGAAGCGGGTGCACAGCTTGAAATAATTCAGCAGGAGGCGGCCGCTAAAGGCTTGTTGTTTCCCCTAGATCTTGGCGCCAGGGGTAGCTGCACCATTGGCGGTAACCTGTCTACCAACGCCGGTGGCAATAGAGTGATCCGTTACGGCATGACTCGTGATCTGGTGTTGGGAGTGGAGGCGGTGTTGGCCGACGGCACCGTCATTAATGCCATGAATAAGCTGCGTAAAAATAATACAGGTTATGATTTAAAGCAGCTTTTTATTGGTAGCGAAGGTACGCTGGGTGTGATCACTCGCGCGGTTTTAAAACTGACGCCAAAACCAAGCAGTCAGGCCTTGGCACTCTGCGCTGTAAATAGTTTCGGCAATGTTGCTGATTTACTCGTACATTGTCAGGCCAATCTGGGGGCTAACTTAACGGCCTTCGAGGTTATCTGGAATAATTCCTACAGGTTAATTGATGAGCATATTCCCTATGTGGATGTGCCTCTAGCGCCAAGTTTCGAATTCTATGTGTTAATAGAATGCATGGGCACCCATGGGGAAAATGACAAGAACTTATTCCTCGAGTCATTGTCTCAAGCCACTGAACGCAATTTAATCGCAGAGTCTATTGTCGCCCAGACGCAGCAGCAGATTAAGAATTTATGGACACTGAGAGATTCGGCTGCGGAGGTCTCTATCGGCGTCGGCATAATGCATACTTATGATGTTAGCCTGAGCGTCAGTGACATGGGCTATTTTGGCAATGAAGTTGAAGTTCGCCTCAGAAGAAAATGGCCTCAGGCGGTTTTGGGACTGTTTGGTCACATAGGCGATGGCAATGTTCACATCGTAATTAGCGTTGGACCCGAGACCAAGCAATTACATCGTGAAATCGATGCAACGATTTACGGCCTAATACAAGAATTAGGCGGCTCCGTGTCTGCGGAACACGGTATTGGCATAATGAAAAAAGAGTTTTTGGCGTATAGTAGACAGCCCGCAGAAATTGAGCTGATGAAACGCCTAAAAGCTGCGTTAGACCCAAATAATATACTCAACCCAGGTCGTATTTTCTAGAATCGGCCGCAACAAGCAGGAGAAAATCATGGCTGGAAGCAATTTAGCGGGCAAAAACGTTGTCATCATTGGAGGCACTGCAGGCATTGGTTTGGCCGCAGCTAAAGCGGCGGTAGCCGCAGGTGCGAAGGTGTGGGTTGCAGGCCGCTCGCAAGCGCACAGAGATAACGCGATGGCTATTGCTAACGGCAAATTTGAAGTGAGAGAGGCAGATACTCACAATGCCGAGCAGTTGCAAGCCATCTTTGAAGAAGTAGGCACAATCGATCATTTGGTGTCGGCAGCGGTGGGCGGTGAGAGAACGCTAAAGCCTTTTCTCGAACAGACCGAAGAGCAGTTTAAAGCTGCTTATGACAAGCTCTGGGGGTATGGCAAAGTGGTTCGAACTGGGGCCCCGTATTTGGCAAAAGACGGTGCAATTACCTTGGTGAGTGGCTCCCCTGCACGAAAAATAGCGGTAGGCCAATCCCCGCTTAGCTGTGTTGGCGCGTCGGTTGAAAACATGGTCCGCTGTCTAGCAGTTGAACTGGCACCTATTCGAGTCAATGTAGTATCTCCAGGCACCATTAATACGCCGATGTTCGATGGTTTTGGCGATAAAAAAGCAGAGACTTTGGCTGCAATGACACAGTCCCATCTGATTAAGCGGGCAGGTGAGCCTGAAGAAGTAGCCGAAGGCATACTGTTCGTGATGCAGAATAAGTTTGTAACTGGCACCACCGTAGACGTTGATGGCGGGCGCCTACTGAGCTAGTGAAGTGATCAGATTGATACTAGGAACCTGATATGAATGACCTTAAAGCAGCAGTTGCTGAACCGCAGATCAACGGTGACCCCGATATGCGCCTGATAGATGCGATCTATCAACGGCGCTCGGTTCGCGGGTATTTAAACAAGGAGGTGCCTCAGGCCACACTCAATCGCATTTTTGAAATAGCGAATCAAGCACCGAGTAACTGCAACGTGCAGCCATGGAAGGTGTATGTGGCTTCCGGTGGATTGAAAGATCGGCTGCGACAAGCAATGGTCGAAAAAACCGCAGCAGGGGTGACGCCAAACCCTGATTACCCCTATCGCGGCGATTTCGAAGGTGAGTATCGCAAACGCCAGGTGGAATGCGCAGTTGCCCTGTATAGCAATATGGGGATCGAGCGCGGTGACAAGGAAGGGCGCATGCATGCGGTGCTTCGAAATTTCCAGTTCTTTGATGCGCCTTACATCGCCTTTCTGGGCATGGATCCAAATTTTGGCACCACGGTGGCATTAGACGTAGGCATGTATGCGCAAAATCTTATGTTGACGATGGTGGCATTTGGTTTGCATAGCTGCCCAATGGGTACCATGCGAAATTATCCTGATTTAGTGCGAGAGGCTTTTGATATAACTGACGGGACAAAGATTTTATTTGGCATTAGTTTTGGCTATGAGGACACGGCGGTGGCGGCCAATAACACGAGAACAACGAGAGACGAAATTTCGAACACCGTTGTGTTTCGAAGCGAGTAGTCAAGAGTAACATCGAGGTGGCAAGATGAGTTTTAAGCCAGTCGTTCTTTTATACGATTTGAATAATGCTTTGGTCGATGAGGCAGCTAAGCTTATTGGGCAAACAGGACTGTACACCACCATTAACACCTACAACGAAGCTAATGCCCGTGAAGCACTAAAGCAGTACAACCGAGGCTTTGGCTTTTTGACCAACAAAATTTCTTGCGTGATCACCGGTTGGAATAGTCATAAAAAGCGCCGCGATCAGCTACTGTTTAAACTCCGTGATGAGGAAGGACGAAGCCCTCTGCGAGCTGCGACTCCAGTCATTATGATCACTGAAGATCACCGATATGATCTTAAACAGCTTGCCCTAGACCCCACTGGCGGTTTTGTATCGGCCTATCTTCATGCAGACGATTTTCAAGAGACCATAACTGACACGCTGCATAAGATCGTCTTCGGGAACCGGGCCCAAGAGATGAATTCCATCGCCTATGCGCAGCATATGCTGGAAGAAGAATCTTAGGGTTTTTAGCCAGGCAATTGAACTGCTGATCTCGTGATCGCATGCAGATTCAAGCGCAAACGGCATTGGTCTATTTCGTCTAATTTGTGTCAATTCCGCTAGATTTTACTTGCGTACGCTGCTTAACTAATTGATATTTATACATTTACAAGTTGGTGTGAAAATTGCTGTAGCTTATTAAGTGCGGCCAATCTTTTCCTAACAAAAGCGAATTCGTTGGCCGGCAAAGTAAACATAGGCGCAGTTACTATTAAAGAGGGAAATCTGATGGGCGGAATCATGACACTGTTCGGCGTGATGATGGCAATATTTATTCCAATTTGTTTATTGGTCATCATTACTGAACACTATAAATACAAAAATACCACCAGCCTAAAATTAGCCAGCTTGCAGTCAGAAGTTGATTCAAACAACGTAGAAGAATTAGTTAAAACTGTGGCGGACCTGAAAGAGCGCATCGCGGTGCTAGAGAGTATTGTCACTGACCGCAGTTACAATCTTGAAAGAAAAATAAAGAGTTTGTAGGCGCAGCACAGCAGCTTCTAAGCTGACTGCTGTGGCTGCACTGCTACAATAATTACGCGGTCATGCAAAAAACGTTGAGTTTGTTGCCGTCCAAATCGCGGAAATAGCCAGCATAAAAATTGTCGCTGCGGGGGCCTGCTGGGCCTTCGCAGGTGCCGCCAAGCTCTAAGGCTTTCTTATAGACAGCATCTACCTGTTCCTTATTGGCGGCTGCCAACGCAATCATGACGCCATTGCCAACGCTTGCAGCATTGCCATCTGCAGGTTTGGTAATCGATAGAGCAGGGGCCTGAGGGTTTACTGCCCAAGCAATAAAGGTTTCCATTTCCATGAAGCGTTTTGCGCCTAATAGCTCCAATAGTTCGTCGTAGAACTTCGCGCCTTTGTCCATGTCATTAGTGCCGAGTGTGACGTATCCGATCATGTTGTTTTCCTCTGTTTTTTTAGTAGTAGGTTGAAGTGATCATAAAAATGTTTGTCAAAAGCCTAAGTGATGCACCGCGCCACTAAGGCTTTAATTGCTGGTACCGGAAACAGTGCTCAACATGGTCGTTAATAAGGCCAGCCGCCTGCATAAATGCGTAGCAGATAGTACTGCCTACAAATTTAAAGCCGCGCTTTTTTAAATCTTTTGACATGGCGTCACTAATATCCGTTGTTGCTGGCACTGCGTTTTTTGTGCCCCGTTTACCGTCTATTGGCTTGCCATCGACGAAGCCCCAGATATAGCTGTCGAAACTACCAAATTCCTTTTGCACTGCTAGAAACGCGACGGCGTTGCTGCGGATGGAGTATAGTTTCAAGCGATTGCGAATAAGCCCGGTATCTAGCAAGTGTTTCTCGATCGCGCTATCGGTTAGTTTCGAGCACTTAATAACATCAAAGTGATTAAAACAGTGCCTGTAGTGATCGCGCTTTTTCAGTACTGTAATCCAGCTTAAGCCAGCCTGCTGCCCCTCGAGGCAAATAAATTCAAATAGCAGTCGCTCATCATGTATTGGCTTGCCCCATTCTTCATCATGATAAGCGACGTAAATTGGGTCTTCGCCGCACCACCAGCATCTATTGGTCATGATTTGATAGTCCAAGAGTTAACGAGAGGCAATCATGCCTTTTGTTGTTCGCTGAAAGTACTGTATATAAACACAGTATTAAGTGCAAGACCAGAATACAAAAAAGCCCAACGGGTTGCCGGGCTTTTAGTTAACAAGCCAAACTTTCTGATTTGAGCTTAGTCAGGCAATGCCAGGGCCACTATCTTAGCAGCCTGCCTAAAATCGCTAACCGTTACTACAATATACTGCTTGCCCTCATGCATATAGGTTATGGGCAGGCTGGTTGCCGAGGCCGGGAGTGGGATTTGAGCAATGCTTGCACCAGTGGACTTGTCGCGGGCGTGAAGTACAGCATCGCCACCAGGTCCTTCGGTTGAGAATAACAGGTTTTTGGTCAGCACCATTCCAGCCCGCGTGGGTTTGCCGGTGGCGGGGATTTTGACACCTTTTAATAAGGGGTGGTTTTTGATGTCCTCAGGTGTATCTCCATTAGCTACTTGCCAAACGTGCTCACCGGATGTCAGATCGATTGCTGTGATGCGCCCGTAAGGGGGTTTGACCAGTGGTATGCCATCCACCGTAGGGGTGACGTCGCCACCTTGGATATATTGAACGCTGGATGCCTTAGGGTCATTGACCACGGAGAGCACGCTCGTGGCGGTGCGGGATGAGACATAGAGTAAACCCGTGTCGGGATCGTAGGCGGCTCCCTCCCAATTAGACCCCCCCGTGGATGAGGGTAGATGCAAGGTGCCGAGACTGCCATCGCTTGGGTCTTTATAAAGTGAGGCGGGAGTATAGAGTTCACTGAAGCGATACTTCGCCGCAATTTCCTTGGCTCTCGCATGAATTTCTGGTGTGAAGTCCACGAGATCATCTGCTTGAAATCCCTGTCTGTCGTAAGGCGCTGGTTTTACTGGATACGGCTGAGTTGCCGCAGTCATCTCGCCGGGCAAGTCGCTTTTAGGGACCGGTCGTTCTACTACAGGGAATAACGGCTCGCCATTGTCTGGATTGAATAAGAATAAATGAGACTGCTTTAGGGTTTGGACAACAGCTGGCGTGCCATCGGGCAAATCAACAGCGATCGGAGCTGCGGGAGTGTCCCAATCCCAAATGTCGTGGTGAGTGGTTTGAAAGTGCCACTTGCGCTTGCCGGTTTTGTAGTCAAGCGCCACAGTAGAGCTGGAAAACAAATTGTGTCCCGGTCTGTCTGCCCCGTAGCGATCTCCGGTGGCTGATTCAACCGGTAAATAGATGGTGCCGCGCTCAACATCTGCCGACATGGCGGACCAGACGCCGGCGTTTCCAGTGTATTCAGCAGAACCATTGAGCCAGGTTTCATAGCCGATATCGCCTTTCTCCGGAATTGTTTTGAAGGTCCAAAGTTGTTTCCCGGTGCGAGCATCAAAGCCGCGGATGTCGCCTTTGACGTTACTGGCTGAGACTGGGCGCATGCCAACTAAATGGGCGGCCCCTGCTACTACGACATCATCCACCACCAGCGGTGGGAAAGAGATGCCAATGTCTAAATCATCGCGGCCGATTCCAAGGCGTAGACCCTCTTGCAAATCGACAAAGCCGTTATCGCCAAAACTGGGATAGGGGTCGCCGGTTGAGGCGTCAAGAGCCACTAAATAGTAGCCAGGCGTTATCGTGAAAATGATTTCTTGCTCGCCGTCCTTAAAATAAGAGACGCCTTTGCCTGACCCTTTACGGGGGGCGTCGTCAAAACGCTGGCCTTCCTCTGGTCGCCACATCCACAGCAGTTGACCGCTGGCCGCATCCATTGCAATCACATTACGAGTTGGTCCAACTGTCGCAAATACTTTGCCGTTAACCATAAGCGGGCTGGACACACTATAGGTCTCCGGCCGCGGTCCAAAAGGGCTGGTATCTAATGTCCAAGCGATTTCTAAATCTGCCACATTAGAGGCATTAATTTGATCCAATGCGGAATATCGGGTTGCGTTTGCATCGCCATTGAAATGGGCCCACGGCATTGCTTTGTCAGCATTGCTGTCCACTACTTGTGCGTTCTGGATAATAGTAAGTGCGGCGAGTTCTGTAGTCTCAAGCCCAGCTTCAGGAATTGGCACATTTCCAGATGCCAAGATAAACGCGGTGATATCCCAGTATTGCTGTGCTGTCAGAGAGCCAGGGGTTTCGGCGGGCATGGTGGTGCGAATTTGTTCGAATAGCTCACCACCACTTCTGCCAAGCCAGCGCGCTTTCAAGCGGGCATCCATTTCTGCCGGTACATGGCAGCGTGAACATTCAGCGATGAAGCTGACACGGCCGCGCTCTACATCGGCCTCTTGACCGTAGGCGCTGGAAAAACTGCAGGTCACAAGAATTAGAAGTGCTACTACGCTACGCACGATCTCTCCTTTTTAGTCTCTTTCATTGGGTATTAATTAGTGGCTTTAATTGCCTAGTGAGTAAGATGGTAACGGTTTTGCCAAATTGACGATAGCACCCTGCTGTCAAGGCTTGCAGCTACCCCATGACTCAATCGGGCCTCTGCCCCGGGGTAAAACCCCCATAAGAATTGTTAGGCGAGAGAATATCCTTAGTAATACCAAGGATTTAGCAGAAAGCTTGGCAAGCAGATGCTATCGAGCTTTTTTTGTTTTGCTGCATGTTGGCCATTTTCCCTCGATTTTGGCCGTTACAATCTATTACATCTGAGGTCTGGGATTATCTCCTAAGCTCTTGATGTAGCTACAACTTTCTACTAATGTACGCGCCTTAATTTAGAGCATAAGTGCAGTCGTAAATCACGACGTAAAAGGCACAACGGAGACACTGAATGACTAATCTACGCGGGAAATTGTTGGCTTTTGGGTCTCTTGGATTACTTGCCGCTGTGCTAACCAGCACTCATTCTTTGGCACAGGATATTAGTGCTCGCAAGATTAAGCCAAGTACGCAAGCGTTCGCCCTGGATTCTGCGCCGACTATCGACGGCGACATCATTAACGACCCTGCATGGGCCTCCGTTTCCCCCACTACTGGTTTCACCCAGGTGCAGCCGGTAGAAGGCCTGCCTGCGACTCAAAACACAGAAGTGTTCATGGGTTTCTCGGCAACGGCACTTTATATTGGTGTTATTGCCTATGATGACGAGCCTTCGCGGATTGTTGTGGCCGACAGTCGACGGGATTCCGATTTAGAAGAAACCGACAGCTTTCAAGTTGTCATTGATGGCTTTCAAGACCGTCAAAACGGCTTTGTGTTTGGTACTAATCCTGCGGGGATTCAATACGATGGGCAGGTGGTCAACGAAGGCAATGGTGGTGGCTTCGGCGGCGGTGGTGGCGCGTTTAATCTGAACTGGGATGCACCCTGGGTAGTAAAGTCAAAAATCGGTGACTACGGTTGGAGCGCCGAGATGGAAATTCCATTCTCTTCTTTGCGCTACAACGGCCGAGGTGGCAGAGATTGGGGAATTAACTTCCAACGCAATATTCGACGCAATAACGAAGTGGCCTATTGGGCGCCTATTGAGCGTCAATTTAACCTTTATCGCATTTCCGAAGCCGGGTCAGTGGCTGGAATTGAAGCGCCAGCCCAGCGCGGTTTATTGGTCACACCTTACGCCTTGACTCGGGCAGAGCGCGGCGGAACTATTGCGAGCGGCACTGAGATCGACGAAGAATTCGGCTTCGATCTTAAGTACTCAATCACGCCAAGTCTCACCCTTGATGCCACTTACAATACCGACTTCGCCCAGGTAGAGGTGGATGATATTCAAGTTAACCTAGACCGTTTTAGTCTGTTCTTTCCAGAAAAGCGTCCCTTCTTTTTGGAGAATGCCGGTCAATTCTCGGTGGGCAATGCCCGCGAGTTAGAACTGTTTTTTAGTCGCCGCATTGGTGTGGGAGCGGGGGGCGCACAGTTGCCCGTTGAGGGAGGAGCCCGTTTAACCGGAAAGATTGGTGACAATACTAACGTGGGCTTTTTGGCGATGCGCTCTGAAGGTATTGCAGGAACCATCCCTGAAAATGACTACACCGTCGCAAGGGTAAATCAAGAGCTAGGCAATCGCTCTACCATTGGTTTTATGTATGTTGGTCGGGACGGTGACGGCAGCGTGAATAATAACAAGGGCAGCGACTATAACCGGACTTATTCCGTGGATGGACGCTGGGGTATTGGTGATACAACCCTCATCTCCGGGTTCGCTGCAAAAACAGAAACACCAGGCCGTAATGGGGATGATCATGCAATAGGCATTAACGCCGCCTTCAACACTATTGATTGGACGATCAACGGTGGCTATGCAGAAGTAGCAGAGGATTTTAATCCCGAGGTTGGTTTCTTATCGCGCACCGCTTATCGAAAATTTACTGCCACGGCCCTACGTCGTTACCGACCTGCAAACAACTTTGCCAATTTGTTTGAACTGCGGCCGCATATTTCCTATAGGGGCTATTGGGATTTTGACGGTTTCCAAGAAACCGGTTTTATTCATGTGGACAACCATTGGGAATTTCTTGGAGGTATGGAAGCCCATACCGGTGTCAATTTCACTCACGAGGGTGTAAAGCAGCCGTTTCAAATTGTTAGTGGTGTAACTGTGCCAGCTGGCACATATAAGCATGAAGAAGCCCAGCTTGTGTATTTTACCAACCAAGGTTTGCCACTTAGCATCAACGTCAGCAGCCGCATTGGAGGTTTCTTTGGTGGTGATCGTTTTAACATCGAGCCCACGATTCGCTATCGGGTTGGAGAAACGTTCAGCACAGAGTTGTCATGGAACCATCAGCAAATTGAGTTGCCAGTTGCAGGGGGCGACTTTGATGTGAATTTGGCCAGGCTTAGACTGTCCTACTCGTTTACCCCCAATGTGCTGCTGCAGGCGTTAGTGCAGTATAACGAGAGGGACGACGTGATAGGCACGAACATCCGTTTTTCATGGTTGCAGTCGGCTAATGCTGGCCTGTATTTGGTGTACAACCAAGTTGATGAAAGTGGATTGAATACGCCACAAGGCAGAGCCATGCGGGAAGATGCCCAAGGGTTTATTCTTAAATACAGCCGTATTTTCGACTTCTTCTAGTATAGGATGCTAGTTTTTAAGCAGTAGCTAGGATTCGTTACTGCTTAAAAACTGTTGAATCCCTAAGTTTATTTGCTTGGTTGATATTCCTACCTCAAACAAAAACAGCACCAAGCCTAGTACCACCAGTAACATTGCGCTGACAAAAAGCACAGCAGCCGGGATTGATAGGTTGATCTGAATTAACTCGCCTAAAAACAGTGTCACGATTACTAAGCTGATTAGCAGCGCGCCCCATACAAACATGCGGATGGACCAATTTACCAAGCGTATTCTGCGCCATAGCCCCGATGCTTCGATTTGAAAATTTTTCAAATGCATTTTGCGGTCTTCATAAATAATGCGTGCTTCAATTGCGCGGAAGCGATCTACCACTCGTCCAAGCCGCGCTGAAAGCACGTTGAGCATACCCGCAATGCCAGCCAGTAAGAAAACAGGCGCCACGGCTAACTGTATAACTCCGGCGATAGTTTCTATAGCAAATTGTGCATTCATCTAGGACAACCTTTGTTGTTAATTAGCCGCTTTGGCATCTAGGTCTTTCCAATGCCGCGCGCCATTGCCCGGTGTGCGGGTTAAGTTTATCCAAATTTCGGAGGCGACAATATTGATGGCGCCGGCCATCCAAAATGTGGTGCCGAACAAGACAGCGATTTCAATGTCGGTGACTGACATCAAGATGCCTAGCATGACACGCTCTGTTGCAATGGCGAGCATTAGCGCAAACGAGCGCACCATCCATTCTCGGTGTGCACCAAACTGTTTTTTGCGGATTGCTGTGTAGGCTCGGTATAAGCAAAACAGGGTGTAGACGGCAAAGAAAAGCGTGGCCATGGATTCGTTAAAGCCTTGGCCTGCAATGTCCATAAAAGGATAGAACACACCAATGAAAAATCCCGAGGCTGCGCCGATGCCGCCACAGATGATAAAAATTCTGCCCGCCCAGCGGTGAGCGTTTATGTATTTTTTCCGCAGCGCTGGAATAAATTGGGTAGGGCCAATCAGCATGATAAGCAAGCCCGGCCCGAGATGAAGCCAAGTGGCGAGGAAATGCTCGTAGTAGCGGATGTCAAAGGGATTAAAAGCGCTTGCCGGGTCGGCGATTGGCTCCGCCATGCTGGTCATTAAAAATTCGGCGCGGCCAAAAATAGAAGAAACCCCGGTGAACACCAGGCTGGCAACTGCCAGCCAACCGGCGATTTCGAGTACCTTGCGGACTAAAGGCCAAGGTTCGGCTGAAAAATCAGTAGTGGGTATGGGAGCGTCTGAAGAGGTCATGTCTGTCATAGCGGGCTACTCTAATGATTAATTGTTACGGCATTATGATTGCAGTGTTCAGATTACACGGGCTAGACCTTGGTGGCTATGGCTGAGTGTAGGCCGGGGCGGGTTCATTTTAGGCTGCCATGGGCTATACTGCGCCCACTTCAAAAGGACACCACGCTATCACTGCAAGCCCCAACAGCCCTAAAGCCGCCGAAAAGTCGGCCAGTCATTTCGCGCCATTCGCTATCCCCCAGTTCCGCTGGTTGTTCATGGGAAACGTGGCGTTTTTCTTTGCTATGCAGGGGCAGATGTTAACCCGGACAATTTTGGCGTGGGACCTTACTGGGCAAGCTACCTCACTGGCCTATATCAATCTTGTGGTAGCGGTGCCAATGATATTCGCCTCCTTGGTTGGGGGTGCTATTACCGACCGAGTTGAGAGGCGACAATTAGTGATCGCGGGGCAGTGCCTTATACTGCTCAACGATCTAATTATTCTCTCGCTTCTTTTAAGCAACCAACTTCAGTTTTGGCACATGCTATGTACAGCATTTGTCGCCGGCTGCGCCTTCCCCTTTATTATGCCGGCACGAATGGCGATAACGGCAACGGTAGTGGGCCCGAGTTTAATTCAATCTGCCATGGCCTTTGGCGCGGGGGTGATGAATTTAAGCCGTGTATTTGGCCCGGCGATTATGGGAGTGTTGATTGGCGCTTTCTCTGTCAACGCGGCTTACGTGTTGTCAGTTAGCCTTTATGGCTGCGCCATTGCCTGCATGTTTGGGGTAGGCAGGAGCCGCTCCAAGCCAGTTGAAGAAGCCAAGAAAGCATTGTTGTCTGATATTGGTGATGGGTTTCGTTACATCGCGAGTAATCGCACGGTTCTCATCACATTAGCGTTTGGGTTGATACCCATGTTTCTGGCCATGCCTTTTCAAAGCATTTTAGTGGTGCTGGCGGAACAGGCCTGGAATGTGGGTGAAAGCGGGCTAGGCACCCTGATGGCAGTTGGGGGTGTGGGCGGTGTGTTGGGTTCTATTTGGATAGTAAAGCGGGGCGATACAGCAGGGCGTTTTCGCTTGATGATTGGCAGCACAATCGCATTTGGTGTGTTTTTGGGTATTACCACACAGCTGAGCAATTTTTATATCGCCTTAGTGCCGCTACTGCTGGCGAACATGTGCGCCAGTGCCAGCCAGACCGTCAATAACGCTACCATTCAGTTGTTGGTCGACGATCGTATGCGAGGTCGAATGAGCAGCTTTATGTTGCTTTCCTTTGCGCTGACCCCAATTGGCGTATTCCCCATGGCCGTGGCTACCGACAGAATCGGCGCAGCTAACGCAATCGTCGGAGCAAGCCTCTTGCTGATTTTGACCGTGCTGGCATTTGTTGTGATGAGCAAAACCCTGCGCCGACTGGATCTCAGTGTGGCGGAAAAGCTAGCCATGAACGCAAGCACTAGCGCAGCGCAAACAGAGGCTGCCAACGCTTAATTTGCCATTGGCTTTAGGCGACGAGATAAGGGCTTAGGGCTGAGAAAGTTTTGTCTGTTCCTGCCCATCGATCCACAGGTTGAAGTGATTCGTCATGCAATCCGCAATCTTGATGATATCGCCGCGACTAAACTGCGCACATTGCTCGAAATGAGCCGCCGAAATACTAAGGTTGTACAGCTGGGCTAGCTCATAATTGCACGCATACACGCTGATATAACCCTCTGACTGCCAATTGCGCTCGCAATTATCACTTATCAACGCCCCCGACATGGAAAGCGTATAGCGATAGGCATCGCCATCGGTATCCTCTGCCGCCAACGAGAACGTGCAACAAACCGCTAAAGCCACACCAATAAATGCTCTGAACACCACAAACCCTCCCGCTTTTACACACCCAGGCAATAAATAGTGTAACAGCTAAACCAGACCAGTTATAATCCTGCCCTACGCGCCCATAGCTCAGCTGGATAGAGTAACTGGCTTCGAACAGTTGAGCGGGAGTTTGAAAGGAGCGCAGCTCCGCAGACGCCTGTAAGGCGCCCGGGGGGAGAGCAAATTGGCTTAGCCAAATTGCGAATCAAAGGAGCGCAGCTCCGCAGACGCCTGTAAGGCGCCCGGGGGGAGAGCAAATTGGCTTAGCCAAATTGCGAATCAAAGGAGCGCAGCTTCGCAGACAGCGCGAAGCGCTGCCCCAGATAGGGTGAGTAATTTGGCTTAGCCAAATTGCGAATCAA
>CAYGRT010000026.1:0-45488 GCA_964352355.1 uncultured Pseudohongiella sp. | reverse complement strand
ATAGTGGTATCTTCCTTCCCGCAATACAGCATGAGCCATTTATGTCGTTTTGTGAACTAACACCCAGAGTACAGCATTCCCGCACCTCCTTCTGTTTCTGGGTGCACCTTGAGACTCCCGCCCTCTACAGGCCTACACCTCCTTTGTAGAGGGTTGGGAACCTCACCCAAACAAAACCTTGCTGTATCACCATCCCCTGCCGATATCCCTTTGTACGCTTTTCAGGTATTTTGAAACCAATCTCTTTAGACTCTGACCCTATGTTCTAATGACAGAAATTAGCTCACCCGAACCTCGGCTATGCCAAAACTGCGACAGTTTGCTGCAGGGTAATTTTTGCTCCAACTGTGGGCAGGCAGACAAGCATGTAAAACGCCCGCTGTTTAATCTGCTAAAAGAGTTGGCTCATGCCATTTTCGAGCTCGATGGCAGAGCCTACAAAACTCTGCTGTTCTTGTTTGCTCGTCCTGGGTTTCTGTCAAAAGAGTATGTGGAAGATCGCCGGGTGAGCTATACGCCACCTCTGCGCCTGTTTCTTATCCTCAGCATCTTGTTATTTTTTACCCTGTCGTTTAATTCATTCATCGATGGCTTGGACACATCCATAGCCAACATTGACCCACCAGAAACCGCAGCCGCCGTGGATGCTACCGAGGCTAGCAGCGAGACAGATTCTAACGATGCTGAAGACGATATTGCGTCAGATATTGAAGAGTTAGAGGTGGCGATTTCCGAGCTCGTAGTGCCATTCATCACTAGCGAAGCCAATAGTCGATTAACCCAATTTATTTTGACGCAAACGCAAACCAACTATCGACGCATACGAGAAGACCCATCCGAATTCATCTATGGCTCGCTAGAATACATCACGGCATTTCTGCTGCTCATGATGCCGTTAATGGCGTTAATTCAAGCCATTCTGTACATAGGCCGCAGGCGCTACTATGTTGAGCACTTCGTGCTTACTTTGCACAACCACACGTTTCTAATTTTGCTTGCGCTGATCAATTTGCCCATGAGTGCAGCAGAGGCTTCATCAATCTCACTCATTAGCTGGCCCGCTGCTCTACTGTCAAATGTAATGACATTCTGGATGATAATTTATCTTTATTTGAGTATGAAGCGGTTCTACGGCGGGGGATATCTGCTAACAGCGCTAAAGTTCGTAACCGCAACGGTGACGTATTCAGTGCTGCTAGCAGTTGGGCTTGCCATTTTTATGGCAATCAATTTTATCCTGTTCTAACTAGCTTGCTTAGTCTTGCTTGTGAACATGAACATCCATTTGTGGAAATGGAATACTTAATCCAGCATCGCCAAATGTTTTGTACACCTGCTCGTTCATTTTGAAAAATACACCCCAATAATCTGGTGCATTAACCCACACTCGCACCACGATATTAACCGAACTATCAGCCAGAGCCGAGAGAGCCATAAACGGCTCTGGGTCTTTAAGAATGCGCTCATCGGCATCAATCAGCTTTTTGATTGCCCCATAGGCTTTATCGAGATCATCGCCATAGGCTATACCAAAAGTCCAATCGACCCGCCGCGTTGCCTGGGTGGAGAAATTAATGAGTGAGCCAGTAGCCAGTGGCCCATTGGGAATCAACACCGTCTTATTGTCCGGTGTCGTCAATATCGTAACAAAAATTTGAATCTCTTTAACTGAGCCTACATAGCCTTGAGCTTCGATAACATCGCCGACTTTGTATGGCTTAAACAACAGAATCATTACCCCACCGGCAAAGTTTTGCAGTGTGCCCGACAACGCCAGACCAACAGCCAAACCCGCCGCGCCGATGATGGCGACAAACGATGTCATCTCAACCCCAAGCATACCCAGCGCAGTGATATAGACCATCACTTTTAATAAGATTGAGGCTAGGCTGCTTAGAAAACTGCGCAGTGATGGGTCAGTGTTACTTCGCTCCATCATTTTATTAATGACCTTGATAATTGCCCCAACGATATAGAGACCAATTACCAGCGTTGCTATAGCAGAGAGTAGCTTGATGCCATAAGTGACGGCAAAAGCGCTCAGTGCGGCTGAATCAAATTCCATCCTGTGCTCCTTGTGTTTTACTTACTCGTTTTTATTTAGATACAAAAAAGGGAAGACATCTGCCCTCCCTTTATACTGCTTATTGTCTATTCAGACTAGAGCGAGTGCTCTGAATCTAAATCTGGTTCTCCAATTGTACTGCACGGGCCACAATTGAGTATTCTTTCACTTCACCGGTCATGGCCAAAGTCGATTTACTGCCTGCATCCTGCGCATAGTGCTCAGCTTGCTCACCAGTTAATACCGACTCGGTCAACACCCCATACACCACAGAGCGCTGCATGCTAGTTTCAATGGGCACGAAAAATCCATAGTCCTCAAACGTCACTCGGGCGTAAGTATCCCCATCCACGAGAATCATCCAACAGCCCTTGGCTTGGCACACCTCAGTAATTTGCCCCTGAATTTTGACCATTGAGTCATCGGTGCTGTCCAGTTCAGAAATTGCTTGTTTAAGACTAACTGCTTGGCCCGCGACAGGCATCGGCGCACCAAAGGCTTGGTCGGCAGAAAACTCACCCTCGGCTTGAGCCATCGTGAAAGACAGCATAGACACTGCCAAAACCAGTCCACTGAATTTTTTCATACTTAATCCTCGCTCCGGATTAATGTTAAAGGGATTTCAAAAAAGCAACGATTTGCGCTTGTTCGGCGCTAGTGAGGCTGCTAAAAGTACTAGGCATTAAAGACTCGCTTGCGTCTTCGACTGATGCAACTCTGTCTTTAAAATAAGTCACCCAACGGCGCCCATCAGCACTTTGTAGCTGCACTGCCAATTTGGAGTCATTGCGAAAGCGGCCGGTTACAACCGTGCCATCATTTTGGGTTACCATTTTAGCGCCATAGCCAGACGCAATCGTAGCTGATGGCAGCTCTAAGGCTTGCATCAACGCACTCTCGGACAATCTTGAGGCGACACCATCCAGCTCTGGGCCAATGCTACCACCATTATCCTTATAAGAGTGACACGTGACACACTCGGCTTTGTTATTAAACAAGCTCTCGCCCGCTATCACCATAGGGTCATTGCTAGCTGCTGAGCTTTCATCTTCCAGACTTAAACCTGGCTTACCCTGCAGTGTGCGCACGTAGCTGGCGATATCAAAAATTTCTTCTTCTGAAAAAGCATCTTTCCATGCCGCCATGCCAGTGCCAGGGCGGCCATCGGTAATGACCAGCAATAGCTCTTTATCGGAAAGACGATTAGCGACGGTATCGGTCAGCGCTTTGCCCATTGCCTGACCTTCGCCCAACCCCCCATGACAAACCGAGCAATAGGCATCAAACAGTTCACCACCTTCTCCAACGCCTGCCGAAACAAGACCAGAAAAGGAGGCTACTACTGCAAACGCCAAACTGTTGAGTTTTTTATTCATACTACTAATAACCTTTTAAGTTAAAGACTGAATAAGATGTAATTGCCAGGAGAAATCCCTGTTGCTACACCTTCGCGGCTCACGGGGTCGCGGGTGCCAGAGGCGATGCCTATGTACTGCTTGCCATCAATGGTAAAACTTGTTGGCGGTGCATAGAGTCCACTGCCAGTTTGGAATTTCCAGAGTATCTCACCGGTTTCATCGTTGAGGGCGTAAAGATGACCATCCGGCGCGCCAGAGAACACCAGCCCACCGCCAGTCGCCAACGTGCCTGCCCAGTTGAAATTTCCTGGCATTTCTACTTGCCAGTCGATGTTGCCGGTACGCATATTAAATGCCACTACGTAACCGGTGCCTGATGGCTCAAAGCGGGGTATACCGCCCAAATCCATTGAGCCAGGCCGCCCTTCACCTTCGCGGCGAATAAATGTGGTGCCCCACTCTGTGGTTGGAATGTAAAGCATGCTGGTATCTGGACTGTAAGACGCTGGCGGCCAGTTTTTCCCACCATAAAGGCCAGGGAATACCACCGTATCGGCTGGCTCATACATTGATTCTTTTAACACAGGCTTGCCTGATTCATCTCGTTCAGCCCAATTTACCCGAGTATATTCACCAGCGTACAAGAACTCTCCAGTGTAACGGTCTAGCGCGTAGACATGGCCATTGCGTGAAACTTGAACCACCATTTTTCGCATCTGGCCTTCGAACATTTCCTCGATGATCATGGGCTCCGATGTGGAGTCATGGTCAAACTCGTCCCGAGGCGACGTTTGGAAATACCATTCCATTTCACCGCTATCAGCGTTCAGGGCAACGACAGAATTCGTGAATAAATTGTCACCCGCTCGGACATTGTTATTGATATCTGGCCAAGGATTGCCTGTGCCCCAAAATACGAGGTTGGTTTCAGGATCATAAGTGCCTGTCACCCAAGTTGGGCCGCCACCGGTTTTCCAAGAATCCCCTTCCCAGGTTTCGTTGCCAGGCTCACCCTCAGCAGGTGTGGTATACCAACGCCAGCGCAGCTCACCGGTATTAACGTCATAAGCGTCCACATAGCCGCGGATACCAAATTCACCGCCGCCAACACCTATCAACACCATGTCTTTAACTACCAAAGGCGCGCCTGTGACAGAAAATGATTCTCTATTGTCGCCGACCTCGGCATCCCAGAGCTGGATTCCAGTGGCGGCATCAAACGCCAGCAAATGGGCATCCAATGTGCCATAGAAGACTTTGTCTTCATACAAACCCACGCCACGATTGTGGGGGCCGCAGCACAGATCAACGTCTTCGAAATCGTGATCGTAGCGCCAAAGTTCGGCACCCGTCTTAGGGTCTACCACGATAAGGTGACTATTGGCGGTTGTTAAGTACATGCGGCCATCGTTTACCAGCGCAGTCACTTCAAAAGCACCGCCGGTGACACCAGTTTGCTTTATCCATACTGGGCGAAGATTGGCCACCGTGTCGCGATTAATTTCATTGTCTGGCATATAGCGCCAAGCACCATAGTTTTTGCCATAGGTTACCCAGCGATCGGAATAGTCTTGGGCATTTTCCAGTATTTCAGTGGTCACATCCTGAGCCGACACGCTAGCAGCCATAGTCAAGGTAGCAAGCAAGGGAAATAGGATGGGTTTCAATTTGTTTAGCATTGTTGTACTCATTTTTTGGTGGGTATTGAGTTCTAGTTCAATTTGCCAAAGGGCATACGCCTCAGCCACGTCGAACCGGGCCCCAATTAACCTATAAAGGCCCCCGCGGTGTCAATTGTATAACCACGAGACAACGGTATTTTGCGAGAAAACGCCCCGAAAACCCTTCGTTTCAAGCGAATCTCGCCAGATTGCAGTTCTGGCCCCCACCCCTTATCATCCTCAATCACCTAGGTGGCGCCCACGTTCTGCCCATCATCAATAAAAAGGATAAAAAAATGATTGTCTATGGCGTCGCCCTTCTCTCGGTTTGTTTAGTCATCGGAATGCTAGTAGGTGAAGCCTTAGGCGCGATGCTTGGGGTTCAGGCCAACGTCGGCGGCGTTGGCATCGCCATGCTGCTACTGGTCTTTGCCAGTAATTCCGACGCATTCAAGGCCATGACCAGCGGTGCAGCCGCCTCTGGCATCCAGTTTTGGAGCGCCATGTATATACCCATTGTGATCGCGATGGCTGCGCAGCAAAACGTGGTGGCTGCCACTAGCGGCGGCCTCCTTGCCATAGTGGCCGGTGTTGCTGCCGTTGTGGTGAGTTTTGCCTTGGTCCCTGTACTAAGCAAAGTGGGTCAAACTAAATCCAGTTTAGATGCTGGAGATAAATAATGGAGATCATAGAAACTGTCTTTGTTCGCAACAACCTGATTGTGGCATTCGCCGCCATTGGCGCGGTCATGTGGGTTTCCTATTTATTGGCTGATAAGCTAACCCAAGGGCGCATTCATGGTTCGGCTATAGCTATTGCGCTGGGTTTATTAGCCGCATACATAGGCGGTGTAGCTACGGGTGGCTCTAATGGCGCAGCCAGCTTTGCTTTGTTAGGCGGCATAGGACTGATGGGCGGCGGCATGCTTCGTGATTTTGCCATCGTTGCTACCGCTTTCGGCGTTAAATTTAGCGAACTGAAAAAAGCAGGGATAGCCGGCGCAGTCTCTATCTTGGCTGGGGTCATCGTTTCATTTGTGGTTGGCGCGGCAGTTGCTGTGCTCTTCGGCTACAACGATGCGGTGTCGATAACTACCATAGGTGCCGGAGCTGTTACTTATATAGTGGGGCCGGTGACGGGCGAGGCAATTGGGGCTAGCGATGCCGTTGTCACATTGAGTGTGGCTGCAGGTTTAGTAAAATCTATTTTAGTCATGATTGGCACACCGTTAGTTGCAAAGTCTATTGGTTTAGATAACCCCCAATCCGCCATGGTTTTTGGCGGTCTTATGGGTACTACATCGGGAGTGGCCGCAGGCCTTGCTGCCACCGATCCAAAGCTCGTGCCTTATGGCGCGATGACTGCGACTTTTTACACCGGTGTAGGCTGTTTGTTAGGGCCTTCAATACTATTTTTTGCCGTAAACCTATTTTTTAACTAGTACCTTATTTTATTTTCGATAGGCAACTCTATGACCGCAAGCCCATTCCCAGCTCTTACAAGCAGCAACCAAAAAGTCGCATTAGTGGAGGGCGTAGCAACGCACACCTATGCTGCGGTCAATGATCGAATCAATCGTTTTGCCACTGGCCTACTGAATGGCGCGGCGGATTTAAACGAAGAGCGCATCGCTTTTTTCATCCCCGCAAGCCTGGACTATGTCACCACCATGCATGGCGTTTGGCGAGCCGGTGGCATCGCTGTCCCCCTCAATGTGGCCTCTGCGGTGGCGGAACTAGAGCATTACTTAAGCTGTGCTAGCGTCACTCGTATGGTGGCTAACGCCGAATATCAAGATTCTCTCAAGGAGCTATGCCAACGGTTGAGTATCCAACTTGTCAGCGTGGATGATGTGCTTGCCGATTCAGCCTCAGAGCTGCCGGTAATAGAGCCAAGCCGCCGAGCGATGATGCTGTTCACTAGTGGTACTACCAACAAACCTAAAGGGGTCGTCTGCAGCCATAAAACTATCCGTGCGCAAATAACCACTTTAATCAATGCGTGGCAGTGGACTGTCGATGATGTTATTCCGCTGTTTCTACCACTGCATCATATACACGGCATCATCAATATATTGAGCTGCGGCTTATGGGCAGGCGCCACCGTACACCTCTACAAAAAATTTGATATCCCAAAGATCAGTCAAGAAATTATCAATGACACCTACACAGTATTTATGGCTGTACCGACGATCTATGTGAAACTCATTCAGCATTTTGAAACTATCGATAGCGCTGAAGTTGAAAAAATTTGCGATGGATTTGCCCGCATGCGGCTTAACATTTCTGGCTCTGCGGCCTGCCCGGTAAAATTATTTAACCAGTGGAAAAATCTTACTGGCCAAGTACTACTCGAACGCTACGGCATGACCGAAATTGGCATGGGGATTTCGAACCCTTATGACGGTGAACGCCGCGCCGGCTATGTGGGACAAGCGCTACCTGGAGTAAAGATTGCCTTGTTTGACGAATACGATTCCGTGATCAAGGACGAAGGTATCGCCGGCGAGATACGGGTGCAAGGCGACAATGTGTTTATGGAATACTGGGCCAACCCTGAGGCAACAGAGAAAAGCTTTAGAGACGGTTGGTTTTGTACCGGTGACGTGGCGGTTTTAGAAAGTGGCTATTACCGAATAATGGGCAGATCATCGGTAGATATCATCAAGTCAGGCGGGTACAAACTCTCGGCTCTAGAAATCGAGGGTGTGCTGCTTACTCATGATGCCATTGCCGAAGTAGCAGTTCTCGGGTTGCCGGATGAAACTTGGGGCGAATCGGTAACTGCATTTGTCGGGCTTAAACCGGGCCATACATTGGATTTTGAAGAACTCAAAACCTGGTGCCATGGCAAAATGTCAGCCTACAAAATACCTAAGGCTTTAAAGATCGTGGATGCGTTGCCACGCAATGCCATGGGCAAGGTCACTAAACCCGCGTTGAAGAACCTGCTCTAGCCATTCAACAACGAGGCCGAGGCACTGCTGCATGTCGGTCGCTGAAGCCGCAGCAGGTTAGCCGTGCGTTTCCAAGCAAGTCACGTTAAAATGCGGTCTCTTTTTTCCGAGACATGAGTTACTTTTCTCTTGAAAACCCAGTTTTTAGGTAAGACACTATCCGGCCCCTTCACAGTCCCGTCTGGCATAGTCACTTGCTCTGCCAACATTATTCAGCGATTTTTTGACACCATTCCTGAAGTGGGCGTGCTAACCACAAAAAGTATTGGCCCCGAGCCAAGACTGGGTAATCGCGAACCCATTCTGAGCCAGCACCAACCTGGCCACTTCACTAACGCTGTGGGCTTAACCAACCCAGGTGCAGAGCGAGCTGCCGAACTTCTTTCCAAGCTCGTGATACCCAAGGATCGATTTCTTCTAGTTTCGATATTTGGAGGCAATGTGGACGAATATGTGTCTGTCGCCAAAACCCTTGCACCCTATGCGGATGGCTTGGAATTAAACCTCTCTTGCCCCCATGCCAAAGGCTATGGCATGGCCATGGGTCAAGATCCAAAATTAGTGGAAGAAATTGTCCGCGCAGTGAAAGCCGCAGTGGATGTGCCGGTGATACCCAAACTGACTCCCAACGTGCCTAACATCGGCGAGATCGCGAAAGCTGCCGCGGCTGGCGGTGCCGATGCAATCTGTGCCATTAACACCATGGGGCCAGAATGCTTTACCGCTCATGGCCACCCAGTGCTATCCAACGGCAAAGGCGGCATTTCAGGCAAGGGCATCATTGACAGAGCCTTGGAGTGCGTCACCGAGATACGTGCCGAAGTAGATCTTCCTATTATTGGCTGCGGCGGCATTAGCAGCTGTAGCGATGTAAAGAACTTTCAACAGGCAGGCGCAGAAATAATTGGCATAGGTTCGGCATTGGTTGGGATGACAACTAATGACATCGCTCGCTACTTTAAAGTGCTAAGCAAAGATTTGGAACACCTAAGCGACGATGCTGAAAGCTTGGTTCGCTATGATGTAGACATGAGTTTTAAGCCGGTTACTCTGGTGAAAAACCAGCGCGTGACCGACGACATTTGTATTCTGACGTTTAATCAAAAGGTAAATGTGCAAGCAGGCGAATTCATTTTCTTGTGGATTCCAGGCCTCGGCGAAAAACCTTTTTCTGCCCTAACTGACGACCCTTTTTCTCTTGTAGTGATTGATCTGGGGCAATTCACCCACGAACTCATGGCACTCGAACCGGGTGTAGAAGCCTATGTACGAGGTCCCCATGGAAATGCGGTAAATCCTCCCAAGGATTCCCATATCATTGCTGTAGCAGGTGGGACCGGGCTGGCTGCGGTTTATCAAATTGCTCGAGATTGGGGTAATACCGACATATTTATGGGTGCTCGTTCTGCTGATCGCTTGTATTTTGTCGAGGAGTGTAGGGCTATCAGCGAGCTTCATATCGCAACCGACGATGGCAGCCAAGGGTTTCACGGCGTAGTCACTGCCCTGCTGGAAAAGTATCTTGAAAGCCTAAGCCAAGAGCAGCTAGACAAGCTGGTGTTTTATAATTGCGGCCCAGGCCCGATGGTTCGCGCGGCGGAAGTTGTGCAGCGCAAGTTCTGCAGCCCCGAGAAAATATTCAATGCCATTGATTATTGGACTAAATGCGGTGTGGGCATATGCGGGGCATGTGATGCCCCAGATGGCCGCCGACTCTGCGTTGACGGCCCTTTCTTGGATGCAGCTGACAGTGCCAAATTCGCGCTGGCAAGCGTTGGCAGTTAAACGCCTGGCTTAATTCCAGCCACCGCAAATAGCGCAAGCAAAACGGCAATTGACGCAATGAAGAACAAGGTGCGCTGCTGCTTGGTTTTACCTCGTTTCAACGCAAAAGTACCAACCACCACATAAGCTACCAACAAGACAATTTTGATTCCAACCCAGGTCGCCACCCAGGGGTATTGACCACTCATAATGACAAGCGTGATCGCGCTTACCAATAGAACGGTGTCCACGATATGGGGAAGAATCTTTACCAACTTTTTCTGCAAAAGGGCAGATTCTTGCATCATCCATACACCTCGCAGCACGAAGCCCAAAGTGGTTAACACAGCAAAAGCCATGTGAATGTTTTTAATTAGCATATATGTTGTCATGGGTTGAGATCCGGTTGAAAACGAGTGGGTTGCTACAGCATACGCATAGCAGACTGAACTTGATCAGTTTATCGGACAAGCTCGGTGTTTAGTGAATTAATGACTGTGATTGGCTTTCCAATAAAGGGTGGCGACACTTAACTTGAAACATTGGGGGCCTAGTAAAGGGATCGAGTTTTGGTCTGCCTGAGCAGGAGTTTAATATCGAATAATGGGGTAGAGAGAGATGTTTGGTGGCGCCGATCGGCTCCGGATGGCAGGGAGGGGTGTTCCAGCAGACCGCGCCCGTCCCGGGTTCCTTCTCTTCGCAAAAAGCCCAAAACGCGGTCTTTTTGCTGCGCTCAGCGCTGGTCTTTAATCGCTGCCACACCCCTCCCTGCCACCCGCAGCCTTGGTTGATGCGTTGTGGCAAATAGACATCATTTATTGGCTTTTCTCCTCTTTAATATACGCTAACAGGCCTAACCCGTTGAAGGCGAACACAAAAGCAGCACCTTTCATCGCTCTGCGCTTTCAACTACCGCAAATTTAGTGCTGTAATGGCCATCTAAACAGTCTCTAAACCCAGTGAGGAAGTAACAAATGAGTAGTACATCGTATTTTGCAAGACTGAGACAGCTGACGGTATTAAGCGCCGCGTTGTCTTTTTCGCTATGGGGATCAATAGGCTACGCCGATATTGAACAGGCTCAGTTAGACGCGCTCAAGGCAGATATGCAGGCGAGAGTCGATGCAGGCAAACTATCCGGTGTCGTCATGATGGTCGCCCAAGACGGGGAAGTCTTGATGCACGACTCGGTGGGCTATCAAAATGTGGAAGATCAAATCCCCATGAGCAACGACAGTATTTTTCGCATTTTCTCCATGACTAAGCCTATCGCAGGTACTGCACTAATGATGCTGTACGACGAAGGCAAATTTACCCTGGATGATCCAGTAGAAAAGCATATGCCGGAGCTTATGGGTCTTGAGGTGTTCGTTTCACAAAACGAGGATGGCTCCTACGTCACCGAACCTGCCAACCACCCAATGACCATGCGCGAATTAATGAGCCATACTGGTGGTCTCGTATATACGCCCCCCTTATCGCAAGGTCCAATCGCTCAAGCTTATGCGAAAGCGGGCATTATGAATCTGCCAAACTATACTTTGGCGGAGTCTATTCCAAAACTAGGTGACATACCCTTAAGCTACCAGCCAGGTACCCAATGGGTTTACAGTATCTCTGTAGATGTTCAGGGCTACTTGGTTGAAGTACTCTCAGGCCAGCCATTTGATGAATTTCTAGAGGAACGACTATTTGACCCGCTGGGCATGACTGATACAGCATTTTTTGTCAGCGCAGACAAAGCCAGCCGATTTGCCCGACAGTATCGACCAAGTGCTGACGGTAAACTCACAAGAACTGACAATGGCATGTTCCTGCAGAAGCCCAAATTTCTTTCAGGCGGCGGTGGGCTGACCTCAACAGCTGCTGACTACATGAAGTTCGCTCAGATGCATCTGAATAAAGGTGTGTATAACGGCACGCGGATTCTTTCTGAAGAAGCCATTGAGTTAATGCGCAGCAATCAACTACCTGAGTCTGTTTCGGGTATTGGTCAAATCTATCCTGGCAATGTTTTCGGGCTAGATTTTGCGATAGTTAATAATTCAGAAGCATATCAAGGAGCGCCGGTTGGCACTCATTGGTGGTGGGGCATCGCTGGCTCTTGGTTTTGGATTGACCCAGTGGAAAACGTAATTATGATTGGAATGATCCAGAACGACGACATTCTTTACTCACTACAGACACACGGCGCTGCAAGGGCCGCTCTTTATACAAAATAAGGTGAGACATTGGGCTATGCTTAGCATGGCCCAATGTGTATTCTGCACGAGGTTCAAGTTAACGATTGCTCACCCAACATAGTAAGGAGATGAACCTCATGCTGAAACCTTCCTCCAATACAGCTCCAAGGCTCCTTGTTCTCTTACTACTGCTGCTCACTTCCTCCCACTCCATCCAAGCTATTGAGCCCAAAAAATTTGCTATCTATGACGAAGGCATGGTGGTTCATGGCAGCAAGAATTCTGCTTTTCTTGGCTCTGGCTCAGCGATCACTTTATGGGAAAAAGGTATCGTAAAAATCGCTTACAACCATGCCGGAGCGCGCTCGGATGTGAGTGCAAGCAAGATAATGGCAGACCTTCAGCAAGCATTTCAGATTTTAGAAGGTGTCGCCGAGCTAGACTTCCAATTTTTGGGAGAATCTAGCGCTGACCCAATGGACTTCGATGATGGAGTAGTAGTCGTTGGTTGGGAACCTATTGGTGGCAGCACTATTGCTCGGGCCGGTCCAGCTAGCGCTGGCTTTTCGACTACGGTGCAGCGCTTAGGCTATTTGCCTGCGGTGGATGGCAGCTTTACCTTCAATAGTGTTTATCAATTCGACTACGAAGTTAGCACCATGATCCATGAGCTAATGCACCTGCTTGGCATTGGCCACTCCGATACACCTGTGTCAATTATGACGCCTGCAGTTTCAAGATACAGTTTACCGCAGAACGACGACGTGGCTGTGCTACAAGCAATGTACGGCCCACCCGACGAGTTTAAATTGGATCAACCCGCATCCACTTTAACGCCTTTTACAAGTTCGAGCATCGATGTAGATTTACAAGATTCTGGGCTCAGAGTACGCCGAGCCAATGCGCCCGATCAAAATGCACTGGCTGTTGTTAATGGAATCGACTCTTCGTTTGCCGACCAAGACGAGCTTTTTTATCGACTCAGCTATCAAGGTGCAAGCGTGGGTGAAAAAGTTGAAATATTTATTACCGACCCAAATGGCTACACAGACTTAAGCACAACGTCTACGCTAGAATTTTCTAGTCGAATTACGTTTTTATTTGTGGGATTTGCCAAAGAAATTACACCAATCCCTGGTGATTGGACGATACGTGTTGGCGTAAATGGAGGCGTGGTTCATCAGTTTACGGTCACGGTGGATGAGGGACTCAACACATCAAACAGAAACCCCATCGCAGGCTTAGTGGCAACGGCAACAGGCGGTGGTTTGTTCAATTTAAAAGCCAATGCCCAAGACCCTGAAGGGGACGCGATTAATTATGCATGGCATATTCCAGGTGAAGGCGAGTTTTTGAACAGTAGTGCTAATTTTTCCACTAGCAAGCCGATCACTAATCCAGTTCGCGTACTTGCCGCGATTCGAGATGCAGGAATTAAACGAGATGGCAGTAGCTCTGGCACAGGATTCGGTGCCTTGCTGAGTCAATACTTAGCAACACCTGCCCAAGCTAATATACCCACTTATTACGGCACTGAAGAAATTCTGCACATTCCTTCGATATTGATTGGTGGTCAAAGTTTTTCAGTAAATTTTAAGCTAACCAAGCTTAGCGGTATTCAATTTAAGTTCATTGAATTTTTTCCATCTCAAACATCAAGCACCACGGCAGCTATCGATTTGAGCACTGGCGTACTGACTATCCCGAGGCTAATTGTGAGGGCTGGTGGAGTCGATAGCGAGTTTTCGAATCTGACTTTTGATCTTGTAGCAAATGCTAACCCGATACGGTTCAGCCTTCGCTAATAGGGTTTGGAGCGAACAATTTGCCTGAGATAAGCAGCTGCATCGGAAATGGTTCCGCCGTCCACATCAACAATCTTGTTTGCCTGCTGCATATCTTGGTCTGAAATTCGATTGGTGAGTGCCTCCATTAGGGACATCAGCTGTTGGTCCTTGCCGGCCAGTGGCGATGCTAACAAGAGGCTATCGTAAGGCAACATAGCGTTTCTTGGGTCTTCCAATAACACAAGTTCGTAAGCGGCAATTCTGCCATCGGTGGAATACGCTGAAATTATATCAACTTGGCCTTCGGCAACTGCGGTGTACATTAGCGCAGTATCGAAGGTCAGTTTTTCAGCAAAATCCAGGTCATAGGTGTCACGCACTGTAGCCCACTCGGGCCTGCCAAAAAACTCTAGATCGCCGCCCGCAACCAAACCATCTGCCATGGGCACTAAATCATCGATACTGGAAATCCCCAACTCCTCAGCCCTTTGTTTGGTCATGGCAAAGGCGTACAAATTTTTAAAACCAAGGGGCCCCACTGTTACCAGCTGATCATTCAGCAACACATAATCTGACACTTGCTGCAAAACCCGCTGGCTACCTGGATTATTATCCCTGCCCATAATGTTGGCCCAGACAGTGCCCGAATACTCTACATAAACATCAATGGTATTGTTCGCCAGTGCTTCATAAATGACTTGTGTGCCCATGCCCAATCGCTGGTCCACAGAAAAACCTGCGGCCTTAAGCTCACTAGAAATTAAGTCAGCCAAAATATACTGCTCGGTGAAGCCCTTGCCACCCACAATGTAATCCGCTTGTGGAGTAGGGCGTAGGGTATAAAGAATGACTAAACTAGCGCTGATGGCGGCTATGATCACTGCTCTCTTTACTCGCCTAAACTCTGGCGTGGCTTTTTTCGCCGCCGCGTTTTCCGCCAGCCATTGAATGCCGCCAATAAACAGATCGAGTCCTATAGCCATCACCGCCGCAGCAATCGAACCCACGGTGACAGAGACTAGATTACGGGTTTGCAGACCAGTAAATATATAGTTCCCAAAACTAGTAGCGCCAACCAAAGTGGATAGGGTCGCCAACCCAACAGTCCAAACTGCTGCCGTGCGAATACCGGCAATAATCACTGGCATTGCTAGTGGCAACTTCACCTTGATCAAAATTTGAGAGGTAGACATGCCGATGCCTTTAGCTGCTTCAACCACGTCGGCGGCAACTGTCTCGAGTCCTGTCACAGTATTTCGAACTATAGGCAACATGCAGTAGAGAGTTAGCGCAATTATCGCCGGCACCACGCCGATCTGGCCGCCTAGCAAGGCAACTACTAAAGCCAATATGGCAACGCTTGGGATGGTTTGAATAATGCCGACGATAGTCAGCAAGGGCTGCTTGGCGTAGGTAGACTGAGCTGCCCAAATACCGATAGGAATGCTAATCAGGATGCCTATCCCTAGCGCCGCTAGGGTGAGCACCAAATGGCCCTGAAAATAGGTTGGCAGCAGCAGTAGTTGCTCCTGCAAATTAGTATCCATTGTGAGTCTCGCGATTAACCATTGCCATCAATTACGCAGCAGCTTATCAAGCCTGTCCGCTCTTAATCTTGGCGTATCGACTAGTTTTCTCACGTAGTCGTGTTGAGGCGCATTTATTAGTTCACTAGGAGTGCCAATCTGCAGAATACTGCCGTCTTTCATCACGGCGATTCTATCGGCTAAGAGCAGCGCTTCCGTCATATCGTGGGTGACCAAAATGACCGTAAGATTAAGCTGCTGCTGTATGCGCTTAAACTCATCTTGAAGTTCAGTTCTATTAATAGGGTCGATAGCTCCAAACGGCTCGTCCATTAGCATCACATCTGGCTTGGCCGCCAGAGCCCGCGCTACACCAACGCGTTGCTGCTGCCCACCGGATAGCTCGGCCGGGCTGCGCTGGCCATATTCTTCGATGGGCAAACCCACCATTGCCAACATATCACTGCAGCGCTGAGCGATACGGTTTTTATCCCATTGCAACAGTGTGGGCACAGCTGCCACATTCTCAGCGACGGTATGATGAGGAAACAGCCCAACTCCTTGAAACACGTAGCCTATATTGCGACGTAGCTGCTGCGGGTTCTCTTTGAGAATATCTCTACCATTAACATAAACAGACCCAGAACAAGGTTCTTCAAGCCGATTAATCATTTTTAAAGTAGTGGTTTTACCGCAGCCAGATTCACCAATCAGGCCAAGCAGTTCGCCCTTTTCTACCAAAAGAGACACATTGTCGACAGCGTAGGAATTTCCGTGATCGTAGGACTTTTGAATGTTGTTGAGTTCAATCATATAGGTTAGCAGTCTAACAAGCCCTATCAAGCGCGCCAACTAAGCAAAACAGATGATACACTGGGCTTAAGAAAATCGAGGAAGCTCCATGGGAAAACTCGCCTTACTTAGCCTACTTGGCCTACTTGGCCTACTTCAAAGTTGCGCTCAGCCACTGCTTCTAAATCAAGTGATGGATTCCAACGTGCCTGAAATAGCGGCAGTTGCAAGCAATCTCGAGCAACATGAAGTGCAGGTTAAATTTACAGAAATAATAAGAACAGATGATGACAACGTAAGCTTTATTGACCATGAGTTTCAAGTTAATGACTCTCACTATTTTTATCCAGCCAGTACCGTAAAGTTTCCAGTAGCACTGCTAGCCCTGGAAAAGCTGGCCGAGGATAACAGGCTAAACAGATTAACGCCTTTTTCCATGGAGGGAGTCAGCGGCACTTTCACCTTTGAAGATGACATTTCCGCACTTTTTATAATTAGCGATAACGACGCTTACAATCGTTTGTTCGAATATCTTGGTAAAGATGAGATTAACCGCCGACTGCATGAGAAAGGCATTGTCGGTAGAATATCCCATCGACTTTCCACGCCTAATTCTGACCGACTCGACTATCTACCCCTACACTTCCAAACGCAACAAGGAACCGTAGTTACACAGGCAGCACCAAGCGAAAAAATAGTTGTGCCAAATGTGACAGGACTAAAAAAAGGTGTGGCTTATTTGGAGGGGGATAAAATTATTACCAAGCCCTTCGACTTTTCTGAAAAAAACTATCTGCCCATCCGCTCGCTGCATAGCATCATGCAGCGCTTAGTTTTTCCCGAGCTTTTTTCGTCAGTCGAGCGATTTAATCTGACGGATTCGGACCGCCAGTTTGTGCTGGATATTATGCAGACCCTACCCTATCAGGCCGGTTACAACCGCGATGAATACTACGATAGTTTCGTGAAGTTTTTGCTGTTTGGTGACAGCCGCCTGCCAATGCCAGAGCATATTGAAATTAGCAACAAAGTTGGCTACGCCTATGGCACGTTGACTGACTGCGCGTATATCAAAAACACGCGAACCAACAAAGAATACATCATCACAGCGACAATTTTGGTCAATCAGAATCAAACATTCAATGATGATGACTATGAATACAACGAAGTGGGTATTCCATTTCTTGCCGAGTTAGGGCGCCAATTGGTGACTAACTGAGAACAATCGCAATCAGAAAGGTATTATGAAAACTGCAAACAATTTCAAAGTATTCGATTTAGAGTATTGCCAGTCCCTTTGGGAACAAAAAGTTGAAATCAATTTGACCGAGAGCGGCGTCCACCCTGTTTCGCTGCGAGAACTCATTGGCGATGACAAAGCGCTTAAGTCAACCCTACTAGACTTAGAAATAAACTACCCTCATGTAAACGGTATCCCCGAACTGCGCGAGAATATTGCGCTGCTCTACAACAGTGCCAGAAGTGAGAACGTATTGGTGACCGTAGGTGCGGCGGAAGCAAATCTCATTACTCTGCAGACGCTAGTGCAACCAGGTGATGAAATAGCCACTGTATCGCCAACGTACAAACAAGTGTGGGGTATTGCTGAGAATAGCGGAATAATCGTAAAGCCTTTCCGATTGGATTCCGGCAGTGGCTGGGCACTGGATATTGACGAGCTAAACCAAGTAGTAAACCCTAAAACTAAATTGATTGCCGTAGTGAATCCCAACAACCCTACCGGTCATATATTTACCAAAGCTGAAATGGACGCAATTGTTAATGCTGCCCAGCGAGTAGGTGCTTGGATTTTAGCGGATGAAGTGTATCGCGGAGCCGAACGAGAAACTGACCAAGAAACCCCGTCATTTTTTGGCTTGTACGACAAGGTAATTGCAGTTGGCTCAATGAGCAAAGCCTATGGCCTACCCGGACTTAGGGTAGGCTGGATTGTTGGGCCTGCAGCAACCGTTGACGAAATTTGGCGCCGCCACGAATACACCACAATCACGGCCTCAATGATTAGTAATCATCTCGCAGCACATGCGTTAACGCCTCAAGTCAGACCAATGCTAATTGGCAGAGCTCGCCAATACATTCGCAGCGGTTACCCAATATTAAAAACCTGGATGGACTCCCAACGAGGGCTGTTTCACTACACGCCACCCCAAGCTTCAGCGGTAACCTTCATCCGTTACGACCTAGCGATTAACTCCACCGACCTCATGCACAGACTAATAGATGAGGCTGGGGTCTTCGTTGCTGCCGGCGATTCGTTTGGCATGGACAATCATCTGCGTATCGCGTTTGGCCAAGAACCCCGTGTTTTGGAAGAGGCATTCAAGCGCATAGAAAAAGTGCTGAGTCAGATTTAGTAAGGTGCACTGCGAGGCGTGACTTCTTCAGCGATGGTGTCGCGGCCCGAGGCGCTTCTGCCAATGCGCAGCGCCTCATTGGTGCTAGACGATAGCCCTCCGTCTAGGCCTACCGTGACGAATCGAAAGCCCTGGGCGAGACGTTCGCTCACTGTAACCCGATTGGTGGTAATTGCGCAGGGGATATTCGTCGCCAAGCATTCTTGCAACACAGCCTGAATCGCCTGCTCAACTTCTGGGGCATTCGCGCTAGCATACCCCATATCGGCACTTAGATCGGACGGTCCGATAAACACAACGCCGACTCCGGGCACGCTGAGAATATCTTTGATATTTTCCACCCCTTGTCGTGTTTCAATTTGAATGACGGCAAGCAGTTCGCCATCACTGTCGAGGGGCCATACATCTGCTTTGTCGTAATAATCGTCAATGCCCCAATACCAAATAGCATTACTGGGGTTGCGCCCTCGTAGGCCACTGGGTTCGTAATCAGCAGCTCCATTTAATTGCGGATAGCGAGTGGCCTTAACTGCCATCTCGGCCTCCGCTTTAGTGCTAATAGAGGGATACATGACACCAAATGCACCAACATCTAACACTTGCTTTGCCTGGGCTAGGATATCTTCTCGTCCAGTTGCTGGAATTCTAACAATAGGAACAACCTCCGGCTGCAGGTTGCCTTTTTCAATAATGGCCCTTTTATCCGTCATTCCTAACAGAAAAAGTCGCAGGCTTTCCACGTCGAATGGCGCGTGTTCCATATCAATAATGATAAAATCCAATCCGGAACGGGCAAGACTGCGGGCATTATTTAATGAGTAGTCAAACGACAAAACACCGAACGCCGGAGCACCCTGCTCTAACAGCTCTATAGTCTTATTGAGTCTGTCGGATTCAGGTTGAGCAAGGGCTGTTAGCGCACAGCCCCAGCAACCAATCAACAGCGCAGCAGGTTTTAACAACATTCTCGCCCTAACTTAGTCAGCTACCCACGGTGGGTTGATTAAAAGATCGGGGTCAATACCAGGCTTTGGCACAAATTTTTGCGATCGGCCGTATTGATTATCGCCTCCGTAAAGATTGCCATCTGAGTCCACCGAAAACGTATGCACTTCAATGTAACCATCGGGCAAATCTGGTGGGACTAACCATGTGTACTTGTAGTTGCCTTCAAAATCCAAATTCACAAAGCGCAGTGGTCCAAGATCGGTTATCCAAATATCATCTTCATTTACAATGATATCTAGAGGTAGAGTAAATCCATCCCACACGTCGACAAATTCCATTTCGCTTGGATCATCGGTAGTGCGAAATACATTAATACGACCACCGGACCGGTCCAAGGCGAAGATTAAGCCGTTAGGCCCAACGCCCAAGGCATGGATGCCATTAAACTGGCCGGGGCCATCGCCAAACCCGCCAAACTCGCCAAGGTAGTTAAGGTCTTCATCCATAATCATAATGCGGTGATTATCTAAACCATCGGCAATTAGTATTCGACCGTCTGGCAAAAACGCCACGTCTTGTGGGCGAGCAAAATGATTTTCATCGGTTCCAGGGACTAGTTTTTCTCCCAAGGTCATCAGTAGCTCATTGCCGTCATTAGAGAGCACATAAATCTGATGGAAGGTTTCGTTGATAACCCAAATACGCTTTTCGGGATCATAAGGGCTAATGCGGACGCGGTGAGGGCCCGGCCCATCGGAATCGGCACACAGATAATCCCAGTGATTCCAAATTTCCGTTACTTCGCCATCGCCATTGACGATATAGAGGCAGTTTTTCCAAACGCGGCGATTGGTGTCACGAAGTACATTTAGCCCCATATCACCGGCAAAGCCCCTAAAATCCTCTGGGATTGGATAGGGCAGCACGGTTTCACCACGTTGAGCGATAATAATGCGGTCGGGGGATTCTGCCCACACACCCGAGTTACCACCAAAGGCGTAGCCCGGTTCCGCGAACGGGTCGTGCCATAGGGAGACAATGTCGTAGGGGCTTGGACCAATTGGGCCTCGGGCATTTCCGGGCTGCGCAAGCACAGGCGTGGCGAGGATTAAAAGGGTAATTAAAACAGAAGCTTGTAAACTTTTTGTGGTTGTTATTGTCATGATTTGGCCTCTTCTAAATCAAACCCAATTAGAGGGTATGCTGGCCGCAGATGCAAGAACCCGTTTCAAACAGAAACAACTAATTAACTTAGTATTGAAAGGCGTACTTGCTTAGAGAGATAAATTAGGCATCGTCTTGAGGCTGGGCGTCATTAGCCACATCGGCGAGGTCCGCCATTTTGATGACCGAATCGTGCATCTTGGCTAGGGTATCTTGAAAACGTTTTGAATCCTCTTCGCCCCGCTCTTTTGCGATTGCTGCAGCGTTCAATTCACGAATAAGCTGCAGCATATGATCACCTTCACCCCTAAGCTTTGTGTATTTCCGCTGATTGGGCAGCAGCTTAGCTGCCAAACCCCAAATACCCGCTTCCATTAAAAGCACGCCCACTAACGCGATAGGCATTTGCGCGCGGATATCAATGGATGACCCCAAAATGATGGCACTGAATACCACCGCAATACCTAATCCGGTAAGCGCAACATCAATACTTCGTCGAATATTTCGTTTCAAACGGTTTCTCCAATGGATGAGATGGGAGTAAAAATACAATAGTTTGCTGCATGGGTCGATAATGAAATTAAGACGGAATTCTTTATCCAATAAATAGTCTATCTTTCTCACTCGAGTTTAAACGGCGAAAAACCTACACTTAACTAACTTAAGTCGCCTTCCATCGGCTAATTACGATTCATAGAAAAAAGGGTGAAGAGGAATGCCATCAAGCCACCACGGTCAAAAATATGCCGCTTCTTGGAAACGCATATTCCTTGATACCTGCCTTTTTGAGCTCTCTACCCCGCTTCGCACTAAGGTATTACTTTGGCTAAGCCTTTTTACCTTCGCTTTTCTCATCATGTTTAAGCCTTTCAATCTAGATAATCTCGCGATCAGTGAGTTACTGCGGACAGCACTAGGATCGAGCATCATCCTCTTCTTTGTCGGCTTTGCACTGAATGAGCTACGCGCCAAGGGCTATTGGGTGTTTTTAAAACGGCCTCTGATTTCGGAAGCTTTCTATTTGGCAGCGTTCGTCTTCACCTGTGGTGGACTAGTTTATTTGTTGAGGCTTGAATCACGTTATGTAGAGCTTTCTTGGAACTCGGCTTTGCAGTTTCAGTTCTTTGCACTAATTATGGCCGTGACAGCGCACTTTTTGAGCCGCTTGCTAGTTAGTCTCATTAAGCTACAAAGAGACTTGGCTACCCGCGCTGAACTTAGTGACCTCCCTTCACAAGATCCTTCCCGAAAAATGATTACGTTAGGGTTGAATGGAAATGACGAGGCTTTCTCATTCCCGTATGAAAAATGGATAGCTGCCAAAGCGGCAGGAAACTATGTCGAACTGCACTTCAATGCCGCCAATCATAGACCAACGATTTTAGTTCGAGCCACGTTAAAAGCGGTTAACGCATCAATGCAATCTGAACCAAGTTATTTTAAATGCCATCGCTCCTATGTAGTAAATCTCGACTACGCAGTTCAGCTAGAAGGGAACTCCCAATCCTGTACGCTTAGATTAAATGGATTAACTGACACGATCCCTGTCGCTCGTAACTATGAGGCTGCTCTGCGGCAAAAGCTGAGCTCCCGTTCGAATACGTGCTAGCTGTTGGTCACAAATTTTATCAATTCATCCCAACCCGTTTGAACACTCTCTGCTTGATTCTTAGTCTTACTCTGTTCAATTAACCCAGTGCAAATAGAGGAGCAAGCCGTGTCGAACCGTTTAAAGATAAGTCTACTTACCGCAGGCGCTAGCGCGGTACTTTTAGTGCTTTTAGGGTACGTCTACTTGTACTTGATGCCAAAAGGACCGGAACTAACTGAAATGGGACCACTTGATAACGGAACCAGTAATTTTGTTATTCATGCTTATCAGAATACGGACAGGGTTCACATTAGAGTTTGGAGCCACAAGCCGACCTCTTGGCGCGACGGTGACAATATATTATTTGTCATGCACGGTGCCGGTAGAAATGCAGAGGAGTATCTTAGAAGTTGGATTAATTACGCTGATGAGACATCGACACTACTCTTGGCACCAGAGTTCGCAAGCCTGTTTTCTCGGGTAATAACCAACGACTACGCTGAAGGAAACCTCCACACCTATTTTGGCACTAAAAATCCCGAGGCGGAATGGGCTTTCAGGGTTATCGAAAACACCTTTGACCATATCGTTTCCCAAAATCGTTTGTCCAACACGTCCTACGACATGTTTGGTCATTCAGCTGGTGGGCAATTTATTCATAGGATGGTCATACTGATGCCCGAGGCAAGAATTGGCACAGCAATTGCTGCCAATGCAGGGACTTATACGTTCCCTGATTTTTCCATTGATTTCCCTTATGGCTTAAATCGCCTATCGATGGATTTGGAAGATTTAAGACAACCCCTTAATGCCCACTTAGTTTTATTGCTGGGTGAATTGGACAACACAAAGAATCAAGGGATATTAGATCAGAGTGTATTAGCAATGGCGCAAGGCGCACACCGGCTGGCAAGAGGCAACAATTTTTTTGACTCAGCAAAGCAGGTTGCGATGGAGAACAACTTTGAATTTAATTGGCAACTGAAAGCAGTACCTGGGGTAGGGCATGATTTTAGGGAGATGGCGAAGCATGCTGCACCCTTTCTATCAAAATGAGGATATAGATTTTGTTGATACCCGGCTGATTTGGGATTAACAAACATCGATTTAGCCGCCTAGCTTATGCTTGGGGAACTTCAATAGTCAGTTCTGCCAAAAATAGCATTGATCGATCCAAATCACCTCTGGCCCATTTGAATAGAGTGGACGCATTCATTTCTACTTTTTCATTGAAAAGAGTCGCGTCATTTACAATAACTCTGATTGGTTCAGCGAAATTAATTTCTTCAGGGTTTAGCAGTAACGTAAACTCTCCGGCTCCATCCGCCATGACGTTAAACTGATTGCCGTCGCGGATTACTTCCATTACCGCGGGCGAGCCTTGCTTTGACCGGTTGTTAATTACCAACCAATGATTACGATTGTAACGATCAACTCTATCGGTGACCCATTGCAGATGATCAGGCAGAGGATCTCTTGGATTAGCGGCTTTGAATGCTTCAATATCTGGGGTTATGTCTGGCAACCACTGAGTGTTGTGGCCGCCCCCCTCTATCACTACCCATGTGTAATTAACGCCAGTCTGTTCCAAAATATCGATAAAGGGTTTAACTGACTCGGCAGGGTATAAGCGGTCCACTTCGCCATTGACAATGTACATGGGTTTATTCTGTAAGTTTTCGAAAAACAGCCGATAGCCACCACCGCTATTAGCATTTCGCAGCACTCCAGGATGGCCTATGTAAGGAAGAAATGCAGCCCACTGTGTTGGCTGCTTAAACGCGAAAAAATAGGCACCAGTGCCGCCGTCAGAAACGCCTGTCAACGTCACTCGATTCTCGTCGATGTTGTAGCGCTGTTTCAGCAGGCGCAGCAATGCCGGTAAATTATCTGCTTGTGAGGACTGCCACCAATAAGCATCCCGCCAAGCCCCCGGTACCACGACAATCCGGTCTTCTTTTCGCAAACTGTCATAGCCACTGCGCCATAGGCTCTCACCCGGCTCAAGTTTAGGACGGCCAACACCGCCATGCAGCATAACCTCGACGGCATAGCGCTTAGCCGGGTCATAGGAATCTGGAATAATGAGGGCATAGGGAAAGCGCACTCCTTGAGAATCGAAACGGTCACTTTCAATCACACCGGTTTGCACATCCGAGGAGTAAGTTGGCCCCGCTTTGACTAAGTCGTAGAGCGCCAAAGGGTCAGAGGCGATATTTTTTAGGGCGCCCTCAATCAGCTCAAACTCGGCAGCGGTGCTGGCTCTCCAGAAGTCTGTGACCGCTTCTGCACCGGTTACGGTTGCTTGGCCATAGACCAGAGGGGTGCTTATTACTAACCAAAAACCAAGCAATGCAGGCTTTATAAATTGAGAGTGAACCATAGCGGCTTCCTTGTGTGCTCGATGCTCGAATAATGTGACCAAACGCATCCATGAAGCGATAGGTCCAGAAACAAGCAGGATAAGAGTGTCAAAGTTGATTGTCCAATAGCCACTAGTTAGAAAAGCCAGTTTTTCACGCGCTGCTATTTAGTTTAAAGTAGGCTTTATCCTTCGAGACAGCAAAAGTGCTGATCAATCGACTGTTTTTAGCAGATCAACCGTAAAAACCAGTTGTCTGAGTGAAAACACACTAATTACATGAAAATGACAATAACAGCAGTAAACAGCCCTCGGCGAATCCGTCAGTATTGGTGTTTTGTTTACCTCTTAGTGCTTTGTTTAAGTGGCGGCGCAATCGCTCAGGGTGATCTGCCGGTACTAGACTTGGATACGCCTCTACGGCTGGACTTTTCCGGCTCCTGGGAGAAGGACTTTCGCCGCAGCGATACTTGGCGGGACGAGTTAAACCGGATGATGCGCCTGCGACAAGAGCAAGCCGCAAGCCAACGCGCTGGTGTGAGTGGTGGCGGAGGGCCTGCCGTCTCTATTGGCAACATTAATTTAAATAGCAATCGCCGCGGCAACAGTATTGTCGATCTCGCCAGACTGGCTGAGTATATAAGTCGACAAACCACGATGACAATTATCCAGGACCGCAATCAGGTGCGCATCGAACGGGACGGTGAAGCCCCTTTAGTATGTAGTCTCGATAACGGGATGCACGATACCTTTGCGAGTGCCCATGGCAAAGAGGTGTGCGGTTGGGACAGAACCCAGCTCGTGTTTATTGTCTCGTTGCCAGATGATTTGGAAATTACCCACAGATTTTCAGTGTCTTCGGACAGAGAGTTGCTGCGTATGGTGACTAGCATTCAGAGTAAACGATCGGCGCCCTTCAACTTGATTCAGGCTTTTACCCGCTATGATGCGCCAGCGGACGATTTCAATTGCATTCAAACCTTGAGTCGCGGCAACGTCTGCAGCAAATCCTCGGTGCTGGAGTAAGCAAAGCGCCATGGGTCATTTTTACAGTTACTTTAAAACTTTAGTGGTTTTTACGGCGTTAGTCGCCGGCTGCGCACAATCGCCACCGACTCCTGTGCCTGTTGTACTGCTGCCCTCTGTAGGCGAAGTAGAGCTGCAAGTCACCACACCCCCACCGCCAGTGGACACTCAGCTAGATGTAGGTATCAAGGTGTTTGAAAATCGTCTTGGTACTAGCGATTATGAACGGTTTGGCGAATGGGTGTTTTCGGAAATACGGGAAAACGAAGTTCATTATCTGCCCTATGTGCTGCGCAATACTCTTCTAGTTGCCAATGCTTGGGGGGCGGTAAGAGTGCTACCGGAAGACGACCCGTCGGTCGATCTTCAAGTGTCAGGAACGGTGCTGCAATCCGATGGCGAGCGTTTGGAGATTGAAGTCACTGCCATTGATAGCAGCGGGAGGCAGTGGTTGAAAAAAACCTATGCCGATACCACAACTCTTGAAGATTACCCAGAAGCCACTCGCTACACACCCGGCAACCGATTCGATCCGAATAGTTTTATCGACCCATTCCAAGACCTGTACGATCAAGTCGCCAACGACCTATTAATGGTACGCCAAGCATTTACGGCGGATGAGTTGATTACCATTAAGCGTGTATCAGAAATGGTCTATGCCAGCGACCTCTCCCCAGAAACATTTGCCCATACACTATCCCAAAGCGACGATGGTTTATTAACGGTCAATAGCTTGTTAGCAGAGAACGATCCAATGCTAGCCCGAGTCGCGGATATGCGTCTAAGACACAGCATTTTTATCGATACGGTGGATGAATATTATGAGGCGCTCTATGAAGAAATGCAGCCTTCCTACGTTATTTGGCGGCGCTATTCACACGACCAAATTGCAGAAGATGAGCGAGTGACAGATCAGATAGCCGAATACGACATCGACAACTTTGAATCGGAACGCAGCTACCTCTCTCTTATGCAACGCTACGATCGATTTCGTTGGAGTAAAATTTACGAACAAGAATTTAGAGAACTTGCCGCAGGATTTAACAAAGAACTTGCGCCGGCGATATTGAAACTGAGCGAGCAGGTCAATGGTGTCAGCGGCCCGATGACAGAGCAGTACACTCAGTGGCGTAAGATACTTCGTGACCTTTTTAAACTAGAGACGGAGCAGTTATAAAATAGCTCAGAAAATTCTCACCTCTAGTTCCTGCGGTTCTGACAAAACCCTTTTTGCCGAAGGAGATATGGGGTAATCTGTTGGCCATAACAATAAGAGAAGCCACCATGCCGGATACTCTTGAGCAAACAAACTCCAACAAACTTGTAAAAGTCGCTGCGATCGCTCTGGGCGCATTGTTAATCTCGGTTTTTGCAGGTTTCATGATCTACTCGTCCATATGCCCCTGTGAGCGTACCCCAGGGGGATTTTTGTTTGGCGAGCGCGCCCCTGAACCTGTCACGGATTGGACTTTTGCCAACGACGTACCTCTCTGCCAGCTGCAAATTTATGCGGGAATACGGCCCCACTCGATCAATTTAAACTGTATGTCCACGCCAACGGGTGAGCTATTTTTGAGCTGCTCGGTGTGTGAGCAAAAATATTGGGCTGGAAAAGTTGGTGCCAATGAATCCGCAGTCATGCGTTTGAATGGCATCGTCTATCCAGTAACGTTAAACCGTGTTACTGATGAGTCAACTCTGGATGCCGCTTGGCAGGCCCGTGTTACAAAGCTGCAAACCTTTGGCGGAGCACCTGTCAATCCAACACCAGACCCAGATGCGATTCGACCAAGTCATTGGTGGTCGTTTCATGTCCAATCTTCTATCTAGGCGAGAGTAATGAATAAACAGTCCAGAACAACTTTGCTTCGAACACTTACAAGCTGCCTACTAGGTTTGTGGCTCAACTCAGCACTGGCCGCAGAGACGGATTGGGTTAGCCGCGCCGTGCACAATTTTGGGGCTCCAATTAATACGCTATGGGCCGAGGGAGAACTCTCCTTCGCCGCCGATGGCACCATGGTCTACTGCAGTGCGCGGCAAGACATGGCGGTTGCGCCGGGCGACCCCAAGGACCTTTATATCGCCACTTTCGATGAAGCCTCTGGCAGTTGGAACACTCCAGTGAATATGGGCATACCCATCAATGCTGCGCCGGCGACCGATGTTGATCCACTAAGGCTGGGGGATGATAGAGAGCCATGGATTACCGCAGACGGTAATACCATTTACTTTAAGTCTGACCGCAGCGCCACAACATCGCCCCGTAACAACAATGACCTGTTTGTCACTCGCAAGGTTAACGGCCAGTGGAGCGAACCTGAACTGGTGGGTTATCCAATCAGCACCGACATTGGAGACGAGCACTGCCCTGCGATTTTGCAGGATGGCGAAACCCTTTGTTTTGCTAGCCGCAGAGAGGGTGGCTATGGTGGTTCTGATATTTATTGCTCCAAACCCGATGCACAGGGAAATTGGTCAACGCCTGTTAATCAAGGCCCCAACATTAATACTGCAGCAGAAGAATTTCATTTTAGCCAGGATACAGATGGGCGAGTCTACTTTTCATCGGCGCGACCCGGTGGCTTTGGGGGCATGGACATTTGGAGCGCCATGCAGCAAGGTGAAAACTCTTGGGGCGAAGCAAGCAATTTAGGCTCGCAAGTAAACACCGCGGCCGCAGATATGTGTCCCGCATTACCTCCCGGCTCTAACACTATTACCTGGTTTTCTACCCGAACAGATAATAGCCTAGGTGCTATCGACATTTTTTGGACCAATAAGACCAATCTTAATACCTCTCCATGAAGCAGCGACTGACCGCTCTATGCCTAGTTTTCTGCTTGGGCATAGGTTTGGGCCTTAGTGCTGCGCCGAGCGATCCTCCTTACCGCATCGAAACTGGTTGGCTGACTCTGAGTGACGGTGTGCGACTCGCGGTCACCTATTACATTCCCCAGCAGACCAGTGCCAACTCGCAGTTTCCTGTGCTGCTTGAAATGCTGCCCTACCGAAAAGATGATGTGGGCAAATCTTGGGCCCACCCGCTGTATGACTTTTTTGCCAGAAAGGGTATCGCCCTCGCCAAGGTTGATATAAGAGGCACAGGTTCATCAGAGGGGCAAACTCCTGGCCGCGAATATTCTCCGCAAGAAATTGAAGATGCCATTGAAGTAATAGCGCAGCTGGCCAAGCTGGAGTTTTCCAATGGAAAGATCGGGATGTGGGGCATTTCTTGGGGTGGTTTTAATGCAATACAAGTGGCACTGCGAAACCCGCCGGAACTTAAGGCCATATTGGCAGCCCATGCTTCAGATGATCTGTACAGTAATGATGTGCATTTCACCGACGGTATTTTCGGCATTGATGAATACATTCTGAGTATCAACCATATGAATGGCTTCATGGCTTCACCGCAGTACAGCATTAATGAAGACTATTTCACGGATCGCTTCGATCAAACGCCTTGGCTATTTACCACACTTAAAACAAATCAAGATGGCCCCTTTTGGCGCGGTGGTTCTCTTAAGCACCAGATGTCACAGCTAAAAATTCCCCTCTTTTTGATTGGTGGATTGCTGGATGGTTACCGAGATACCCTGCCTAATACGCTGAGCAGCGCTGAAGTTCCGGTACGCGCAGTGCTAGGGCCATGGCCACACGCATGGCCAGATTCGGCAACCCCTGGTCCCACATGGGAATGGCGCGACGATGCCGCCGCATGGTGGCACAGCTGGTTAGGAGATCAATCTGAGCAAACAAGCCCTTATGATGAGAAAAGCTTTCGTGTCTTTGTGCGCGGCGGCAATGCGCCAAACCCCTCACTGCCCGAGATCGCTGGCGATTGGTATCAACTGCAGTGGCCATTGCCTGATTCGGAAGTAAACCATTTACAACTCTTTCCAAGCACTGATTCTGCCCTAATTACAACGGCATCAGATCTGCAAGAGACCACTATCACTCTTAGCAACCTGCCCAGTAACGGCATTGATCTCGGCGAATGGTGGGGGGAACTTCTACCCAACATGAGTGCAACCGATGAGAATGCCTTGGTGTTTGACAGCGCCTCTGTGCAGGAGGAACAGGTAGTGGTCGGCATCCCAGAAGTTGAACTACTCGCCGCAAGCAATTCCGCTGATGGCAATTGGGTTGTAAGGTTAGAAGACATCGCTCCCGATGGGCAGGTGACATTAGTCACTGGTGGCGCTATCAATGCTCAGCTACGTCGATCAACCCTAGACCCAATGCCCGTATCGGCGGGTGAATTTATGGCGCTTAAAGTGCCGCTTCGCATGACCACATGGACCTTTAAACCAGGGCATAAAATTCGCTTAGCCATAAGCAATGGTGCCTTTCCTATGTTCTGGCCGTCACCCAAACTCTCTGCCAGCACCTTAACGGTTAACTCACAAAACACTGTACTCAATTTGCCCCTGTGGCTTGGCAAGTCCGAGTCCCAGCCACTGTCTATGGACAAAGGCACGCCATCAAACTATTTGGGCAGCGATGAAATAGCCATTGGCCCAGCTGCCAACTATCCAAGGAGGCGAGAGCTAATCGAAAACGAGGACAACAACTCCGTCAGCCTGGTACGAGAAAGCGGTGTTAGTTACAGCTTGGGAGCGCTGGATATAACCGCCACCCGTCATACCCGTCACACGGCTTATGACTTAGAGCCAGCGGCGACAGAGTTTCACGGATGGGCGGAATATGTTGTTAATAAGAGTGAAGATGAGAAGCCAGTGGTCTATCGCACAGAGATAGACCTCAAGTCTGATGCGGAGTTTTTCAATCTATCCATTAGCCGCGTTCTATCGAATGAGGACGGAGAAATTCGGCGACGGCATTGGCAGGAGCAAATACCCCGCGGCACCCAATAGCGCTGCGGGGTTGATCTTATTCTGTCTGGGCTTGGTTAAAACCAGACTCTTGCTTTTTAAGAGACTCTAACACTCGTGAGACCGCTTCGGGTGAACCGGTGTTTCTGGCGATTAAGTTATACACCACAGGCACAACAAAAAGCGTAGTCACGGTGGTCATTAACACACCAGAGAAAATGACTACTCCCAATAAAATACGGCTTTCAGAACCTGCACCGGTTGCCAATATTAAAGGGATGGCTCCCACCAACGTAGAGATGGCGGTCATAAGAACAGGGCGCAGCCGCAGATCACAGGCTTCCACCAAGGCCGCACTGAATTCCTTACCTTCATCTCGCAGTTGATTAGCAAATTCCACTATCAAAATGCCATTCTTGCTGGCTATGCCCACTAGAATGACCAATCCAATATTGGAATAAATGTTAAGGGAGTTGTCGGTAAGCAATAAACCAACGAGAGCACCGAGAATTGCTAAAGGCACCGTTGTCATAATAATGATTGGGTGAATGAAGCTCTCAAACTGCGCGGCCAATACTAAAAATACAACTAGCAGGGCCAAACCAAAAATTATGGTCAACCCTCCTGAGGAGGACTTTAGATCCAGTGACTCGCCTTTATAATCGATTTGTGCATACTCAGGCAGTTCAGTGGCGACTACATTTTCAAGAAACGCTAAACCAGAATCTAAGTCAACACCCGGCGCTAAACCTGCAGAAATCGTAATCGAGCGAATTCGATTGTAACGACGCAGGGACGTCGGGCCGGCAGCATTCTCAACTTTGATCACGTTGGCGAGGGGGATCAATTCACCGGAGGTATCCGAACGCACATAAATATTAGTTATGTCATCAGGGGTGGCTCGCTGAGCATCTTCCGCTTGCAGAATGACATCGTATTCCTCTCCACCGCTGGCAAAGGTAGTCACTCGACTTTCACTCATCATTGCTTGAAGGGTTCTGCCTATAGACTGAATAGAAACACCTAAGTCAGCCGCACGCACCTTATCCACTGTAATCGAGAGACTCGGTTTGGTTTCGTTAAAGTCAGAGTCGACTCGTGTAAACATGCCGCTCTCATTAGCGCGATCGATTACTAAGTTTCGCCACTGCACCAACTCTTCATAGCTGCGACCACCGATGACGAATTGAACTGGTTGGCCACCGCCGCCGCGGCCAAGGCCTGAACGCATAAACATAAACGAGTTAATGCCAGGAATTTGCGCCCATTTGGTGGTTAATTCCTGCATTACTTCGGCGGTTTCCTTCGGTCTCTCGCCCCAGGTAGGCAAAGATATAATGGTCATGCCACTGTTAACGCCGCCACCACCGCCCCAACCCGGTGTCATTGTGACCACATTCGCCACCTCGCCAGTGTCGATATAACCCAATACCTCTTCCTGCACCGCGTTTACTTGCTCTTCCATATAGTTCAAGTTGGCACCTTCCGGCCCAGCAATTCTGGCGAAGATAACACCTTGATCTTCAGCCGGGGCAAACGCCGAAGGCAGCTGTTGGAATAGAAGATAAATTGCGGCCATGACCAAGATCAAAGAACTGGCCACCACCCAGCTATAGCGCAGACAAACGCCTAAAGCATCATGATAACCACGCTGCAGCCAACGAAAGAACACATCAACTTGGTGCGTTACAAAGCTCTCATGGGCATGGGTGGTCAGTAATTTTGAACTCATCATCGGCGTTAGGGACAGCGCTAAGACTGACGAAATAATCACAGCCCCACAAATAGTCACTGCCATCTCGTAAAACAAGATACCCAGATTACCCTCTAGAAAAACCACAGGTACAAACACGGCAATAAGCACTACCGTTGTTGCAACCACTGCGAAGGCAACTTGACGAGAACCGTAATAGGCGGCAAGCAATGGCGGCTCGCCTCCTTCAACGCGGCGTTGAATATTCTCTAGCACCACAATAGAGTCATCAACGATCAGCCCAACGCACAGCACCAGCGCGAGTAAGGTTATCAAGTTTATAGAAAGGCCAAACGCGGAAAGAATAATAAATGCCGAAAGCAGGCACACCGGAATGGTAACAACGGGAATCAACATTACCCGTATCGAACCAAGGAACATATAGATCACTAGACTAACTAGGGCCATGGTCATAAAAATGGTGGAGTAAACCGACGCAATAGAGTTCTCAATGAACTCGGCGTCACTTGAAGAAACCACCAAATCCATATGCTCAGGCAGACTTGGGCGTATTCTCTCCGCCAACGCTTCCGTGCCTCGCAGCACCGCTAAGCTGTTTGCTGTGGACTGCTTAATAATGCCAAGGCCCACAGCCTCGACACCGTTGCCTTTATAGATTGATCGCTCATTAGCGGAGCCTAGCTCTACCCGAGCAACTTCTCCTAAGGTCACTAAATAATTATTCGCACCTCGAGCAATTACTAGCCTAGAAAAGTCTTCGGCTGTTTGAAAAATTCTCTCTACTCTGACTGCAAACTCCAACTCGCTTGAGTCAATGCGCCCTGCAGGAAGCTCGATATTCTCTCGGCGTAGGGCGTTCTCTACGTCTGTTACGGTCAGCCCACGTGCTGCGAGAGCGACACGGTCCAACCAGACTCGCATCGCAAAACCGCCGTTACCACTAACGCTGACATTTGAGACTCCATCTAACACTGCAAATTGATCGACAATATAGCGATTAGCGAAATCGTTTAATTCTAAATAAGACATCTGGCTACTTACCAGATTGAAATACTGTATTGGCCTCGCATCACTGTCTGCTTTGGAAATTTGCGGCAGGTCAACGTCTTCTGGTAGCGATCTAGCCACACGGGAAATTTTATCGCGAATATCATTAGCAGCTACTTCGATATCCGTGCCCACTCGAAATTCCACCGAGACTCTAGAGCTACCATCGTTGCTTGACGAATTAATCGCCTCGATGCCGTCGATTCCGTTTATCTGGTCTTCAATGATTTCTGTAATCTGTGTTTCGACGATCTCCGCCGATGCACCAGGGTAGTTTGTACTGATAGAGACAACTGGCGGGCTTGTATCCGGATACTCTCGCAGCGGCAATTCCCGAAACGACATAAACCCAAACGCAATCAACATCAGGCTAAGCACTGTGGCGAAAACCGGACGCTTTACGGAAATATCAGACAGGATCATTTGGGCTACTCGACTCTAGTGGCAGACAAAAAATGGTGAGGTTTAACGGGTACCGCCAGCCGCCGCTGGACGCGTCCCTGGTCGGCCTCCCGCGCCGGGCGGTCGACCACTAGGAGCAGCCACTGGGGGCTCACCCTCAGGTTGGACCGTCATACCGGGGCGCACTCTGAACGTGCCATCACTGACCACACGTTCGCCTTCTTCTAGCCCAGCAAGAATCTCCACCATTCCATCGCGGCGACGCCCAAGAGACACTTCTTTACGGGTAACAGTATTTTGCGCGTCTATAGTAAACGCATACTGAATGCCCTGGGCGGCAATGATGGCCCGTTCTGGCACCACAAGTGCGTTTTTCGCATTCAATTCGAGGGCCACCGTCATCAGCATGCCTGGCCTGAGCAGTAAATCTGGATTGCTAATGGTGGCGCGCACGGAGACACCACGGGTCACCGGATTAATACGCGTGCCTACATTACTAACTGTTCCTTCAAATACCGTGCCCTCATAGACAACGCTCTGGGCTGCAATTTTTTGGCCGGCTTTGACGTTGGCCAAATACAATTCAGGTATGGTGAAATCTAATTTGATTTGTGAGATGTCATCAAGAGTCGTGATGACAGTGCTGGGGGAAAGTAGAGTGCCCTCGCTTATATTACGAAAGCCAAGATACCCATCGAAAGGGGCTCGCACTAATCTGTCTTCCATAGCCACTAGCACGCCCTCTAGGCGAGCTTGGGCAGTCTCTAAATTCGTTTTTGCTGTGTCTAGCTCGGTGCTTGCCACTAAATTTCGCTGAGAGAGATTTTGCACTCGCTCTAACTGACGCACAGCGTCGTCAACATTCGCTTGCGCCTCAGCTAACCTGCTAGCCTCGTCCGCATTCACAAGCTCTACTAGTACTTTGCCTTTTTCCACAAAGTCGCCATCTTCAAAATTAACACTGTTAACCGTTTCGGTGACTTTGGCTGTGAGCTCTAAGGATTCGTTGGCAACACTTGTGCCCACCGATTCGATCTCATCGGCAATCACTCGCATTTCGACGCGACTCAGTCCGACAACAGGCGGAGCACCAAAACCACCCCGAAAACCAGAGCCTGAAGGCTCTTCATTAACTTTTGCATAAACCATGTAGGAGAGGGTAGCAACTCCAGCAAGCACTAAAATCATCACTGGATGACGGATCAGAAAATTCACGATCTTCCCCTCGGCCCACGGGCCAAAATAGAATTCAACACTTGAGGTAATAACTTAAGGTGTCAAAATAAATAGCACTGTCAAACGGTTAGAATAGTTTTGGGACTACCGAGTATTTTACGCCACCTTAGTTGCAATAGATCACTCTATTTATCCCTGCAAACTGTAATGAATTGTAACTAGGCCAAGAGAAATAAAGGCCTAGCGCCTAGCTATCTATAGTCTTAATGCTCCATCAGACCCTGCGAGTTCAGCCAAGCCCAAGGGGTCAAAACGCGCAGTAACCCCATACTCCGCAGCCAAGCGACTGATTAGGCAGCGGCGTGACTGTCGCCAGCAGGGAGCTGGCGCCAAGCTTACAGGGATGTATTTACAGCGGGTCACGGCGGTGTCTAATCAGTTGCCAGGCCAACACCAACGCCCAGCCCTGTCTCTACCAATAAACTAGACGTTTACTAAACCGCAGAAAGAACACCCTCGAACCAAAGACGATCAGAAACCACCAGACTATGCAGCCAAGCAACTGATTAGTCGGCGGCGTGACTGTCGCCAGCAGGGAGCTGGCGCCAAGCTTACAGGGATGTATTTAAAGCGGGTCACGGCGGTGCCTAATCAGTTGCCTGGCCAACACCAACGCCAATGCCAAACCCAAGAGCAGTTCTAAACCAGAATTACTCAAAAGCCGCTACGTCAAAGTGACGCTCAGGCCCGTGAGTCCTGCCAAAACACCCCAGCGATCACAAAGAACCCTATCCCTGTGACCACAGGCGCTTCGATCCCAGCGCGTAATCCGAGAAAAATCATTACGGTGCCAAGTAAGAGCAAACTGATAGATGCTATTTTCTTTATCATAATCAATAAACTAGGCGCTCGATCGGCTCCAATCGAGCGCCACCGTTTTACGCTAATGCGCTACTGAAGAGGTTCAGTAATCGGCTCCAAGCACGTTCTGCCTGGGCTTCATCATAAACTTGAGAATCCGGCGGGCACCAACCGTGCAGCGTATCCTCATAGACTTCAATCTCTGCCGCGATGTTTGCCGCAGCGTAAGCCTCTCTCAGAGTCTCTTTGGCCACAGGATTCGATGCATCATCATTAGCAGCTACACAGTGCAGCATTGCCGATTGTGTTTGCGGAATCAGTAAATGTGGGCTGTCCGGCTGATCTGTGGCCAAGCCGCCGCCGTGGAAGGTACCACCAGCGCCTAAGCGATCTGGAACGGCTGCCACTGTGCGCATCACCATTGGGCCGCCCATGCAGTAGCCGGTTGTGCCTATCCGCCGCGATGTATCGACCGCACTCTGCTGATCTAACCATGCCACCATAGCGCGGGCATCGGTAAAATGCGTGTCGGCATTCAGATTTCTGGCCATAGGAAGAACAATCGCGCGAGTTTCTGGATCGCCAAAACTGGCCCCAAGTTCAACCACAGGAGAGCGGGCGTCACGGTAAAATGGGTTGACCACAAGCACTGAATAGCCAGATTGCGCGAGGCGTTTGCCCATTTCTCTAAATGCTGGCCTAAGCCCTAAAATATCTGGCCATACAATGACTGCTGCATGAGAGCCGCTGGCTGGATGGACAAAGTAGCAGTCAGCGACGCCATCGGCTGTGGTAATTTCCACATCGGATTCGGTTACCGATTGAGCATTGGCCACTGGCGGCAACATCATCGCAAGACCAACTGTCGCCGTCATCTTATTGAAGTTGCGACGGCTTAGTTGCTTTTTCTTAGCTAAAAATTCTTCCACATCGTGTTGAGTGTCTTGATCGCACATTTTTCTCTCCTAGAGATTCAGCCCGTTATTGATGTCTGTTGTTGAACTAAAATATGAGAGTATTGGGCGCAAACAGAAAATACAACCACTATCCTTTGCTTTATTCACACTTGGTACTCACATTAATGAAAGTCGTCGCATTTGCCGCAAGTACGAGTCAAACATCAATCAACAAACAGCTGGTTACCTATGCTGCCAGCCTAATACCCTCAGCGTCTGTCGAGATTCTGGATCTTAACGACTATGAACTACCCCTGTTCAGCATCGATAAAGAAGCTGAATTGGGCCAGCCGGAGGCTGCCATGGCGTTTCTGGCTAAGCTTGGGCAAGCAGATGCCCTTATTATTTCTTTCGCCGAGCACAATAGCTCTTATAGCGCTGCCTATAAAAACCTGTTCGATTGGTGCTCTCGGATCAATACCAAAGTGTTTCAAAATAAAGCCATGGTACTATTGTCCACCTCGCCCGGTGCTCGTGGCGGCGCCTCTGTTCTTGCCCAAGCCGTTGCATCGGCTCCATTTTTCAGTGGAGACGTCAAGGCTAGCTTGGCTATCCCTAGTTTTAATGAAAATTTCGATAGTGTGGCTGCTAAAATCAAGAATCCAACTTTAGAGAGTGCACTAAGAGAGGCTGTTGAGGCTCTACTTTAGGCCAAGGGAGACAAACCATGAAGCAATTTTCACGGCGGCGGTTTACGACTCAACTTGCCCTCGTCGGTGCCGGCATCATGCAGCCAGGTCTCCTCCACGGCCAAGATCCGACGCCCCTTGCCCCTAAGGTTTTTACGTTTGCAGGTACTGGCGCGGCGAGTTTTGACGTCGAGGAACGAGGCTCGCTTGCAGTGCGTTCGGCCATTAACAATCCCTATGGCATCGTTAATGGTCCAGATGGAGCGATTTATTTCTGCGAGGTGGATACTGGGCGCATTAGACGAGTTAGTTTACAAACCAATCGTCTCAATACTATCGCCGGCAATGGTAAAAAAGGGTTTGAGTCTGAATCCCGTAATCCTCTGCAAACACCGTTCTCCGCACCCCATGAAATTCGCTGGGACGACTCCAATAGCCTCTATGTGGTCGAGCGGGACTCACACTCGGTGAGGCGTATCGCTGGGGAATCTGGCTTAGTAACCACACTCGCCGGTAACGGCGAACCGGGCTTTGGTGGAGATGGTCGCTCATCCGTCTTATCTCAATTACGTCAACCCCACAGCATTGCCTTCGACTCCCGTGGCAACCTTTTAATCTGCGATACTGGCAACAGTAGACTGCGGCTGGTAAGCAGAGAAACCGGCATCATTACTACCGCCTCGGGCACCGGTGACAAGCTCGCCACACCAGATAGTGGGCCAATGCTGGATACACCTCTGCTGGGGCCAAGATCTTTAGATACCGATCGCGATGGAAATATTTACTTGGTACTAAGGGAGGGGAATGCCGTTTATAAGTTAAACCCCAAGGCCAACTCCCTTGCGCGAGTCGCAGGGACTGGCGCACAAGGATTTAGTGGCGATGGCGGTGATGCCCTGTTAGCGACGTTTAACGGCCCAAAAGGCATTGCGTACTCCAGAGACGACAACAGCTTGTACATCGTAGATACAGAGAACCATGCTATCCGCCGGGTAAACCTTGGCACAGGCATCATTGAGACCGTGCTGGGAGATGGTATCCGCGGCGATGGGCCAGACGGAGAGCCTGCGCTATGCCGACTAAACCGACCTCACGGCGTCTGCATTTTTAGAAAGGTCCTTTACGTTACCGACTCCGAAAACCATCGCATTCGGGCGGTCACTGGAATAGTCACCTAATCAAAACCTTGAAAGAGAATGAAGTGTGTTTGAATTAAACGATCTCTTGCTGCTCCTAAAGACAGGTCAGCCTATTATTTGCATCGAAACCCATGAAGAATTGCGCGCGCTGGATTTGGTAAAAAAATGCCAAACAGCCCTGGGCAAGCCAGTCTTACAATGGACAGTTACTGGCGGGTTAGCAGATGCCGCCACTGGTCGTCCGCCATTGAGTTTGACAGACAGAAACACAACAACGAATATGGCTGCCCAGCCCGACCCAAAGCAGGCTTTGATAAGCGTCAGAAACACCAGTGTTCCAAGCGTTGTTGCCCTACTTGATTTTCATAGCCACTTGGATGATTCGTTCAACTTACGAATGATCAAAGAAATAGCGCAAGATTTTAACAACCTTGGTCATCATCTTATTTTCATTAGCCACGAAGTGAAGCTGCCTCAAGACGTAGCACGCTTTAGCATGCAGTTTTCCTTGTCTTTGCCAGACCGCATGGCGATCCGAAAGCTTATTGTAGAGGAGCTAAAGGTTTGGAAATTTCGCAACCCCGATCAACAGCTGCGGGCCGATCGAAAGTCGATCCATTTGCTGGTGAACAACCTGCTTGGGCTTACTGTTTCTGATTGTCGCCGCCTTATTAGAAGTGCGATCTACGATGACAATGCTATTTCCAAATCCGATTTAACAAAAATTCAGCGTGCTAAATATGAGCTGATAGGACAAGATGGAGTTTTAAGCTTTGAGTTTGACACTGCTCCCTTTGCAGAGGTTGGAGGATTCGCTAATCTAAAAAATTGGCTAGACGTTCGAAAATTTGCTTTTCTGCCAGCAGAGCAAAAAAGAAAACTCGACGTTCCAAAAGGTATACTGCTAGTGGGCGTTCAAGGCTGCGGAAAAAGCCTGGCGGCGAGGGCGGTAGCAGGGGCGTGGAAAATTCCTCTGCTACGACTAGATTTCGGCGCACTTTATAACAAGTTTTTTGGTGAAACAGAAAAGAACATGCGCCAGGCGATTGCACTGGCCGAGACTATGTCCCCGTGCGTGCTATGGGTAGACGAAATCGAGAAGGGTATTTCCACTGGCGATTATGACAGCGGAACTTCCCAACGCCTTTTGGCCACATTACTCACTTGGATGGCAGACAACACCAAACCCGTATTTATTGTCGCGACAGCCAACGACATTAGCGCACTGCCGCCTGAGTTAATTCGTAAAGGCAGATTGGATGAAGTGTTTTTCGTCGACCTTCCTGATGAGGCGGCGAGGAAAGAAATTTTTACAATCCATCTGAAAAAGCGTGACGCCATGACAGAGTCTTTGCCCTTAACCGAGGCGATAAAACTGAGCGAAGGATTTTCCGGTGCGGAGATAGAGCAAGCGGTTGTATCAGCGCTTTATCATTGTGCGGCGATGGATAAAGACTTGGACGAAGCGCTATTATTAAATCAGCTGGCTAGCACAAGACCTTTATCCGTAGTCATGTCTGAGCAAATTACCCAGTTACAAAATTGGGCAAAAACTAGAACCGTACCTGCCAACTAAAAAGGTAAGCCTATGAAACATTTACTCACCGCCCTGGCGATTTTAATAGTAGCTCCCTTTGGCCAAGCTCAGGAGTTAGACGTGAGCATCGACGACTTCGCCTTTCTAACAGGCTACTGGAGCGGCAGCGGTATGGGGGGCAAATCTGAAGAAATGTGGATGCCGCCAGCGGATGGACGCATGTTTGGAATCTTTAAACAGTCCGATAGCAATGGCTTAATCTTCACCGAGTTAATGGAGATCTCAAAGGTCGAAGATAACTTTGTACTGCGGCTCAAGCACTTCAATCCTGATTTTTCTGGCTGGGAAGAAAAGACCGAACATGTTACTTTTTCATATAGTGGAAAGTCGGAAAACGCCGCGCAGTTTGGTAGCCTGCGCTACCGGGTGGAAGGCAGCAACACCCTGTTGATTGAGCTAGACATGCGGCAAAATTCAGGCGCGGTTACTACTGAGACTTTCGTTTTAAACAAAAAAGAAATTTAGGGATAGCATTATGAGTGAATCAAGGGTTGGGGAGCTTATCAAAGAGCTGGTGGCCGAGATTGAAAAAACACCAAGCCTGAGCAAGGATGTGCTGGACTCAGCAAAGAAGCTCGAATCAGGCATCCAAGACCTAGTAGATCCTGAGGTGGATACCACCGAGAACACTATTTTGGACGACGCTATCGCGCTTGAAGCGAGCTTCGCCGCCACTCACCCAGTGGCTGAAAAAATATTGCGGGAACTAGTGAACAGCCTGTCCCGAATTGGCATATAGCTCAGACAGGCTGGATTCTATAATTGCAGGCTATGCAGTTCGATTGGAATGGCGCCTTCCCGGGAACCCACCAGCGCAGCAATAAAGTCATCACCCCATGTGTACTTTTCCTGCATCAATGCGTTGATTGTTTCGCTTTTGTCAGTGCGCAGTACTGAAGTGTAGCGCTGACGTACTCCGCTGCGGGTAAGCTCAAACTCGCCATTGTCTTGCAGCCTAGAAAACCAGCCGGAGCCGTCTGAGCCAACTCTTAAGTAAGCAAAGCCCTCGTGATCAACTACCCAAAGCCTGGTAGTCACGGGTTCGCCCGCAGCATCGGTAGTATGCAGTTCAACCACCTCGACACGCTCGGCCGCCACACGCTGCAGAATCAGAATTGCCAAGCCCAAAAACACCACAGCAGCAATCATCACGAAAAGCCCTTTCGCCAACTTTTTCACTTTCAACACTCCTCTGCTAATGGGATAATGATTTAGCATTAAATAATTTAATACTAAACAGTTTAACGTTAAAATAAATAAACGCAATAGCAAATTGAAGGCAGCACTTGATGAAAAAAACAGAATCAGCGCAGCAGCCTGCCCCGGAAGGAGCGCCACTTTTCGCCTTTTTTACAGAAATTGGCATCATTTCGCAGCTATCTACCGCCCTTTTCGAGAGCGTACTGCCAGACGGCTTAACCTTGGCGCAGTTTGGCGTGTTAAATTGGTTTAGCCGAGTGGATACCGAGGCAAGCCCAGGCAGGCTGGCCAAAGCCTTTCAAGTGACTGGGGGTGCGATGACTAATACTTTAAAAAGACTGGAAGCTAACCAGTTAGTGAAGATCGAGCCCGACCCCCTTAGCGGTCGTAAAAAGCGAGTCACTATCACAGAGAAAGGCCAACAAACCCGAGATAAAGCCATCGCAGCCACCTCTCCTTTACTCGCTGAGCTAACAGAGAGATTTGATAGCAACTTCATTCTAAGTCAGATCAAAGATTTGGCGCAGGTCCGGCAATATTTAGACGACCGAAGATATAAGCGCTGAGGGGAATGGGAAAAAAATAGAATGTTCCTACCTGCCAAAGGGATTTACTCTGATTAGCAGGAACATTCTCCACACAGTCAAGGAGATCGTGTAGTAGGCCTTGTTACAACTAAGAAACAGGTCTAGGATCGTGATGATTCAAGAGCATTTAAGCTGTATGAATCTGTTCCTATGGATTTAAACGCCATAGTCTAATTCTCAGATCACTCCGATTGATAAAATTGCATAGTTCACTTGGATTCGTTTGAACGAGGCTTAACACACAGCAAACAGGTAGCCCTTATGCAAAAATTAGCCAAATGGTTAGCCATCACACTAGCCGGCATCATTCTTGGTATTGCCCTATTCCTATTTGGCATGGGTTACCACGATGGCCCACTGGAAATTGTATCCGGTGGCCCGTTCAAAACCGGCGAGCTAAGCCCAGCCCCTGATGATTGGAGCTTTCTTACGGAGCGTTCAACCATCGAGTTTCAAACCCTCGACCCGGTCTCATCACGGACAGTGTGGCTGGCAACCTATCAAGGCAGATTATTTATCGTAAGCGGGTATATGAATGAGTGGTATGCCGCGATATGGAAAAAGTGGCCGCACTATTTGGAAGACGATAATCGCATTATTCTTCGGATTGACGGCAAGCTTTATGAACAAAGACTCAATCGAGTGATGGCGGGCCCGGAAATCATTCCAGTCTTGAACGAATTGAGCCGCAAATACCTTGGCGGTGGCATGGTTACCTCATCGGATCAAGTTACCAATGGGGATACTTGGATGTACGAGATAGTTGATAGATAGGGAAATGCAGTATTGAAAACACGAATTAAGATTTTTACCGTAGGCGGCACTATCGACAAAGTCTATTTCGATGCCAAAAGCAGCTATGAAGTCGGCCCGCCGAACATTGCAGCGGTGCTCAATGAACTCAGTCTCAATATCGATTTTGAAGTTACATCATTGATGCAAAAAGACAGTTTAGACATGACTGATGAGGATCGGCAGCTCATTAGAGACGCGGTAAAGCAGTGCGCGGATAGCAAAGTCGTTATAACCCATGGCACCGACACCATGGTGGCAACAGCAGAAGTGCTCAGCGATATTGGAGGCAAAACTATTGTCCTAACGGGTGCTTTAGCGCCTGCTATTTTTAAGAGCTCGGATGCTATGTTCAATATCGGCTGCGCTCTTACTGCAGCCCAGACCAAATCTGCTGGCGTCTATATTGCCATGAATGGTCAGATTTTTAATTATGACAACGTTCGAAAAGACGTTGCCAATAATCGCTTTGTACCGATACTCGTTGAATAACCTGGAGCTAATACCATGATTCACTCTCGTTCGATATCCACGATCAAGGCGCTTGGCCTAGGCGCTTTCGCCCTAATTCTGCACGCGTGCAGCGAGCAACCACCCGCCGCCATGCCAGAAATAAGTTATGAAGAGACTCTGCAATTGCAATTGATCGAGGCGAAACCTGGCGATGTGGTCGTGGTACCACCAGGCACCCATGACATAACCCGCAGTCTTTCATTGAATGTTGCCGGCGTTACACTTCGTGGTGCGGGAATGGATCAATCGATACTTTCCTTCAAAAACCAAGCTCAAGGCGCAGAAGGATTACTCGTCACTGCAGACGATTTTGTGATGGAAGACATCGCGATTGAAGACACCATTGGTGATGCACTAAAAATCAATCAGAGCAAAAACGTCACACTACGCAGGGTTCGAACCGAGTGGACCAACGGGGCAGACACGGAAAATGGTGCCTATGGCATTTATCCGGTGCAGTCTGAAAATATATTGATCGAAGACTGCGTGGCCATTGGCGCGTCCGATGCTGGCATCTACGTTGGGCAATCGAGTCAAATCATCGTGCGAAATTCTCGTGCTGAATACAATGTGGCCGGGATTGAGATCGAAAACTCAACCTATGCCGATGTTTACAACAACATAGCAACAAACAATACCGGTGGCATACTGGTATTCGATTTACCTAACTTACCTGTTCAAGGCGGCCAAGGTACTCGCATTTTTAACAATCAGATTTTTAATAACAATACTGAGAATTTCGCTCCTGAAGGAAACATTGTAGGTAATGTGCCACCTGGCACCGGCCTGTTAATCCTTGCCAACGACAATATCGAAGTATTCGACAATCGATTTGAAGGCAATGGCAATGTCAGCATAATGATATACAGCTATGTGCTCAGCGGGCGGGTCGTAGATGATCCCAATTATGATCCTTACCCAGAACAAATTTATATCCATGACAATGAATTTGTTAGCGGCGGCGAAAAGCCCCGACACGCTATGCTTATTCCGTTGATGGAAACAACTGGGCAGAAAACCCCTGACATAGTCTGGGGTGGTCTTGTGAAGGAAGGAGGTTCGCGGGAGAATTTAGTGTGCCTAGGCAACAGCCCGACGGTTAGTTTTATAAACCTTAACGGTGGCGCAAGCCCTAGTGATGCAAGTTATGATTTAGCAGAACACCAATGTGAATTGCCAAGATTGCCTGAAATCAAGTTAAGTAGCCTTGGTGATTAGAAGGGCTCCCTTGCAAGAGCACGAGTAAGTAAGCCATGCCATTGCAGTTTAGCCGCATGATTAAGCACGCAGGGAGCCTCGGATTATCCCTGCTGCTGGGCTCTTTCCCAGCGCTAGCTCAAGACAGTGGCGACAGCGCATCTATACACCCCATTGAGCAGCTCAATAAATCCTCAACTTGGACCCTACTATCTGAAATTCCCCTAGCATTTGATACTTATCACCCCCAAGGTCTCGTTAAAGTAGGCGACTACTTCTTTCTCTCGTCAGTAGAAACAAAAGAGAGACCTGTTCCCATGAATGATTCACGCTACGATCGAACAACCGGCGCTGGTACCGGGCATCTATTTAAAATTGATAGCACAGGCAAGTTAGTTGATCAGACAACCTTGGGTGAAGGTGCCATGTATCACCCAGGCGGCATCGACTTTGACGGAGAGTCGCTGTGGGTTTCAGTTGCGGAGTATCGCCCTAACAGCCAGTCCATAGTTTATCGAGTAGACCCCGACACCATGACAAGCTCAAAGGTCTTTCGCTTTGATGACCATCTGGGGGCAGTAGTTCGTGATACTAAGAGTGACTATCTTATAGCAGTAAGTTGGGGCTCGAGAAAGTTTTATGGGTGGCCTGGCATTGGGGGCGACTATGCAAATACTGCTGCGGTCATGACACTAAATGCCAGTCACTACATCGATTATCAAGACTGCCAATACGTCGCACAAGGCAAAATGTTATGCAGCGGCTTGAGCAGTTATCCATTAGAAAACGGCGCGACCTTCAAAATGGGTGGGCTAGAGCTAATTGATCTGTCCACCATGCAGCCGAGCTTTCAATTACCCGTCACCCTAAGCACCGAAAGCGGCGCACTGCTAACACAAAATCCGTTTTATGCCGAGCAAAGGCAGGACAGTGACTTGATTCTCTATTTCGTGCCTGAGGATAACGAGTCGGTGATTTATGGGTATTCTGTAGTGGGGACACTGATAAAATAATAAGTTAACGGCTTGTGTACATTCGTCTGCTTCGCTAGTCGGAGCTATTTTATTATTTTATCAGTGTCCCCAACTCAATAAAAAAGGGCGCTCCGAAGAACGCCCTTTTTGTTTTTCAAACCTCGCTGCTAGAGCAGCTTAGCTTCTATCTTCAATGTCGACTTAGATTTTGAAATTTACCGCAACAAAACCGAAGCGACCGCGAGGACCAGCTGGGCGAGACAGGCTGCCCAGGTACGGCTCTTGATCGAATGCATTGTTCAAACCAC
>CAYGRT010000025.1:45600-47434 GCA_964352355.1 uncultured Pseudohongiella sp. | reverse complement strand
AACATACCTACCATCCTGACTATCCCACTCGCTACGCCAATTCTGCCTACCGCTTAGGCATAAACTATTTGATGTATTCAATGACCCATTAAAGTAAGGCGTTTGGCAATACTTGGGTTAATTCAAGTCAGTCTGCGATCTGCTGCTGTGCATTGATAAAATCAACCACTAGTTTACTGCCTTGTTCGAGACAGCCCTCACTGTTGTTATAAATAAATTCTGTCGCAGCCACTTGCAGTCGCTCGGATTTTCCGATTATGTCTTTAAACGCACCGATCTCGCTGGGAGGCAGGCTAAGATTAGAATGAAAATCCACCAGTAGCTTAAGTTCGTCAGGGGAAAAGGTGTCAGCTATGATGCTGGCAATGCCGGCTTTAAACCGCGCGAAATCGTAATTTTCACGATAGCACTGGGCGATGATGGTCTTTGTTCTGTGAGGTAGCGGCTGATTGGTCATCTCTCTGACGATCAGCGTGTAGGTGCGAATAATATCCCGGGTTTGCACGTCTCTGTTGGCGGCAAATTTCGCCTCGGTGTTGGTCAAGCGTAGCAGTGAGTTAGCATCAGATAAGGCGTCGGCCTCAGCGAGCGCTGGAGCTGAAGCCAACAGTAAAACAATAATGCTCTGCTTAGTTAGAAGACTCACTGATTATTTCGAACACCACTGTGACGGTAGTTTGGTATTCTACTTCATCGAAACTTGGCGCGACAGCCGGTGCGCTCCGGACTGAGCTGCTTTCTGCTGCTAGTGAGAACGCCATGTCTGCGGCCATTGGCGTTGGCATTGCCCGAGCCAACCTGCGCACACCGCCATAGAAAAAATTCACTGCTCTCAGTTCAAGCCCAAGGGTGGTTTCATAGTAGGCTTTCTGCGCCATGACATCTGCCAACGCCGCTTCTCGAACCTGCACTTCAAATTGTTCTTCAAGGCTGTGCTCAAATTCTGTTTGTTCAAATTCTACCTCATCGTGAGTGTCCGCCGCCCGTGCCAGCAATTGAAGATGCTCTTCGCTAGTCACTGTGACTTCCATTCGCGCGGATACTTCATAGCTATTCGGGTTCTTGCCAAAGAGGCCAAATTGAGGAGAGCTGGAAAATTTTGAATTGTTGATGTCCTCGGATGAAATACCGGCGGTGACAAATTCATCTACCAGCCGTCCCCGCAGCGCCTGATTTATTTCCATTGCGGCGCTCAGACTGCGGGCTTCCGTTGTCACCATTAGGCTGACTTTGGCAACATCTTTGTATGCTGTGAGCTCTCCCTCGCCATTAATATTGACAGTATTTGGTCTAGGATAAAGAAATTCACGTAATTCATCAGGAGTGCCCGATAACTGCGCCTGGGCGAGACTAAGTTGACTGGTGAAAAGCAGCGAGGCCGCCGTAAGAGGAATAGTTCGCCATAGACTGATCATATAAAGCCCTTATCTGCTGAGGTCCCGGAGCGGTGAGGCGGTTCGGCACAATGAATTTAGGATTGTTGTTAATACTGTCGCAACTTCTTAGTCGAAAGTTTGATTGCTGCGACCTTATGAGTGAGGGGCAGTGAATAATTGACTGTAGCACGTATTAATGACAGCATGCTGACGAAAATTGGAGAAATTACATTGCCATCCCATTACCCAAAGCGAGTTTTGTTTTTAGACCTAGTGTTGTCGCTATTCCGCCTTAATGGATTATTGATATCCGAAGGTGATGCAATGACCGAGAAAATGGGTTTGACACATGCACGCTGGAAAGTGATTGGCGCCATTGCCCTATCGACCAATGGTCTAACTGTGCCGGGAATAGCTCGAGTGCTAGGTCAATCTCGCCAAGCTGTCCAGCGTATCAC
>CAYGRT010000025.1:0-45500 GCA_964352355.1 uncultured Pseudohongiella sp. | reverse complement strand
TGCCGGGAATAGCTCGAGTGCTAGGTCAATCTCGCCAAGCTGTCCAGCGTATCACCGACGTCATGGTGGAGGACGGATTATTACTTTATACCCCTAATCCACGTCATAAGCGTTCGGTTTTGGTTACCCTCTCTGACGAAGGTGTTTCGGTTTATACCACGCTTCGAGAAGTCCAAGATCCCTGGGCAATCAACGCTACTGAAGACATTCCAATAGAAGAATTAGAAGTGGCGCTGCGTCTGGTGCGCCGATTAATTCAAAAATTTGATCGATAGTTTGCCCCTCGGAGGCATGCGCCGAGCATGAGCGATTTCTTATTGCGATTACCACACTCTCTGTACCGGGCAGAGCAAGTCAAGCAGCTGGATAGCTTGGCAATCCATTCCTTTGCCGTGCCGGGTTTTGATTTAATGCAGCGTGCTGGCGCTTTTGCGTTCCATGCAATCCGCAGTTACTGGCCGCATGTTCGATCGCTGCGCGTATTTGCAGGTTCAGGCAATAATGGCGGCGACGGTTTCATCGTTGCCGCCCTTGCTATGCAGGCAGGTCTAAATTGTGACGTCGTGCTTGTGGGAAATACTGCCAACCTTAGGGAAGACGCTGCCGCAGCACTCCAGCTGGCCCAACAGGCAGGCGCAAGCTTCCAATCTTTAGCTGAATTTGAAAAAACCCACTTAGACGCTTCTGAGAACTCTATAAACGTAGATGCCTTACTCGGCACGGGCCTGGACCGAGCGGTTACCGGTGACTACGCTACTGCCATAGCGCTACTGAATACTAATGCGGCCCCTGTCGTCGCCATCGATGTGCCCTCGGGTCTGAATGGCGATACAGGCCAACCCATGGGCTGCGCTGTTCATGCCGACGTGACGGTTTCGTTTATAGGTATCAAACAAGGCATGCTTACCGGGCAGGGGCGTGATTTCTGCGGCGAAATTTTATTCACCGATCTAGATTTGCCCGACGCGGTATATCAAGACAAGGTAGCGCCTCAGCCAACGTCGTTTCGTTTTGATATCAACGACGCCAACAAGCATTTCATGCCCCGTCCTCGCTCATCTCACAAAGGCTCTAATGGTCACGTGGTCATCGTGGGGGGTGAGCGTGGTTACGGCGGCGCAATCATCATGGCCGGTGAGGCCGCACTGCGTGCAGGTGCTGGTTTAGTGAGTGTGGTTACTCGGTCAGAGCACCGTAGTGCAATACTGGCCCGCTGTCCTGAACTGATGGTGTGCGGCACCGAAGACTCTGCCGATTCTTCCCGCGAAACCGACGCTTGGTTGCAGGTTGACTCTCTTCTCGATAGAGCGACCGCATTAGTAATTGGCCCGGGTTTGGGTAAAGGTCGTTGGTCGCAGCGCTTGTTTACCATGGCCCTTGGAGTGAGTAAATCTAAATCCATTCCAATGGTGATCGATGCAGATGCCCTTCATTTGCTAGCTGATAGGCAATCAATGACGCAGGCCGCCAAGAATATGCCTTGGGTTCTAACACCTCACCCTGGTGAAGCCGCAGTGCTTTTGGCAAGCAGCAGCGCTGAGATACAACAGGATCGCTTCGCTGCATTAGATCAATTAGTGCAACAGTATCAGTGCACCTGCCTCTTAAAGGGCAGCGGTACACTCATCAAGGCGCCCAATGAAAACGCCGCCACGCTCATTTCGGAAGGTAACCCTGGCATGGGCAGCGGTGGCATGGGTGATGTGTTGAGTGGCATTATCGGATCACTGCTGGCCCAATCAATGGACTGCGCGCAGGCTGCTAAGGTTGCCGCCGCCATCCACGGTGAAGCTGCGGATTTAGCGGCGGCCGAATTCGGCGAACGGGGCCTAAAGGCAACAGATTTGTTAAATTTTCTCCGGCAACTTGTTAATCCAACGGTGTCTCCCAAGACGAATTGAGATAGCCTTGCGGATACATTCTTTGACCGCTAAGCCTTGCCATGAGCACTGACATTTTTCTTGCTGACGAAGATGCGACCCTAGCCTTGGGCTTGCAGCTGGCTCGTGCAACCTTTAAAAACCCGAGTGATTCTCCTGACCCAAAACAACCAAATTTGGGCGTAGCTACCTGCGGTGCCGTGATCCATTGCCATGGTGACCTTGGTGCGGGTAAAACAACACTTGCTCGCGGCTTTATGCGCGGCTACGGTGTCCAGGGTGCCATTAAGAGCCCAACTTATACTATTGTTGAGCCTTATGAATTGGTGAATTGCCAGCTTTATCATTTCGACCTTTATCGATTAGGCAATGAAGGCGAATTAGAGTACTTGGGCTTCGAAGACTATTTTCATGAAAATAGCGTTTGCTTGATTGAATGGCCAGACAAAGGTGGTCGACGCTTGCCAGCCCCAGATTTGAGCCTTTATCTTAGTACAAGCGGAACTGGCAGACAGTGCCGATGTCAAATTGAGTCCCCTAAAGGCGCATTGATTTACCAAAGATTATCGCTCTAAGGCCGAATAAGTAGACATCTGGAAGTAGGTCTCAGAAACACCCATGAAGATGATCCGATATTTACAAATACTCTTTACCGCTGCGATTTTTGGGCTGCCATCGTTGATGACAGTGAAGGCAGTAGCAGCCGAGTTAGAAGATGTTCGTATGTGGCAAGCGCCAGATCATACTCGACTGGTATTTGATCTATCTGGGCCGGTGCAATACTCCCTTTTTACTCTTGATAACCCAGATCGCGTGGTTATCGATATCCAAAACACCACACAAAAAGCCCGATTAGACGGCTTAGACTTCACATCCAGCCCAATTAAAACACTGCGCAGCGGCGTGAGAGACGGAACGGGGCTGCGTGTGGTGCTGGATTTGAACGAGCCAGCCAAACCATCGAGTTTCACCCTTGCCCCCAATTCTGAGCACAGCGATAGACTGGTGGTAGATCTTTACGATGTAGTTAGTGGAGGCGTGGTTAGCACCCCTACTGTTGCTCGAGTCGTTCCGTCGCCAGTGTCCTCTGAGAAACGAGATATTGTTGTGGCTATATCGGCAGGCCATGGCGGGGAAGACCCAGGTAGTATCAGTCCTGATGGTCGTCTCAAGGAAAAGAACGTCACTTTGGCTATTTCTAAAGCATTGCAGCGGCAGATCAATGCCTTGCCGGGTTACCGAGCCATAATGATTCGCGAGTCAGACTATTACGTAGAGCTAAAACGCCGTCCGCAAATTGCACGAGACAGCAGGGCCGATTTGTTCATTGCAATCCATGCGGACTGGTATCGCAACAGCCGCGCCAAGGGTGTCACCCTGTATGCCTTATCCGGTGAGCGTGCTGACAGAGAAAACGCACGGCGAGTGATGGAAAAGGAAAATAGCTCGGATCTGCTTGGCGGAGTGGGCGGAGATATTGCCCTTGGCGGCCTAGATGATGATGTTGCGCTAACGTTGGTATCGCTGCAGATGGCATGGAGCATGGAGCAAAGCCTGATTGCGGGAACTCGTATCCTAGAGTCGCTTGGGGGCATGACCTATCTTCGAAAAGACAAAGTCCAACAGGCCTCCCTGCAAGTGCTAAATTCTCCTGATATCCCGTCGATGCTTATCGAGACCGGTTATCTTACAAACCCCGACGACGCTGCAAAGCTAAACTCGTCTTCGTTTCAAAATCAAATGGCCGCGGCAATAGCAAGAGGGGTCAAGAATTACTTTTATGACTCTCCTCCCGAAGGCAGTTTAGTCGCATGGCAAAAAGCCAATGGCGTCGTGCCCAGCAGCTATATCGTAACGCGGGGCGACAGTCTGTCGGAAATTGCAGCACGTTTTGGCGTTAGTATGAGTGAACTAAAGTCGGCCAATCGTTTGAACTCAAACACTATTCGTATTGGGCAAGAATTGAAGATCCCCGGCGTGGGTGAAACGGTCGCATCCGAGCACAAAATCCGTCGTGGCGAAACCTTGTCAGAGATCGCCATGCGCTATAGTGTCAGCCTCGCGAGTTTGCGAGCGGCCAACGACTTAGATAACGACCGCATCATGGTGGGCCAGGTTTTAAAAATCCCCTCTTTGTAAGCCCAACTGACTAGCACATCCAAGCTTTGCCTGAGTCAACAACTGGGCTAAGCATTCTATTCGGGTTTTAGGGTGTTACAATGGCCGCTTAATTCCTTATCCAAGCCAACAGAATGTCTCGAATTAATCTACTGAGCCAGCGTCTAGCCAATCAAATTGCGGCTGGCGAAGTCGTTGAAAGACCCGCCTCCGTGGTGAAAGAACTGGCTGAAAACAGCCTGGACGCCGGCGCTACCCGTTTAGAAATCGATGTATTGCAGGGCGGGGTTAAACTGCTTCGAGTAAGAGACAATGGCGGGGGCATCCACAAAGAAGACTTAGCCTTGGCCCTAAGTCGCCACGCCACGAGCAAAATACGAGATCTGGAAGATTTAGAAGCCATTGCCAGTTTGGGTTTTCGCGGTGAGGCCTTGGCAAGTATTAGCTCCGTTTCAAGATTAACACTCACGTCTAAAGCCCTCAGCGGCGATGATGAGAATGGTTGGCAAGTGGAGGTGGAAGGCCAAAATATGGAACCCCACCTGCAACCAGCTGCTCACCCCCAAGGGACAACCGTCGAAGTGCGCGACCTTTTTTTTAACACGCCGGCGCGAAAGAAATTCCTGAAGACCGAAAAAACTGAATTTGCCCGAATTGATGAGATTGTAAAACGCATCGCGCTGAGTCGCTTTGATGTGCAATTCAATCTGAATCATAACCAGCGCAGCATACATAATTTGTTGCCGGCCAAAACATCACAAGAACAACAGCGCAGAGTAGGCTTGGTGTGCGGTCCGAGTTTTGTAGAGAACTCTGTTTTCATCGACAATGAGCGGGCAGGGCTCCGCCTATGGGGCTGGGTGAGTTTACCTACCTTTTCAAGAAGCCAGGCGGACCTGCAGTACTTTTATGTAAACGGTCGAATTATTCGCGACAAGCTGGTTACCCACGCGGTAAAGCAGGCTTACCGAGACGTGTTGTTTCATGGTCGCCATCCCGCCTATGTACTGTATTTAGAGTGCGACCCGGCCACAGTAGATGTCAATGTTCATCCTACCAAACATGAAGTTCGCTTTCGCGAAAGTCGGCTTGTGCATGATTTTTTGTTTAGCACTCTGCACCGCTCACTTGCCGAAGTTAGACCGAGCGATCGTTTCGAAGAGTCAGCTGCTAGTGAAGCGCCGCAGTTTGCACAATCCAGTACCGCTCAGCAGCCGGCCTATCAGTTTCCTGCAGCGCCTGCCATTCAAAACACATTAGGCCTGTCTGAGATTCGCAGCGCGGGTTATCGCTATAATCCACCGCCCAGCAGCGGAAACGTGCAAGACCAGTTGGCTGTATTGGAAAAGCTCAATGCCGACAACGAAGATGTGCCGCCACTGGGATTTGCGGTCGCGCAAATTCATGGCATCTACATTTTGGCGCAAAACAAAGACGGGCTAATAATCGTTGATATGCATGCGGCCCATGAGCGAATTACCTACGAGCGCATGAAAGTAGCCTGTCAAAATGAAGCGCTGGTGATGCAGCCTTTGCTGGTGCCTCTCTCAATCGCAGTGAGTGCCTCTGAAGCCGATTGCATTGAATCCTATCAACAAGAACTGCTTGGATTAGGCTTGGGTATTGAAAAGTTAGCAGAGGAATCTGTCGTAGTGCGACAAATCCCGTCGATATTGCGCGACTCTAATGTGGAACAAATGGTCAGAGATGTTATTTCTGACATGCAGGAGTATGGCAATAGCGATCGCATCCAAGCCCATCAAGATGAGCTGCTGTCCACTATGGCCTGTCACGGCAGTGTCCGCGCCAACCGGCAACTGACCTTACCTGAAATGAATGCACTGCTGCGTGATATGGAAGCCACCGAGCGCAGCGGTCAATGCAATCATGGTCGCCCCACCTGGATTTATCAAAGCTTAGACGCGCTGGATAAATTGTTTCTGCGAGGCCAATAGCGCCGCTTACGCGGAGACACAGCAAATGCCTATCCTTTCAAAAAAACCGCCAGTGATCTGTTTAATGGGGCCAACGGCGTCGGGAAAAACCGCGCTGGCCATTGAGCTAGTGCGCCGAGGGGGATTCCAGATTGTTAGTGTTGATTCGGCGCAGATTTATATAGGAATGGACATTGGCACCGGCAAACCAAGTCAAGAATTGCTCGAGATTGCGCCCCATCGACTGCTTAGTTTTAAAGACCCTAGTCAGGCCTATTCCGCCGCTGATTTTCGACGAGATGCGCAAATCGAGATAGCTGATATCCAAGCTCAAGGAGATATTCCTTTGCTTGTTGGCGGAACCATGCTGTATTTCAAAACTCTAAGGGATGGCATGGCCAAGCTGCCTAGCGCCGACCCAACCGTGCGGGCTGAGATCGAGGCCATGGCTCAAGACGAGGGTTGGCAAGTAGTGCATGACGAGTTGGCAAGGGTGGATCCAATAGCCGCGGCGCGTATCCATCCCAATGATCCACAGCGTTTGCAAAGGGCATTGGAGGTTTATCGAGTCACTGGTAAAACGTTGTCCCAGTTTCATTTGGAAGAGAAAAACGAGATTGATAGTGACAATGAATTGCCGTTTAATCTCCATTACTTCGCAATCCAACCATCAGACCGACGCGTATTACACAGTACAATCAAGCACAGATTCGAAGAGATGTTGAAAATGGGCTTGGTGGAAGAAGTCCGAACGCTCTACCAGCGTGGCGATCTTCGATTAGAGATGCCTTCGATTAAGTCAGTTGGGTACCGCCAAGTTTGGCAATATCTTGCTGGTGAACTTAACTATGATGGCATGGTGGAACGCGGTATTATCGCCACTCGGCAATTGGCCAAGCGACAATTAACTTGGCTGCGAAGTTGGGATGACCTACACAGCCTAGAGGATTCATCAGCGAAATCGGTAGACACCGTCTTGAATTTCGCTGCATCAATCGCAATATAACGCTGCAATCCGGGTCTTTAGTCTTAGAGGAAGATCTTCATACAAATGACAAGGCTTTGGTAAGGCCTCACTTCGTTGAAAAGTACGCAAGGAGAATAAAATGTCCAAAGGACATACGCTACAGGACCCGTTTTTGAATGTGCTACGTAAAGAGCGCATTCCCGTATCCATCTATTTGGTGAGTGGCATCAAGTTGCAGGGGCAAATCGAATCTTTCGATCAGTTTGTTATTCTGCTGAAAAACGCCGTAAGTCAGATGGTCTACAAACACGCAATCTCTACAGTGGTACCTGCTCGCATGGTAAAAATACCAATGCAAGGTGCTGGAGATATGTTTGAAGATGAGGATACTGAGGAATCGGGCAACGCATAAGTTACCTGAGAGGTTACTGATTGTTTTTTGATCGGCCAGAAACCGGTGAAGTTTCGATTCTTGTTCATATTTCGATTGATTCTGAAAATGAACGCGAGGACCCCGTTGAATTTGAAGAGCTTGCGATTTCCGCGGGCGCTATTCCTGCTGCTTTTATAACAGGATCACGCAAGCAGCCTACTCCCAAGTATTTTGTTGGAACCGGCAAGCTTGAAGAGATTAGCGCCGCCATGCATGCCCACCATGCTGATCTGGTGCTGTTCAATCATTCCCTGTCCCCCGCTCAAGAACGTAACCTTGAGAGCTACCTGAAATGCCGCGTGCTTGATCGCACGGGGCTTATTCTTGATATTTTTGCCCAACGCGCTCGAAGTCACGAGGGCAAGCTTCAAGTTGAGTTAGCCCAGTTGGAGCACGTGAAATCTAGGCTTAAACGAGGCTGGACTCACTTGGATCGGCAGAAAGGCGGCATCGGTATGCGGGGCGCGGGCGAGTCCCAACTCGAGCTCGATCAACGCATGATCGGTCAACGCATGAAGGCAATTCAGAAGAGTTTGACCAAGGTGCGTGGCCAACGGGAGCAAGGGCGACGTGCTAGGAATCGAGCCGAGGTACCCACAATTTCGCTAGTTGGGTATACCAATGCGGGCAAGTCAACATTGTTCAATCAACTGACTGCTGCCGACACCTACGCTGCAGATCAATTGTTCGCCACACTGGACTCTACGCTGCGCAAGCTTAATCTGCCTAATTTCGGCGGAGCCATTTTGGCAGACACGGTGGGTTTTATTAGTAATTTGCCCCACGGCTTAGTGGAAGCATTTCGAGCCACTTTAGAAGAAACTGTGCTGGCAAACCTGCTGGTTCATGTAATCGATGCGGCGAACGAGGACAGCGATGAGTATATTCATGAAGTGAATAAGGTGCTCACGGAAATCGGCGCTGACTCAGTACCCCAGCTTCAGGTGATGAACAAATCTGATTTGCTTGAGAACTGTCAGCCGCGAATCGAACGTGATGCCCACAATAAACCGATCAAGGTATGGGTTTCTGCCAAAACAGGTGCCGGAATGGACCTGCTTTTGGAAGCAATAAGCGAACTGGTAGCGGGCAGTTTAGCCAAGGTTTGGCTGCGAATCGCTCCACAAAATGCACGGCTAAGAAGCCAGCTATATAAAAACGAATACATCGAAGAGGAACAATCCAGCAGCGATGGCCACTATCTTGTCAGTGTCCATTTGCCACGGGAGGAGTTAGATCGAATTTTGAAGCAAGGCGGCGCTGAACTTGTGCCAGACTTGGCGGCAAGTAAAGAGTCTAATCTTAGCGCAGTCGGCGTTTAACTCTTAAGGAAAGCAGGACTTGAGGAGTTAATTGGCGTCAGTTGCTACCAATCTACTCAAAACACTGTGTAAATTCACGATAATTAGCTAAAATCGACAATCGCGTCTTAGAAAGCTACGGAGAAGCCAATGGCTTGGAATGAACCTGGAAATAACGGAAATGACAAAGACCCTTGGGGTAATGGTCGCCGTGGTGGTGGTGACCAGGGACCGCCCGATATCGACGAAGTTATTCGTAATCTCTCAAAGAAATTCAATAATCTGCTGAACGGCAAAGGTGGTGGGGGCGGCGGCTCCAGACCCAGTGGCAATAATCCACTTGGCAGCGGTGGCTTGTCCACGGGCATGCTCGTCGGTCTTGTCGCAGTTGCAGCAGTCGTTTGGGGGTTCATGGGTTTCTACACTGTTGACCAAGCGGAGCAGGGCGTGGTTCTGCGGTTTGGTAAAGCGCTCGATACCACGGTAGCGCCTGGCTTGCATTGGAACCCTCCTATGATCGATGAGGTAACTGTGGTTAACGTTGCCGAGTTGAAAACCAAAACCTACTTAAGCGAAGCGATGTTGACCACCGATGAAAACATCATCGACATCGATGTGACTGTTCAATACATCATTCAAGATCCGGTCAAGTATGTGCTTCAGGTTCGAGACCCAGAGTTGAGTTTGGATAATGCGTCTGAATCGGCCATTCGTCACGTAGTGGGTGGCACGACGATGGGGCAGATTCTCACTACCGGTCGTGATCAAGTGGCTATCGACGTTAAGGAGAGGCTGCAAGCTTATATGAACGATTACAGCACGGGTATTTTTATCAGTCAGGTAAACGTTGAAAACACGCAGCCGCCCAACAACGTGCGTCCTGCATTCGATGATGTGATTCGCGCGCGAGAAGATGAGCAGCGATCGCAGAACGAGGCCCAGCAATATTCAAATCAAATAATCCCTAACGCCCGCGGTGAAGCCCAGCGGCAAATTGAGGAAGCCAATGCTTATAAAGAGCAGGTAATAGCGCGAGCAGAGGGTGATGCGTCAAGATTCAATTCTTTACTCACCGAGTACCGCAAGGCGCCAGAAGTCACACGTCAGCGGATGTATATTGATTCATTGCAAGACGTGTTGTCAGCAAGCAGCAAAGTGATGATTGACGTGGAAGGAGGCAACAATATGATGTATCTGCCCCTCGATAAAATCATGGAACAAAGCGCGTCAGCACTGGGGGGTAATAGGCCTTCGTCGGCTCGGGAGTGGCAAGATTTCGCTAATGAGCTAGCGCCCTTTTTACAAGGTCCATCGACGAACACAGTCGATAGAACCCGCTTGAATAACAGCAGAGGTACTAGACCATGAAAAACATAATATTTGTTGGCATACTTTTTCTGGCAGTTATAGTCGGAGGCAATTCACTATTTGTTATCAAGCAAACTGAAAAGGCTGTCATGCTGCAGTTCGGCGAATTAGTGCGAGAAAGCATAGAGCCTGGTCTTCATGTAAAGCTTCCTTGGGTGCAAACAGTGCGCAAGTTTGATGCACGAATTCAAACTGAAGAAACTGCATCTCAGCGATTCTTAACACTGGAACAAAAAGCCCTCGAAGTGGACTCCTATGCCAAATGGCGAATTGTAGACGAAGGACAGTACTACGTTTCTACCCGTGGTAGTGCGCGCACGGCCGGGAACCTTTTAGGGTCACGAATCAACGATGGTCTGCGTGACCAAATCGGTGCCCGTAATTTGATCGAAGTAGTCGCCGGCGAAAGAGATCAGTTGATGCTGGATCTAACGGCAGAACTCAACCGGACTACGGCTGCAGATATTGGTATCGAAGTGATTGACGTGCGCGTTAAGCGCATCGATTTGCCGGACGATGTTCGTTCTTCTGTATATGACAGAATGATCACTGAGCGTAACCGAGAGGCGCAAGAAATTCGTTCTCGGGGCGAAGAATTGGCGATCGGCATTAGAGCAGACGCGGAACGTCGCGCCGTCATCTATAAAGCAGAAGCGTACCGAGACGCGGAAAAAGCGCGCGGAGAAGGCGATGCTCGGGCAACAGCAATTTACGCTGAAGCCTACAGCAAAGATCCAGAGTTCTTTGCCTTTACTCGCAGCTTGAGCAGTTACAGAGAAACCTTTAAATCAAAAGGGGACGTGTTTCTGTTAGACCCGGACAGCGACTATTTTAAATATTTGAAGAACGGTGTTTCTGCCCAATAGGGCGAGGAAGAATTTGTAACTGTCCGTTAAGGCGATGCAATCAAACCTGAGCGATGCGCTAGCGTGGCTCAGGTTTGTCGTTTAGATAGCGGGCAAAATTAGTGCTTACAATTGCGTCAGAGGCGTGTCGTTATTTATGTTACACGAGATTGCCATCGCGTTTTGCTTAATGCTTGTTTTTGAGGGTTTGATTCCCTGCATCGACCCCCAACGCTGGCGGAGAATGCTGAGGCTGCTAGACCAGATCGATGACAATACCATGCGTTACATGGGGTTGGGATCAATGTTGCTTGGCACCGCGTTACTGCTAATAATAAATTGAAATTAATAAGTAAAAAGAGCTCAAAATCGAATGACTTCTGCTAAACGTTGGTTGCTACCTGATGGGGTTGAGGAAATCCTGCCAGTTGAAGCCTACAAACTCGAAACTCTTCGCCGTGAATTACTCGACCTCTATGAGTCTTGGGGATACCAGTTAGTTATCCCACCGATGATCGAATTCTTGGACTCACTGTTAGTGGGTTCATCCCACGATCAAGATCTAAATACATTCAAAATTACTGATCAGCTTAGCGGCCGCATGATGGGGATTCGAGCCGATATCACGCCACAAGTGGCTCGCATTGATGCCCACTGCATGAATCACTCTGGACCCGTTCGCTTATGTTATGCCGACTCGGTTTTGCACACAAAACCAAGGGGCATCATGACCTCACGAGTTCCTTTTAGAGTGGGTGCTGAGCTATTTGGTCACGCTGGTGTCGAATGTGACATCGAGCTTATCTGCCTAATGCAAGAAACGCTGGCAAAAGCTGGTGTTGACGATATTTACATCGTGCTTGGTCATGTGGGTATTTTCCGAACCCTAGTTCAAGAAGCTGGTCTAGGCTTTAAAGCTGAAAGAGACCTATTTTTGGCTGCGCAACGAAAAGCCTATGATGAAATCGATGAAATTGTTTACGCTCATGTAAAAGATGAAAAATACCGCGAGATGCTAAGAAGGCTAACTTGGCTAAACGGGGATGAGTCTACTCTAGACGAAGCGGTTTCACTTTTCGCCGATGGGCCTGCTACTGTTAAAGCAGAGTTGGATGAGTTAATAACAATCGCCAACAGCGTGAAGCAGCGTAAGCCGGATATTAATTTGCATTTCGATCTTTGCGAACTGCGTGGCTATGAATACCACACAGGCATCGTGTTTGCCGCTTATGCGCCTGGTTATGGCAGAGCTGTTGCGAAAGGCGGTCGCTATGATGACATTGGCGAAGCGTTTGGCCGGGCCAGACCTGCATCAGGCTTTGACAGCGACTTGAAAGTGCTGGCTAGGTTGTCCGCTAAAAGTATCGCTCGCAAGCAGGCTATCTTAGCGCCCAACGGCACTTGCCCTCTACTTCTTGCGAAAATAGCCGAGCTACGCGGTGCGGGCGAAACTGTCATCGTAAATCTGCAAAGCAGCCTTACTCTCGATGAGATAGAAGAATTGGCGTGCGACAGACAATTACTTCAGATAGATGATCAGTGGTCCGTTCAACCATTGTGATTTATTCGAAATTTTTATTATAAAAAGTAACTAAACCCTTTTAAATATAGAGATTGTGACATGGCAAAATCGGTAGTTGTGCTTGGAACCCAGTGGGGCGACGAAGGTAAAGGAAAGATTGTCGATCTGCTTACCGATCAGGCTAAAGTCGTGGCCAGATTTCAGGGTGGCCATAATGCAGGTCATACCCTTGTTATCAAAGGCAAAAAAACAGTTTTGCACTTGCTGCCCTCGGGGATACTCCGCGAACACGTAAACTGCATCATAGGCAATGGAGTGGTGCTTAGCTTGGAAGCTCTGCTGAAAGAAATTGGTGAGCTGGAAGCCGAGGGTATTCCAGTGCGTGAGAGGTTGAAGATTAGTGGCGCTTGCCCGCTGATTCTGCCGTCCCATGTTGCTTTAGATCAGGCACGAGAACTCAGAAAAGGTGACAACAAAATTGGCACTACCGGCCGAGGCATTGGCCCTGCCTATGAAGACAAAGCAGCACGTCGTGGAATTCGTTTGGCAGAAACCTTAAAAGAAAAACTATTTGCGCAGCGCCTGCGCGAACTCTTGGATTACCATAACTTTCTTCTCAAAAATTATTACGAAACAGATACAATCGATTTCGATACTGCCTTCGAGTCTATTTTAAATTTGGCTGAGCAAGTTAAGCCAATGATTGCAGATACGATCGACATTCTGCATACACACCGGAAAGCCGGTGACAATATTATGTTTGAAGGTGCACAAGGTTCTCTGCTAGATATAGACCACGGCACTTATCCTTTTGTTACCTCATCCAACACCACGGCAGGTGGCACAGCTACCGGTAGCGGCTATGGCCCTTTATATCTGGACTACGTGTTGGGTATTACAAAAGCCTACACAACCAGAGTAGGTTCCGGCCCATTTCCTACCGAGCTTTTTGACGAAGTTGGAAAGCACTTAGCCACGGTGGGCCATGAGAAAGGAGCAACTACTGGGAGAGATAGACGCTGTGGTTGGTTTGATGCATCAGCGGTAAAGCTCGCCATGCGCATCAACAGTGTCTCGGGTATTTGTTTAACCAAACTGGATGTGCTGGATGGCTTGCCTACGATTAAAGTGTGTACCGGGTATAAAGGTCAAACGAATACCTCGGGCAGTTTAATGGATATCGATAACTTTAATAGTCTGGAACCAATCTATGAAGAGCTTCCTGGCTGGAGTGAATCTACCGTGGGTGCTAAAACTCTTGAGGAGCTTCCAAAAAATGCTCGAGACTATATAAAATATATCGAGCAGGCAGTAGAGGTGCCAGTTGACATTATATCTACTGGCCCTGACCGAGAAGAAACGATTATCTTAAATCATCCTTTCAGTGCTTAAGTTTTATCAGGGAGCGGCCACAAGCAGGCTGCTCCTCGCGCACCGCTGGCATCGCCAAAACTTGGCGGGCAGATTTTAGTCTCAATTTTATCGGTGAAAACCAAGCCGTCCATATCTTCTAGTACGCTCTCGTACAGGCTTTGAATGTTGGACAATCCTCCGCCAAGCACAATGACATCAGGATCAATCAGGTTTACTACCGTTGTTAAACAGCTGGCCAGTTGTTTGCTGTAAAGCGCTATGGTTTCCACGCAGGCTCCCTCAGCTTTTTGCGCTCTAGCGGCTATTTCAAATGCATCTAACGTTTGTCCGCTTAGTTCTAAATGTGTTGCGCTCAACCCTCGGCCTGATAACACGGTCTCTATGCAATTGGTTCTGCCGCAGTAGCACTGCCTATCTTCTTTTATTAGACCGCGGGCATTGGATGGCAGTGAATTGTGCCCCCATTCTCCAGCAATACTGTTTGGCCCTGTTACAAGTTCGCGATTTATGACAATGCCTCCGCCTGTGCCTGTGCCGATAATCACTCCAAACATGGACTTGGCGTGTCGAGCCGCGCCGTAGTGGGCCTCGGACAGGGCAAAACAATTGGCATCATTTTCAAGTCTTATTGTGTAGCCAAGCTTAGCTTCAATATCTTGCTGAAGCGCCTGACCATTTAAACAGATGGAATTACAGTTTTTCATCAAACCGGTTGTCTTAGCCAAAGCGCCAGGTGAACCAATACCTACGGTCATCAGAGTGTTGGAGCTGTTTTGCAAAGCAAGAATCACATCGGTTACCGCGTTCACAATGCTTTGGTAGTCAGAGCCAGGTGTCGGTACCCGCAATTTCTTCGCTATGGCGCCTTCTTCCGACAGTACAACTCCTTCTATTTTTGTACCCCCTAAATCAATTCCTATTCTCATTTTGGCTGCAATATTCCTAAAAAATGCGGATGTGTCAGTGTCACTCACAGTAGTTTGGACTTTTGCCTTGCATAGTACTACAAACACTCTAGAATCGGTCGTCCGTTTAAAGACTGTGACTGCACAAGCAGCAACTTGAACCGTGACACAAGCTAGAAGCCAACAAATCTCACTAGATGATACGCCTTACTATCACTGCATAAGTCGCTGCGTCAGACGGGCGTATTTATGTGGTGAAGACCCTGTGTCCGGGCGTAATTTTGATCATCGCAAACAATGGTTAGTGACAAAGGTCAAACAGCTTTCGGCTCAGTTTTCGATCGATGTGTGCGCTTATGCAATTATGAGCAACCACTACCACTTGGTTTTGCACGTGGACCGCGATGCGGCAGTTAAGCTCAGCAACGATGAGGTCATCGCCCGCTGGACCACTTTGTTTCCAAGAAACGCGACACTCATTGAAACGCTGATTAAAAACCAGCGATCGCGCGCGGCTAAAAAACTATTACAACAAAAGTTGGATCTGTGGCGTGAGCGACTCCAGGATATAAGCTGGTTTATGCGCTGCATTAATGAAACCGTGGCGCGCCAAGCGAATAAAGAAGATCAATGTAGTGGCCGCTTTTGGGAAGGTCGATTTAAAAGCCAGGCGCTGCTAGACGAAAAAGCAGTAGTGACTTGTATGGCCTATGTTGACCTTAATCCAATACGAGCAGGCATCGCCGACTCGTTGGACAATAGCGATTTTACGTCTATCCAAGAGAGATTGATAAATCACGCCAAGCGAGTCAAGAATCGCAGCTATCGCCAACACAGATTGTTAACGCGAAGTAATGCAAAGCACTTGGTAGGACATCAATCTGGTTCTAAACTCGCGAGCTTGAAACCGTTAACAGAACTGGAGACGGTGTCGAGTTCAGAGCTGCCTATTTCTCAAAAAAGTTATTTTGCTTTACTCGAAGTAACAGCCCAAGCCATTAATTTGGGTGAGTCAGAATCCTTTAGAGCGCAAAGGCTACTTGAGGAGCAATCCCCAACCTTGGAATTATTTAGCGTGGCCCCTTTAGGGTGGTTAAAGAGCGTACGTGATTTCCATCGACATTACGGGCAAGCGGCGGGCTCCCATGAGGCATTGATTAGGTTTCATCAATCGCGAATAAAAGGGGGTGCAGATTTTAAACACCCGCTCAAATGGATTCGCGGAGTGCACGCTGCCAAAGAAATCTACGGTACTTAAAACACTCTGCCGATATCTCGGCTCGCTCGTCAATTCTTCATATTCAAAATCCCTGATCCAAATCTAAGAATCAGCAATGCTGGCATGTGTTGATTCTTCCCTTATGGCAATTTTGTCCCTTAAAACTGATTACACCGCCTTAAAAATTTAAACAAATCGATAGTGAAGAGGGTGTATTGATACTTGATAGTTTAATTGGGTGTCCTTTATTTAAATAATGGATGTCCTGTAAATAATTAAATCCTTTTCTAAATTAAGAATCTAAGTACCGGAAAACTAATAAATTAATTTTCATAAGCCGTGGCGGGATGAAAAAGTAACAAGGTGCATCTTTTTAAATACGTGCCTTATTTACTAGATATTGTTTGACTTAGAAAAGCGCACACTATATGTTGCGACAATCGGGCTTAGTAGTTTGATGGCGCATTAGCCATCGTAAGTGTGTTTGAAGACGAATGGAGAGGGTTGAATGAGCAAGATTGCACAAGCAGTCACTAACAATACGTCTGCAGAGCTGCCTAAAGACGCTGCTGCTAAAGGCGAGTCAGAACAACGTATCAAACTCACCGAAAACCAAATCAGAATGAAGTTAGATCAGTTCGCGAAAGAACTTTCTCGTGCCAGGCGCGAGCGTGGCGAACACTAATTCCCCAGTTTTTTAGTTTCCAAGCTTAGCCACAACGAACCCCCCACTGCTAATTGCGACATATTGCCGCGCTGCATTGATTCTCGAGATTTAGGCGCCATTAACCGTTATTATCAGGTAATAGCTATTGAGTTTAATCTTGGGAGAGCAATGTGAAGCAATCTAATTTATTCAAATCAATCGCAAGTCTATTAATCGTATGCAGTGCTGCGTTTTTTGCAGGTTGTACCAGCACTACCGAGTACACACCATTGACTGGCGCCGAGCCTGATTTGGATAGCAGCCTCACCCGGGCACCTCGAACTTTGCGCTTATTCTACGATGCACTTCCAGTCGTAGAATCTAGCAGTCTCAAATTAATAGGCCCGACCGGTGAGCACAGGCTGCGAGGATTGCACACCATGGGAATGGACGATCTGATGATCGAAATTCTTGATCCCGTCACCGAAGGAGAATACTCAGTAGAGTGGGTGACTAAGGTGGGTGATGACCCAGCGACTTACTCAGGGTCGTACAGTTTTAGAGTAGTTGGGCAGTAGTAAAGTACCACCCTAGACAGTTTCTTCGTCATGTAGTTCTAGCTTGCGGTAAAGTGACCGCAAGCTAATCCCGAGCACTTTAGCCGCGGCTTCTTTATCGTTATCACAAGCGCTCAATACATTTTGGATGTGATTTTGTTCAGCGGTTTTCAAATCCATAAGCACACCAGGCTTACTTGCATTCGCGCAACTTTGCTCAGGGGCAATGCACCGCAGCATTGTTGCTTCACTTATCTGCTCGGTATCACTTAAGACTACCGCTCGGTGCAACAAATTTCTCAGTTCGCGAATGTTGCCTTCGAAGCTGTGCTTCTTCAAACAGTGAACAGCAGCATCGCTTAGTGTCATGGCCCGGTCGGGCTCGATGCGTCTGAGCAGGGCGGCTGCCAGCAGCGGGATGTCTTCTTTGCGCTCTCGCAGCGCTGGCACTGTCACGGGGAACACGTTGATCCTGTAGTACAAATCGTTGCGAAAGAGTCCATCATCAACCAACTGTTTTAGGTTTTTATGGGTAGCGCAGATTAATCGGAAATCCGAGCGCTTTACATCGACGCTGCCAACTTGCCGAAAGGTGCCAGTTTCAATTAGTCGCAGCAGTTTCACTTGCAGGTTCAATGGAATATCCGCAACCTCATCGAGAAACAAAGTGCCTCCATCCGCAAGTTCAACCAAGCCTTTCTTACTAGAATTTGCACCAGTAAAGGCGCCTTTTACGTGGCCAAATAGTTCAGTCTCAAACAGGCTGTCTGTCAGTCCTGAGCATTCTAAAGTAACCATGGCTTTAGCACTGCGAGAGCTTGCCATATGAATGGCACGGGCAGCTAACTCCTTTCCGGTACCAGACTCCCCTTGCAACAAAACCGATGCTTCCGCGCCGCTGACCCGAGCGATTTTTTCTAGCATAGTCTTGAACGCGCCGCTCTCACCCACCAGTTCTTGCGAGTCCAATTGACCGCTGGCTAAAGGAAGTGGCCTAAGTAGTTCAACAAAATAAACGATCTCACCGGCGGGGTTTAGGATTGGCAACATTTCGACATCCACATGCTCTCGGCCATGAGGTGTCTGATGGATATGCAGCACTCTTTCTTTCCTAAGTGAAGTCTTTGCTGCGGCTAGGGGGCAGCTTTCGCCCGACTGATCGCAGGGCAGGTCATAGCCATGGGACACCTTGTAGCAATGATGAGTTTCGCTTAGATCGATGCGGCCAAAGGCATCGCTATATTTTTTATTGGTTCCGATAATTTCGTAGTTGGCAGAGACCAATATGGCAGGGCATTCAAAGCCCTCCAGCATGGCGGCGTTAGGAGATTGATTATCGCTAGTTATAAGGGTCATTGTGTCACCATTGACAAGATTGGTGACAAATTTGGCAAGATTCTCGCCCTAGGTCAACTATTTTGGCGCAAGTTGTGCTTTTAGCATCTACCAATAGTAGTTAAATCAATAGCTTAGAATCTTTAGAAAATCTGGCACGACCCATGCAAAGAATAGTGTAAGACGCGAGTCTGTTACGGGTAAGCTGAGAGGGTTTTTATTTCAGTTGCTCGCGATCAGCGTGACACTCACTAACTGCGCAAGGAGTATTGAAAATGATTAACGTTCGAAATATGGTTTATCTGATGACTGTTCCCGTAGTAACCGCATTAGCCTGTTGGGCAATCTGGATAAGTTTGGTTTGAATACCAAAGGCTCAACTGGGAGAATTAGAGGATCTTTGCTAAATGTGACATAGGGAATTGGTAAGCGTTGAGGCAGATCAACTCAACGCTATTTAAGCCCTATATCATTCGCTTCAACCTTAATCTGGAAATCTCTGTAAATGAGTTCAAGCATTTATTCATTCTTACTATTTAAATCACTGTACCAGCCAATTGACGCGTTTAGCAGCTTGGCGAAGACGGAACCTTCGCCAGTGAGCATTTTGCTGCGGTATTCCATTTGGCTTCTGCTTTTGCCGCCCCTGTTTTCTTTCATCGGGGCTGCGAATTTTGGCTGGAGACTGGGTGCTCCAGATCCTCTAATGCTAAACACAAATGCCCTTGTCATGATTAGCGTGGCCTATTTGTTGGTGCTGATATTCGGGTTGGTAACTACTGCATTCATTAGTCAATGGATGGCATCGACTTATGGGGCTAGCACTTCTCTCGGACGACACTTTGCACTCATTACCATCGTTGGTGAGCCTTTGGCCATAGCCAGTTTGATCCATTTGTTTCCCGACGTTTTTGTCAACATGCTGGTGTTAATCCCCACAATGATGTGGAGCATGTATTTGCTGTATAAAGGGATTCCTATAGTGCTAGAGACTCCGCCAGAGCGAGGCATGTTAATGGCATCTTCATTGGTTGGTTGGCTGCTAGTGGCGGCGGTAAGTTTATTGGGGATAAGCATGTCGTTCTGGACCTTAGGCATTGGTCCGCTGCTAGGTGTTTAGCAGCAGGATTGAAATATTTTTTTGATTTAATCTGATTTAGCAGAACAACGTCTGCAAAGGGTAAAAATGACAACGGCAATTAACGAGAGAACCGATCTGGTCTATCACGATAAGGTGGTAGTACGGCTTATTCAGGCGTCCATTATATGGGCGATAGCGGCCATGACAGCGGGCGTCTATCTGTCGGCAGAGCTAATATGGCCCACCATTGACTTTGGTCAGTTTTGGCTTTCCTTTGGACGCTTAAGGCCACTGCATACTAATGGCATCATTTTCGGATTTGGTGTCTCCGCACTTATGGCCACGGCATTTTATAGCGTCCAGCGAACGTCTCACGTGCCGCTGTTTGCGCCTAAACTCGCATGGTTTTGCTGTTATGCATGGCAACTAATTGTGCTGCTTGGAGGTCTTTCTCTGTTGGGTGGCATGACCTCGTCGAAAGAATATGCAGAGCTAGAGTGGCCGTTTGATATCGCCATTACCATCGTGTGGGTTTGCTTTGGTATCGTATTCTTCGGAACCATCGCCACTCGAAAAATCAAACCCATCTATATTTCTAATTGGTTCTACGGCGCACTAATTATTGTTATTGCGATGCTCCATATAGTGAATAACCTCGCGATTCCTGTTGGTCTGACTAAGTCTTATTCTATTTATGCCGGCGCACAGGATGCTGTTGTGCAGTGGTGGTACGGTCACAATGCGGTTGGATTTCTGCTTACCGGTGGCTTTCTCGGCATGATGTATTACTTTTTACCTAAGCACGCAGAGCAGCCAATCTGGAGCTACCGTTTATCCGTGGTGGCCTTTTGGTCGTTCACCTACAGCTACATTTGGGCAGGCCCTCATCACCTTCATTACAATGCCATTCCGGAATGGGTTCAAAGCACAGCGGTTGTCATGAGCGTAATTCTGCTTGCACCTTCCTGGGCTACCATGATTAACGGCATCATGACGGTGAGCGTTGCTTGGAAAAAACTGCGTACCGATCCTGCGCTTAAATTTATTGTTCTGTCATTGGCATTCTATGGGCTTGCCACATTCGAAGGGCCAATGATGTCGATTCCAAGTGTTAATGTGGTTAGCCACTTTACCGATTGGACCATCGGCCATGTGCATTCCGGCGCGCTTGGCTGGAACGCTATGATCACCTATGGCACATTTTATTTCATGGTACCTAGACTAGTCGGTGTCGAGTTGCATAGTGTTAGATTGGCCAACTTGCATTTTTGGCTAGCACTTGCCGGCACCATGCTATACATCATGTCTATGTGGGCAGCGGGTGTTTCTCAAGGCTTATTGTGGTTAAGTGTAGACGAAATCGGTGAGCTGAGCTTCAGCTTTAAAGACATAATGAGCAGCATGGCACCTTATTACACACTGCGTTTAGTGGCAGGGTTAATTTTCCTTCTTGGCACTATTTTGATGGCGTACAACTTGTTTATGACCTTGGCAGGAAAGCGCACCGTAAAAGTAAGTGTCCCTCCCGTTGACCCAGCCTATGGAGTTGCAGCATGAGCGGACTATCAGTACACAAACGCATTGAAGAGAACACTGGCTTACTCATTTTCGGTATTTTGTTTGTCTCTGCTATTGGCGGTTTAGTACAGGTCTTGCCTGTTATTAATCAAGATAGCCTAAGCACCGCTACAGCAAACACTCGCGTGTATTCAGCCACTGAATTACAGGGGCGAGACATTTACATTAGAGAGGGTTGCAACACTTGCCATTCGCAGCAAATCAGACCTTTGATTGCGGAGGTTGAACGCTATGGGCCTTATTCTCGGGCCGGTGAATTTGTATACGACCGACCGTTCCTATGGGGCTCGAAGCGCACTGGGCCGGATCTGCATCGAGTGGGTGGAAAGTTTTCAGATGATTGGCATCGTGTGCATTTACTCGATCCTCGCTCGGTCGTGCCAACAAGTATTATGCCTGCATACCCATGGCTAGGCCGGCGAGATGCTTCGCAAGCAGGAGACATCACTGCAAAAATGGAAGCACTGCGCACGCTGGGTCATCCCTATACTGATGAAGATATTGCAGGTGCGGCAGCAGCCTTAGAGGGTAAAAAAGAGATAGACGTTGTTATCGAATATTTACAAATGTTGGGAACAGGTTTCTCAGAGGAAGAAAGCTAATGACTATGTTCATATTTTTAGGTGACATGCTGGTCATGGCTTTTATGATTGGCGTTGCCATTTGGTTTGGTACTCGAGGTGCGAGTGCTGAGTTTAAGGATATTGCAGCCATACCTCTCAATGATGATGTTTTAGAAAGCGATCTAAACACAGACAAAGGAGCGGTGAAGTAATGACAGCTGATATGCCATCATCGTTTTGGAGTGGGTGGATAATCGTTCTCACGGTTTTGTCACTTATTGGCCTGGCTTGGCTAATTTTGAGCGTGTATTTTGCTAAGAGCGATGAAGGTAAACACGACGTGGAACCGGTTTGGGATGGATCACTACGAGAGGGGGCTTCTGCTCCGCCTATGTGGTGGTTTTGGATGTTGTTTGCATCGCTCGTGTTCACCTTAATTTATTTAATGCTTTTCCCTGGCCTAGGCTCCTATGAGGGGCTGCTCAATTGGTCCCAAGGTAAGCGTATGGTTATGGCCTATGATAATTTTGATGAAAACTTCGCTGAGACTCGTCAGGCCATTGTCGATAATAGCATCGCAGAAATTCAAAACGATTTGGATTTAATGCAGACAGCAGAAAGAATCTTCAAGCGCGAGTGCGCAGCCTGCCACGGTCCTGAGGGTAGGGGTCAGGCATCACTCTTCCCTAATTTACACGATGTAGATTGGCAGTGGGGTGGTAGTGCAGAGCAAATCGAAACAAGCATCCGCGCCGGCCGCAATGCCAACATGATTGCATGGGGGGCAGTGCTCGGGGATGCCGGAATTGACAATGTGGCATCCTACGTTGACCAGCTTAGTTCTGGCGCGGATGGGAATCATCCGGGTAAAACTCAGTACGAGCAGATGTGCGCTGCATGTCATGGGGTAGATGGCGCGGGCAATCCAATGCTTGGCGCGCCTAAACTATCTGATGATATCTGGTTGTATGGTGGCACTTTGGAAGACATCAAGACGACTCTTCGCAATGGACGCTTTGGCATAATGCCGGCGTTTGAAAAACGGCTAGATGATACTCAAATTAGGTTATTGGTTGCATTGTTAGCGAGATAGTGTCGACTATTTACGCATCGGGTTTGTTTTTAACTGCTTAGCTAAAGACATACCCGAGGTAAATGCATCTTCTACCCGATTACCGCCGCACCAATCGCCACAAACTCCTAGTCCCAGCTCTTTGTCCAAAAGATGTGTTTCAGTCAATGGTGATTCACATCGAGCAAAACGCCAGCGATGCAAGGCAACATGAGCAGCTGCTGGCAACTGTTTGGGTGCTACGCGAGAGAGCTCGCTCAGTAACTTCTGTTGAACCCACTCGCTATTGGCTTCTAAATTTTCATCCGCCCAGCTGTTGTCACTATGGGCAAGCAGCGTGGAGCGTCCAGAGTTGACTGCCGTGGTGGCCCAACTAAGACTAGAGTTTTTTATCACGGCCGCTTCAAAACCAAAATCTACGGTTTGAGTGAACCCCAACATTAAGGCAAAGCAAGAGCTAAACTTCACCGAGTTTAGCGCGCTAAAGCCACTAAAGGTGGGAGGCAACAAGGTCATTGTTTGAGCGGCTGGCGCGGATGAAAGCACCCAGTCGAAGGGCCCATACTGTGCGCCGTTGGCTTCGATTAGTGTCCAGCAATTATCTTTTCTTATTAACTGCGTTATTTCACAGCGAGTCGATAAATTTAATTCAGCCCCAAGAAATTTTGCTAAGGCATTCATGCCGTTATTGGGTACAAAATGGGGCTCAAACCACGAACGCTTGAACGATTCGGCGTTAGGGTCGAGAGTAACTAATTTGGGCTGCCACTGGCTAACTACACCCAACTGTTCAGCTTGCTCTATCAGCGAATTAAATGCCTTTGAGCGAGCCGTGAAAAACTGTGCACCATGGTTAAACTGAAAAGGGTCGGCACGGCGAGATGACATACGACCGCCAGGCCCCCGGGACTTTTCGAACACCCGCACGTCGCCAAGAGAAGTAAGTTCCCGCGCTGCGGCAATACCGGCAAGCCCTGCCCCGATAATTGCGATACGTGGGGTTGAAAAGGATCCCATTGAATCGAACATACCCGTTGTCTATTGAGACGGGTAGTATACGCAGCAAACTGGCTTTTGGCTTGCTTGGAGTCTAAATCTCGAACGAGATTTTGGTTATGGGCTGCAATCCCGCCGGTATCTCGATTGGAGGAAGCTGAAAGGCCCTAACTTCCCGATTCGGCCTGCTAATTCCCCACACGGTGGTTTTTTCAGCCGACTTGTCAAATGCGAACGCTTGACCCTCGATATCAATAGCAATGGTTGCTATGTGAATCAGTTTCGGTCCCATCACAGGGGCAGCCATGACGTACATTTCCGGTCGATCATGGCCGGTCAAATACAGCAAACCATCAGGGCCTATCGCACCACCTGACGCGGCATGGGGTTTCATTCGGTCAATAACCGACTCAGGCAGCATCCAACCACCTTGGCGGCGCCAAGCTGAGTCGTAGCGAACAATCGAAGCGAAGGAATGATCTTTGTAATCTAGTCCACCGCTCTCATCATAGTGAGCAAAGCCAGCCACCCAACCGTCTCCAAGATGATCAAACCACGTGAGAGAGCCTTCTTCGAGAACACCCAGACTTAAAGATTGAATATGATCCATTGTGGCAGAGTCGAAGACTTCGATCGAGCTAGCCATTGGCACTTCAGGGAAATTCGAATTGGAGCAAAATAGCTTTTCTAGCTCGGCAAAGCAGCTGTTAAGGTGACGAATAGGACCGCCTCGACTGCCAAGCCAGCGATCTAAAAACTCACCACTGCCTTTGCGATATTTTCCGATGACTGAATTGACAATGGCATAGAAAAATTCTTTATCCGCCGCCGCACCTTGACCTGCTTCGGGTGCAGGATAGCTGACTAATTGCTCAGCCTCGAAGGTTTGTATTTCGTAAGGAGTGTGGTCAGGTAGGGCGACGCTTTGGGCTTTAGCTGCGCCTATCCAACAGCAGCTCAATAAGACTAGGCAGATTTGAAGTCTTGGGTTTTTCATTTTTTAGTCCTAAGAAAGATTTTTAAAAAATGTAACGTCAAATCATGTCAAAGATACGACAAGAAAGAAAATTGTTGACATAAACTACATTTGTAGCCATATTGAACTACAAATGTAGTTTAATGGTCGTTCAGTTTCTGTCTGGGTAGATAGGTTGGAGGTTACATGCTATCAATTTTCACTTTGCTCGGGTCCATAAATGGTGCCACTTTAGCGAACTTGCTGCTGCACATTACCGCCGTTGCTTTAGTTGCCCTAACGGCTGGGTTTTTCTTTCGTGGTAGCCCTGTGAGTCGATATGGCGTGCTCTATTCAGGCATGCTTATGTTGCCTTTTGTATTAATTTCCTCGCTGCTATTCCAGTTCAATCAGCAGTCACTGCTTTCCATTGGGCTGGACGAGCTGTCATCTTCTACAGCGGCAGGCAATAGTTCGACGTTCATCATCGAATCATTTCCGCTCTTGCTCAACCTCGATGATCTCTGGTTTGATTTTTCATTGCTAAACCCAACGGAGAGCTTATTAGGTGAAGGGGTGTCGAGCACCTCTGGTGAAATTACAATGACGCTCACAGCTTTGTTAATCATCCTGTGGTGCATTGGATTTGGATTAGCACTTCTGGGTCTAGTTCGATCTCAAGTAAAGTTAAAAAGAATACTAGGTAGCGCGACAAGCCTGGCAATGAATCAAGAAAGAGCGGTTAGAGCCGCTCTCAAGACTATTTCTGGGCAAGAAATCAACGTCCAATTCGCAATATGTTATGGAATTGCATCCCCCATTCTTGTCGGGATTAAGAACCCCACAATCTATTTCCCTAAAAATCTCACTGATCAACTAAGTGCAAAACAGCTTTGTGGCGTGTTGCTCCATGAACTAGCTCATCTCCAACGCAAAGACATCGTCGCAAACTACGGGCAGAAAGTTACCCTCGCATTGTTCTGGTTTCATCCCTTAGTACACATGATGGACAAGATTATTGATCGTTCTAGAGAAGAAATCTGCGACAACTACGTGTTAGCAAAAACTGACTCGGTCAGTTACGGCGAGGCTTTACTTTTGATTGGCATAGCCAGTACTAAGCTCAACGCCTCCACTTATGGTGGTGGCAAGTTCGCTCTTGGTATTGCGGGCCAACAGTGGAGACTCGAAGACAGAATTAAGGATCTAATTAACCCTAATCGAGAAACGTCAATGAATCTATCTAAAACCGCAAGCTACTGTATTCAATGCAGTATGTTTATTGCCGCGTTACTCATTTCGGCTTGCCAAGTGGGCGACCCTGCATCTGTTGCTAGCGCTGCAAATGATGTTAGTACTGAGCCGAACCCCCTCATCAGTAATCCGAGTGAATCTGCCGAAGCTCGGTACATAATGACTCAATCGACCGCGCAGTCAGAGCCGCGAGATCCACCGCCCCCACGCACATCGCAGGTCCTTAGTGACGCAGTATTGGTTTTGATTCAGGAATTACAGCCCTTATTGACCGGTGACCCAGAGGACGACAATTACGCTGACAATCGGATTCGCGCTAAGGAGATACTCGATCAACTTACCCTAGATGAGTTTGATACGCTCAATGATTTTGAAAAAGCAACATCGCTAAACTTTTTGACCAACTACTACCTATTGCAAAAAGACTATCCCAATGCCGTCACAACCTTCGAGCGAATTCTTGCGATTGACGAGCTACAACCCGAGATTAGACTTCGGGCACTCAAATCACTAGGTCAGCTGGCGTCAGCATTGGAGCAGTGGCAGGGATCTATTAATTACTATACGCGTTGGAGAGATTTAGCGGCGGAGGAGAATGAGCTAGTGTATAGAGGCATGTCCTATGCGCATTATCAGCTTGATGAGTTATCGCCAGCCATTAGTTACTGGGAAAGCTATATGAGTCTAATTGGGAAAGATGAGCTGAGTCGTGATGACTATGTCTATTTGAATGGAATGTACTATCAAACTAACGAATTAGAAAAATCATTAGAGCTGACAAAAGAAATGATCTTGACCTTTAATGACACCAGGGACTGGAATAACTTGAGATCGATCTATACACAGCTAGACCGTGAAGAACAGCGAGACGAAGCGATTAAAGAGCTGCAAACAACTATAAGTTCGCAAACCATTCGCCCCGACATGGGACTGATGGATAACTTTAGCAGTAACAACTACCTTCCTCTTGTTGCTAGATCACCGCAGTACCCTATTGAAGCCGCTAATGCAGGGATTGAAGGCTGGGTTCTAGTGGAATTTACGGTTGGGGCGGACGGCTATGTGGATAAAGAAACCCTCCGAGTGATTGATTCAGATCCATTGACTACTTTTGATCGTGTCTCCCTTGAAGCGGCGGCGGAATTCTACTTTAAACCCCGGGTTGAAAATGGCGAAGCAATAAAAGTAGAAGGGGTTCAGTATTTGTTTAGATTCGAATTAGAGGAGGACGTGTGAAATGGACAACAGCAAACCACCTCTTACGAGGGCGCAACGGGAAGTGATGGAAGTTATATGGGACAGAGGCGAGGTCGGTGTTTTAGAAGTTACTGAGATACTGAATCAAAATCGTCCTATCGCTAGGAACACGGTGCGCACGTTAATGGATCGAATGCGTGAAAAGGGCTGGCTAAAATACCGAGCACAGGGCCGGAGCTATCTCTATTCAGCAGTTGTTCCAAGGGAAGAAAATCTGGGTCAGCGGGTCGCCGAAATGGTAGACAAAGCCTGCGGCGGAGCGCCAGAGAAATTGATGATGGCGCTTCTAAATTATCGCGGTCTATCAGAGGAGGAGGCCGCCCGTATACGGCAAATGCTAGACGCTGCAAAAACTAAGTAATAGCAGTAGAGGAAGAGTAGCTAGAATCGGAGCGACAAGCAGCTCAGGCCGCCATCGAGTTTTTGAAACTCAGACACATTTAGCTCGATTACCTTAAAGCCTTTTTCTTGAATGGCCGCGCTAGTTTGAGGAAAGCCAGCAGGCACCAAAACGGTGCCATTTACCCATAGCGAATTGGCTGCGTAGGCTTCGTTATCGGGGACTGGAATTTTGTCGAAATCTGCAAACTGTGGCTCGGTAGAAAATCCGCTAGCAATCATCAGCACATTGTTTTCTAGGTAGCTCAAGCCGGTTTTTAGGTGCAGGATATTGCTCATGTTTACGGTGGACCCAGACAGGCCATAATCCTCGAGTATCTCAATCAACTGCGAAGCCCCAGCAAGATTCGTTCGATCTGATAGACCAATGTAATAATGATTTCCCACCATCATCACATCGCCCGCATCTAACGTGCCAGGGGTCTTGATTTCTTCAAGCTCTGAATAAAATTCCAATAGTGCGTCACCGATAGATTCAGTTTCGCCACGACGCGACACTGCCCCGGGATTGGTGAGTATTGCGCATTCTGGAGTAATGAGTGCGGTGTCTTCGACGAACACGCTATCAGGATAGTCCTCGTCCGCATCGAGCACGGTGACACTTACGCCACAGTTTTCTAAAGCTTCAATGTACTTTTTATGCTGGTAACGGGCTTTTTCATAATCCGGAGCGCCCAGATTCGCCGTTGTGATGCCCGCGATCAAGTTAAAGCATGGGCTGCGGACGATTGCATTAGAGAACATTTACTTTACCTAGGTTATAGTCAGACCGGTGGACTTATTAGGCGACCTGTGAATTAGTGCGCGATTATACGTGGTTTAAATCGACGGATGCTATATTGACTTACTCGGTAAAGTACAGGCTTCTCAACTTTCTGCTTCCTTCTGCAGTGGGAGTGGCGCTATTTCTGATTCCCATCAGTGTCGATGGCAAGCAAACAATTGTTATAGGGATGCTAGCCGATTTGCTAAGACTTACATTGCAGCCAATACTGCCTATCCTTCTAGCGAGTCTGTTCGCTTTCTCTGCAATTTCTTCAAGCTATGCGTCTATTTTTAAACCAGAATGGCTACTGCGTAATGGGTTTGCAAAACATCTGTTCTGTACCAACGGTATTTGGTTGAGCCTCCGCGTGATTGGCGGTGTCATGTGTCCCCTAACGGTATTTGCGATTGGGCCTGAGTGGATAGTGGGTGAGAACACCGGCGCGGTGGCTTACATTGAAATGGCCAGCATCATCTTTTGTATTATGATTGTGGCCAACTATTTATTACCTTTTCTCACGGATTTTGGCTTCTTAGAATTAGTGGGCACACTCTTAACAATGCCTTTTAAGCGATTGTTTAGATTACCTGGGCGAGCGGGGTTAGATGCGCTAACGTCATGGGTGGGTGACTCCAGCGTTGGCACTATTTTGACGATACGCCAGTATGAGGCAGGGCATTATTCAGCCCGAGAAGCGGCTGTGGTGGTTACCAACTTTTCTGCTGTGTCATTGCCGTTTTCCGTGGTTATTGCTCAGATGGCGCGGATTGACTATATCTTCTTTCCTTTCTACCTGTCAGTTATTTTTTGCAGTATCGTGGCGGCGATTATTACGCCACGGCTACCGCCGTTAAGTCGAGTTACAAACTCTTACTTCAATCAAAAGCACGAAGATAAAATTAGCAGCAACGCGCAGCAGCCTTTGTTCAAGCAGGCTTGGGCAAAAGCCATTGATCGAGCCCAGCAGGGGCCATCAATGAGACTAATCGTCAAAAATGGGACGCGTAATATTTTGGATATTTTTATCTCGGTATTACCTGCGGCAATGACGATCGAGTTTATCGCGCTGGTGATCTACAGCTATTCAGATTTCTTTTATTGGATTAGTCTGCCCATGCTGCCGCTGATTCAGTTGCTGCAGATTCCAGACCCAAGTGCTGTTGTGTCTGGCTCCTTGGTCGGGTTCTTTGATCAATTCATTCCGGCAATCATGTCAGGCTCTATGGAGGACCCCGTTTCAAGGTTCGTGGTCGCGGGCCTATCGATTACTCAGCTGATTTTTATAGCAGAGAATGGCACTTTGATACTGCGCTCGTCTATCCCATTGCACATTGGTCAGCTATTTATCATTTTTCTCCTTAGAACTTTAATTTCATTGCCCTTGTTGGTTGTGGCTGCTCGCCTTTTTGTCTAGGTGTTTTAGTTTTGAAACTGGATGGGGTGGGTCGATATGCGAACACGGGATTCCATATACGTGATGGCCTCGCCATCTATCGATTTGAACCAGTGGGGTGTGCCTGGTTGCAGCACTAATACATCACCTGCTTTGACTTCTCTTTCTAGGCCGCCTTCCACGCCATGAAGCGTTCGCACGATATCTTCACTCGGTGATTCTGCCAAAGGTAGGTTGAGCTTGCCACCCGTAACAAAAGTGCCCGAGCCTGCCAATACACGGTAGATCTCCATGCTGTAGGGATGGATGATGGCATACTGCGCTACGTTGCTGCTGCGCCGGCGAATAGAAATGCCGGGCGCGACGGTGACCGACCAGCCTCCAGATGAGGCAGACGCTGCAGCGGCTTCGTCAAGGGATTGCAGTATTTCGGCTTCGGTCATGTAAAGCGCTGGGGGCGCCCCTGTTGTTTGTGCGGCCGCCAGCGAGACCACAAAAAGCGATGGCAAAAGTGTCAAAAGCAGTGTTTTCATTTTTGTTGCTCCGCTTTAGGTAAAGTTTGGCAGCAGTGTCCTGCCACTATAACCCTTGCTGCCGTGGGCCACTAGAGGAGTTGGTAAACTACTAATGAATCGTGGCACACTGCCAACTATAAAAATAAGAGATTTGAAACGTGTTCGATTCCACTATAAGCATTCCTATTTGGTTATTTCTCCTGTTAGTCGCTTTTGCTGGCTATGCGGTGGTGATGAGCGTCTTGTTTCCCAGCGTGCGCTGGTTTATTCGACGCCGACTAAATCGCGCTGTGGAGAAGCTCAATTCCAGCTTACAGATTTCCATCCGGCCTTTGCAAAGTACCAAGCGGCAGGTGTTGATTGATCAGTTGCTATTTGACCAAGATATTTTGGCAACCATCGAGACGCAGTCGGCGGAACAAAATATTCCGCGAGAAGTGTTGCAGCAACGAGTGCGCAGCTATGCCCAAGAAATAGTACCATCCTTCAACGCCTATATTTATTATCAGGTGTTTTACTGGCTTGCAAAGAGCGTATCCCGTTTTATCTATCGAGTCAGAGTGGCAGCTGCAAACCCTTCCGAACTGCAAAAAGTTGATCCCAATTCTACCGTAGTGTTTGTAATGAACCATCGCAGCAATATGGATTATGTATTGATCAGTTACCTTGCCGCAGAGCGGGTGACACTCTCTTATGCTGTCGGTGAGTGGGCGCGAGTATTTCCTTTGGAATCTCTGATCAGGGCCATGGGTGCGTTTTTCGTACGGCGGGGATCTCAGAACCCGCTGTATCGAAAAGTGCTTGAGCGATATGTGTATATGGCCACTCAGAACGGTGTTTGCCAGGCTGTTTTTCTTGAAGGCGGGTTAAGCAGAGATGGCCGTTTGGCTGAGCCAAAAGTCGGATTTTTGGATTATATCCTGCGGCACTACGATCCGCTTTCAGATAGGGACGTGGTGTTTGTGCCTATCGGTATAAACTACGATCGGGTGCTAGAAGATGAAAATTTGCTGCAGTGGGATAAGGCAGAGCGGCGCGCGAGCACTTGGCAGCAATGTAAGCGTTTCACGTCTTTCTTGAGACACAATTTGTTTGCCGGTTCTCGTGTTCGTTGGAGCCGATTTGGCTATGCCAGCGTGAATTTCGGTGTGCCAGTGTCAATGAGACAGTACTGCGCTGCTAATCATGTGGACTTTAAACATGCAGAGAAAACCCTGCGTATTGGGCGAGTAAAAGAACTTGCGGCAAGTTTGATGGACGCATTGCGCTTTGTCATGCCTATCATCCCTATTCCCATCCTCTGCGCGGTGATGCTCAAAGCCCAAGGCCATGCACTTACATCTATTGAGATTGTGAGTCACTGTGACGAGTTGATCGATGGGATGATAGAACGTGGAGCGCCAATGAAGCTCGAGCAGAAGCCTCGGCAACGGACTTTGTCTAACGCCTTGGAGTTACTATGCAATCGTAAGATTGTCATTGAGAAAGATGATCGTTATGAAATCAACACTGATCGCTTGGATTTGGCGAGATACTATGCCAACTCTATTGAGCACTGGTGGCGCGCCGCTTAATTGTATAGATAACCCCTGCGACAATGGCTAAAGCCAACCCGATAAACCCCGCGACAACTCTTGGTGACGGATTACTCTGCAGCAGCAGAGCAATAGAAACATCACCAAAAAGCGTGCCCAACAGACAGGCTGGAATTGTAAAGACGACGCTTGCCCAGATGTAGTCTAGGTAACGAACATGAGTAACGCCTAACAAGTAATTTACTGCAAACGACGGAAAAATTGGCGTGAGGCGAACCACTGCTACCGCTTTCCAACCTGCATTGCTGAATCGATAGTTAAAGGTTTGCAACATGTTATGAGTTTTGGCTTTAACAAAGTCGTAAAACCCATAGCGGGAGATAAAAAACGCCAAGGATGCCCCTAAGGCAAAGCCAATCAAATTAAAGCTAAACGCCATCCAGAATCCAAAAAGCGAGCCACTAGTAACAAACAAGACAGTGTTGGGGATTAAAACTAACGTGCCAATCCCTACCCACGCGATGATGATCAAAGCGGCCAAGTAAGGAGGCAACGAGCGCACATTTTCTTCGACGAAAATTACAATAGCTTCTTGCTCGGCAAAGGCGAGAGCGCCCACGCTGACGATGATAATTGCAAAAACAAGACCTAGTCCTAAGCGCAAACTGAACTTCCAACTATTACAATGGTGGGTGTATTTTTAGGCGATGATCCCGGCCGGTTAATTCCAGTCAGGCTTGCTTGCGCCAAAAACATGGTGAAGCTGCATTTTACTGCAGCCATTGAACTGAGCGAAGCGGTACAACTCAGAATGTAGCTTACTAAAAAAGCGATCTGAAGACTGCAAAGTTCTTTCAACATGAAGTTGGTAGAGGTGGAGAATACCACTTTTACGATCTGCTTTTGCATCGATTCTACCTACTAAGCCGTTGTTATAAAGAATTGGCAAACAAAAGTAACCAAAGCGTCTTTTGGATTTGGGTACATAGCATTCTATCTGATAATCATAGTCGAATAGTTCATTAAGTCGCTTGCGTTGGATCACCGCATTATCAAACGGCGACAGAATGCGCACTAAACTACTGGTCAGCGGTTTATCGATATTCTCCAGCGCTGATTTATCGCAGAGATATTCGGCGCCATTGACTGTGATTCGACTGAGTTTGCCGGCATCGACCAAATCATCAGCGGCATTTGCGACTGAGTTTCCTAGGCCTTTGCGCAGATAGCTGACTTCTTTGATCTTGGCTATGCCGTTTGCGGCGATAAACTTAGTCAGCAAATGATTGGCTAGCTCTTCGGTAGAGGGGAGTTTGGTATTGATATGAGAGGGTATAACTCGCTCTGTTAAATCATACACTTTGTGAAAATTAATCCGCTTTGGAATCATCAATTGCCCTTCCATAAACAGTTGCTCCAAGGCAATTTTAGAAGGTGAGCGAGACCACATTTTGTCGCTAGTTTTTTTGTCTGAAAAGTCTTTCGCAGACAGTGGCCCTTCTGCTCGAATGCGGTCTAACACGTTTTTAGTAATCGTCGAATTTTTGGGATACCAGTGAACTTCGCCCGCTGCCAGCCGCCGCATCATGGGTAGGGAAAAGCGAAAATCTTCCATCGGTAAATAGGCCAACGCATGAGCCCAATGCTCGAAGATCTTGCCTTGTTCTTGTAGTTTATCCACATCACTGGATGAAAAACGCGAAACGCGATTCCAGAGAGAATGCAGATGAGCTCTCTCTACGACCGACAGGGTATCAATCTGCACATAGCCCAAGTGCTTAATTGCCTCTAGTGCGCCATTTATCCCCGCACTAAACCTGCGCCGGCTATCCAAGCATTGAGACCGGATGATTATCTTTCGTGCTTGAGACTTGCTAAGAGAGTTAGTCATCTCTGGATAATGATAGCTTCTGCCTCTCACTACAACCCCTTTAATAGACCCCTCTAATGGCAATCTGGCTTCAATACTAACTGGTTCTGGTTGGGCTATAGCGGTCCCTCTCATGTCACAAAAAAGTCTTGGATCCGTCAAAAATTGGTCAACAATTTCTCTGATACTAGCCCGAAATTAGCGCCAGTTGTCACAAGGTGTCTGCTGCCTATTCAATTTTAGATCGTTAACTTATAGCTCTTACTATTAGAGGTTTCTATGTATCACTTACTTGATCGAACGAACTTTATGCTTTGTACGGGCCAGCGTGTTGTTAAAGGTAGTCAACAACGATTAGCGCTGAAGCTGGCAATCCGAGTTGCTATCGCTGGCACACTATTCGGATCTTCCTGTAGCGCGTTCGCTCAAGCTTCTGAGGGGGTTGATGATGCGAGCAATACCATTCAAGAAGTATTGGTAACAGGGTCTAATATTCGTCGTTCTGACAACAGCACTATTCCTGTGTCGTTCATTGGTGAGGAAGCAATGGAGGTGCGAGACGCAGTGCTGCCCGCGGATCTTCTCACATCGCTGCCTTCGGTAGTGAGTTTGCCGCAGAATGAGACGCGTTTGGGCTCATCGGGCGCAAGAGGCGATAACGCCAATATAAACCTGCGCAACATGGGCGCTACAGCAACGCTAATTTTGGTCAATGGACGGCGCATGGCGATCAACCCAATGACGGCGGGTTTGTCGCAAGCGGTCAATGTGAATCAGTTGCCAACCCAAGGCATTGAACGCATTGAAGTACTGCGTGACGGTGCTTCATCAATATACGGATCTGATGCCGTAGGCGGGGTTATCAACTATATAATGAAACCAGAATTTGACGGCATGGAGTTTTCCGTTCGTCAGGGTGGGACTCAACATGGTGGCGGTGATAATACACAGCTAGTGTTTACCTTTGGTTCTACCGATCTAGCGGGGGGCAAAGGACGATTTATTGGCACCGTTGAAGGACTATTTAGAGACAGCATTGCTCTTACTGACCGGGATTTTAGTCGATCGGCATTGAACGTAGATCGGGCACCCGCCCCATTTAACAATCTGGGAGGCCCGTTCGACGGACGATCCTCTAGGGGAATTTGGCCGACATTCTTTGTTGGTGATAGCACGCGCCGTAATTATTTTAGACCCGTTGATGGCACGCCAACGCTAACAACAGCGGCGCCAAGCCGCGCAAATAATCCTGAGTTTTTTCTGGATTTGAATCAGTTTGGACTGGCGTCACCTGAAGTGCGCCGCGGCAATTCCTTCTTGGCTGGTGAGTACGACTTGACTGATAACATCACTGCGTTTGCTGAGTTTGGCTATTATCGCGCTATTTCAACCATGCGCCGCCAACCCCTCGCACTTAATGGTCCCACATCCGACCAGGTAAAAGTAATGCCTGTGGATAGTCCCTACAATCCATTTGGCTCACGTTTTTATGACCCTGCGGGATTGCCCAATGCAGATGGCAGCCCACGCATTGTTGGCACGCCCACCACTGTTAGTATTACGCAAATGACCATTGCGGATTTAGCATCGGAAGAAATTGAAACAGAGTCGGACGTGGTACGGTTTGCTGCTGGCCTGAGAGGAACAATTGGAGCAACGTGGAACTGGGAGGGCTCGCTTTTCTACAACCAGGTAGACGGCAAAGATGAAGCATTCCCGGATGTTAGAGAAAGCCTTTTGCAAGCGGCGTTTGATCGCAGTGACTCCAGCGCTTATAACCCATTTGGTTATACCTTCCGCGTGGACAATAATGCCGTCGTTGCCGATCAGCCGTATACCAATCCCCAATCTGTAGTGGATTCGTTTGCGGCGGTTTTTGCCCGAGAAGCAAGTAGCTATATTGCCAGTGCTGATGTAAGAGCATCGGGTCGCGTGTTTAGTTGGTGGGGAGGCGAAGCATTCGCTGCGTTGGGTGTTGAACATCGACGGGAAGACCTTGAAGACGTGCGCCCTCCATTTAGTGGAGAGAATCCTATTAGTTCAGGTTTAGATCCGCTGAATAACGATTTTCTCCTGCATCCTCCTCGCCCCGATGTGTTCGGGGATCGCGATGTTACTAGTACCTACGCTGAGCTCATGGTGCCGCTGGTCAGCGAGGATAATGCTGTCCCATTGGTAAACCGTTTAGAGCTGAATATCTCCGCTCGAAACGAACAGTACAGTGATTTTGGCAACACCACTAAACCCAAGATCGGGTTGAACTGGAAGCCAGCAGAGTGGCTTATGCTTCGAGCATCCTTTAATGAGGGCTTTATGGCACCTAGTTTAGCGGCGCTTAATACGAGTCCACGCTGGACAATTACGGCAGGCGCTGGCGACATTGATGTCTATCGAAATCCGCTATTGAACGAAGGGCCTTACGTCATGCGCACTTATTTTGGTGGCAACCCAAATCTAGAGGCGCAGGAGTCAGAGGGAGAAACTGCGGGCTTCGTATTGGAAGTGCCATTCGTTGAAGGCTTAACACTTAGCGCCGATTGGTGGAACATTAGTCGCACGAATTTGCTAGGTCAGCGTTCACTTGCTCAGATCAATGAAAGTGATACCGCATTGCTTAGAGAATACACAGAGCAACAATTAGCCGCTGGTGTGCCACTTAGCCAAATAGACTTAGGCAGTGGAACAGCAGGTTATAAGGGAGATCCAGACGTTGAACGGTTCCCGCTAACACCAGAGGACATAGCAGCTTTCGCGGCATATAACGCAGCTAACCCAGGTTCTCAAGCTGCCGCGGCTGGGCGGATATTTTCCCGTAACCGACCATTCCTTAATCTCGCAACAAGCGAGCATGAAGGCGTAGATTTTAGTGTTCGCTACGAGCTACGTGGACTATCAATCGGCGACTTAGTATTCAGCTCTGAATGGGCTTATTTGAGGAAGTCCGAATCCGTACTTGCGGCCGCCAATGTGGCGCCTGTGGTTAATAATGAGCTTTACGCCAATGGCGCAGCAAAGTGGCGTGGAACCAGTAACATCTTTTGGCGCAATGGTGGATGGAATGGCGGTCTAGGAATTTTCTACACTGGCGAGACACACGATGCTGGAGCATCCACCAGTCAAGCCGTATATGAGAGCTTGGGCCGACCTTCCTACATAGAACCATTCTTCACTCAAGGACGAACTGTCTATCGACGCGTAATAGACCCTGTTGTTTCCTACAACCTATCAGTTGGCTATCAGTTTGAGGATACACAAAATCAATTGCTACGGGACACTCGTGTGCGTCTATCAATTATCAATCTGACCGATGAAGAACCACCGCTTGATTCTGGATCGTTTGGCTTTGAACCTTCAATCAGCCAGAACCTGCTGTCCGGCCGCAGCTGGGGTCTAGAGCTTACCCGCCGCTTCTAAACAAGTTAACGGGTTCCGCAATAAAGGGGTCGGAAACTTTTAAACTCAAAAGTCTCTGACCCCTTTTAGTTGACTGAGCTCTAAGTGAAGTAGATCAATTGCTGGTCTTTGGAGTATGCTCTTATGATGCTTCAACGATACCTATTGCTGGGAGATAGCCATGCAGTCTACTAATAAGTTAACTAGCGGCATTATTGCTGCGTTTATCCTGCTGTTTGTTCAATTAGTATCTGCCGCGGACACGGGCAAGATAGAGTTGATGGTGCCTATGCGTGACGGCATTAATCTGGCGACCAATGTTTATCTTCCCGATGGGCAAGGGCCTTGGCCAGTGGTGTTAACTCGCACGCCTTACAACAAAAATGGCGCAGATCGCAGTGCAGCAACCTATAACGATGCTGGTTATGCCCTTGTTTCTCAGGATGTGAGAGGCAGATATGCGTCTGAGGGTGTAGACCAGCCTTTCGAAGTGGATATGCCAGATGGGTATGACACTGTAGAGTGGATAGCCGCTCAAGAATGGAGTAACGGCAAAATAGGCATCTTTGGTACGTCAGCGCCTGGGATTACATCTAATTTGGCCGCTGCAGCCGCACCACCTCATCTCACCGCTGCCTATGTAACTGTTGCTCCGGACAGTCTTTTTTACCGCTCGCGATTTGTTGGTGGCGTTTTCAAAGAGAGTCACTCCGGCGGCTGGCTAAGAGGGCAAGGTATTAGTGAAGAACGAATTGCTGCTTATAAAGCGCGAGCCGTGCTTGACCAAGGCTGGAAGGATGGCGATTTCTTGTTCCATCGCGAGAACGTGTCCATACCGATATATAACGTTGGTGGTTGGCATGATATTTATGCAGAAGGGTCTCTTTATAATTTTCTCTATTTGCAAAACGAAGGCAATGAAGCTGCACGTGGTAAGCAAAAACTATTTATGGGCGCCTTCGGACACGGTGCGTTGGAGGGCGATTTAGTCTATCCCGGTGGAGGCATGATCACTGGAGATATCACTGAGCAACTGCGTTGGTGGGACTATTGGTTGAAGGGCGAAGACAATGGCATCATGGACGAACCGGCAGTGAGCTACTACATGATGGCATCAGCTCGCAAAGCGAATCCTTCTCCACTTAACCGGGTGATTCATTCAAACCAATGGCCACCTCAGCACGAAAATACGCGGTTTTATCTTCAGGCTAATGGTGGAATAACAACTAACGCGCCAACAGCAGATGCCGCATCTGTGAGTTACCGCTTTGACCCTGAAAACCCTGTGCCCACCATAGGCGGTCAAAATTTAGGTCGTGATGTTGGCCCCCGGGATCAGCGCGAAATTGGAGAACGAGAGGACTATATTAGATTTCAAACCCCGGTACTTGAAGAAAATGTTGTTGTTGCCGGACATATCGAAATGGAATTGTTCGCATCCACTGATGCATTAGATACGGATTTTGTTGTTAAGCTTGTGGATGTTTACCCTGATGGATATGAAGCCCTCATTTTGGACTATCCGATACGCATGCGATTTCGCCATGGGCAAAATGCGGAAGACGTGAAACTAGCTGAGCCCGGCGCTATAGAAAAGTTAACTATTAATATGTGGAGCACGGCTCAAACCTTCGAAAAAGGACACCGCATAGGGGTGCAAGTAACATCCAGCAATTACCCCCGTTTTGCCGTGAATCCGAATAATGGGGCGCCACTAGACGACACCGAAACCCCCGCCAAGATCGCCACCAACACAATTTTTTTTGATGCTCAACATCCCTCAGCCATCATTCTACCGGTAGTCACAGAGGAATTAGATTAGGGAATTTACAAGATCATTTGGCACAGGATTTTGTAGAAGCATCTTTTGCTGAAAAGTAGCCCGCAAGACTAGCAAGTTAGGCGAGTTTTTTGTGGCTAACACTTTGTAAGACAGCAAAAATGAATGTAATCGCAAAGGCAGGATTTATTGTAGTGGCCTACAGGGGATTGCATCACAGTCGTCTAAGAGGCTTTGCGTTAGTGGTGACCACAACTTGTTAGTGTTTCAAAAGCAATTGATTCAGTTTTTTAAAAAGGATGCACTGTGAATTCTTATCGCAGCACGTTTACAACTAGGCGCCTTTGGTTGATTTTAACCTGCAGTATGGTCCTGATGTTTTCTACGCTTTTATATTTCGGCTTTGAAATATATCAAGAACGCCCTCCAATTCCAGCGTCTTATCAGGGTCCAAATGGCGCGATAGTGTTTGATCGCAATGATATTCAGCGCGGTCAAAATGTTTGGCAGTCTATCGGTGGTATGCAACAGGGATCAGTTTGGGGACATGGTGGCTATCTCGCGCCGGATTGGACAGCAGATTGGCTCCATCGAGAAGCGGAGGCCATGTTAGCGTTGTTTGTCGCACAAAACGAGATGGCTAATATCCCAGCGGCAAGCAGTGAGATTTTGGCAAAGGCTGAGCTCAAGGCAGACATACGAAAAAATACATATTCTGCTGCAAACCAAGTGGCAACATTGAGTGATATACGAGTAAACGCCATTGAGCGTGTCAGCAAGCACTACATCGGCTTATTTAGTGGTGATGACGAATATTTAGATCTGCGACGAGACTATGCATTTCCTTTACATCAATCTCTCGATATCGAAGACGCTAGAGCGCTTTCTGCATTTATTTTTTGGAGCGCCTGGGCAGCCGTTACCGAACGTCCCGATGACGATATTAGTTATACAAGCAACTGGCCCCATGACCCTTTAGTTGGCAATACTCCCAGTCCAGGAGTGCTTATGTGGAGCCTTGTTTCTATTCTCCTTTTGTTAGCCGGTATTGGTTGGATTGTTTGGTACTACGCCCGTCAATACGACGACTGGCGAAATGACATGGAGCCGGAAGACGGCTACGCTAAAAGCGATTTCATGGAGAGTATTCAAATCACGCCATCCATGGCAGCAACCGCAAAGTATTTTTGGTTGGTAACTTTCCTTTTTGTTAGCCAGGTGTTGCTGGGAATAATAACGGCGCATTATGCTGTAGAAGGTCAAGGATTATATGGTTTGCCGCTTATTGACTACCTGCCCTATGTCGTTACAAGGACGTGGCACACACAACTAGCCGTGCTTTGGATTGCTACTGCATGGCTTGCCACAGGGCTTTATGTAGCCCCGCTTTTATCTGGCTATGAGCCGCGCTTTCAGCGATTTGGGGTTAATTTTTTATTCATTAGCCTGTTTATTATTGTAGTTGGTTCATTTGCAGGTCAGTGGCTTGCAGTTCATGGTTTTATAGATGATCTAACCATCAATTTTTGGCTTGGCCACCAAGGTTATGAATACATTGATCTGGGCCGGTTCTGGCAAGTGTACTTATTCATCGGATTGGTTCTTTGGGTGCTGCTTGTTTTAAGGGCGATACTGCCAACGTTGCGCTTCAATGAAAACTATTCCCTAATTTTTCTTGTGGTGGTGTCGACGATTTCAATCAGCCTCTTATATGGCGCAGGATTTATGTGGGGCAAGAATACACACATCAGTGTCATGGAATACTGGCGATGGTGGGTAGTACATCTGTGGGTAGAAGGAATTTTCGAAGTCTTTGCCACCGCAATAATTGCAACACTGTTTGTACGTATGGGGCTACTTAGAGTTTCTATTGCCACCACGATGGTCTTGGTGGCAACACTAATTTTTCTAGGCGGTGGCGTGCTTGGCACATTCCATCATCTTTACTGGAGCGGCACTCCGATCGGCGTGTTGGCGCTTGGTGCAAGTTTTTCAGCTCTCGAGGTTGTGCCACTTATGGTAATTGGCTTCGAGGCTTATAATCATGCCAAGATGAACAATCAAGAGCTGTGGGAAGAAGCTTATCATTGGCCTTTTAAGTTTTTCAGTGCCGTGCTTCTATGGAATTTAATTGGTGCCGGTTTGTTCGGATTTTTAATTAATCCTCCTATAGCTCTGTACTTTATGCAGGGGTTAAACACTACGGCGAATCACGGACACGCTGCTCTATTTGGTGTTTATGGCATGTTGGGCATTGGTCTTATGCTTTATTGCATGCGCGGATTAACAAATCCAACCCGTTGGAATCAAAACCTGCTAAAAGCTTCCTTTTGGTCGCTTAACATCGGGCTTGCTTTGATGACTTTTCTGTCATTATTGCCTCAAGGATTGTGGCAGGCTTATGCGAGTATAAAATTTTATTATGCTTACGCGCGTTCAGCTGAATTCATGCACAGCGCAATAATGGAAGGTTTAGTCTGGGCACGAGTACCTGGGGATATCGTCTTTGCGGTTGGCGTTCTAACCTTGGCGCTATTTGTTTATCAAGCTTTCAGGGATAGGGCCTAAGAGTCAAAATAAGCCCATCTAATTTTGAGGCTAATCTGTCCAAGGTAGGTTTGCTAGAAACGATATCTATTAACAGGCTTGGCTTCAGGTTTGGTTAGTCCATAGGTGTTAAACTGTTGTGATGAGCGTAATCAAACTCCAAAATTATTTGTTCTTCAGCTATGCTTTCCGGTCATTATTCTTACTTGCCGTGATTCAAGCCCTTGTTGGAATCAGTTTTTGGTATCTTTGGTACTCCGGTAACATTTCAATACAGTGGCAAGTTAATCCTGTTTATTGGCATGGTCACGGGATGATTATGGGTTTCGCAGGAGCCGCCATTGCAGGGTTTTTGTTGACAGCTGTAGCCACATGGACAGGCAGGCCGGCAGTCCGGGGGTGGCCGTTGGCTTTGCTGTGTGGGTTTTGGCTTGTCGCGCGATTAGAGTTCGTATTGCCGCTGTATGCAGCCTTAGCTGCCGTTCTTTTTTGGCTTTGGCTACTAACCATAATGGCCAGAGAAGTCGTCTCTGCATCCAATCAGCGTAATTACAAAATTCTTTTTCTCCTCGTCGCTTTTCTTATCCTCGAAACGTTGTATTTTTATGCAGAGTCTCAACATGCTTCGTGGCAGCGCCAAGTTATACTATGCCAAATATGGTTAGTCATTTTGATGATCAATCTTATAGGGGGGCGGGTCATTCCTGCATTTACTCGCAATTGGCTCCTAAAGAATCGTCCAGACTTGGCATCCATCCACTTGCCTGTCGAATTTGGGTCTGTCGATATCTTGGCCAGCGCGGCGCTCTTTATTTTTGCGCTTTCAACAGTTTTAGAAATCAACGGGATTATAGTGTTAGGCCTATCAATTTTGACGTCAGTACTTCAATTCTGGCGGCTTATGCGTTGGCAGGGCCGACGCACTCTTGCTGACCCACTAGTGTGGATGCTGCATTTATCGTATTTTTGGATTCCTTTAGGAGTCTTGCTTGTGGGCTTCGGCACGGCTGGATATATTTCTGTTTCTGCTGGTATACATACACTAACTATCGGTGCCGTAGCTGGAATGATCGTTAGCGTATCTGCCAGAGCGGCACTTGGTCACACTGGCCGTCCACTAGCTTCCCACCCATTGCTTAGTTGCTCAATTATACTCCTTGCCCTTGCCGCAGCGACTCGTATTGCAGCATCTCTTACCGGCAGCAGCTCCCTTATAACCCTAACAACGGTTTTTTGGTTTTGTGGCTTTCTCTGTTTCGCAATTAGATATGTTCCGATACTTGTCACACCAGCTCTAGCAAAATCTTAAGATGATCGCACTCGAATTGAGTTGATTACTGATTGGTTTGGTTCCCTGCGGCTCGAGGTTTGTAGACCTACAGGTTCTATTGCAGTGTGGGGTATGCAGTTTGTTATGGTGCCCAGAAGAGGGTGGAGATCAACGCATTCAAAGCGCAGCTTTGAGTTGATTGGAACGGCAGCAATCTATGATTGCTGACTGGATTAGTCCTCTGTGGCTCGAGGTTTTTAAACTTGCCGGCTCTTATACGGTGGCTAGTGTGCAGTTTGTTATGGTGCCCAGAAGAGGACTAATATATTTGTTATAACATATTGATATATTAAAAGTTAATTAAATAATTAATTCAAAATGTTACTTCTGGTGTTGCATAAATAGAATGCTCGGAAGGTCATATTTGGAGATTTAACGTTCTACAAGTATTTGCTTTTAATTAGAAATCCGATCACCGCGCCTATTGTGGCTGTGCTAAAGACGCTTTTGATAGTTTCTATTTCATCGGGTCTAAGCCAACGATAATTTGGTGGTCCCAGTAAATGCCAAGCCCAAATGACGACAAAAACGATTGCAATTAGCGCTAGCGCTCTTAGTAAATGTTTTAACCAATAGGCTAAGTGGTCTCGTATATCTTCTCTTCTGCCATGTTGGGCGTGATTCGCGGCGGCTTCTAAATCTTCACCTGATTGAAACTTCTTTGATTCGTTTGTGCTTAGCAGACTGGGTTCATTGAATTCAGCCCCTTGGACTTCTTTTGGTATTTTTAAATCAGATTTATCCATTAAAAGAAGTTTTAGCCTTGTTGCTGAGACGTGAGTTGTTGATACAAATGCTTATAGTGATGCTCTATCAGATCATTCGGAATTTCAGAGTTTTGACCTTCGATCTCCCAAATTCGAGACCACGGAGAGCCACTCTGATGAGTTAAATTAGAAAGCGATATGCCGCTCATGTCTCCATAAAGCTTATAAACCTGCTCGATAATCGCTAGCTCATCACTTGAAAATTCATCACTTGGTTTGCTAAAGAAGTGTGACAATAATGGGCCTTCGACAGGCAAATCTCTACGATCTTTCACTTTTTGATAGATGCTTCTAATTACGGGGCCGTACCTCCATGCCTCAACGTGCTCATCTAGTAAGGGCTTGCCAGTAATGCCCAGAGACCAGCCATGGCAGAGATATACAAGCTTAATTAGTTGCATAGGGGTAACGGTTTTATTGGCCTTCGAGGCCAAATCTAATATTTTGTTGGCAACTGCTAGGGGGTCTTTCATAAATTCACCTTTAAGTGATATCTATTCTTACTATTGGGTAAATTTGGGTTATTCAAAAAAATAATATAGCTCGAGCAGTATAGGTTTGGCTGCCAGATATATCAAAAGGTATCGATCTTCTATCGGCAGGGCTGGTACTTTAGTGAGATAGCATACACCAAACCCATAGCACTGTACAAATGAACAGTAATTGGACTGCTAACCCAATGCAAAAGTTCCCTTTGAGCGCGCTCTTTGTCGCGTTTACCTTATACTTAAACTTGCTTGATAGATACTTTGATGTTCGTGGTATAGGCTGGCTGCCTTAGTTCGTATATTTCTAAAGCGCGCAACCATAAACTGCTAATAAGCTCATTCGTTTAGAGGTCCAACATGCGAAAATTTTTGATACTAGTTATCCTTGCTATTTCAACAAGCAGTATCTCATTCTCCGCTGAAAACGATTTATCTACTTTAACAATGGAAGAGATCAATAAACTCCCTGCAGAAGAACGGAATCAACTTCCTGCTATCGAAGTTATGAAGCTTATGGGCGTTAAGGAGGAGGCAATTGACTTACTCATAAAGCTCGCACTCTATAAGCAATTTTACGCTTTTCCCGATGCATTACCGATCGATGAGCAGATTCGCAATTTTCAGAAAGACCATGGGTTTGAAGCCGATGGCATTCTCAAAACGGCTCAATTTGAGATTTTAGCTAAGACACTCAACGGCAATATGCCAAGTAGAATTCTATTAAGTGGATCAGGAGAGCCAACTTCATATGGAGATTGGGCGCATGCACAAGGCTCTTGGGCAATGGCAGACAAAGATATAGATATTGGTGACAATCTAGCATTTCGCGTAAATGAAAGTGAAATTGAGTGCACAAAACAGAATATGCGCTGCACAGAAAAAGCATATAGATTTGACACACATGATTACGATCAGGGAAAAATCTACCCTAAGAGTTCTTACTATTTTTATACCGGTGAAATTGAATATAATATTATTAAATGGGGAGGCGATGAAGTTGTTGCTCAATTAGTAGGCGATTGTACTACACGAACCCTGTCATTAAATTTCGGAGCGAAAGAGGTAACTAGCATTGCTAGGAACAATGGTGGGACTTGCACCACGTTACTTGGACAAGAAATGCCAAAGCTCGATAGGCCAGAAGTGAGGGTTTTGCGAGATGGTTTCCAAACTACCTATGATTATTTTGACGAACTAGACAGTGCTGTAAGAGAAGGCTGGTCTAGCGAGTTCCTAAAGGCGTTACCCACTGAATTTATGAGTGCAGAAGGCTTTTAATGAGCCAGCCTATAATCCAAAGGCGCTTGATCACGTATCATCTCGATTCGTCTTAATTCTAAAACAAAAAAAGAGGGGGTTTATCGCAGCCCACCCCCATCTCCGCTTTCCCGAATGTACACCACTACAACTACACCCCTCCCCATAGGGTCTCGCCACCAAGAAAAAGACTTTTTTCTGGCCATTTAGCTGAACTTTGCCCCCGCTGCGCTCACGCGGGCAGGTCGGAAGGGCGGCGCCGCGCCCGCCGTTTGCGTCGGGACGCTGAACGCGCTCGCC